>CAYZIP010000001.1:0-10473 GCA_964478695.1 uncultured Candidatus Saccharibacteria bacterium
TTTGAAGTAGGACACTAACCAACAAATAATCAGGAGGTTAGTAAATATGAAAAGATATAGAAAAATTAGAAAGATAACTAGATCAAAAGCTACAATTGTAGCCATGGGACAAAAATATGATCATTTATGTTATGAGGATAGAGTCAAGATAGAACATTGGTACTCTCAAGGAAAAAGTATTAGATATATAGCTTCCGAGCTAGGGCGCAGCCCTAATACTATTAGTCGTGAACTGAAGCATATGAAAGTATCTGGTGAATACCTAGCTGTCAAAGCTAGTATTAAAGCCTATCAAAAGCATTACTGGGCTAGAACCAAGAGTAATAAGGTAGCATCTAACAAAGAGCTTAGGGATTATGTTGATTCTAGTCTAGACCAAGGCTGGTCTCCAGCCGAGATAGCTGGCAGTATTAGGGCTAGGAACTTAAACCTACCACACATTACAAAAAGAACTATCTACCGTTATATAACCCTGTATGCTAAGCAACACCAGCTTTACTTTAAGGGTAAGCCTAGAGGTAAGAAAACCATATACAGGCGAAGCTTAATAGGTGAACGTAAGTGGATCGAAGAACGTATTCTATATGATGAGCCTGGTCATTGGGAACTAGATTTTATAGTCAGCCCAACTAAAAGTGGCAGTAAGGCTGTACTACTAGTGGCAGTAGATACACTAAGTAAGAAGACCCTAATTCGTTTGCTACCTAATAGAACTAAGTCAGAACTAGAACTAGCCCTAAAGCTAATGTTCACTGGCATCCTAGTAAAAACTATCTTAACTGATAACGATATAGCCTTTACTCATTACAAGTACTTTGAAAAGCTTTTGGATGTGCCATTCTATTTCACTCATCCCTACCATAGTTGGGAGAAAGGTTTAGTTGAAAATACTAATAAGTGGATTAGGCACTTTATACATAAGAAAACTAACTTAAGTACTGTAACCCAAGATACCATAGATAAGACTCTAACTTATCTTAATGAACGTCCAAGAGCAATAATAGGTTTCAAAACAGCAAATGAAGTATACTTTAGTAGATTAACAATTTAAGAAGACAGAGTGTCCTACTTGGAGGTATCCTGTGCGTTTCATAATATGTCTTAATAATAACATAACAGGGATAGATTGTCAATGCTTTTTGTAAGCGCCCCCACAACTACCTTATATAGTTTCTATTAAATTTAAAAAAAGACAAGCTACTGCCTTTGGTTTAAATATAAAATTTGATTGAGGGGGATGATTATAAAATGATAATATAAGGATATATGTCTATTTTAGATCCTCAAAGCTTATTAACTAGTTTTGGTTTAATCGGGTTATTTGTAATTGTATTTGTAGAGTCCGGGCTACTGGCTGGATTCTTTTTGCCTGGAGATTCTTTATTATTTGCTGCTGGAATATTGGCTGCTAAAGATAATAGCTATCATTTTATGGCCGCTATAGCTGTTATTATTTTTGCTGGGCTATTGGGCGATAGTCTTGGATATTACCTTGGTAAAAAATATGGGCAGAAGATATTTGCCAAAACAGGCCTGCAAGAAATGGGAAAAGTAGACCAAGCCTTAAAACTATTATCACAAAGAAGATTCTTGGCAATTATATTATCAAAGTTTACCCCTATTGTTAGAACTATATTCCCTGGTTTAATCGGAAGCTTGGATTATTCTTATAAAGAATATATGTTCATGGATTTTGTAGGTCTGTCGCTTTGGTCTACATCACTAGTGTTAAGTGGGTATTATTTTGGCAGCAAGATCCCTAATATAGATAAATATATTCTTCCCGTAGTAGCCTTAATAGTAGTTGCTTCTTTTACTTATTCTTTTTGGCATCTACATAAAATACGGAAACATCAAAAGAATAAGAACAAGATAGAATTATAATCTATACTGTTCTTAAACATAGAAACTTGTAATTTATTTTAAGTTACTTAAACATCTTTAGAAGATATAAAGTTTTGCGCTTTATTAATTAAGACATAAAAACTCAATCATTATAGAAAAAATTCTACCAATTTACTGGCATGGGCAAGTCACTTTGATTGACAGATATTGCTATATATAATGGTGCCAGAGGAGGGACTTGAACCCTCACGAGATCACTCTCACACGATTTTGAGTCGTGCGTGTCTGCCAATTCCACCACTCTGGCTTTATAAATAAGGGACTATATCCCTTTAGCAGTATTATTGGTATAATATATTCTGTATTGCTATAGCATTTTTGTTTAAAAGGTCAGAAATATTATTAATAATAAAGCTTACTAGTAAAATTATATGTTAAATACAAACGATTCTTCAAGCATAATACCAGCCATGGTGGATGGTATTAGTGGGTCACAAAATAGTTCTTTATCTAGTGTGGCATTAAATAAAATCAAGGTAGAAAAAGTCAGAATGGCCCCCAAGAATGCTTCAGTCGTATCTGTTAATTCTAGCCCAAATTTAAATTATGCTCGCTCACTAATATCAAAAGAACTGATCTTTGATCAACACATTGATAGTCGTTTAGCTTATTGGTATAAGAATAAAAAAGACCATAGTAGCCTTATCCCTAAAATAGATCTTAGAGAATCTAGTGCCAGAAAACAGGAGGTATTAAGAGAAGAAGATACTGCTTTAATTACTTCTGCAAAACAAAAGTCTAAATTCAAAAAATCTAAATCAAGATCACTAGCCACCAGGGGGATTGGTGGATTATTTAGATATGCCAGTCTTGCTGCTGTAAGCTTTGCATTTTTTTATGTTATTTTTAATTATCCTGTAGTCAAAGTTCAATCTAAATATTTTTATAATCAATTGATAGAAGCTAAGAATAAAGATTCTAATAATACCGCTTTGGTTAGGACAACAAAAGCTAGTCAAGACAATAGTATCTCTATTGCTACAAATACCAATAATAGTATCAACAATAGCTTTAATGTGGCGCAAAATGCTCCAGTTGGTAATAGAATTATAATTCCTAATATTAGTGTCGAAGCCCCAATTGTATTAGAACCTTCCCGGGAGGAGGAGGCGTATCAAAAAGCTTTGGCTTTTGGAGTAGTGCACTACGGAGGAACTAGCCTGCCTGGAGAAGTGGGGAATATGGTGATTGGAGGACACTCTTCATCGGACTGGTGGAAGCCAGGAGATTATAAGTTTATATTTGTTAATCTTGATAAATTAAAGGTTGGAGATAGAATAGAGGTCCAATATGAGCAGAAAAAATATATATATCAAGTAGAGGGGTCAAAGATAGTGGAACCAACGGATTTAAGTGTGATTGCCCCTACGAATTATCCTAGCTTAACTCTATTTACATGTACCCCACCAGGAACAAATTGGAAGAGATTAATCATTTCAGCTCGTTTGATAGAACCTATGCCAAAGACTACGACTAATAATACTGCCAATGATACTAGTAGTGGCAGTAGTACGGCTAAAAATAATAGCCTTCCTGGCAGCAGTACTCAAACAAATTTTGTAGCTAAAAGCATTGGAAATATTATCGACCTTGTTACTAAGCCCTTAAATAGTAACTCGGGCCAGGTGCAAAGATTTTCCTTGCCAACCACTATGGACGTATAAATTTAAGAATATGACTAGAGCAAGATTAACTGCTAATATACTTTTGGTATTTATCAGCGCTATTATCATAGGCGTACTTGGCTTCTTATTTTTTATGCGAACCCTAGGCTATAGTGTAGACATTAAAAACAAAAAATTAATAGGAAAAGGAGGAGTGAAAATATCTTCTATTCCATCTGGGGCTAATGTTACCCTTGATTCTAAAAGGACTAGATCCAATACAGATGCCAATATTCTCAATCTTAAAGTTGGGACACATAAAGCAACTTTGACTAAAGCTAATTATCAAAACTGGGATAAAGTATTTGATATCAAAGCCAAAGAAATGAATTTTCTAGATACAGCATATATGATACCAAATGATCTTATTCTCACTCCTGCCTGGAATTATTCAGATATTAAATATATTTATTGTCTAAATAATAAGACTATTTGTTTCTTCACCATGGCTAGCAATGATGTTTTGATGCGCTTAGATTATAGTGAAAAAGATTTTAAATTAAGCAAAGTGGATATTAGCTCCAAGTTATTAGCTGGGACTGAAGATGGTAATACTACTACTGCTTTAGAGTTTGACATCAAAGATAGCCTATATTTAGGAGGAGATTTGATTTGGTTTAATATTAGAAAGCAAGGTGATGCTAAAGATAATATGGTGGTTTATAACTTTGCGTCCAATCAAAGCTTTAACTTAAGCTCATCTCATCTGATAGAATCAGGGCAATTATATAGGCTGGATAATAATAAAGTTTATATTTTAGATCAAGGTAAATTAAGGCTAATATCACTTAATCAAGCAACTATCAGCACGGTAATAGCTGAAAATATAGTTGATCTTAGGCTCATTAATGATGAATATATTTTTATCCAAAATATCGGGGGACAATATAGTGCGGCTAAACTATATAACGGAGAAAAAACAGAAAAGCTATTTAATTTAATTGAGTATGGGGCAGGCACAACAATACAAATGTATATTAATGGTGGTAATAGGCAGTACTATATTTTTGATCAATCCAAAGGAGATGTTTATGAGTATAGGTCATTTGAAGGGACTACTCCCACTAGTATTAAAAAAATTTTTAGTAATATTAAACTGATTAGTTTCTCTAATGACTATGGAAGATTTACGGCAGTTGATAATGATGGTAAATTATGGTCATATAACTGTGAATATTTAACCAAGAATAGTAACTATATTACATTGCCTGCTAATTATCAGATTAAATCTTGGGCTAATATTAATACATTACTTTTAATTGATAATGGACAATATAAATTTATGGATTATGATGGCCAGAATAAATATGATTTTACTTCTATCAGCGCTTCTGAACAATTATATCAATTCAAAAAAAGAAAATATCTCATCATTAAGAAACAAGATAATCATTATTCTTTTTATATTACCGATTTAGATAATGTAAAATAATATTATGCTCTTAAAAAGATTTGCCATAGATCTTGGCACTAATAATATAGTTATATATGTTCCCAAAAAAGGTATAGTTGTGAATGAGCCTAATATTGTTGCCTTAAATAGTAGTGGAGAGATAGAGGCCATTGGGTCAAGAGCTAAGGAAATGCTAGGGAGAACTCCAGAGAATATGGAAGCTAATGCTCCATTGGTTGATGGAGTAATTGCCGATTTTAAAACTACTCAAAATGTCTTGAAATATTATATTAATAATATTGCTGGATCTTTTAGGTTAGTTCGACCAGAAATAATGGTTTCTATTCCTACTGGTATTACTTCTACCGAAAAGAGAGCTGTGCATGACGCTCTGATCAGCGCTGGAGCTAAGAAAGTATATATTATCAAGTCTCCAGTGGCAGCTGCCATAGGAGCTAATGTTCCCATATCCGAACCAGCCGGGAATCTGGTGGTATCATTAGGAGGTGGTACGACTGAAATAGCTATTATTAGCCTAGGAGGGATAGTCGCTCAGAGTAGTATTCGTGTTGGAGGAGTTAAAATTGATAGATCTATAGCAGACTATACCAGAAAAAACTATGGCCTAATCATTGGTAGCCAAACAGCTGAAGAGATAAAAAAAGAAATAGGTACAGCTTTACCAATGGACAAGCCTCAAAAAAAACAAGTTAGTGGTAGGGATTTGGTAACTGGCATGCCCAGAATGATAGATTTGCATAGCAATGAGATTGCTCATGCCATTAGCGATAGATTAGAAGAGATCATGTTGGCTATAAAAAATGTTTTAGAACAAACTCCTCCAGAGTTATCGTCAGATATTATAGATAGAGGCATTGTATTGACTGGTGGTTTGGCCTATTTAAAAAATCTAGATAAGCTAATGGCAAAAATCACAGGAGTTCCGATTACTATTGCTGCTGATCCGAACCTATGTGTGGTCAGAGGGGCGGCATTGGCTCTAGAGAATTTGGATGAATATTTAAAGAGTATTATCTCTAAATAATAGTTTTATGTTAAATAAAGATAAAATTAAGCTTATCTTTAATAATAAATTAACTGTTAATATTTATTATTACCTTATTTTGGTATTAGCGATAATGCTGCCATATTTAGGGCTTTTATCTGTCCTAGATAAAAGCAGTATTATATCAGTTCTATCTAAGGAGTTATTGGTATTAGTAATCATATTCATGTCATTAATGTTCATTATCAGAATCCCAAAATTTTTTTACTGCTTTTTGCTATTAATATTTGCTTCTATGGTGATGTCTATTTATTTGGGGCAAGATCTTAAAGCTATTCTCTTAGGTATTAAATATGATTTTTTGCCTATTATACTGCTGCTATTAGTGGCTTTAAGTTCAAAAATATCATTACATAGAGCTAAAATTCTGATCAGGTTAATTACTTATAATGCCTTGTTCTTATCTATCATAGCTATATGCCAGCAACTATTTCCCACTTGGTGGGAGTATATAGGATTTAATGCTAGTAATGTTAACCCATATCAGTTAGTTGATCCAGCCTTGGACATGATTAGGTCATTTGTCTTTAGTTCTGGCCCGAATCAATTTGCGCTATATTTAACTATGATATTAGGTTTAAGGCTATATTATCCTGATTTATATCAAGAGTCTGGGTTTAGACGCATTATGTTTACTGCCATTATTATGGCTGGGATTATGATGACTTTCTCCCGTTCTGCTGTTGTAGCCATGTCTTTTATTCTTCTTCCTAAAATTTTCTCTTCAGTTCGGTACTATTTTAAGGGCGGTTTTAAGCTTTGGGGAGTTATTCTAGCTATATCAATCGCTATCATGACTATAGCTGTTATGATTTATAAAGATATGAATCAAGGGTCTAAGATAGGCTACTTTATTCATCATGGACGTATTTTCGATAGTCAGCTACAAGGCTCTGATAGCTTTAGAGTCCAGGCCTTAAAAAAATCTTGGCAAGATATAAAATCTAGACCATTGACTGGATATGGCTTGGCCAGTATCGGGCCAGCCTCATTACACACTGGAAAAGAACATGTTAGCGAGAATTGGTTTTTGCAAATCATTTATGAATTAGGAATACCTCTGGGGATTATATATTATGTCCTAATATATAGAATATGGGGATATCTAGGACTAGGCCCTAGAGCTTTTATGGCCATTGCCGCTCCCATTATAGTAGTAGGACTATTCTTGCATAGCTTCTCTGATAGTATGATCGGTTATAGTGGCGCAATTTTATTAGCTCTTTTGTCAAAAATAGAAAATAAGTCGGTATGGGCAAGTATCTCATGAATAATAGAAGAACTTTGATTTTATATGATTTTATTAATCATAAAATTGGAGGGGGAGAGGTGGTTTTATCTCAAGTTATAGAGCTATATCCTCAAGCTGATATTATGGCTTTGGTCATTGATAAAAAGACTTTTACCACTATTGTTGGTGGTAAAAATATATTTTATTATAAAAATATATTTTATTATTTACCTAAATTTATTAAAAAGAATCCTTTTTTTATCCTGCCCTTTATTCCGTGGGAAATATCTCGATGGAATAAAATAGGCAGTAGCTATGATCAAGTTATAGCTATTTCTTCAGCTTGGTGCCATAACTATACAGGTACTAGCAGGCAAGATATTTATAAATATTTATTTTCTCCACCTAGGATGATATGGGATCAGCAGGGTAGTTATTTGGTCAATATGGCCAAACGTAGTCGATTAATAGGAGTTTTATTTAAAATACCTGGGACAACTCTTGTAATTAATTATTTTAGATATAAATTACGGCTTTGGGATTTTTATCTTAATTATGATAAAAAACAGAATTTAGCAGCCATTTCGGCTACTGTTAAAAAAAGGATTTATAAATATTATCATATAGACTCTAAAATAATTTATCCCTTTTTAAGCACTGATCAATATGATAAGAACCAAGGTAAAAGGCAATTATATATGCCTGATAGTTTGGGCTTTTTAAAAAATAAGAAATTCTTCTTAAGTGTTTCGGTGTTAGCTGATTATAAGAATATTGATTTTATTATCAAAGCCTATATTAAATCTAATTTAAAGCATGATTTGATCATAGCTGGCACTGGACCAATGCAAGATAAATTAAAAAACTTAATTAAAAATAAATCTAATATTATTATGTTAGGCTACATTGATGAAGCTAAAAAGGCCTGGCTTTTAAAGCACTGCCAAGCATTTTTATTTGCTGCTAAAGAGGACTTTGGCATTGCCCCGCTTGAAGCAAATTATTTTGGTCGTCCTATCATAGCTCCAGATAAAGGAAGTATGAAAGAATTAGTATCCCATCAAAAAAATGGATATTTATATCAGTATGGTAACATGGATAGCTTTATTGCTGCTCTTAGGGACTTTTATAATTTTAAATGGGATAAAGAGGCTATTATAGATAGCACTAATGCTTATCGGCTAAGTCTATTTAAAGATAAGTTTACTGATTTTACGAAATAGTTTTTTTTAAATGCTTTATTTTTTGAGAGAACTATATGTATTAGTTATAAATTAATAATTTATAAAAGACTATTTTTATAAGTATAAAAATCTAATCATGCAAGTTAATATCTCCTCTATCCTAGATTTAAAGTTGGTTTGTTTTAAAATTACTACAAACCCTTTGTTTTAAGTTATTTTATTTGACTAATCTATAGGTATTTTATATAGTTTTATGTATAATTTTAAGTATAATAATTATGCTTACAGAAGGGTGAATATGGAGTGCAGGCACTGTAGTAGCAATCAGTCTATTAAATTAGCGTCCAAAATATTTTGTGCTAATTGTGGATTGCCACAAGAAGATAATATTACTAATACTGTACCTGCCATAGCTAATACACCTACTAATTCTACACTTACCCAGAGCATTCCTATGGGTTCGAACCCATCTCTTTATAGTAATACCAGTGCGCTCCCTGCCTCTAATCCTACTAATATTAGTCAAAATACCACTTCTCAGACAGCAATGGATACTTCTCTTACAGTAAACAGCGGCACTGTTTCTGCTGCCAGCACTAATCACCCTCCCGCTGTTAATAATGTCAACCCTACAAATGTAGCCAGTGGGCAGCAAAGTCCTAATATAGCAAAAGAGATATTACCTTCCAGTGAAGCTAATATTAAAACTGGTGGCATATTGTCTAAAATATTTAGAAAAAAGAAATCAAGCGAAATAACCCCAGAAGCTATAGATGCCGTTTTTGCTAATATTGATCAGAATAAAGATAATAGTCAAACCGACATAGGCCTAACTACTGTGCCAGCTGCCGATGGGCTTAATCTAAACAGCCCCACTACCAATACAGAACAAGATGGTGGCTTGGGGTTAAGTGGACAAGCCACTGCTACCATTACAGATCATAGTATTACTGATAGTAATTTATCTTTAGCCACAAATCAAAATAGTAATTTTAATACAGCCAGCCCTTCTACTCCTGCTGCATCTAAAGCACAAGATTCTACACAATTCATCATCAAGAATGAAGCACCTATAGGAGATAATACTAAAGGGACTAGTCCCTTTGTTGCAGCTAATAATTTACCCCCAAAAGATGATAATCAGAAATCTTTTTCAATGGATTTATCTCCCAATAATTCTAATAATACTAGTCCAGCAACGAATACCTACACTCAGCCGGCAGCTACAAAGATTGATGAGAAGTCTGATAGCTTAAAAGATTTAGTAGATACAATTAGTAGGGTTGATGATATTGCTATGTCTAAAAATACTACTGTTGATTTAAGGTCAACACTGGATCCTTCTGCCACTGATGGTTTTACTAATAATGATGAGGCCAAGACAATGCATCATACTACCGAGTCGGCTTTGGTAGGCTCTGTCCAAGATGACGGTACTGGGCAAAACCATAAGAGCCGAAATGATAAAGATACTATAATAACAGAATCAAGCCCACTAGATCTATCAAAAGTAGTAATAGAAGAGGCCCCTAATGCTAGCAATGATTTATCGGCCAAAAGTATACTTACTAGCTTTAAACCAGCCAATGTCGCCCTTAGTATAATTGGTATTATTATACTGGGAATATATATTTGGCAGGTAAATTATTCAAGTATTGCGCTACGTTTTGCGGCATCAAAGTCTGGACTTTCAGCTAATGTGCCTGGGTATATACCTACTGGGTGGCAATTGTCCAATAAGTTTCAGGCCGAGCCAGGTAGGCTGACTTTTAGCTTGGTTTCTCCTGACTCTAAATCTAGCATAGCCATTAATCAAGTTAAGTCTAACTGGAATACGCAAGATTTATTAGAGAACTTTGTTTTAGCTAAGTCTGATAGTTATCTAGCTTTACAATCTCAAGGAACCACTATATATATTTATGGCAAAAGCCAGGCTTCTTGGGTAGAGGATGGTAAATGGTACCGCATTGAAGGGGACAATAACCTATCTCATGATGATTTAGTAAAATTAGCTTCATCTATATAGCTTG
>CAYZIP010000001.1:10573-18355 GCA_964478695.1 uncultured Candidatus Saccharibacteria bacterium
TTAGCTATTCACTAGCCCAAGCTTTGTAGTTATTTTGTTTTGGAGTTGCTATAATACCTCTTATAGGTTTTTTAAATATAAATGGTAAAGGATATAATTTAAAGGTGACTGACAATACTTGGCAAGATTTAATTAGCAAAATAGAAGACAAAGTTGGTATTATCCGCAGCAAGAACCATAAAGAATCTCTGCCTGATAAATTAGATCTAGAAAAAGAAGTATCACAGTACTGGTTTAATTCAAATGGACAATCTTTTCGTATAGAAAGAGTGGTCAGCCCACGAGTTATTGATCAAAAAACTATATATAATAAATCTGGTCATAGTAAGGTGAAAGTTAACAATATTTATTCAGATAATGAAATTAGTTCTAAGGTTTCTTTATACCGCTATATTGGTAATAGTGATGAAGTAGAATCGGTTGATCTTGAGGTATTAATTGAACTGCTAAGATAGTAATTATTAGTAAGTTTATAGAGATTATTAAATGCCAAAACATGTCAGAGTAAGAATTGCCCCTAGTCCAACAGGGCTAATTCATATTGGAACTATTCGTTCAGTTCTATTCAACTATTTAATGGCTAGGCATTATGATGGCACTTTTATATTACGAATTGAAGATACGGACAGAGCTAGAATACATGCAGATGGGGTTTCTAATATTTTAGAGATACTAGAGTGGCTTGATTTTACTCCAGATGAAGGTCCTGGTCTAGGAGGGGATAAGGGGCCTTATATACAGTCAGAAAGATTGCCTATATATCAGAAATGGGCTAATTTTTTATTAGAGTCTGGCCATGCTTACTATGCTGACTTATCAGAAGATATTATCAGTGCCCATAAGCAGCTATGTCAGGACAATAAACAAGCTTTTGTGTTTAGGCTTGAAGATTTTGAAAGCAGTATTGATACTACCCCAAAGCCCAATACGCCTATACGTCTTAAGGTTCCTAGAAAAAAAGGTAGTGTGCAATGGGAAGACATGCTTCGCGGTACATACGAAACTCCTTTTAATTTAATAGAAGATATGGTTTTGATCAAAGCCGATGGTTATCCTACATATAATTTTGCCAATGTTGTTGATGATCATTTAATGGATATAACTCATATTATCCGAGGTGATGAATTCTTGTCCTCTAGCCCCAAGCATCAGCTTTTATATGATTTATTAGGATTTAAGGCTCCTGTTTTCATGCATTTACCTCCCATTAATGGCAATAATGGGAAAAAGCTTTCTAAAAGAGAGGCTGATGTTTCTATGCAAAGCTATAAAGAGGCTGGATTTTTGCCAGAAGCTATTATTAATTATTTAGCTTTTCAGGGGTGGACCCCTGGTTCAGATGATATTTATACACTAGATCAGCTCATTGCCAGATTTGATTATAAAAAGCTACATAAGTCTCCAGCTATATTTGATATTGATAAATTAAAATGGTACAACGGTAAATATATTCGCTCTATGGAGCTGGATCAGCTGACCAGTTTAGTAAAAGAATATTGTTATCAGGCCATGAGTGATTCTGCTCTAGATAAGGTAGCTGCCTTTGAAGACAATACTTATTGGGAAAGAGTAGTTTCTATAGACAGAGAAAGACTAGAGACAATACTCGATTTTATTAATGTCGGAGGATTCTTTTTGTTACGGCCTAAAGTTAATGTAGAACTATTAAAAGATAAATTAGAAATAGATTTATTGCAATCTATACTACCCAAAATAATTGATATACTAAAAAGCCATAGTTTTATGGCGGATGCATTAGAGCAGGATTTGAGATCATTTGCCAATGTGGCGAAGATCAATACCAAAGATTTATTTTACATGATTAGAATTATTATTACTGGATCTAAGAATGCACCTGGGCTATTTGAGTGCTTGCATTTACTTGGTCAAGACGAAGTGTTGATACGTTTTAGTAAGTATCAAAAAAGTCTTTCTTAGATTGATGTCTTTTAAGGTTTTTTGACCATTTTGGTTTTAAACGGCTATAATAATGCTTATGAATAAATCCGTTTCGGTGATAGGTAATGCTTTAAACTCTACTCAAAATACTCCATATTGGGAATTGGCTATAGAAATGGGTCGATGTATTGCTAGGTCTGGATATACATTATTAAGTGGAGCTACGACCGGACTACCTTACGCCGCCGTCTTGGGGGCCAAAGAGGTGGGATGTCTATCTATTGGGTTTTCTCCAGCTCAGGATAAGCGAGAGCAAATTTCGGACTGGCATTTACCCACAGATGGCTTTGATCTGATTATATATGAGGCCAGCGGCTATTTTTCTCGTTCTGTTCCTATGATTAATTCTTCTGATATGGTTATTATGATTGGTGGTAGAGCTGGAACCCTAGAAGAAATGTCTATTACTTTAGCTCTTAATAAGCCTCTGGGAATACTATTAGGTACAGGAGGTTATACAACAGTTGCTAAAGATATTATTGATTATTCTGAATACGACACCAGCAAAGTTATGTACCATCATGACCCAGAGCAATTATTGGCCGCACTAGAAAATGTATTATAGTCCCTCTTAAAGTTTTTGGGCTATAATTAGGTTAATGACTAATAACAATTTATCTTATTTCAACTGGTCAAAGTTTATATTACTTTTTACCTCACTATCTTTGAATATCGTAGGAGCTATTTTGGTTTATTCCATTAATCTTAGTGGGCCTAATTTAAAGTCAGAGGTATTAAAATATATTATTATTTTAATCGTAGGATTAGTCTTATTTTATATCTTTTCTAAGATAGATTATCGAGGGTTAAAAAACTTTAATTGGCTTTTTTATTTATTATCATTTGTTATGCTTTTGATGGTTATAATTTTTGGAACCAAAATTAATGGAGCATCACGCTGGATAGATTTAAAATTATTTCAGTTACAGCCTTCAGAAATAGTAAAAGCTCTAGTCATTTTAATACTGTCTGCATTTTTGTCTAATAATTATTTAAGGACAAATAAATTGTTATATATTATTCTAGCCATATTTTTAGTATTACCTTTTATATTAATTATCTTTACAACTCAGAGAGACTTAGGAACTTCTTTAGTCATCTCTGTAGTCTTATTGACCATTATTCTTTTAACCAAATTTAGTAAGGTTAAACTGCTATCTATAGCTATTCCTTTTTTAGTCATTACCCCTTTTATTCTGGAACATATTTTAAAGCCATATCAATTAAGCAGAATAGAAGCTTTTTTAAATCCAGGAGCCGATCCACTTGGTAGTGGTTATAATGTTGCTCAGTCTATTATTACCATTGGGAGTGGAGGATGGTCAGGTAGGGGTATACTAGGGGGGAGTCAGTCCGAGCTGAACTATTTGCCTCAACTAGCCAAGCAAACAGATTTTATTTTTGCTGTATTAGGAGAAAAGCTAGGCTTTATAGGAGCTGCATTGATTATATTTGTTTCTATGATATTAATTTTAGAAATAATAAAAATAGGAAGGCGTTCAAGAGATATATTTGGAGCTAGTATTTGTTATAGTACAGCAGCTATGCTTTTATTTCACCTATTAGTCAATATCGGTATGAATGTAGGAGTCATGCCCGTTACTGGCATCCCTCTACCTTTTGTTTCGGCTGGGGGGACTAATGCTTTGGTCAATATGGCCCTTTTAGGTATTATTGCTAGTATTTCCATGCGTCCTAAAAATAGCCTCAAAGAAGATCTGTATTAAAAATATGTTAAGGCTTCTTAAGCTTTGCTTTAATTTTTTGATTATTATGGCTATAGTATTATTTTTTCTAAAATCAATTTTTAATATTAATTTAGATAATAATAATAAAACATGGACAGCAGAAGTGATTAGAGTGGCAGATGGTGATACTGTGACGGTTTCTTATCACAATAAGACAGAGAAAATCAGGCTTTTAGGGGTTAATAGCCCTGAAACAGCCAAAGAGGGCCAGGCAGGACAATGCTATGGGGATAAAGCTAGTGATTTTACACATCAGCAATTGATGGGACAGATGATTGTTATCGTTGATGATTCTACCAAAGAAGATTTTGACCAATATGGTCGTAGATTGGCTTATATTGAATTTAAGGGCCAAGACTATAATCAGCTATTAATAGAAAAAGGTTTGGCTAAAGAATTCACTTTCAAGGGGGAGTATTATCAAAGACAGAGAAATTTTATAGCAGCAGAGAAAAAAGCTAGATTAGCTAAAATAGGCTTATGGGGGCAATGTAGTTTATAACAATAGCACCATATATAGGTTTATGTTATTATATTTATATAATGAGAGGGTATTTTGATGGGCAAGATTAAGAATTTGTTGACACTAATATTAATTGCTACATTGACTGTGTTTGGAGCAGCCTCGACGAAGGCCTTGGCTTTGCCTGGGACCGATGCCTCTTTAATATCTCCAATGAACCCCACTATGTTGAGTCAAGAGAAACATACCTATAATGTTAGTTTTGGCAATGAGGGGGAAGCTTTTGTCAAAGCTCGCTTGGTGATAGGTAATGATATGCTGCCAGACAGAGAATCTATCAGCCTAGATTTTGATAATGTAAGGCTGCAAGACCCTATATTCTACCAACAAATATTAACTACTCGTTGTTATCAGGATATCAATAGCTCCTGCAGTAATTTAGCTGATCCAGATTACTATACCCAATATTTTGGTGAATATAATACTAAATATGAACTATTAACTTACTCCCAAGAAAATAATAAATATAAAATTAGCTTGAAAGAACATATTAAAACCTCCGGTGCTGGAGCTATTATTGTATCTTTTAGAACTAAAGACTATACCAAAGAAGTTAAAAATAACTTATATGTAATTAATTATAAAACTCCTAAATATGACAAAACGGTAGATGGAATAGTGGTCAATATGGCTGCTAATGTTAATAAATATTATTTTCGCTTCACTGATCTAGATGTTAATAAAGCAAATGGTGCTGTTACTACTATTAAAGAACCAGAATCTGGCCTCAGAAGTAATAGCTCAGCTGCTTTAGATGATTTTGCTAATAGTATATATTATAGCCCCATGGCTACTAGTGAAGGAGCTAATCTGCTCAGTGGAGAGAGCTTGACAGTAAAAGGAGAATATTCTCGTTCTATACTATTACTACACAGACAGAGCGTATGTATGCTAGTTGGACTATCTTTGATAATAGTTTTATTTGCCATTATTTCCATTATTGTCTTCATGCGTAAAGTAAAATCAGATCAGACTTATAGACCGATTAAAGACATTGTCTTTTATGTTAAAGCTTTTATCATCGGCTTTATAGCATTAATAAAGTTTACGGTAGGGATGGCTATATTCTATCTTATTAGTAATAGTATATTTAATACTATTAGCTCTAGTCCTTATTATTTTGGGTCTTATGATTATTCTGGCTGGATGATATTGTCTAGATTAATCATGATATTATTATTAATCTTACTAGATATAGCAACCATACTATTTATGAGCTATATTTTTAGAGCCAAAACTCGTCTAATGCCTCTAATGGCCTTAGGTTCACAGCTACTGTATTTGCCTATCGTAATCATATTTGTTTTCATTTTTCTGATGCGAGGAATTTAGTGGCAATATGATCGAAAATAATATATATGACATAATAATCATTGGCTCAGGTCCAGCAGGATATACAGCTGCTATTTATAGCTCTAGGGCCATGGTAAAGACATTAATGATATCTGGAGAGGTAACCGGGGGGCAGTTGATGCTCACTAGTGAAGTAGAAAATTTCCCTGGATTTTCTAAAGGCATTATGGGCCCAGCCTTGATGGAGGAGATGAAACAACAGGCTATAAGGTTTCAAACAGAGATTGTGCATAGTAATGTTGATAAGGTAGAGTTTGACCAGCCTATTAAAAAAGTATTTGTGCAAGAAAAATGTTATCAAGCTAAAGCTGTTATTATCACTACTGGAGCTAGTGCTAAATGGTTAGGTATAGAGACAGAGGGAAAGTTTAAAAATAAAGGAGTTTCAGCTTGTGCAACCTGTGATGGTTTCTTCTTTATAGATAAAGATGTGGCTGTAGTGGGAGGAGGGGATAGCGCTATGGAAGAGGCTATATTTTTAACTAGATTTGCCAAAACAGTCACTATTTTAAACAGAAGTGCTGATTTTAGAGCCAGTAAAATCATGCTACAAAGAGCTAAGGATAATCCCAAAATTACTATTATGGCCAATAAACAAGTAAAGTCATTATTGGGTGATAAATGGCTAGAAAAATTAGAAATTTTAGATATTAGTACTAAAGAAACTAATGTGATTGACTTTGGAGGGTTGTTTATAGCTATTGGACATGCTCCAGCTACTGGTATTTTTAAAGATATTTTGCCTACCAGCGATGATGGGTATTTAATAACAGATGGAGTGAAGACAAGTATTGATGGAGTATTTGCGGCTGGTGATGTCTCTGATAGAAAATATAGGCAAGCAGTTACAGCGGCCGGTGAAGGGTGCAAGGCAGCACTGGAAGCATTGCACTATATAGACAATATGGATATTGGCTAATTTTTTATTATAAAATATCTTCTTTTATCTATTTTCCCTAAGGACCTCTTATATTGACGTATATGATAAAAGATTGTTATACTATCAAAGTATTAAAAGAATCCTATATTTAGAAGGCTACAAGGTACTTTCTATATATAGAAAGTACCTTGTAGCCAATTCCTAATAGTACCAAGCTATGTCTATCTTTGATTCTTAAATAGTATTAGCTTCTTAAGCCACAGCCTTGTTTTGATTTGAGAGTGGCACACTAATATTAAGTTTAAAAACTTTAATTGTAGTGTGCCACTCTCAAGTATTGACTTGAGGCCACTGTCTCCATCCTGGAGTTAGCAGTGGATAAACAATGGCAAAGGAGAATTGAGGATGAGTGAGTCAGGCAGCACATTTTCACTCACCTGCCCAATCGAACAAGCAGCTGAAATCATGGGCAGGAACCTCTACGATCTTGGTACCGTCAAAAACCACTTCGAGTTCACCTGTTCTGCAGAGCAGAGGCAATTTCTGAGGAGCGTACCATTCAGCCCAGAAGTCTTGGAGACTTGCAAGAAAACCCATCTTCTAGTACTTTGCACTCAATTGTCGCTGATGGATGTTTGGAGGAAGTACACTATGCTTTTCCGCTACAGGGAAGATCCTTGGTACGCTAATGAGGAGTTTGCTGCTGTTCCAGCTGAGCTAGGCTGGCAACTGGTTCGCAAGGATTGCCTGCCAGATTCCTTAAATAAAACCTGGGCAGAGCAACTGAAGCTTCTCTCAGAACAGGAAGAGGTGTCTAGCCCAGCAGTGCTAGCTCAAGCTATCCTCCTCCATTTCTTAGAGACTGGGGAGAGGTTGTTTGAGAAAATATACGTTCGTACTCCAAGCACAGACTCTGTTGGCGATCACGTAGTTCTTGGCGACTTTGTCGGGCGTGGTCTTGGCGTCAGCTGCTGCTGGGATGGCAATTCTGACAGCGGCATTGGCCTCTCTTCGGCTTGGAAGTTAATGGAGCCCTTGAAGTCTTGAGACTTTGATTGAACAAAAGAAAGGGATGATCCCCGGCAGTCAAGATCCATACTTTATAGAGCTGCCGGGGATCATATACCCATTCACTACCACTACTTGGTGTGTCGTGAGTGGGATTTTTGTTATATATAGCAATTTTTAAAACTTTAGCGTCCATTCAAGATTAATATCTAATTTAAGTCATTGAGGGTTAAATATTCCTATAGAGGTTGATTTCTTCTGTTGAGAGTTCATACTAAACCTTATTCTTTATATCTGAATTCATATTTTTT
>CAYZIP010000001.1:18455-48081 GCA_964478695.1 uncultured Candidatus Saccharibacteria bacterium
ATCAATCATACTTATCAATCATACCTAAATTTTGCATAGGACTATATTCTTTTAAATGCTTAAGCTTGCCACAAGGCAATATATTTATATATGATAGCAGCAGAAATTAAGATATAAAGGGATTTAATTTTGGTAAGTCCATTTGAACATCCAACATTATCATCAAAAGAAGATAGGCCCCATTTTGCTATTGGTTTTAATGAAAGCGAAATTATAGCCTTATCAACTTTAATGCCAGGGCTTGATTCTTGGCATTACCGTGATCTAGTAGATATAACTAGTCAAGATAAAATTATGGCTGCTTTAGCTAATATTGATAGCTCTGAAAAAAGAGATAAGTTTGCTGCTTTATTACAAGAATATTTGTATTATTTATACAATCCACCCCAAACAGATCAACATGACATCGCAGAGGCCCAATTAAGCGCTTTACTAGACTATAAACCTAGAGCATTTAATATGCTATCACTGACTCCTGAACAAACCCAGCAGCTTAATCAAAATACAAACCTCCCTCCAATTATTGCTATCAATGGGGTCAGCTGTTCTGGCAAAGATGCAGCAGCTATAGGTGCTCAGCAGATATTGACAGAAGAAGGATATAATATTGTTACCATAGGATTTTCTGACTGTATATTAGAGCAAGCTAAACATGACATACAACAAGCCGAAACAAAGATATTATATGCTACTACGGTCCGAGGAGGCGCAAGCTTATATCATCCTGAATATTGGCAAGGACGTAGGCTAAGGGATCAGGCCGAAAGCGCTTTAGAAGCCTATAGTCAAGCTAGGGCCGTTGACCCTGCCTATACCATGATGGCTGTAGATCAAGTAGTGCGTAGAAAGGCTAATGAGCATGCAAATACTGATAATACTATTTTTGTTTTAATTGGGGGCCCAAGATATTTTGGACATTTGACTGGATTCTATCCAGGATTTTTACATAGATCAGATAGATCCATGAGCCCAGCTATCACTGATCTAGCTGTGCCCAAAGGGGCTACAGAAATATCTTTTGAGGAGCGCTTACCATTGGATGGAGCTATATCTTTATCTCTAGACTGGCAACAAGCTATATCTAGAATGATAGGAAGAGTTATTCATACTACTGGGCAATATGGTTGGGATAAAGTACGTAGAGATGATCTTAACCCTCCGGCTTATGAAAATCGCTGGAAATTATATGGGCAACAAACTAGAGAACTGATGCATCAATTGCCTCAATTTTTAGGAGTAGATCCATACAAGGTGGACGCAAATAAAAGTAAAGAAGATGTATCAGCCCAGGTGGCTAGGCAGATCAAAATGATTGCGTCAAATTGTAAGAGAGAGCTAGTATAATTACCCCACATAAAAATATGGCTATAAAAAGATAAAAACATAATCATTTACTATTTCAAGTATTGTTATTACTGGCTGCAAAAATATAGAATATTAATTAAGTGGATTAATAATATTTTATCTACAAGGTTAGAGGTTATAAAAGTGTCACTTTGGTATAGATTTATTTAATCTATACCAAAGTATTTTTGATTAAAAAAATTAAAAATGGGGGAGGGGTGTTAAGCTGATGGAAAAAATAAAAAAACGCAATGGATTAGAAGTAGACTTTGATTCTAATAAGATTAAAGTAGCTCTTAATAAAGCCTATATGGCTACTATGGGCAGTATAGATGAAGCTAAACTGGCCAAGATGTTAGGCTCTGTTTTGGCTAGGATCAAAGAAGATTATTATGACAGTGGAAGGCCTTTAGAGGTAGAAGGGGTACAGGACATAGTTGAACAAATCATTATTCAGGCCGGAGACTATAAGGTAGGCAAGGCTTATATTGTTTACCGCTATGAACATGCCAGAAAAAGAGAAGAGCTAGAGAAAGCTCAACAGAATGAAACTCTAGAAAAGATTAGTGATAATGTTTTAGGGGTGACTAAAAGAGATGGAAAAGTCGATACTTTTTCTGTAACCAAATTAAAAAGATCTCTAGAGCTAATATCTGATGGATTAAAGGGAGTAGATATTGATGCTATCATTAAACAAGTCCAGATAGAAATATTTGATGGTATTAGTTCTAATGATTTAGCCAAGACTATAGTTGCTTGTATTAGCACCATGATAGAAGTAGATATTGAGTATTCAAAACTAGCATCCAGAGCTAGGGCGCATCGTATATATAAAGATGTGATTGGAGCTGATAAAATTGATTTTTCTATTTTAGACCAGCAATACAGGCAAGCTTTTATCGATAATATCAATTTTGGCGTAGAAATAGGACGCATTGACAAAGAACTACTGGCTTATGATTTAGAAGATCTATCAACCTATATAAAGCCAGAAAGAGATCATCATTTTTTGTATATGGGAATTAAGACTATAGATGGACGTAATCTGATCTCTGATCCTAATAATAATAGAATATTAGAAACCCCTCAAGCTTTTTGGATGCGTGTGGCGATGGGGCTGAGCCTGCTAGAGCCAGATAGACAGAAAGCCAGTAAAAGATTTTATGATTTAATGAGTCAGATGCTTTATGTTCCTTCTACCCCTACTTTGCTACATTCTGGTCAGCCTAAAGCTCAGCTCAGCTCTTGTTTCTTGAATACAGTTGAAGATGATCTATATCATATTTTCAAGGTATATTCAGACAATGCTCAAATGTCAAAATGGTCTGGAGGAATAGGCACAGATTGGACCAATGTTAGAGCTACAAATGCAATGATTAATGCCGTAGGAGTCCCGTCTCAAGGCTTGGTTCCTTTCTTAAAAATATCCAATGATGTGACTATTAGCATTAACCGTAGCGGTAAAAGACGAGGGGCTGCTGCTGTTTATCTAGAAACTTGGCATATGGATATAGAAGACTTCCTAGAGCTAAGAAAGAATACAGGCGACGAAAGAAGACGCACTCATGACATCAATACTGTTAATTGGGTTCCAGATTTATTCATGAAAAGGGTCTTGGCTAATGAAGATTGGACCTTATTTTCTCCAGATGAAGTACCGGAACTGCACCATATATACGGGCAAGCCTTTGAACAGAAATATGTTGAATATGAACTTCTGGCTAGAGCTGGGAAAATAAAATTACATAAAACCATATCTGCCTCTGATCTATGGCGTAAGATGCTGGCTATGTTATTTGAGACAGGACATCCATGGATAACATTCAAGGATCCTTGTAATGTTCGCTCTCCTCAAGACCATGCTGGAGTAGTGCATAATTCTAATCTATGTACAGAAATTACTCTTAATAACTCAGCTGATGAAACCGCAGTTTGTAATTTAGGTTCTATTAATTTGCCTCGTCATCTCAGAAAAGTAGGGGATAAGTGGGAGATAGATAAAGATTTATTAGCCTCTACTATATCTACAGCTGTACGTATGTTAGATAATGTAATAGATATATCATTTTACCCAGTGAAAGAAGGAGAAAACTCCAACAAAGCACATCGACCGATTGGCCTGGGTATAATGGGATTTCAAGATCTGTTGTATCATCTCAATATTAATTTCGAATCAGAAGCTTGTGTTAATATAGCTGATCAGACTATGGAGTTTATATCATATCATGCTATTCTAACCTCTAGTTTATTGGCTAAAGAACGAGGGGCATATAAGAGCTTTAAGGGGTCAAAGTGGGATAGGGGTATTCTGCCCTTAGATACCCTAGACTTACTAGAAAAAGAGAGAGGGTTAAAGGTAGATGTAGATAGATCTTCAAAACTAGATTGGTCTAGTGTAAGAGATAGTATTGCGCTCAATGGAATGCGTAATAGTAATGTTATGGCCATGGCTCCTACGGCTACCATCAGCAATCTAGCTGGGGTTTTACCTACTATAGAGCCTATATATAAAAATATCTATGTCAAGGCTAATCAAGCTGGAGAATTTGTAGTTGTAAATAGCTATTTAATAGATGATTTAAAGAAAATAAATCTCTGGAATAAAACCATGCTAGATCAGATCAAATATCATGATGGGAACTTAAGCAAAATAGATAATATACCAGCTGATTTAAAAAATAAATATAAAGAAGTATTTCAGATAGACCCTAAATGGCTAGTAAAAGTGGCCGCCTATAGGGGAAAATGGATTGATCAAAGCCAGTCTTTTAATATCTACTACGCTGGTAATAGCGGTCCAGAAGTATCGGAAATATATCAGTATGCCTGGAGAATGGGACTTAAAACCACCTATTATTTGCGTACATTGGCAGTATCACAAGTGGAAAAATCGACAGTTAATACTAGTGATTTTGGACAAACACATACTAGATCTAGTATTAATAATGGATCTAGTCAAGATAATAATGAGGAAAAATCTAGCACTATTCAAACAGAAGAAGCACTTGTCAATATAGTCAGTGGAGTGGATTCATCTTCTAGTAATGATTTCTTTGGTGGAGTTGGATTAGATCTGGATGACAATATTAAGCTGTGCCGCTTAGATGACCCAGACTGTGAAGCTTGCCAATAATAAATAAGATGGTTAAATAAAAAGGAGAATATATGGCTATTTCTGCAACCACAACAAGGGTCGATATAAATGATAGGAAGATTATCAATGGAGCTGATGCAGATGTAGTGCAACTATACCCTATGAAACATAAATTTGCCTGGGAGGCATATTTGGCTGGAAATGCTAATCACTGGCTACCTACAGAGATTGGGATGCAAAGAGATATAGAACAATGGCGATCCGATCTGATTACTCCAGATGAAAGACAAGCTCTAGAGACAGTGCTAGGATTTTTTTCTACAGCCGACTCTTTGGCTGCCAACAATTTAGTCCTAGCTGTTTATAAACATGTTACTTCTCCAGAATGTCGTATGTATTTACTCAGGCAATCATATGAAGAAGCTATCCATACTCATGCTTATCAATATATAGTAGAGAGCTTGGGCTTGGATGAATCTAAGATATTTAATATGTATAGAGAAGTGAATGCCATTTATTCTAAAGATATGTTTGTTCAAAGTTTCTCTGATGGTATTTGTGATGATAATTTTCGTACTGGTACTTTTGCTTCTGATCAAAAATTTTTAGAAAATTTAATAGTTTTTTCTTTAATTTTAGAAGGCATATTTTTTTATAGCTCTTTTGCTGTAATGTTTGGCTTCCAAAGACAAGGCAAAATGAGTGGTGCTGCTGAACAAATACAATACATTATGCGTGACGAATCACAGCATCTTAATTTTGGAGTTAATATGATTAATGCTATTAAAGAAGAACAGCCAGAACTTTGGACTATTGAATTCCAAGCTAAGATTATTGATTTGATTCGTAGAGCTGTATCTTTAGAGTATAATTTTGCTAAAGAAGTATTCCCTCAAGGAATATTTGGCATGAATGCTTCAGGCTTTCAGCAGTATATTGAATATATAGCTGATAGAAGACTCTCTAGTATAGGTCTAGCGAAGCAGTATCACACTAATAACCCATTTACCTGGATGTCAGAAGCCGTGGATATGTCTAAAGAAAAGAACTTTTTTGAGACAAGAGTAACAGAATATCAGACAGGAGGAGCCTTGTCTTGGTAGAGAGAATGAATATCTTTGGATTAGATCTAGCGTATGTAAGTAGGTTATTGATATCATGAAAATAAAAAATTTATCTAATAAATTGACAGGATTGTTTATACTTTTAATCACAATATCAATTCTTATTCCAACATTTTTAATGGTATCAAAACCTAATATTACATATCCAAAAACAATTCACACTCATTTTATGATTAAGCTTTATAATAATGGTTCTATTTATAAAACCAATTCCTTAAAAGCCATGAGCCCGTCAGATCAGACTCTATGCAGTGGACTGATCACATCTGAACCAATGCATTTTCATGATAATGTAGAGGATATGGTTCATTTGCATTGGCAGGGGATTACTGGTGGTCAATTTTTGAAATATCTAGGAGCAAATTATATAGGTGGATTTGATAGTATTTTAGGTATTAGGCTTGATAAATTAAAAGAATTGAAAATAATTCCTATCAGAACTACAGATAAGATGATCAAGCCATATCCAGATAGCCTGATTAAGATATATATAAAAAGAGTAAATAGTGAAGACTATGAAAATATGTCTTTACATGACTTCTTAAAACTACAGCTATCAGAACTAGACCCAGTCTATAAGGCAAGTAGTAATAATACTAAAGAACCACATATTTCTATATTGGATTATTTCAATATAGAATCAGCTTATGCTCATAATGATGAAGGAGATCTGGATGGTGATGGTAATACTGATAGTAGTACTAATAATACTGTTATTAGTAAGCCCACTTCGTTGTCATCCACTACCATGCCACGTATTCTATTTTATATGAATCAAGCCAATGATATTTCAAAAGAACAGTTAAAAAAAGATGATAGCACCTTTACTAAAGATATAGCTGGTCAATGTAATGGCTAAAGTTCTGTAGATATTTTAAGATATAAATAGCTAAAATTGAATAGTCATAAGAGCATTTAGTTTTAAGCCGCAATTGCAAATTCTAATATAAAAACATCATATTTTATGATCGATTTAATTAATATAAAAAATAAAAAGTAAGTAAAGATTATTATATTAACTTTTTAAATGGATATAATTTTTTTGGTATCAAAATCTTGAGAACAATGCCACTGTGTATCACAGAATAGGCAGTGATATACAGACATGCTGCTGATAATAAATCTATTACAAGTTGGGCATAGCCCACGATTCAGGGCAAATGATTCATAGCTTTCAAGACTAGAAGATATCAGTTTATCTGGTATTGTAATACCAAATGAATCAGCTATTTTGCTAGCTAATTCCCAGGCTCTAGTTTCTGTAGCCAATAGCTCTAGTTCAGACTTATAATTAATATGTCCTAATATAGCGTGAGAAGCTTCATGCAAAAAAGAACTATATCCGACCGTGGAATATAGTTCTTTTTTAATATAAAAAACCGTGTCTATAGCGCTATCATAATAGTACTGGTCTCCAGGAATAATAAATAAAGAGAACTCATCTTCTAAATATGCTATAGTCTTTTTAATTATGTCACTATTAATGCGAGCCATATATTAAAATTATACCCTAGCATATATTAAAAGCCCCCAAAGAATATTCCCCCAAAGTTTATTTTTAGCTTAAATAATCTTAATAACCTTTGCGCTATAATAGCGTTGCCTATGTCCGTTTTTGGTCAGTATTCTTTTTTTAGGCTTATACTTTAAAACAGTTACTTTATCGTCTTTAATAGGTTCAAGGTTAACTTCAAGTTCTACACTAGAGTCACTTAATATTGGCTGTCCTATAGATGTATCTTTTTGATCAATGATCATCAGAGGGTTTAAGATTAGCTTCGTGTCTTTGATGCTAGAAACAGTATCTATATGGATAATATCTCCTTCTGACACTATATACTGTTTGTTCCCTATAGAGATTATAGCCTTCTTGCTGCCTGCTTTTGTGGTTTTCTTTTCTTGCATATTTATTAATGTTATCAAATGCTTTGTACTCTAGTCAAATCATAAAAAATAAGTTATGCTTATAGTAATGGAAATTATAGCGGTTAGCAATCAAAAAGGGGGTGTTGGCAAGACTACCACAGCTGTAAATTTGTCTGTATATTTAGGCAAAATGGGTAAAAAAGTATTGATTGTAGATATGGATCCACAGGGAAATGCCTCCGCTTCACTTTTGCGAGATAAAGAAGTAAAATCTTATCTTTACAATAGCTTGATTGACCATAGTTTATTTAACCCAATACTAACTGATAATCAAAATGTTATGGTTATACCAACAGATCAAAATCTCGTGGGCCTAGAACTAGAGCTAGCTAACTCTAAACAAGCTTATGTCAAATTAAAACAACTGCTAACACAAAAAGCTAATTATTTTGACTATATTATTATTGATTGTCCTCCATCTTTAGGGCTATTAACAGTAAATGCTTTGGTGGCTGCTGATAGTGTACTGGTCCCAGTGCAAAGTGAATACTTTGCCTTAGAGGGACTGACTCAGCTATTATCTACTATTAAACAGGTTAAGACAGGACTAAATAAAGACCTAGTGCTTCTGGGAGTAGTACTAACCATGTATGACAAAAGGATGACCTTATCCAATAATGTTTATCAAGAAGTCCAAAAACATTTTGGCTCTAAATTATTTAATACAATTGTCCCTAGAAATGTTAGGCTTGCTGAGGCTCCTAGCTTTGGTAAGTCTATTGCCCAGTATGATCGTTTTAGTAAGGGGGCCAGGGCCTATAAACAATTAGCAAAGGAGGTAGTGAGTCGTGCCAAGTAGTACAAAGATATCTAAGTCCAGCACAAAGTTAGGTAAAGGGCTATCTGCTTTACTACCAACTGATATATCTGATTTTTTACTGGATGATGAAAAGAAAGCATTAGTAGAACATATTAAACTAAGTGTAATTGAGCCTAACCCAGATCAGCCTCGCAAGTATTTTGAGCCTCAACAATTAAAAGAATTATCTGAATCTATTAAACAGCATGGTATTTTACAGCCTATTATTGTTAAAAAAACTGATCATGGATACGTATTAATAGCTGGAGAGCGTCGTTTTAGGGCTGCTCAATTAGCTGGACTTGATACTATCCCGGCCATTATCCGAACCGTGAATAAGCAAGAGCAAGTGGAAATAGCTTTAATAGAGAACATTCAAAGAAGCAATCTTAACCCCATAGAATTATCAGAAGCTTGTCATAGAATGATGGAAACCTTTTCCATTGATGCCGAAGAATTAGCTGTTAGATTAAAGAAAAATGTATCTACTTTAAAAAATATATTACGTTTAGAGAAATTGCCAGAAGAAGCCAAGCAAGCAGTAAGGGATGGTAAAGTATCAGAGTCTCAGGCCAAGACTATTCTGGCCTTAACGGATAGTCAACAACAAATTATTTTACTAGGTAGAATTATGAATGAAAAATTGACAGTAAGAGAGCTAGAAGAGATTGCTAGGTCTACAAATAGAGCTTTGGCTAGTAATCAAGGCAAAGTATTGGCTCAAGCTAACCCATACTTAAAAGAGAGTCGGGTTTTACGCAAAGCTTTAGCTATGCCTACCATTATTAGACCTTTGGCCAAAGGGGGTAGGGTGATTATAGATTTTAAAGATTTAGATCAGCTTCAAGATTTGATAGAAAAAATATCTTCACTAGAATAAGTAGCTACTATTGCAATATTACTTATGTAATCTTGCTTATTTTTTAATGTTGAGCAAAGACTTTTTCGTCTTTTTAAAAGAAATATATATCTTCTTAAAATATCTTAAGAAGAGCCAACTTTTATGCTAGGCATTAATCTAATTAACATAGATCCAACCATATAATGTTTAGGTAGCATCCCCCAATTACGAGAATCAAAGCTTCCTCCCGAGCTACGATTGTCTCCCATGACGAAATAATTGTTATCAGTGACGACTTGATCTATATCTCCGGCTGTTTTGTACTGAGGATCAATATATTTCTCACTTAATTGTAGTCCAGATGGGTAATTTTGATTAAAGATAGTAACAATTCCTTCTTTAATCACTACTCTGTCTCCAGGTAAGCCAACCAATCTTTTAATAAAAAAGGTCTTGGGGCTGGCTGGATAGCGGAACACTACAATATCTCCCCTTTGCACAGGATGATTATTATCTTTTCCCAGTTTTGTTAATAGCTTGTCCATAGACAGGCCGATTTTAGATACAATTAAATAGTCTTTGTCATGTAAGGTTGGCTCCATGCTTTTGCCTGAGACATAAAATGGTTGAAAGATAAAGCTTAATAAGAACCATACTATGGCAGCAGGCATAATAAGATAATTGAGTATAACAGAAAATAATTTATTGATAGACTTTCCACCCTTAATGTTTTTAGCTAAATCAGCATTATCTATATACTGGCTAGGCATATTTTGATCACTCTGGACATTAGTATTATTCATAGTAGCATTTTGTTGTGGTGAGGGGGTATCTTTTTTAACATCTAAGCTATCTGCGTATGCAGTGCTAGTACCATTATAGGGATGGTCTGAAGTAGGAGACAGTGTAGCATCACTGCTGACATTATTAAGAGGGGTTTTAAGCCGATTCCCAGGGGCAGTAATATCAAAAAATTTCTTTTTATTATTCATAATTCAAATATCATTATACTATAGCAAAAATAAATGTTAAATGTCTTACACTTTAAAAACAAAATTAAAATATAAAATAATTTCAAAAAAGAAAAAAAGGTAGAATTTCAAGCAGATTACTTTAAAAAGATATTGATTATCGTGGACAGAGTATTTAGGTAAAGCCATTGACCCAATTTGCATCATTTAAACGCCATAAATGCTTAAATGGTATTTAAAGAACATACTTCCTGAAAGATAGTGGCTATATTACTCTAATACCTTTGGGTAAGTCAATGGTTTTATTTTTAGGAGAGTATTATTAATTATTGCTTAAGGTTTAAGACAAGACTATAGATATTGAACATGTGTCTTTGTTAAGATATTACTTATGACAAGAAAAAGCCCTCAAAAAAAAGAAGTGCTATTATCAAGATCTCATAATGAACATCATATAGATAGGGAAGCCTCAGATATTGTCTACGACCCCAGCAAGCATCGTCGAGTATTGTCTAATAGTAAAAACAGACAAACTAAAAATAAGTTCTTTAAGAAAAAATATCTATTCTTCATTCCTCTTATATTACTACTGCCAGTGCTATTAATAGTCTTTAATGTTATTTCTAGCGGACAAAGAATCATACAACGTAACTCTGGTATTGGGGCTGTTAGTTTAAAAAATGATTTTGATACTACTCAGCTAAAAGGAGAAGGAGAAGGACGAATTAATATATTGCTTCTAGGGATAGGGGATACCAATCACGAAGCAGCTAATCTTAGTGATACAAATATGGTTTTAAGTATAGATCCTGTTAATAAAGATGTGGCTATGGTTAGCCTCCCCAGAGATATGTATGTATCTATCCCAGGATATGGGTATGATAAATTGAATGCAGCACATCTATTGGGAGAAGAACAAAAAGATGGTGGAGGCCCAGAGATGGCTAAAAAAGTAGTAGAGAATATTATTGATCAAAAAATACATTATTATATAAAAACAGATTTTAGTGGATTAGTAAAGGCTATTGATCTTTTGGGGGGAGTGGATATTAATGTAGAAGAAAATATTTATGATAATAATTATCCATGTGATAAGAATGCAAATTATAGCTGTGTATTTAGTATAAAAAAAGGAATAAACCATCTTGATGGCAATACTGCCTTAAAATATGCTAGGTCCCGCTATAGTACTAGTGATTTTGATAGAGCTCGTAGGCAGCAGCAAGTACTGATATCAGCTAAAGACAAGGCCCTGCAGGTGGGGAATCTATTTAATGCCATTAAAATAAGTCAATTATTAGATACTATGGGGGATCATGTGAGAACAGATCTTTCTTTGGACGAAATTCGTAAGCTTGCTCAGATTACTAAAGATATTAGCCGGAATAAGATTATCAATGTTGTAGTTGATGATAGTCCTGAAAGCTTCTTAGTTTCAGGTACGGCTGATAATGGCGCTTATATATTAAGATCTAAAACTGGTAATTGGGTAGCTTTACAAAAGTATATGCGTGGTATTTTTATAGATCATTATATTAAACAAGAGAATGCTCGTATTATAGTAAAAAACGGAACCACAAAGCCGGGATATGCCAAACTAACAGCAGATGATTTGGCTAGCTTTGGCTACAATATAGTCGGCTATGAAGATGCTGATAATAATGAATATACAAAATCTAAAATCATTGACTATACCAATAATAGTAAATCTGTTACTATTAAATATCTAAAGAATCGTTTTGGAGCCGATGCCACTACTCAGCAGAGCGTATCGACTGACAGCTCCACTAATACTAGTAGCCAGTATGATATAGAGATTATCATCGGCTCAGATTATAATATTAACAATGAATAAACGTAGTAAATCTTTTTTTAGTAATATATTTAATCCAAATTCTAGTTATTTTGCTTTGCTAGTATTGATGATTATAAAATTTGTTTTATATAGCTTGGCCTATTTGATTTTTAGTGCTAAAATTGGCTATGTTTTACCGACCATCCTAATATTAGGACTAGGTTTGAATATTTTATATTATGATAATATTTTGACTAAAAGCAAGTGGTATGAAGGTATTCCTTTAACCATTAGACCTACTTTATTACAGATTATGATTTATACCACCACTCTATTTTATTGGAGTATTAATAATAGCTTTAGTCAAATTGGCTTTGTTTTTTTGGTCACTATTAGTTTGCTTTTGGAAGCAATGGCTATAAACCATGAAATGAAACCAGAATCTTCTACAGCAGTAGAATCTGTCTTATCTTTACTATTGATATTCTTAATCAATAATTTTTTAAGCCTAGTATATGCTTTGTGGCATTGGCCCATTGCTTCTTTGCTCTTAATTTTGATCTTTACCAACACTTTGGTAGCGTTTATATGGTTAGGTAATATTACTGGTAGAGCTGAACCATTATCATTGGTTTGGGCTCTTTTAATGACTCAGTTCTTTTTAGTATCACATCGTTGGCTAATGTTTTATCCTATTACATTTTACAAGCAATGGCTGATCAGCCAAGTTGCTTTAATATCAGTTATATTGGCCTATAGTTATGGATCTATATTCATAGCTATGGTTAGAAAAAAGCTAACAATTAAAGTATTAATAGAGCATACTTCTTTAGCTACCTTAAGCTATATATTGGTATTGGCTTTGAATAATTGGTATAAATAGAATTTATTTAAGGAGAAAAGACTTATGGGATATAAATCAACAATCAAGAATTATTTAATAATAATATCAATAGCATTATTATCTTCTTATCTTGGGGCACATCTGGCTAGGCCTCAAAATACGGCCAATAATTTAAATAATAATAATACTAACAATAAAGCAGTCAGACTAGAGGAAAGCTCGGCCACCATTGATGTTGCTAAAAAAGTTACTCCATCGGTAGTCAGTATTATTGCTAGCACTAAAAAAATTAATATATTTGGTTATCAAGATACTACATCGGGTGCTGGAACTGGTATTATAGTTTCGTCTGAGGGGTTAATCATGACTAATAAGCATGTAGTAGATGGAGCCAGCGAGTTTCGTGTTATCACTAGTGATAGTAAGGAATATGAAGCTAAATTAGTTTCAGTAGATCCTACCAGTAATGATTTGGCTTTTATTAAAATGACTAATGCTAAAGGATTAACTGCCGCAGAACTTGGAGATTCTTCTGCTGTTGAGATAGGGCAAAAAGTGATAGCTATTGGTAATGCCTTAGGACAATTCCAAAACACAGTTACCACTGGTATTATATCTGGTAAAGGACGTCCGGTAACAGCTACAGATTCTTCTGGAGGAAATACCGAGACTTTACAAAATCTATTTCAAACTGATGCTGCTATTAACCCTGGTAATTCTGGGGGACCACTAGTAACAGTTACCGGACAAGTGATCGGTATAAATACTGCGATTGCTGGAGATGCACAGAATATAGGGTTTGCTATTCCTATCAATGAAGTTAAAGGACCTCTTGCTAGTGTACTAGAGACTGGGCGTATTATTGTTCCTTACTTGGGAGTAAGGTATTTATCTATTACTAAAGAATTTGCAGCTTTAAATAATTTAAAATCTAATAGTGGAGCTTTAATCAAGGGATCTGGTAGTAATAGTGCTGTAGTCAGTGGTAGCCCAGCCGATAAAGCAGGAGTGAAAGAAGGAGATATCATCGTCAAAATTGATGGGGTTAGTATTGATAGCAATCATAGCTTACAGGCGATTATCTCAAATAAAAAAGTAGGGGATAATATTAAATTAGACATTATCAGAGATGGTAAAAATATTACATTAGAAGCTAAACTGGCTGCTAGTAGCTAGTTTTTTATGCCTAACTATACTTTTTTTAAAACTTTAATAATTTAAGTTATAGATTCATAGCTTACATGTAGGTCTATAAAATACTTTTTTATAAAAGTGTAAAAGCCTAGTTTGATAGATAAATTGTATGGGAATAGGATTTAGTAGGCTGTCATACAAAAGGCAGATATGAAATAATCTTGCCAGTTTAGCTCAAACCCTTTAGATAGCATCATTTTTTCTAAAGCTGGCTGCTGCCAACGGTCTGATTCTATAATCACATATGTCTTGCTATGGCTATATTTATCAATATCTTTAATAAATTTTCTATATAAACTAAGACCGTCTTTACTACCTCCTTCAAGAGCAATATGTGGTTCAAAATTGGTTGATTGATCCCAGCTGATATCAGAATTTAAATATGGCAAATTGGCAGTGATAATATCAAATTTAGTTTTAGGTATTTTACTCCATAAGTCAGATTGAATGATTTTGTATTTATGTCGCCCTAAAAGTCTAGTATTTATTTGGCACACCTCTAAAGCCTTGGTGGACACATCAGCTAAAACTAGATTTGGTTTTTTAAATAATAAAGCACTACTAATGCCAATGGCTCCACATCCACATCCTATATCTAGGATATTAACCTCTTGTTCTAAATACTTAGTAGCTATATTGGCTACAAAAGATACTATTTGCTCTGTCTCTATCCTGGGTTTTAGCACTCTCTGATCTATAAAAAAGTCATTATCCCAAAAACTAATTCTATTAGTTATATAAGACAGGGGCTCTCCCAGCAAACGCCTTTTTGCTAAAGTCTTAAATGTTTTTTTAAAACTATTTGAATGAACATCAAGACTCTCTTTAAGAAAACTAATCAATAGATCAATATCTCGAGATGTTAAATAACTAGAATTTTGAGCTAAAGCCCAAGAATGGATTTCTTCAATTGTATTAATGTTTAATTAACTCTTATTTTTTAGCTTTAGTTTATAAATTCATCATCAATATCGGCTTGACGTAAGGCTTGATAAACATCATCCAAAGCTCCGGCCATAATCAAATCTATATTATGAAAACTTTTATTGATTCTGTGGTCTGTTACTCTGTCCTGAGGGAAATTATAGGTTCTAATTTTTTCAGACCTATCTCCACTGCCTACTTGTGCCAAACGGCTAAGGCCAGCTTCTTGATCTACTTTTTCTTTTTCCATCATTTTGAGCCTAGAATATAGTACAGACATAGCTTTAAGCTTATTTTTGAGCTGGCTCTTTTCATCCTGACAAGTGACAATAGTACCAGTAGGGATATGTACAATGCGTACAGCACTATCGGTAGTATTAACACTTTGCCCACCATTACCACTAGAGCGAAATACATCTATGCGCAGATCATTTTGATTAATTACAATTTCTTTTTCATTATATTCTGGCATCACTATAACGGTAACGGTAGAAGTATGTAATCTCCCACTTGCTTCGGTGGCTGGGACTCTCTGGACTCTATGTACTCCTGCTTCGTACTTGAGTATAGCGTAAGCAGGAGTATTAGTTCTGGCTATGATTTCTTTATACCCTCCACTGGGACTAAAATTTTCGCTCATAATCTCTAATTTTATGTTCTTCTTTTCTAGCCATTTTTGATATGCTTTGAATAATTCCATAGCAAATAGGGAAGATTCTTCTCCTCCAGCCGCTGGTCGAATTTCTAATATAGCTCTTTTATCGTCATCGATATCAGGGATTATTAAACTATCTTTATAATCATTCTCTAATTGCTTGAGCTCTAATTCAAAAGCTTTAATACTGTCATTATCATGATCTTGCTCTGACAAATCTATTAAGTCTTGTATGTCTAATATAGATCTGGCCAAAGATAGTATTTTATGGTACCGGCTTAAGGTATCCTTTTTATTAATATCATGGCCTTGTTGCAAATCAGCCATTTTGAGTTCTAATTTAGAGACAATTTCTTTATAATTCATATACTTTTCTATTTAAAAAAACATTAAATACTATCTTTATTAGATAATCTTTGAATTTTAGACAAGCCAAAAAGAATAGAAATATAATCTATTTTTCTGAAATATCTTTAGCGTCAGTAGCAGATTCAGTATCGGTAGTAGATGCATTTATATCATCGTCTTTGGTTTTGTCCTTAGTTTTACTAATAGACATTCTCTTATTTAGTTCTTCCTTGGCCATAGACGCCTTTTGCTGCATGGACTTAAATCTATCAACCCTACCAGCCGTATCGATAAGTTTTTGTTTACCTGTATAAAAAGGATGACAATTGGAGCATATGTCTAAGCTTATTTTATCGGCATAGGACATTGTTTCTAGTGTGCTCTGGCATCCCAAGCAGTGAAAAGTGATAATCTTAGCTGTCTTTGTAGTACTATCTTGACTCATAAATTCCTTAACTTTACTGTAATTATAGAATATATTATAGCACTATTTATCACTATGTGGGAAGGATAAATTTATAAATAGTATTGTGCTCGGCTGAAGTCTAATAGTATAATAACCTTTATATTATGGCAAGTAAAAGTAATACAGTAAATATAGAAGCTAAAGAGCTGATAGCAGCTGGTGCTCATTTTGGACATTTGACCAAGCATTGGAATCCAAAGATGAAACCATTTATATATGGCACTAATGGCAATTTGCATATTATTAATTTATCCAATACAGTAGAGCAAATTAGCCAAGCCGGTGACTTTTTAACAAAACTAGGAGCTCATCAAAAGTCTATTATGTGGGTTAGCACTAAGCCTCATCTGAGCAGCATAATTCAAAAAATGGCTGCCGATACCAATGGTACATATGTGACTAATGCTTGGATTAGTGGAACTTTAACAAATAATGCCACCATTTTAAAGGGGGTAACTCGTTTAAAAGAATTAGAAGAGAAGTCTTTTAAAACTAAAGAAGAACTAGGATTATCTAAAAAAGACTTCGGAAAACTATTAAATGAAAAAGCTAAACTAGAAAAAAATCTATCTGGGATTATCAATATCAATGAACTCCCATCGGCACTAATAGTAGTTGGTACTACTAGGGAAATAATTGCTTTAAACGAAGCAAAGGCTATGGGGATTAAAACCATTGGTATAGTGGATACTAATTGCGATCCAGATATGGTTGACTTTGCTATAGCAGCAAATGATGATGCCACCGCTGCGGTGAGCTTAATACTAAGTGCTTTGGCAGAATACTACAATGGTGGTAGTAAAAATATTGTTAAGAAAATTCCATCATAGTACTTTACTAGTACTCTTAACAAAATTAACTGTATTAAAATATTAACAATTTATCTTTAAATGTTTCTTAAAGATAATAATTTTTCATTAAAAAGGTAAAGAATATGAATATTGAACAAATTAAAGAATTACGAGAATTAACTGGAGCTGGATTAAGTGAAGTGAAGGCAGCTTTAGAAGAAGCTAAGGGAGATCAAGATAAAGCAATAAAATTATTGCAAAAAAAGGGATTAGCTAAAGCTGAAAGTAAAAGTGGACGCAGTGCTTCGCAAGGTGTGATTTTCCCATTTGTACATATGGACAAAGTAGGAGTGCTAGTAGAGCTAAATTGTGAAACTGACTTTGTGGCCAGAACAGATGAATTTAAAGATATTGCTAAAAATATAGCCATACATGTTGGAGGGATGAACCCACTATATCTTGACGAAAGTAGTATTGATGATAAAGAATTACAGGCCGAAATTGTTCAGTGGCAAAAAGAGGCAAAGGATAAAAGTAGTGATGTTAAAATACAAGAAAAAATTGTAGCTGGGATGAAGGAAAACTACTTATCCCAATACTGCTTATATAATCAAAAGTTACTGGTGGATGAGAGCAAAACAGTGGCAGAATATATAGAAGCTGCTGTTCTGAAGCTGGGAGAGAATATTAAAGTCTCTCGCTTTATACGGTGGGAATTAGGGCTATAGTCATTTATCAAACTAGGCTATAATATTAATTATGGGCATAGATAATATTGAAGTAGATTTACAGAAGATAGTAGATTATTTTGCTGATGAAATTAAAAATATAAGAGGGGGGATCGTCAGCCCTCAGCTATTAGAGTCTATTACGGCTAATGCTTATGGTGTTTTGACCCCTTTAAAGAATATGGCTAGCATTAGTAGCCAAGATCAGAGGACACTAATATTACAAGTATGGGATAAAAAGAATGTAGAGGCTATAGACAAAGCTTTATCTATAGCTAATCTTGGAGCAACCCCTAATGTTGATGGAACTGTGATCAGGTTATCATTCCCAGCCATGACAGAACAACAAAGATTATCTACTGCAAAAATTGCAAAAGAAGCTAAAGATAAGGCAGTGATATCTTTACGTAATGTTAGACATGATTTTATCAATACCAAAAAAAGGATTTTAAAAGAGAATAATCAATCTATGGATGATCTTAAGTCATATGAAAATAATTTGACAGATAAAGTTGGTGAGTATAGTGCTAAATTAGATGTATTACTTAATATTAAAATCGATGAAATTATGAAGGTTTAATAACTAAGTATTTATGGATATAATCTCTCTACTGCTGCGTTTAAGCTTAGCTTTAATAGCTTTCTCTATTTTGATTGTCACTCATGAATTAGGCCATTTCCTAGTAGCCAAATTATCTGGAGTAAAAGTATATGAATTTGGGATTGGTTTCCCTCCTGCTTTTAAAAAAATAGTTACTAAGAGCGGGATGATATATAGCCTTAATGCTCTTCCTTTCGGGGGCTTTGTTAGAATTAAAGGTGAAGATGGATCTGAAGCAGGAGCAGATAGCTTCACTGAGGCCAAATTATATAAAAAGATTTTTATTTTATTGGCTGGAGTAATGGTAAACTTTATGACGGCCTTTATGATTATTTTTATTTTATTTAAAATAGGATTCCCCGACATATTACCAACCAATATTCCAATAGATAATATTAACCATGCTCAGAGGCTTAGTAGTGGTAAGGTAGTAGTGGGGTATATTGTAGATGGATCTGTCGCTCAAAAGTCTGGTCTTAAGAATGGTGATGATATCGTTTCTATTAATAGTAAAAATATTGATAAAGTAGATGACTTATTTAGTGCCACCAAAGAACTGAGAGGTAAAAATATAGATTTACGCTACAGTAGAGATGGCCAAGAACATGTGGTGAAAATAACCTTAGAAGATAAGGACTCAGCGGCCTTAGGAGTCAGCCCGATTACCTTTGATAGTATCCGTTATCCCTGGAAGGAGTCATTTATAGCCACTAATCAGCTAATATATAATATTACTGCTTCTACTTTTAAATCAATTGGAGCTCTATTTTCTCCATCATCTCAACATAGACAGGATAGTCTCAGTAATGTTACAGGGCCCATTGGCATTGTTAATGTCTTTATCCAATCTATAGATTATGGAGTACCCATTATTATGGTCCTGATCGCCTCCTTGGCTTTGTCTCTAGCCATTATGAATAGCTTACCAATCCCAGCTTTAGATGGAGGGCGAGTATTGATTGTATTATTAGAATCTTTAGGCATTAAAACAAATCAACGTATTCTAGGAATCATTTATAGTCTTAGCTTTTTAATATTGATTGGGCTAATGTTAATAGTTTCTGTTCAAGATATCAGCAAGCTATAGTCATCTTATATTTTTTATAATCTAGCAGTGCCATCTTCTTCTTAAACAAGCTATAATATTAAATATGGCTTTTTTAGATATTATTTTAAATAAAATTTCCCATGACATTGGGGTAGATTTAGGGACTGCTAATACCTTGATTTTCCTAAAAGATAAAGGGGTAATTATCAATGAACCATCCGTGGTGGCCATAAATCAAAAGACAAAGCAAGTCTTAGCCATTGGTTTGCAGGCACAGGATATGATTGGCAAAACTCCGGCTCATATTGTAGCTAGTCGGCCTTTAGTAGATGGGGTAGTGTCAGACTTTGAAATGACTGAGATTATGCTTTCTCATTTTATAGAAAAACTAAATAAAACTCATTTTGCATTACTGCCTAGGCCTAGGCTAGTCATAGGTATCCCTTCCGGAGTGACTGAAGTCGAAAAAAGAGCAGTATTAGAAGCAGGATCTAATGCCGGAGCTAGGGCGACTTATTTAATAGAAGAGCCTATGGCTGCAGCCATAGGGGCTGGGATAGATATTAAAAGTAGCCACGGTAATATGATTGTTGATATTGGAGGTGGAACGTCTGAAATAGCAGTGATTAATCTAGGGGGGATAGTATCTAGTCGTTCTTTAAGGGTGGCTGGAGATGAGCTAACACAAGATATTATTAATTTTGCAAAAGAAGAATTTGGTTTACAGATTGGAGAAAGAACAGCTGAAAAGATAAAAATAGATATAGGCAATGTTTATTCAGATGTGCGTTTAAAAGAAATGTCTATGCGTGGACGTGACATGATTACAGGTTTGCCCAAAGAAGTGATGATTAATACTGACCAAACTAGAGTGGCCTTATATAAAAGTATTACTCCTATTATCGAATCTATAAAGTTAACTTTAGAAGAAACTCCTCCAGAATTAGTCTCAGATATTATGCAATCTGGCATTGTTTTGGCTGGAGGAGGAGCCTTGCTAGGAGGGCTAGATCAGCTCATCGCCAATGAAACACAAATGCCTGTTAAGATTGCAAAAAATCCTCTGCAGGTTGTAGCTCTTGGAACAGGAGTAGTATTAGAAGATTTAGATAATCTAAAGAGTGTATTGATAAATGAATAAAAAAAGAAATAGTAGACTAAAATTTATACTAATATCTATCCCTGTTATAGCTATAATTTTTTTATCAACTATGAGAGAAAAAATATTATTTACTACTACAGACAGTTCATCATCTACAATAAGCTTAAAAAATAGCTTAGAATTTTATCGTAATCTATGGTTTAATTTAAATGATTTATCTAAAACCAATAGAAAGCTAAAAGATGAGAATGATTTACTACGTTCTCAACTATCTACACAAAATGAAATAATTAGAGAAAATGAAGCCCTCAAAGCAGAATTGAAAAATGCAGCAAAATATTCAACAGACTTGATTCAAGTTTCATTATTAAACAACTCTTCAGACAATTTTCGTTCTGTAATTACGGTGCAAGGTGGTAAGGATTTAGGCATCAAAAGTGGGATGGTGATGATATCATCAGGATTCTTGATTGGTAGAGTTAATCAGGTTTATGATCATTATTCCCAAATAGCATTAATTAATGATCAAGAATTTCGATTAGTGGCCATTAGTGCTAAAAATCGTAGCATCGGAATGGTCAAGGGGAAATTAGGACAAGGGGTAAGACTAGAGAGGGTGGCTCAAAATGAAAAAATAGAAGAGGGAGAGGAGGTCATATCTGTCAGTGATGATTTGATTCCTGCTGGTATTCCTATGGGGCATATCAGTAAGGTTGGCCCTACTAATAGTGATTATTTTAAATGGGCTGATATGCAAACCCCTATTAATTTGAATAAATTAGATAAACTATTCATAGTTGTTAAGAAATAGTATTATGACTAATGTTAGCTATAACACTTTAAGCCAGAATAAGTATAAGATCAGTTTGTGGGATATAGTAGTGGTCTATATATTACATATATTCACTATTAGCTTTATGTCGGTAGATATAAAATACTACTTGGGATTGTTTATGGTAGCTATGTTTTTATTAGCCCTCACTACCATTAAGCCCACTACTAATCTTCTCTATTTAGGAGCATTTGCCGCTATTTTAAATGTCACTAATAGCTCTAGCCCAATATATAGCTTAATATATTTTGCCGTACTTAATATTTCTATTTACTTCATTCTTCGCTTTAATCTTCTTAACAATAATCCAAAAATATCATTTTTTGGGGTGATTGCCATAATAGTGATTATTTTAAATGGGCGTATCTTAAATTTAATATATCATGATGCTTCGTCGGTAATAAACTGGTCCTGGCTCACTTTACTACATATAGTTACAAACTATAGTTTATTCCGTTTTTTTCTATACCTACTACAAAAGAAATCAAAGGGCATTATAAATGGCTAAAACAGATCCTAAAAAAGATATATTTGGGTTAAGTCCTATTACCAAAATAGAGTATAAAGATAATGAGAATTGGGCTTATAGCTTATCTCCAGACTCGGCCGGAAGAGAGCTCGATGAATTATTACCTAAAAATATATATTATTATTTTATTGGGCTAATGATTATAGTTGTCACCATCTTAGTCTCCAGGCTATTTTATTTACAAATAGTTAAATCTGATACTTATCGTAAAATAGCAGATGGAAATAAAGTAAGGACTAATACTGTTCCAGCTCCACGAGGACAAATATACGATAGCAGAGGTTCAATTTTGGCTAGTAATGAACCCAGAGAGTCTTTGGTAATTAATATGAATGAATTTCCTTTGGATACGACCAAAAGAGAAGAGATTTTGTCTAAACTAGAAGCAGTTATAAAAGAGAAAATAGATAGAAATCTAATTTTAGATGCCATTAAATCACAGCAAAAACAAGTATTAATAAAAGAAGATTTACAAAGAAATATTAGTCTTTATTTGCAGCAAGAACAGTCTGATTTAACTGGGGTACAAGTAGTTCTAAGGCCTATTAGAAAATATAATCATGATGATAGTTTATCTCATGTTATGGGATATACGGGGCTAATTTCAGAAGATGAAAAAAGAGAGAGGCCGAATTATGGCCTGAATGATTTTGTTGGTAAATTAGGCCTAGAAAAGAGCTTTGAGTTTTACTTAAAAGGTAAAGATGGGCAGGAAAGAGTAGAGGTTGATGCTAATTCTAATGTTGTTAAGGTTCTTAGTAGCATTAACTTTGAAAGCGGGGCTAATCTAAAGCTAACGATTGATAATGGGCTACAGACAGAAGTGGCAAAAATAGTTGGAAAATGGGCTAATGTAGGAGGTGGGCAGAGGGGTAGTGCTGTAGTTCTAGATAGTAAAACTGGAGCCGTAAAAGCTGCAGTCAATGTTCCTAATTATAATAATAACCTATTCGCTCAAGGGATTAGTTCTAGTGACTATACTAGACTCAGTGGTGATAAAAACTCTCCTTTATATAATAGGTATGCACAAGGACTATACCCTATTGGCTCCACTATAAAGCCTTTTGTGGCAGCTATTGGGCTAGACAATAAAGTGATCACTCCCCAGACTACCATCACTGATAATGCTAGGCTAGATATAGTTAATCCTAATAATGCTAGTGATGTTTTTACTTTTAAGGGCTGGAATGACAGGCCTTTAGGCCCTCTTAATGTCTCTAGTGCTATCACTTTAAGCTCTGATATATTCTTTTATACTTTAGGGGGTGGATATAAGAATTTTAAGGGGATTGGAGTGGATAAATTAAGTCTAGGATTAAAGACATTTGGTTTTGGTCAAAATCCAGACATTGATACAAATGATGCTGCAATTGGAGTGGTCCCAGATCCAGCCTATAAAGAAACTAATTTTAATACCCCTTGGTCTATAGGAGATACATATAATATGTCTATTGGACAAGGATATTTTTTGGCCTCTCCCTTACAACTAGCTTTAGCTACGAACACTATAGCTTCTCACGGCAAACTATATAAACCATATCTAGTCGATGCAGTTACAGATAACAATGGAGCTATTATTAATAAATTTAATCCTAAGGTAGTTAAAGATAATTTAATCAGCCCTTCTAATGAAAAAGTTATTACCGAGGCTATGAAAAAAGTTGGACAAATAGCTGGTGGTCCCTATAAAATAGCCGGAAAAACAGGTACAGCCGAAACCATTGTTTCTAGTCGTTTAGATTCTTATACATTCTCTAAGCCACATGCTTGGTTTACCTCTTTTGCTCCTTATGACAATCCAGAAATAACCGTGGTTGTGCTTATAGAATTCTCTGGAGAAGGATCTCAGATTGCTATGCCTGCAGCTAAAGAAATTTATGACTATTATTTTACCCATAAATAGTAGTTATGATCTAGTAATAGTTTTGTTAAAGGGTTATGTGCTTGACAATGAGAATAGTCACTGTGATATGATTTTACAATCATCAAGTTCTTAATAAAGAAGATTAGTAAGTTCTTAATAAAGAAGATTAGTGCCACTTTAAGTATATTGCTTAATCTAAAATGAAGCAATGTAAGTGTCTTTTAAGTAGTTAAAAATCAAGTTATTGAATTATAATTAATTTAGCGATGATGATTTAAGAAAAGGAGTTTTCGGAGGTATATGACGATGTTAAAAAATTTAATTATTACTTTATTTGGTAAAAAGAAATTAGAAAAAGAGTTAATCCAACTCGGAGATGAGCGTAAAAATGTAGTTGAAGATTTGCAAGCAGCTAAGGCTGAAGGAGATCTAAGTGAGAATGCTGGCTATGATGATGCTCGGGCTAGGCTAGAGACAATCACTGGTCGCATAGAAGAGATTAATGCCATTCTAAAATCCGCCAAGGTGATCACTAAGAAATCTAATTCTGGTAAAGTAGATGTCGGTTCCAGTGTTACTGTAGAACTAAAAGGCAAAACTTATGAATATGAAATTGTAGGCAAAGATGAAGCTGATCCAGTCAATGGCAAAATATCATATGAATCTCCTATTGGAGCTGCTTTAATGGGAGCCAAAAAAGGCGATAAGGTATGTGCTGCTGCTCCTAGTGGAGAAATTGAATATTTAGTTTTAAATATTCAATAGTCTTAGATCTAATCTCTTAGAATAAAATGGCCATATCTTAAGTTTTTTACAAGATATTTGGTGCTATAATATATACTATATATGATAGATATAAAGTGGTTACGTGATAATGTTTCTTCTTATAAAGAAGTTCTTCAAGCCAGAAATTCTGATATTGATTTAGATAACTTTTTAGAATTAGATAATAAGAGAAATACACTCTTAAACAATATCCAGAATTTACGCTCCAAGCTAAACTTAAAGACTAAGCCTAGTGCTGAGTCTATGGCTGATTTAAAAACATCTAAAGAAAACCTCAAGGTACTTGAAAATGATTTTGAGCAATTAGATAAAAATTATCAAATTATATTAAAGCAGATGCCTAATATATATGCCCCAGATACAGTACTGGGAGGAGAAGAGAATAATGTGATTGAATCGGTCTATGGGACAGACAAAACAGCTCACTATTCTCAAGAAGAATTATTATATAAATATAATCTTGTAGACTTTAAAAAAGGAGCTCAAGCAGCTGGCAGTAAGTTCTTTTATGGGAATGATACTTATTTTAAGCTATTTAGAGCCATGACCGATATGGCTCTGGAAATATTAGAAAAGTATAATTTCAAAATTATTACAGTTCCTTATATGGTGAATGAAGATATAGCTGCTGGGACAGGATATTTACCCCATGATCAGCAGGAGCAAAATTATCGTGATACTGCTCAAGGAATGGTCATGATAGCCACGGCTGAAATGCCTTTAACCGCCTATCATAAAGACGATTTATTAGATTTATCCAAGCCTAAATTATATGCTGCTCTTTCTCCATGTTATAGATTAGAGGCTGGTTCTTATGGCAAATACTCTACAGGGCTATATAGAGTCCATCAATTTGAAAAATTAGAAATGTACGGATTTGCTGCTAGCCAAGATAGTGATCAAGTGCAACAGTTAATTCTAAAGATAGAAAAAGAAATAGCAGAGACTTTAAATATTAACTATAGGGTGGTTAGATCTAGTGTGGGAGATCTTTCAGCGGCGGCCTATAAGAAATATGATATAGAGTATCTTTCAATTCATGAGAATATATACCATGAGCTGACATCTTGTTCTAATTGTAGTGACTTCCAGGCCAGAAGGCTAAATATTAGATATATTGATAGTGAAGGACAAAAGAGATATGCTCATACTGTCAATGGAACTGCTATTACTTCTAGTCGTAGCATTATAGCCTATCTAGAGAATAACCAAGATGATAAAGGTAATATTTTGATTACAGAGGGATTATATCCATATTATAAAAAGGAGACTTTATAAACATGTCCAAAGATAATATCAACATCGTCATTAATCACTTTAACTCATCTATAGATTTGAATAAATACATTGGCTCTAAGATGAGAAAGGTATTAAGGAAACTACCAAAAAAATATGCTCCCGATTCAGAGCTAAACATTTCTTTATCATATGATGCTAGCCGTAAAAACAGTAATACGCAGTATAGTGCTCACGCTAGGATCAATCTTCCTCATAAAGAACTAATAGCTCACAGTGAGAGCTTTAACCCATATGCTCTAACTGACATCATTGAATCAAAATTATCTCGCCTATTAAGCGATTATAAAAGTGAACATATGTTATATAAGAGATGGGAAAGAACTTGGCGCAAAATTAAAGCCCATAAAATGAGAGGTAAAAGAAAGGATTCTTTGTAGAAAGCAGGATTATCTTTAATCTGAAAATATTAAATAAATTATTTTAAAACTTAAATATGTTGTCAAAAATATTCAAAAAATCATCCCAAAGACATTTAAAGAACTACTATAAGCTGGTAGAGGAGATTAATAAAGAAGCACTAAATATAGACAATTTGGATCTAACGCAATTAAAAGTAGAAATTGCTACCATTAAAGAACAGATCAAAACGAAAGAAGATTTGGATCAATATTTACCCAAAGTATTTGCTATTGTTCGGCATTGCTCAGAATTAACTTTAGGATATAGGCATTATGATACCCAGTTAATAGGAGCAATAGCTTTGCATAAAGGAGAAGTGGCTGAACTGAAAACTGGAGAAGGAAAAACCCTGATGGCTACCTTGGCTGCTGCTTTAAATGCCTTGCTGGGGCTAGGGGTGCATGTGGTTACGGTAAATGACTATCTGGTTCGACGTGATGCTGGCTGGATGGGTCCTGTCTACCACAGCTTAGGGCTAGTGGTGGCCATCATTACTAGTGATGGAACTTATCGTTATAACCCTGCATACAATGACATTAATCATGATGATGATAGGCTAAAACATTTTGAACCTATTAGTAAGCAGGCAGCTTATGAAGCTGATATTACATATGCCTTAAATAATGAATTAGGATTTGACTATTTACGAGATAATATGGTTCATGATAAATCCCAAAGAGTCCAAAGAGAGCTCAATTTTGCCATTATTGATGAAGTAGATAGTATCTTGATAGATGAAGCTCGTACTCCTTTAATCATTTCCCAACCAGTTAGTGAAGATTCTACTAAATATGGTTTTTTTGCTGATTTATCCAGACAATTAAAGCCGGATGATTATAAAATAGATGAGAAATCTAGATCAGTTATCTTAACTGAAGATGGCATTTCTAAAGTAGAGAATATTTTAAATATTGATCATCTTTATAACCCAGATCAAGTACATAATCTTCATCTATTAGAAAATGCTATGAAGGCTCAATATTTATTTACTAAAGACAAAGACTATATAGTTAGAGATAGTGCAGATGGTCCAGAAGTATTAATAGTTGATGAATTTACTGGTAGACTGCTAGCGGGACGTAGATATTCTGAAGGGCTGCATCAAGCCATTGAATCCAAGGAAGGATTAGTGGTTAGGGAAGAATCCAAAACTATGGCTACCATCTCTTTTCAAAATTACTTTAGAATATATAAAAAAATAGCTGGAATGACCGGTACAGCAGTTACGGAGGCTGAAGAATTCTCTAAAATATATAACTTAGAAGTATTGGTTGTCCCCCCTAATAAACCTAGTAATAGGACAGATTTAAGTGATCGAATATATAAAACAAATAAAGCCAAGATGCAGGCTGTAGTAGAAAAAGTAATGGAGCTACATAAACTAGGTCAGCCAGTATTAATAGGCACCATAGCTATTGAAAAAAATGAATATTTAAGCAGGTTACTAACTTCAAATAAGATTAAACATCAGGTACTAAATGCTAAAAATAACGAAAGGGAAGCTGAAATCATAGCTTTGGCTGGACAAAGAGGTGCAGTGACATTGGCTACAAATATAGCAGGACGAGGTACAGATATTGTCCTAGAAGATGGAGTGGCTAATTTGGGTGGTTTATTTGTCTTAGGTACAGAGAAACATGAAAGCCGTAGAATAGATAATCAGCTGCGTGGTAGAGCTGGAAGACAAGGAGATCCTGGCTATACTCAGTTCTTCGTATCTTTAGAAGATGATTTAATGCGAGTCTTTGGGGGAGAACGCATCGCCTCTATGATGAATACTTTAGGGGTAGAAGAATCTCAGGCTATAGAGAACAAACTAATCACACGCAGCCTAGATAGTGCTCAACGTAAAGTAGAAGGTCATAATTTTGATTCACGTAAAAGAGTAGTAGAATATGATGATGTTCTCAACCAACAAAGACAAATAGTTTATGCCAAAAGATTAGCTTGGCTACAGTCAGAACACAGCGATGAAGACATTTTAGAAATATTATCAGAAAAGATTACTGCTATCATCCATTCTTTTAGTGGAAGTAAGGGGATTAAAGAACTCTTTGGTGATAATTTTAGAAATAATATTGAGCAGTATATTAATCTTAACCATGACAGGTGGGAGCAACTAAAACAACAAAAAAGCATTGATGATATTGAAAGCTTTCTAATTAAATTCAGTGCCCAAGATTTAAAAGATAATAGTAAATCTTATCCTAATGGAGTTTATCATCAGGCCCTTAAGAGCTTATCTATTAATTTATTAGACGATCTATGGCTTTCGCATTTAGAAGGATTGGATTCATTACGTGAAGGGATTGGGCTGAGGGGGTATGGGCAAAAAGATCCATTAGTAGAATATAAAATAGAGGCTTTTAGATTGTTCGAGGATTTGATTATTGCAGTCAAAGATCAGATTGCAAAATTCGTTTTTAAGATAGAGCTAAGAGAGGATAAGAAAGTAGACTCATCTCATGGAAATATCATTACAGATCAGACTAGTAGTAAGGCCCACTCAGATGCTACATTATCGAGAGCTCAGAGACGAAGATTAAAACTAAAATAGTATTAAACAAGTTGTGATAACATGGGGTATAATAAATATATGAAGCACAAAAATAATAGTACTGTCTCTTATTTACCCCTTATTCTCATAGCAGCAGTATCTATAGCTTCCATATATTTTATAAATAATAGATTAACGGAGAAAACAAATATGAGCAGTAATGGAAGTGTTAATAGCTTATCTAAAAATGACATAGTGGTAGGAACTGGTACAGAGGCCCTGAAGGGATCAAAAGTAAAAGTTTTATATACAGGTTCACTACTGAGTGATTCTAGTGTTTTTGATCAAAATCAGAATAAAGATAATCCTTTTAGTTTTACTCTAGGAGCAGGGTCTGTTATCGCTGGATGGGATCAGGGGATAGAAGGGATGAAGGTTGGGGGTAAAAGAGAATTGTTAATACCTCCAGATTTAGCTTATGGAGATAATGGGGCTGGAGACAAAATTCCTCCTAAAGCTTCATTGAAGTTTGTCGTTGAACTTATTAGTGTAGAATAAAGTTTTAAGGAGGATATTCTTCTTAAAAAATGTTCTTTATAAAGATACAGTCACATTGACAATACCAATACTTAATGCTACAATATCTACTATCTTTGGGGGATCTCTTACTGAAGAGCTAGCTTCAAAGTAGCTTAACAAGTAGATTTTATTTTAAAAAGGTGGGCCATAGAATAATCTTCTACAGAATAAAGACTTTTATAGTATTTATGATAGTTATAAAATATAAAAGCCTTTATTCTGCAACCTTTCGTCCTAGATGAGGGG
>CAYZIP010000001.1:48181-95238 GCA_964478695.1 uncultured Candidatus Saccharibacteria bacterium
TCAATGGCTTTACCTAAATACTCTGTCCACGACAATTAATATCTTTTTAAAGTAATCTGCTTGAAATTCTACCTTTTTCTTTTTTGAAATTATTTTATTGTTAAAAAGCAAATTTTCTAACAAAACATGCTTATAAAATGATGTAAATATTGACATTAATAAGCATATCTGTTATTATCTATCTTAAGTTAATTATTTGGCAGGGTGTAATTGCTATATATTTTTATATTAAATAAAGGAGTATCTTATGGCAGGTAATAGACAAGGAGGCTTAAAGGCCGCTCAAACCAATATTCAAAAGTTTGGGAAAAACTTCTATCGTAACATCGGTAGTGTTGGTGGTAAAAAGAGCCGTGGAGGTGGCTTTGCTGCTAATCCAGAGCTAGCTCGCAATGCTGGACGTAAAGGTGGATTAAAGTCCAAAAGAGGTCCAGCTAAAAAAGAAGCTTAAATCTTTAGCTGCTTTTAGCTTAGATATGAACTTTTTTAAAGATTTATATCTAAGTACTAAAGCTTTTAAATTATTACCTATACTTTAAATATTTTAATAATTACTATAAAGGCCTTGCTAAATAGATCATCAATATGCTAATATCTTGGGTATAATACTATTAAAAACTACAGATTTATGGTAGTACTTAAGAAAAAATAAAACTTTATAATCAATAAGGTTAAAAGTACTTTTTGTCTAAATTTGTAGTTATTAAATATCTATGCCAGTGCAATATAGATCAAAAGTTTGTCTAGATAAACAAGCTTTAGGTTTAAAAATGCTTTTTTGTGGTATAGATAGAAAGGGACTAAAGGATTTAAAATGGCAGATAAAACAGTAGATATGGAAGAATTATTAAAAGATAATGATTATCAAAACTTACGTCCAGCCGATGTCATCAAGGGAGTTGTACTTAGTGCTCAAAAGAGCCAAATATGGATTGATTTAGGAATATATGGTACCGGCTTAGTTACTAGTCGTGAAATAGATTATTTCAATGCTCTTCCAGCAGTTGGAGACGAATTAGTTCTATCTGTTATAGAGCCAGAAACAGAACAAGGCTTTGCTTTACTGAGCCTCAAAAAGGTAGCAAAAGAAATAGGCTGGGATGGTTTAGAAAAGAAATTCCAAGACAAAGATATATTTGGAGTAGTCCCAATAGACGCAAATAAGGGAGGGTTATTAATAGAGGTAGATGGAGTAAGAGGATTCTTGCCTGTTAGTCAGCTATCTAGTGAGCATTACCCCAGAGTGACCGGAGCCGACAGAGATGAGATACTTTCCAGATTAAATCAATTGGTAAAAACCACTATTATGGTACGTATACTAGATCTAGATCGTAAACAAAATAAATTAATTGTTTCAGAAAAAGAAGCTGTTAAAGAAATGACTATGGACAAATTAGCCGAGCTCAATGTGGGCGAGATAGTAGAAGGTACAGTAACGGGGGTAGTAGACTTTGGTATCTTTGTTAATGTCAGTGGAGTAGAAGGATTAATACATATATCAGAGCTGTCTTGGGACCGCGTAGACAATCCAAGTAAAATAGTAAAATTAGGCCAAAGCATAGAAGCTAAAATCATTAGCATTGACGCAGATAAACTATCTTTGTCCATAAAACAACTTAGTTCTGATCCTTGGGTCAGTGAAGTGGCAGAGATGAAAGTAGGAGATAGAATAAAAGGTAAAGTTAGCAGAGTTACTCCGTTTGGAGCTTTCGTGGCCCTTACCCCAGTAGTAGAGGCCTTGGTCCATGTATCTGAAATCACTGCCGATACTAGCATAAAAGATCCAAGCGATATATTAAAAGTAGGACAAGAATATGAATTCACTATTCTGTCACTAGATTCTAGTACTCATAAACTTTCTTTGAGCCTAAAAGATCAAACTAAAGATGTCCCCAAGGCTAAAAAAGAAAAATCTGAGAATAAAAAATCTGAAGACAGTAGTATTAAAAATGAATCAAATAGTTCCGATAGCCCCAAACCTAAGGCAAAAAAAGTACCTAAAAAAGATCAGCCAGCCAAAGAGCCTGTTAAGAGTACATCCAAAAAAACTACTACTAAATTGTAATATTTCTATAAAGCCCTCCAGCAATATCTACATGAGACCATGATTGACCCCCAGCATGGTATAATAATATGTAATGTCAACTATCAAAATCCCTAGCTATATTAGTATTGCCGAACTAGCCAAAAGACTAGATCTAAGCCCTACCCAGATCATAGCGTCTTTAATGAAAAACGGTGTTTTGGCCACTATTAATGAATATATAGATTTTGATACAGCTTCTATCATCTGCGAAGAATTAGGCTATCAATTAGAACTAGAAGAAGAGATTATCAAAAAACCGCTTGTTCTGGAGGAAGATAGCCAGAATTCTGGCACTTGGGCTCCAAGACCACCAGTAGTGGCTATTATGGGACATGTAGACCATGGGAAAACTAGCCTACTAGACTATATCCGTAAAAGCAAAGTAGCTGCTAGAGAGCATGGAGGAATCACCCAGCACATCAGCTCTTATCAAGCAGATATAGATAATCGCAAAATAACATTTCTAGATACTCCAGGCCATGAAGCTTTTTCTAAACTACGCACTCTTGGTAGTAAAATGACAGACATTATTGTATTAGTAGTGGCTGGAGATGATGGAGTTAAGCCCCAAACCATTGAAGTAATCGAACTAGCCAAAAAGGCTAATGTTGATATTATAGTAGCTGTATCTAAAAGTGATAGAGAATCTTTTGATATGAATAAAATAAAACAAGATTTGTCCAATCATGACGTATTAAGTGATGATTGGGGAGGCAAAATCCCAATCCTACCTGTTTCTTCCAAGACAGGTGAAGGAGTAGATGAACTTTTATCCATGATACTGCTAGTGACTGACATTAATAAACCCAAAGCCATATTTGATGGCCCAGCTAGTGGACTTATTATTGAATCTCATTTCCAAAAAGGACAAGGAGCTGTTGCTACATTATTAATACAGCAAGGAACATTGAACAATAAAGACATTATAGTAGCTGGAGCAACCTGGGGAAAGATTAAACGTATAAATGACTATCTAGGCCAAGAGATTAGCTCAGCTACAGTATCTATGCCAGTACAAATCCTAGGATTAAAAGATGCCCCAGAATATGGACAATGGTTTGAGGTAGTAGAAAATGATAAAGTAGCCAAAGCTAAATCTAGTGTGAAAACAGAGAATATTAGAAATAAAAAAATTAAATCTATTAATTCAGCCGAAGATTTACTACATAAACTATCGGCATTAAATAGTAAAGAATTAAAGATAATAGTTAAGGCTGATGTGCAAGGATCTTTAGAGTCTTTACTAGACGCTATTGCGGCCATAGGGAATGAAGAATTCTTTATCCGGGTAGTCTCTTCTGGACTAGGTAATATTACTGAAAAAGATATACAAATGGCATATAGCTCTACGGCTGTTATTGTAGCTTTTCATAGCACTATTAGTGCTAATACCAATCAATTGGCTAAAAAAATGGGAGTAAATTTTAAAACATATAAAATTATATATGAATTACTAGATGATGTTACTAAGTGGCTAGAACAGATTGTTCCTATGGAAGAAGTAATAACAGAAACTGGTGTATTAGAAATTCAAGGAGTATTCAGTTCTACTAAAGATCAAGTCGTATGTGGAGGATTGGTTAAATCTGGTCAAATTAAAGTTAATGATTTAGTTAAATTAATGAGAGATGGACAAGAGATAACTACCGGTAGTATTCTAAATATTGAGAAAAATAAGCTTAATGTAAAAGATATGGTAGAAGGAGAAATAGGTGGATTAAAGCTTAAACTAACGGCCAAAGTCAGTTTAGGAGATCAGTTATTGTCTTATAAAACAACATTGATCAAGCCATCTCTATAAAACACTGATGAGAGTAGTATGAACTATAGATTAGAACAAATCAAAAGTAAGCTTAGCAGCACATTAGCTCCCATCATTAGCGCAATTAGTTCTAAATATATTCTTACTATTGCCGAAATAGAACTTTCTGCTGACCTGCGCTATGCTGACATATATTTATCTGTTTTTCGATCTAATAATAGTTTTAAAAAAGAAATAGACAAACAAGATTTTGATCAGATCAAAGAATTAATTCATCATGAGTATAGCTATATAAATAATTTATTTATCAGTAAATATCAATCTAAAAGATCTCCTGTGCTGCGTTTTCATATAGATAAAAGACAATTGCATATAGCCAATATAGATCGTTTATTAAAAGCCGATAAATCTATATAATAAACATATGCAAGAGTCATTCAAAGACAAGATAAATCAAAGAAGTACTATGTCCGATAGGATTTCAATTGCGATTACTCGGTTTGTGGGTAGTATTGCTTTTGTTGTAGCCCATGTTATTATATTCGCTGTCTGGATTATATATAATGTTTGGCGACCAGATGGGTTTGACCCCTATCCTTTTGGATTTTTGACCTTAGCTGTTAGCTTAGAAGCTATTTTCTTATCTACATTTGTTATGATAGCTCAGAATTTAGAAAATAAACAAACCGAAATTCGCTCCGAGCTAGACTATAGAGTAAATGTTAAAGCTGAAAGAGAAGTTGCGCGAATGCATAATAAACTAGATAGACTTGAATTAAAACTAGACGCTATAATTAAAAAACTTTAGATTATAAATAATCATGTCTACTAGTCTTAATGAATTAAAAGATAGATTTCATTTTGTCCTGACCTTTAAGCCAGATCTAGTTAAAATGAAAGAAGATCTTAAGCTGATATATGAACTTAGTCTAAAAGATTTCAGCCAAGCCAAAAGATATAAAGAGCTGTCATCTAGTATTCATACCTGGGAAGATAATATAGAAAAAATTAATATTGCTTTAGAATTATACCCCATCAGTAGCGATAGTGAAAAAGAAGAAATACTGCTTAATCTAGAAAAATATATTGAACAACTTAATCAAGAAATGATTATCTCAAAATTCAATCAACCATATGACTCTAATCCAGTACTACTGGAGATAACCGCTGGAACAGGAGGAGTGGATGCTATGGACTGGGCTTTAATACTGAGTAATATGTATAAACAATTCTGCAGAGAATATGGATATTCATTAGAGATTATTGATCAAAATTATGGGGAAGAAGCCGGAATAAAATCAGCTAGTATGATTATAGATTTTCAGTGGGCCTATGGGTGGATGAAGCATGAATCAGGGACGCATCGATTGGTTCGGATTAGTCCTTTTAATGCTAATAATAAAAGACAAACCTCATTTGCTCTGGTTCAAGTTCTTCCCTATATTAATAATCCTCAGTTAGATTTTAATCACGATGAAATACGTATAGATGTTTTTCGCTCTAGCGGTAAGGGCGGACAAGGAGTAAATACAACCGATAGTGCTGTTAGAATAGTACATATTCCCACTCAAACCATCGTAACCATACAGTCCGAACGTTCTCAGTTAAAAAATAAAGAGAGAGCTTTAAAAATATTAAAATCAAAGCTTTTATCTATGCATAATAATGCCCATAATGACAAAATGTCATCATTAAAGACAAATCATAGTGCTGCCAGCTGGGGGGAACAAATACGTAATTATGTAGAGGCTCCATATAAACTAGTAAAAGACACTCATTCTGGATGGCAGACTAGTGATATAGATGGCTTTTATAAAGGTAAATATTTATTTAATAATTGGACCCATAGTATAGCTAATGAAAAGTAGTAGTTATCTAACTTGTTAATTTTTAAAATATCTACCCAAAACTTAACTTATACTTAAGACATTTTTTGCTAAAAGTAAGCATTTTTTGGTATGATCATATTAAGAATCAATATGATTAAATTTGAAAATGTTTGCGTTAAATACAATGGTCGCTTTCAAGCCCTTGATAATGTTAATTTAAAGATTAATGCTGGTGAATTTGTTTGTATAGTTGGTGCTTCAGGAGCCGGAAAATCTACTTTAATTAAACTTTTGTTAAAGGAAGAGAACCCATATCAAGGACGTATTATTGTGGCAAATTTAGACTACGCTAAAATTGATAATAAAAATATACCCTATTTACGTCGTAGAATCGGAGTAGTTTTTCAAGACTTTAAACTATTGCCAAACTTAAACGTCTTTGAAAATGTTGCTTTTGCTTTAGAGGTATCAGCCGTATCTACAGAAGATATTAAAAGAACTGTGCCTAAGATATTAAATCTAGTTGGGCTAAGCGAAAAAGAAAAGCACTATCCTAATCAGTTATCAGGAGGAGAGAGACAAAGGGTGGCCATAGCTAGAGCACTGATTAGAACCCCTAAAATATTAGTGGCCGATGAGCCTACTGGTAACCTTGATCCCAAAACCGCCTGGGGGATTACAGAGCTACTACTACGCATTAATAAATTAGGAACCACTGTTATTCTTACAACTCATAATTATGAAATTGTTAAAGCTATCAAGAAAAGAGTTATCACTATCGGAGAAGGCAAAATTGTTAGCGATAAGCCTCTGGCTAAAAGTAAGGCAAAAGATAATCATGTTTAAAAGTGTCCTTTTTATTACCACCTATAGAGTATTTAAAAGTGGCATTAAAAATATTGCTCGTAATCCATTATTATCTATAGCCGCTACCATGATGATGGTGGTGACCCTACTAATGATATCTTTCTTTTTCTTTAGTGCCATTATTGTGAAAAAAGAGTCTGAGAGCATTAATCAACGCAATGATGTCTCTATATCGATTAATGATAATGCTACTCAAGCTGAAATTGATATTTTAAAAAGCAAAATCCAATCTATCGGTTCAGTTAAAAGTATTAGGCTAGTTACTAAAGAAGAACAGTTAGAAAAATCTAAGGGAGAATTTGGGGCTATTATTCAAGAATTAGAAAAACAAAATATCAGCAACCCCTTGCAGGCTAGTTTAGAAATAGATTTATTAGATAATAGCACAAAGGAAGCTTTTGATAACATTGATGCTATTGTTCGGTCTAATGAATTTTCTACCGTAGTTAATCTGGATAGTATAGATAGTCAAAAAAATGATATTTCTAAAAGGATTAAAGAGCTATTATCCTTTGTTAATAAATTCAGCATTGTTATAACTTTATGTTTTATGGGAGTGTCTATTCTGATCATATTTAATACTATTAAAATGGCTATATTTAGCCGCCGTGAAGAGATAGAAATTATGCAATTGGTAGGAGCAACATCTAGGTATATCAGGGGACCATTTTTAGTAGAGGGGATAATATATGGGCTAATAGGAGGTGTTATTTTAACTATTATTCTGATTACCTCAAAGTCAAAACTAATATCTGCTCTTAATTATGTTTCTAATTCCTCTCGCATATCTATTACTAATATAGCGGAGCATAATTTGGGACTGATTTTAATATTAATTACAATTATGGGAATATTAATAGGGCTTATATCTAGCTATATGGCTACCAGAAAATATTTGAGATTAAGATAGTGTTTGTGCTAAAATTAATATAAAATCATGAAAAAATTAAGATCTATAATGCGAACTAATTTACTGATAATAGCTGCTATCATGATGATCTTTAATGGTAATGCTATAGCTGTTAGTCTCAGTGATCAAATTAATCAACTTAATAGTGAAGTTGCTCGTAAAAATGATTATATTAATCAGCTTAAAGGAGAACAAGACACACTTAAGTCTAAACTAGCTCAGCTGCAAGCCAATATAGACACAGCCAAATCAGCCTTAGATCTAACCAAAAATCAGATATCAGATGTAGAAAATAAGATAGCCGAGAATCAAGTCAAGCTTACTAAAAATAAAGAACTTTTAGCCACTAGTTTTAAGCTAATGGTCAAGCAGGGTAAGGTATCTACTATAGAACTATTAGTATCAAGCAATAGTCTTAGTGATTTTGTTAACAGAGAAAATGGCCTTAAATCTATCAAGAGTAAGGTTAATGACACTATCGAAGAGATTAATACTATTCAGGCTGATTTAAATAATAAAAAAGAACAACTTTCTAGTCTACGCCTAGCTCAAGATGCTCAAGTAGTGGGGCTAAATGAACAAATAACAGAACAGCAAAGAATACTAGCAGAGACTCAAGGAGAAGAAAGTCGTTATCAAGAAATGCTTAGTGGAGATAAAGCTAAAATAGGACAGCTACAAAAGGAACAAGCTGCCGCTATAGCTGCTGCCATGGCTGCCGCTGCTCAAAACAACAATATTTCCTCTGCTATAGGAGGAGCCCCTGTACATGGAGGAACAGGAGGATATCCCTGGATCAATTTCCCTCTAGACGGAGGAGTGGACCCTTGGGGATTTTATTATAGAGAATGTACTTCATATGCTGCCTGGAAAAGATCTGCCTTAGGTAATCCTATACCTGCCTGGGGTAGTATGGGGCCAGCTAATGCCAAAACTTGGGCATCTTGGGCTCGTAGTTTTGGTATGTCTGTTGATAAAAACCCTCGAGTGGGAGACGTTGGAGTATATACTGGCGGATATTATGGACATGTTATGATAGTAGAAGAAGTATTGGGCAATGGCTATGTCAAAGTAAGTCAGTATAATGATAATTTTACAGGACTATACTCTACAGCAACTTGGCCCGTATCTAGCCTAGAATTTATACATTAAACATTTTAAAAATATAGAATGAAGCAAAAAAAATATATTATATGTAGCATTATTGTGTTCTTTATTGCCTATTATTTAGGAGTAAATAACTATAATATCCCATATATAAAGAATCTATTTTTTTCAGCTAAAACTAGTCAAAATAATAATTTTAATACTGCTTTTGATCTTTTAAAAACAGAGTATGATGGCTCTTTAAATGACAGCCAGCTAATGGAAGGAGCTATATATGGACTGGCCGAGTCCACTAATGACCCATACACTCAGTACCTGTCTGCCGCTCAGAATCAAGGGCTGCAAGACGACCTTGATGGTAATTTAAGTGGTATAGGAATAGAGGTTATAGTAAAAGATAAAGCCATTGTGGTGCAAAGTAGCTTACAGGATAGTCCAGCCAGTAAGAATGATATTCGATCTGGTGATATTATAGTATCAATTAATAAAAAAAGTACTGAGAATATGTCTCTTGATGAGGTTATAAAATCCATCCGCGGCCAAGCTGGAAGCAGTGTTGATATTGGATTATTCCGAGACAAGCAATTAATAGAAAAAAATATTACTAGAGCCAGTATACATGTTCCCAGTGTTCGACCTGAAGTGATAGACAATGTTTTGGTTTTAAAGATTAGCCGTTTTTCAAAAGATACCACCGTCTTGGCTCAAGCTGCTATTAGTAATAACCCCAATGTTACTGGTATCGTTATGGACGTGAGGGGTAATCCTGGTGGATATTTAGAATCAGCCGTATCTTTATCAGAGTTAGTACTTCCCGAAGGCAGTATTGTAGTGCAAGAAAAGAAAAAAGATAAGATTTTAAAAGTTTATAAAACTCAAAAATCACCTATTACCACTAAGCCTTTAGTAATTCTACAAAATAATTCTAGTGCATCTGCGTCCGAAATATTAGCAGGAGCTATTCAAGACAATAAAAGGGGTAAGATAGTAGGAGAAAATAGCTTTGGTAAGGGTTCTGTACAAAAGATTATCCCCCTAACTAACAATGCCTCTATGAAGATCACTACAGCTCATTGGTACACTCCTAATGATAAAAATATTGGTAAAAAAGGTATCTCTGCTGATATTAATATCAAAGATGATAACTATTCTGACGATAATGATATAGAGCTTAAAAAAGCCATAGAAACCATTAAATAGCCTTTTTAGGGAAAATATATTGCTGTCTGATATAACTATGTGTTAATATATTAGTTGAAATAACGTCAAAGACAGTGGCTGCCAAAATTAAGGCTTAATTTTGCTACCTAGACACACTATACCTAAATAAAGTAAAAATAGTGGTTTGGATTTTAAAAAGCCAAAGCTTAAGACTTGTTATTCATTAAATCATTACTAAATAACTCAAGGTTTCAAATAATATGGCTTTATCAAGAGCAAAAAAAGAAGATCAACTGAAGCAGATTAAAGATATTTTAAATAATAGCGTGAGCTTTGTTGTTGTGGATTTTCAAGGTATTTTGGCACAAGAAATAGTCAGTATACGTCGCAAACTTTCTAGTGAAAATGTAAATTATTTAGTAGCCAAAAAGACATTGATCAAAAGAGCTATATTAGATATCAAAAAAGATATGAATATAGATTTTGTATCTGGATCTGGTGCTTTAGTAGCTTCTGATGATGTAGTTTTATTAACCAAAGCCATCAGTGGACTGAATAAAAGTTATCCTGCCTTAGTGATGAATTATGGATTTGATTTAACTGGTGCTTTTTATGATCAGACTAAGTTGATGACTTTATCTAAGTTGCCAAGTAGACAAGAGCAAGTGGCCCAATTAGCTGGACTACTTGTTTCCCCTCTTAGTGGTTTAGCTAGAGTACTTAACTCTAATATTGGCCAGTTAGCATCTATTTTAGATGCTCTGTCTAAGAATGTTAAAGCGAATTAAGAAATTTATTAATTAGGAGACAATGATATGTCAGAAGAAAAAACAATTACTTTATCTAAAGGAACTGAAGAATTATTATCAAAAATAGAGAAGCTAACAGCTCTAGAATTATCCGAACTAGTAAAAGCTATAGAGGATAAGTTCGGAGTCAGTGCTGCCCCTGCCGCTGGAATGATGATGGCTGCTGCCCCTAGTGGAGACTCTTCCGCCGCTGAGGCTGTTGATGAGAAAAGTCATTTTGATGTGATTCTATCTAGTGCTGGAGACAAGAAAATAGAAGTGATTAAAGCTGTACGTGAAATTACAGGATTAGGACTAGCTGAAAGTAAAGCTTTGGTAGACAGTGCTCCTGCTACTGTTAAAGAAAAAATGGCTAAAGATGAAGCTGCTGAAGCTAAAGCTAAATTAGAAGCTGTTGGCGCTGGTGTTGAACTAAAATAAATATTGCTACTGACTTTTCATTTATTTATCTAAAAAAATATCTTCACATAGATACTATGAGTATTCAATAGACTATATTGAACTTGAATTGATCAACTGTAAAATGTTAACCTAAGGTTAACGGACAAAAAAAATGAGGTAAAATGTCAACAAATAAATCTACAGATAACCAAGATAATATAAAAGACCTATTAAAGAAGCTAGAAGATGCCAAAGAAACAATTATGGCCATCAATCAAAAGCTTTCCAGCCTAGGACTAGAAACAGAGGATGTTGACGCTGTATTATCTGCTGCTAATAGCACCCCCAAGGAGTCTGAAGCAGCTATAGAGTACGAGACCCAGTTGCCAGATTTTAATAAAAATAGTGATATTAGAGATACTAAAGACTTTGTCCCCAGTATTAAAGAAACTGACGAAGGTAAAATCATTGAAGGTATCTTTGATGGCCAAAATATGACAGGTCCAGCCTCTAAGGTATATCCAGTTCCAGCTAATTATGCCTCAAAATCTCAATTAGTAGAAGGAGATATCTTAAAGCTGACCATCATGAATGATGGATCATTTATTTATAAACAGATAGGACCCATGCCTAGAAGAAAAGCTATTGGGAAACTCATTTTAGAGGATAGCCAATATAAAGTGATTGTGGGGGATAAAAGCTACAAAGTATTATTTGCCAGTGTCACTTACTTTAAAGGTAAGGCTGGGGATGAATTTACAATAGTCCTACCAAAAGACCGTGAAGCAAGCTGGGCAGCTGTTGAAGCAATCATATCCTAGTTATTTTTATTATTAATATTAACTATAATTTAAGCAATATTTAATGATAATATAGACTTATGCGTGAGGGTATTAAGTCAAAAAAAAATAAAGGTGGTGCCAATACCGTTAATCAGGTTTTATATAGAAAATATCGCTCCAGTAGTTTTGATGATATATTGGGACAAGAACATATTGTAGATAATCTAAAACAGGCTATTGCTAATAATACCACCACTCATGCCTATTTGTTTTGCGGAGGAAAAGGAACTGGAAAAACCTCATTAGCTAGAATATTTGCTCGCAGTGTGAATGATATGATTGGCAGTGACGACTTTCTGCTGGACATCGTGGAGATTGATGCTGCTAGTAATAGGGGGATAGATGAGATACGTAGCTTAATTGATAAAGTTAATGTGCTTCCTGTTAGACTTAGGTATAAAATATACATTATAGATGAGGCCCATATGATTACTGGTGTGGCCTTTAATGCTTTTCTGAAAACACTAGAAGAGCCCCCTGCTCATGTTAAATTTATTCTAGCCACTACTGATCCCCAAAAGATACCAGATACCATTTTATCAAGGGTAACTAGATATGATTTTATGCCTATCAAGCAGGACCTTATCAAGAATCATTTACAATTTATATCTAAAAAAGAAAATATACTGGCCAGTGAGGAAGTGCTAGATATCATTGCCACAGAATCCAGGGGAGGGCTTAGGGACGCAATTAGTCTATTAGACCAAATACCAAGAAATATAGAATATGGGATGGATCTTTATAATAAACTCACCAATAGACTGTCCCAAGATAAACTAGAAGAAATTATTGATAATTTATTACAAGGAAAACCAATCAATATAATAGATGGGATTAAATATTTTAATCACAGTGCTATTGTCAAACAGCTGCTAAGACATATTAATTATTTACGCTCGACTACTGATGATGTGAAAATAAAGATATCTAACCCAGATTATATAAGACTTATCAATTCTTTTTCTCAAGCTACAGAAGTATCTAAAAGCCTAGAAGATGATTCTTTTATGCTGCCTTTTATTGCTGCCTTAATGATTAATAAACCCATACCAAATAGAGAACAAGCCTTACTCGGTAGTATTAGCGGTAGCGATAAAGAAATAGACTCTATAAAGACCACTACATCGACTCAAAGCAATAGTACTATTCCCACCAAAACTGATTTAGCTGGCTATACCAAAGGCTTATCTTTAATCAAGCAAAGCAATAATTCTTTATATGCTGTGCTGCGTTCTTCTAGCCTTAGCATGTTCAAGGGAGAACTAAAGGCTGTATGCAAGTATAGATTCTATAAGGAAAGGCTAGAAGAGCCCAAGAATAGAAAATTAATTGAAGAGAAAATGTCTTTAGCTACTAATCAAAATATTGTCTTAAACGTCATTTTGGACCCAAGCTTGAATATATTAATTTCTAATAACAATGATGGAGATAGTAGTAGTAGCTTAAATGCCTCTACTCAAGATGATAGCAGTGGTATATCAACACTAAATACAAACGGGACCATAGACAATGATGTCATTAAGTCTGTCGAGCAAATATTAGGGGGAGAGTTAATGGCATGATCAAAAAAAGTAGCCCTCAGACGAAGATAGATAATATTAAACTACCTCCTCAAAATATTGAGGCTGAAATTAATTTACTGGGAGCAATATTATTAGATAAAGAAGTTCTAATACAAGTATTAGATGAAGTATCTTCTGATGATTTTTATCAAGACAAACATCAAGTGATTTTTCAAGCTATTCTAGATTTATTTGAAAAAAAACAGCCCATAGACCTATTAACTCTTAGTAGTATTTTAAAAGATCAAAAGCATCTTAAGAATATTGGAGGAGTTAGCTACTTAACCACGCTAGTAAATGCCGTTGCTACTAGTGCTCATGCTAAAAGTTATGCAAAAATCGTTCATCACAAATCTGTTTTAAGAAGACTATTATCTACCTCTAGAGAAATCAATGAATTGTCATATGACGAAGATCGCCCTCTGGAAGATGTTTTAGATGAAGCAGAAAAACAACTTTTTACTGTTTCACAAAAGCACTTAAAAAGACAGTTCACCTCTATAAAATCGGTACTTATCGAAACATTTGAAAGATTTGATGAAATGAGCAAAGATAATAATCGTCTTAGGGGATTAACCACTGGCTTTGGGGAACTAGACAAGATTACTAATGGATTACAAAAATCTGATCTGATCATCATAGCCGCCAGACCCAGCATGGGTAAAACTTCTTTTGCTCTAGATATTATTCGTTCAGTAGCCATTGCCGAAGGCCTCCCGGTAGGGTTCTTCTCTTTAGAAATGAGTAAGGAGCAATTAGTGGACCGTTTATTAGCTTCTCAAGCCAAAATAGATTTATCTAAAATCAGATCTAATAGCTTGGAAGAATCTGATTTTGAAAAGCTCAATATAGCAATGGGAATATTAAACGAAGCCCCTATATATATAGATGATTCACCAATGACAAATATCATGGAAATGAGAGCCAAGGCCAGACGCCTACAGCTAGAAAAAGGATTAGGGTTAATAGTGGTGGACTATTTACAGCTAATGTCTGGTCGTAATCAAGAGAATAGAGTACAAGAAGTATCAGATATATCTCGTGGCTTAAAGGCCCTAGCTAGAGAAGTAGATGTCCCAGTGATAGCCCTAAGCCAGCTATCACGATCGGTTGAAAATCGCAGCCCTCAAATACCTCAATTAGCTGACCTTAGAGAATCTGGCTCCATAGAACAAGATGCTGATGCCGTCATGTTTATATATAGAGAGGATTATTATAATAGTGAAACTGACAGACAAAATATAGCTGATATTTTGATCAAAAAACATCGTAATGGCCCTACGGGAGAAATAGAATTATTCTGGAACAAAAAAATGGCTTCATTTAGCAATTTAAGCAAGAGGGCTCATTAAAGAATTAATATTTTTAATATATGAGTAATAAAAAACAAGCCCTAACCTTTATTATTGTGGGAGGTATTAATTCTATTATAGACTTCTCTATTTTTAATGTATTATTAGCATTGAAAATTCCACTCAGTTCAGCTATTTTTATAGCAGCAGTAGTGGCAATGATAATTAGTTATTTGCTCAACTCAAGATTTACTTTTCAAAAAAAAGCTGCCAGTCCAAGGATAGTATTGTTCTTTTTGGTTACCACCACAGGTATAGTTCTAAGATACTTGATCTCTTTACTGATCACCAAAACATTATTAGATAATTTTGTGATCAGTACTAGTAATAATATCTACCATATAACTAGTCTGATGTTTATAAGAAATATTTCTGTCTGGAATCTGCATAATGCTATTATTTGGGGTGTTTCTATTTTAATAGCAATGATATATAATTTTATACTATATAAAAAGGTTGTGTTTAAATGAATAAAAAAAATCAATGGCACTATATTGCATTGTCCATAATATTGGTTATAGCTATATTCTTTCGTTTTATGAAATTGTCAACATTACCTTATGGCATGAGCCCTTTAGAAGCCAAAACAGCCCTTAGTAGCATGAAGGCTCTGGAGCACCCAGATCACTTATTGTCATTATCCAGAGATCATGACAATAATATTATTTATGGGACAATGCAGCATGTGTCTATATCTATTTTGGGGACAAACCCATTAGGAGCTAGACTCCCGTCTGCTGTTTTGGGAATAATTCTAGTGTGGCTGGTATACTATTTTGTAAATCGCTTCTTTAATCACAAGGCTGCTCTTTGGGCCATGCTAGCTGTGGCTATAAATTTTTCAGCCGTGCATTTTTCTAGGCTAGCTATATCTGCTAATTTAGTCCCAGTGCTGTCTATAATAAGCCTTATATTATTTTATGAAATATTTATTAACGAAACTAAAAATAAGAAATATTATATTGCTCTTGTATTATTAAATACAATATCAATCTACTTATATACTCAATTTGCTTGGCTAATCATGGCAGAGATCATTGGTATTATATATAAACTATGGAAAAATAAAGACGATAGGGGCGCTAAGAGATTCATTATTTTAATAGCTATTCTGATAGTCGCCATAGCTACTAAAATAATTGCTAATAGTGGGGATAATGGTATTATTAGCACCATCATATCAGGTACATTTTTGGACAGCAAGATAAATGGGGGGAATCCATTAACTTCACTTATTGGATCCGTCTACCACAGTATTTCTATCTTTTTGATATCTGGAGACAGTAATACAGAATTTAATATCTCTAAACTTGCCACATTTAATACCTTCTTTACTATTGGCTTAATACTAGGCCTAATATACATTATCAAAAATAGAAAATATCCCTTATATTATCAATCATTAATTATATTAATAGTCGGGCTAATAATGGCTAGTTTTAACCCAGTCAACAGTACGTCTATGCTGCGTTTAAATATATTCATGCCATTAATGTTTGCTATTGTTGGAATAGGCGTTTCTACCATGCAATCTTTTTTAAAACATAAATTGAATCTTAAGAATAATCATATCATTACTCCTGCACTGCTTGGAGCATGTGCGATCTTAAGTGTCTGCTTAACCTTTATTCAATACTTTTATAATTGGAATGAAGATTATAGTGTAGCCAATATATATCAATCTAATTCATTAACATTCATGCTTAAAGAATTGCCAAATAGCGAGAATAGTAAGTTCATAGTATATGACAAATCTGCCCCAACAACCTCTTATGATTTTATTATTTTTGGGACTAAAAGCAATCACAGTGTTCAAGTCATTAATTTAGATGAATTAGCTTCTATGGACCTAAACAGTACAAAAGATAGTACATTCTATGTTCTAGAGACTAATAATAGTCCTATAGACCAAATATCTACTAGAATAAAACAAAAATATTCTGAAGTAAAAGCTGAATCTATTACAGATAGCACTACTGGTAAGGTTTTATACTATAAAATTAAACCTGGGGCCTAAACTTAAGCCAATAAATTTATTAGATAAGGGGAAAATGTTATAGAGATGAATAATATTAATAAAGATTTATCCATCATCATTCCTGTCTTAAATGAGGAGCAGAGGCTGCCCCAGAGTTTGGATAAAATATATAATTTTTATCTTAAAAAGAATATTAATTATCCTATAGTAATAGTAGATGCTTGCAGTAGCGATAATACGAAAAAAGTGGTTTTAGAATTTGCCAAACAACATCAAGATATAAGTTTGCGCTTTATGCAAGCTGGTTTACCTCACGGGCAAAAGGGGAGGCAATTATCTTATGCTTGGGATAAAATTAATACTAAATATAGCATATTTATGGATGCAGACTTAGCGACTCCATTAGAGCATATTATGACCATTAAAGACATGCTTTTGGCTGCCAATCATACCGACAACACTATAGATATTATCATCGGGATTAGAGATACTAGCTCATCTCATCAAGGACTCAGAAAATATATATCTAATATTGGCAATAGTCTTGTTTTTATGGCGGGCTTAGGTGATATAAAAGACACACAGTGTGGATTTAAATTACTGAGTAAAGAATTATCAAAGAATTATATTAAATATCAAAGAATCTTGGGATGGGGTTTTGACATAGAACTATTAACTTTTAGCAGACAAAATGGATTTGATATTAAAACTATTGATATTAAAGATTGGCATGATGTAGCTAGTAATAAATGGAATAGTAAGTTTAAGTCTATTAAGACTAGCTTAAAAGTATTTAAGGAGCTTTTATTGATTACTTATCTCAAAAATAAAGGATATTATCTAAAATAAAGCTTGTCTCTAGAAGAAAATAAAATAGGTCTAGTAGTATAAAATCCTTAAATACCCCAATATATCAATATGCACTAAGTCCTATGTCTTATCACTAATGCCAGAGCTTTAAACCACTTTGACCTGAATGTTACTTAAAATCATCTAAGTTTATAAATCAAAACAGTTCCATCAAAAATTTCATAAGGATATTGATATAGCTTAGCATACTTCTTCTTTGCTTCATTAGTAACTATTACACCAGTACTAATGATTAAATAATCTGTGTTATTAGGTATGCCTGCCTTTTTCCAGTGAAATATATTAGCCGGGGCATTTTCGCCACCAGACCCTTTAATACTTAAGCTGCAATAGATCTCATCTGTTGTGGGATCAGGACAAAAATAGTGTTGAAAATTACGATATTGCCCATGCAAAACAAAAGCAATATTAGTATTTTTAAACTTGTCATGGAATATAAGATATTTTCTTAATCTAATATTGCTTTGCCCCCAGTCTAGATTAGAGTCATTAACATAATAATGTGTTTGATTAGCTCCACCAATAATAAAATTGCTAAAAGACATAGGTATCAGTATAAAAGGGAGAACTTCTAATAAAGCTCCTGCTCCCAGGATTAAAGCTATTTTAGGATAGGGAGATAAAGACAAAGCTATAAATAAACATATGGGCAAAATAATGGGAGACAAATGCCTGATTCCAAGATTTAAGCTACCCAGAATAGCACTTTGGGCGTACATACAAACAAAGCTAATAATAAAGATGGCAGCCAAGCTAAGTGGCTTTGTCTTATTCCTATTTCTCACCACCACTAAAATAGAAAAAACTATAGCTACTAAAAATGATATTGTATTCTTTATCAAAAAAACAAAAGGGAAATACTCTTTTACCCCATTCTGATAAGAAACTAGATGTAAATATGTTGCCCCTCCTCCAGCCACCCTACCAATTACAAACAAAAAACCTGAAATTAAACTAAGGACGGGGAGTAGTAGGGGAGCTTTAAGCCCTGACAGTAGCCGTATCAAGGACTGCCCCAAGGGATTATGCATTCCTGCATTACTATTGATGATTTCTTGACTTAATTCTGGACTCTGTTTATGGGTTAAAAATAAAAATAGAAAATAAACCAACACTAAAGCCAATAATAAAGCCTTGTTAAAATCCATCAATAATTTCTTACTTTTACTTTTATTACTATCAGAGCCAATAAAAACAGAGAAAAGTGTAAACAAATATGCAAATCCTAAAATATATAGTAGAGAATATTTTGTAATTATCATTAAAAATATAATCCCAGCCAATCTGATCCAGCTATTTTTAATACTTTCTGTTTTTTGATCTAATCTATTCATTATCATGAGAATAAAGGTAAAAGAGACTAGGGCAGCAGAAATATCATTTGTTACGTAATGGCTATGCGATAAAACTAATGGATTTAAGCAAAACAGTACCATCACTGCAGCAGCTATGCTACGTCTGTAGCGATAAGACAGTGTTTTGTAGGCTAATACCATAAGGGATAAATTAAGCAATACTACACCTATGCGAGTCCACCATAACAAAGGGACATTAGCATAATATTTGGTTAATAACATTTCTCCTATAGTCCACTGATTATGCTCTATATTATCTGGCAATGTTACATGATGAATAATAGGTATAATAGCGGCCGCTATTTTAAATAAAGGAGGATGCTCTGTATTAATAGACATATCATAATTGCTTAGGTAATTTATCCCTGAAGCTATATGTGGGTATTCATCAATAGTAGTAGATTCATGTTTGGCTAAATATAGCTGATGTGCACCAAATAAAGCAAAAAATAATATCATTAATATATTCAGATTATTAGATAATAATCTCTTTAGTTTTGATAACATAATTAATATTATAGCCTAACTTTTTGCTATACTAAATATAGAAGAAAGTAATAAAGGAGAGGCCATCAAGATGTTAGATAAAGCCAAGATGCTACTAAAGCTAAAGCAAGTGCAGAAAGAGTTAAAGAAAATAGAAGTAGAGGCAGTGGCAGGAGATGGGGCTGTTCGTATTGTAGTGAATGGAGAGCAAAAAGTAGTTAAAGTAGAATTAGACTCTCAAAAACTTGAGGCTAATAACAAAGCATTACTGGAGAACTGGATTAGTAGTAGCCTCAATCAAGCTCTTAGCAAAGCCCAAGCTGAAGCAGCTAAGAAAATGCAGTCAGTTGGCTCTTTGGGAGACCTCTCTAGCTTAGGACTATAGCCCTAAAATCTCTAATCAATCATCAAATACTTCAAAGATAATACAAAAAAATAATAAAGGGATATTTTTAAACATTTATGTTGCCAGAACAAATAAATCAATGTATAGAGGCTTTTAATGCCCTGCCTGGCATAGGGAATAAATTGGCCCAGAGAATAGTATTTTATTTATTACGTAGTGGTAAGGAAAAAAATCTACAAGACAAAATATCTAATCTTAGGACCAATATTGTCAGATGTCAAAAGTGTCGTAATTATAGTAATCAGCAATTATGTTCTATTTGTCTTGACCCTAGCCGGCAAGCTAATACAATATTAGTAATATCTAGTCCCTTAGATTTAATAGCTTTCGAGCGCACTCAGTCTTATCATGGTCTATATCACGTCCTGCATGGAGAGATTAAGCCTATAGATGGAATGGGGCCAGAAGACTTGGAGATACAGTCTCTTTTTGACCGTATTCATCAAGGCAATATTGAAGAAGTTATTTTATGTACCAACCCTAATACAGAAGGAGAAACTACAGCCATATACCTCAGGCAAGGGATTTCTAAAATTAATCCAAATATTAAAATTACCCGTCTGGCCCATGGCTTACCTATGGGGGCAGAGCTTGAATTTGCTGATACCATGACCTTGAAAAGATCATTAAATGATAGGGTAAAGCTATAATCAATATACCAACCATCAATCCTCAAATTATAGCTACTATTAATAGTGCTAAAAATATAATACTATTGTCTCAAGACAATCAAGATGGGGATAGTGTCAATTCCCAACTAGCCTTACTGTGTGGGCTCAAGCAAAAAAATAAAAAGGTATATTGGGTTTCGGCCCATGGACAAAATAGTAAATTTGATTACCTAGAAGATAACTATCAAGCACTGGATGTTAAAAGCATAGCCCCGATACTGCACCAAATAGATCTGGTTATACTAACTGATGCTAATCAAAAACATGAATATCAAAATGCTATAGATATACTGCCAAATATACTAAGCAAACCCATTATAGTGCTTGATCATCACAATAGCGAACAAAGTGATTTTTCTAATAATGATCTATATATTGTTGACAACACTATAGCCGCCACAACTATTATTGTTTATTTTGTTTTATTGGCTTTAGATATTAATATTAGCCCCAAAATTGCTTCTTATTTATTAGGGGGTATATATGCCGATACAGCCGGATTTATTAATGCCAATACAGATAGCTTATGTTTAGATGTAGCCAGCAAGCTCACTAATCTGGGAGCTAGTCCACATCATATACACTATCGTTTTAAAAAGCATAATGCCCCTAGCTTAGAAGAGATCAATCGTTCTTGTCATATCTTTCTAGAAAGGACAAAATTAGACCATGACATAGCCTATATCAAGCTAGAGCACGAAGATTTCTTGGGATTAGGAACAAATAATATCCGACAAAGGTTATTGGGCTGGCTAGAAGACATCCATGGCATATCAACTGCATTAATTATTAAAGAGAATAGACATGATTATACTTTTTCTATTCGTACCAAAAAATCCAACCTTAATCTAGGAGCTATTGCTGCCCAATTTGGCTGTGGGGGGCATAATAAATCAGCTGGAGGTAAAATAGAAAACCATCACTTGATGCCATCTGATTTCTTGAATAAAATGCTAGATTTATTAAAACAGTAATGAAAACTATTAATAGCACAGAAGGCTATAGGCTGAATCAAGCCTTGGTCATAACAGATCTAGCTAGCTCCAGAAGAGCTGCTGATAAGATTATTAAAGAAGGCCAGGTATATTTAGACAAAAATAAGATATTAGATCTTAATCGCAAAATTCGCCAGGATCAATTGTCTTTACTACGAGTGGGAACACAGATAGCAAAAGTGTCTGGGCCTACCGTTGTACTTTTTAATAAACCCAAAGGATATGTTTGTAGTCATCAAAAAACAGATCATGGTGATATTATATTTAGTTTACTACCAAAGACATTTAAGCATTATAAAATGAGTGGAAGATTAGACAAAAATAGTAGTGGGTTAGTGGTATTATCTAATCAAGCCCAAGCTTTAGATGGTCTAGAGCGAGCCATTAAGGTATATGAAGTAACATTAGACAAAGGTATATCAAAATTAGAACAAGAACAGATGTTAAAGGGATTAAGGATTAAAGGAAAAGTATACCAAATGACCAAAATTAGTCCCATTACAACAAAAAATTATAGGGTAGAATTAATTAGTGGGTATTATCATCAGATCAAAGTTATGTTTGATCACTTTGGTATTACTGTCCGCAGTATTCATAGGATTAGCGTTGGTCCGTATCATCAAGACATGTTAATGGGTAAAAGGTTTAAGCTGGTTAAGTCTCGTCTATTATGAGTAACATATGAGTAAAAAAATACTAAGTATTGATTATTTATTAATATTAATAACAGCTATTATTGTCACCACCACCATTGTAGGGGTTATGAGGGGTGGCCCTCAATATGCTACCAATCAAGACAACCCAGAGATAGATTATCTACCAGATTTCAATATACCAAAAGATTTATCATTTCAATCTCAAGCAGCCGTGCTTTATGACTTAGACCATAGCGTCATTGTAGCCTCCAAAGAAGCGGAATTAAGTTTAGCCCCAGCTTCTCTTACTAAATTATTCACGACCTTTATAGCCGCCAAAACTCTTTTACCAGAACAAATGATAACTATCAAAAATGACTATAGCAACTTACCAGAAAATAAAATAGGCCTAGTCTTAGGGGATGAAATCAGTGCATCTGATTTGATAAAATCTAGTTTGATTAGTTCGGCCAATGACAGTGCCCAGCAATTAGCAAGTATTATTGATATTAATGTTATAAATCAAACCATATTAGATTTAGGCCTAAAAAGTCATTTTATGAATGGCAGCGGATTGGATGCAGACTCTCATTTTTCTAGTGCGAAAGATATTGCTATACTAGCTGGGGCAATTTTTAATGAAGATAAGATAATCAATATTATGAACAAGAAAAGTGATTCCATTAAAATCAATAATAAGATTATAAATATTAATCATACTCATCACATGATAGGATCTAGTAATTCGCAGCATTGGACAGTTTTGGCTGGTAAAACAGGGACCACAGCGAATGCTGGAGAAAGCCTGCTGACTATAGCTAAAGTAAGGCAGGGGCAGCAGTGGCATAATGTTGCTATAGTACTATTAAATAGCCCAGATCGCTACGGTGAAACTGAAAACATTTTAAATAAAATAAGCACCTAAACCGCCATCAAAAAGCAGACAGAACAGCTATATAAGAGAAGATCTGTGCTAAAATAGCATTAAATGCTATAGCAGTGTTTAAAAATTGATACTAGGAAAATTTATGTCATCAACCCCCAGAGTTTTGTTTATAGGCCGACCAAATGCTGGCAAATCCAGCCTTTTTAATGCCTTGATTGAAAAGAAGTATGCTATTACTAATGAAAAAGAACATACTACTAGAGATTATTTAGAATATAGTATCAATTACCAGGATCGAGAGATTATCTTGGTAGATTCTCCTGGATTAGGATTCATTGCTAATAATGATAAAAATAAAAGTATTACTACTCTGGCTCAAACTAAAGCCAAGGATCTATTAAATCATGCTAACTTTATTCTTTACTGCATAGATATTAATGGGTCTATTATAGAGGAAGATAGACTGCTGATTAATCTTATTCGTCGTAGCCATACTCCTTTTATGATTGTTGCTACTAAAAAAGACTTGAAAAATAATGTTGAGCTTAATGGTCTGGCTAAACTGGGGGGAGAAGACATATTTGCTATTAGCACTAAAGATTACAGCTCTATTAGTGAAATTAAAAATTATATATTTAATTATTTATTCCCAAATCTAGAATTACCAGCTATAGATAGTAGTAAGTCAATTTCCAAACACAGAATCAGTATTATCGGCCGGCCCAATACTGGAAAATCTACATTACTGAATTATTTATCCAGTAGCCCAAGAGCCCTGGTCAGTGATAAGGCCGGTACCACCAGAGATGTATTAACTGTAAATGTAAATTATGTATGGGGTAGCTTTGACATCAGTGATACTGCTGGGGTCAGGAGGAATAGGATATTAAAAGATAAGATAGATTTTTATGCTAATGAGAGGCTGAAAATGGCCATCAAAGATAGTGATATATGTATTTTTTTAATTGATGCCCTGGAGATAGTGACTAATATAGATCAGACTTTAGCTGGAGATTTGATCAAAAGTGGCAAGCCTTTTATAGTTTTAGTTAACAAAATAGATGCAGTAACAGATAAAACTATATCCAGACTTGAAAGAATATTAAGTAAAAATTATCAATTTGCTTGGTGGGCCGTAGTTTTATTTATTTCAGCGATAGAGGGATTTGATCAAAAAAATCTTTTTGCAATGATGGAAAAAATCCTAATCAACTACAATCAAGATATTGATAACAAAAAACTAGAGCAACTTGTTCGTAGTATTCGTTCTAATCATATTTTTAGTACCAGTAAAGGGTTAACTGTAAAAATAGATCGGATAGAGCAACAGAACAGTAGTCCGGTTTTTAAACTATATGGTAAAAATGTAGATAAGCTGAATTTTTCAGCTATACGTAATTTAGAAAATAGAATACGAGATTTAGCAGATTATACTGGATGCCCAATACATATCATCACCAATCATCGTAATAAAAAAGATGATAAAAAAAATAAAAAATGAATCTAGCGTATTCTAATACAATATTATTAGGCTTGGGCAATAAAGGTTCTGAGTTTCTCTTTACTCCACATAATATTGGGCATCATATTATAGACAATATTGTCTTAGACAAGACTCTTGAGCAAAGCCAAATTACTATTATCAAAAATAAAGAATTTATGAATAATGCAGGAAAAGTATTGGGCAAATATCTGATCAACAAAGATAAAACTAGATTAATAGTTATCTGTGATGATATTGATTTAGAATTGGGATTGATGAGAGTACGCTATGGACATAGTAGTAATGGACATAATGGTCTTAAGTCCATTCATCATACATGGCAGCAAGACTACTGGTTAGTCAAGATAGGTTTTTGCCCAAACATAGAAGAGGATCAGGATAGTTATAATTTACGTCGTTATAATAGTGCTCAATATGTTTTAAAACCATTAAAAGGAGTTAATAAAATTAACTATCAGAAAATAATTACAGTCTCCAGCCAGCTCATATCTGCTATGATAAAAGAAGGTGATTTACGCAATCAGACCATTGATCTGCTAGGAGAAGACAAAGGCCTATAGGAGGGTGAATATAGGTTGACTTAACTCACAAGCAGATCAATGGTCTGATTGATTTTTTATAAGATTTTAACAATTGTTACCAAGCTTTTGTTTACTTGCTTATAGTATCATATAAAGCTATTAAATGTCAATAGATTATGACATTTAAATTGTTTTTGTATACATAACAAGTATGAGGCATAAGTTTACTATATAAGAGTTTGTAGGCATAAATATAAGGGGGAAGAATTGCATAAGAATATAACTACTGCCAATAGTCATTATCCAGTATTATTAAAAGAAATCTTTGATGCTCCTAGCAAATTATTTTATGAAGGGGACTTATCCTTATTAAGTACTAAAATAGTATCAATTATCGGAACTCGTAAATCTAGTCTCTATGGGGATACTGTATTAGATATTATGCTTAGAGCTATTAAGGACGAATCCATTACTATATGTAGTGGTTTAGCTTATGGGATAGATCAGCTAGCAAGCAAGAAAGCATTAGATTTTGGTTTAAAAAATATTATTGTTTTATCTCATGGTCTAGACATGACATATCCTGCTAGCGGACATCATTTAAGGCAAAAAATTATTAGCAGCGGAGGACTAGTCTTGTCTGAATATCCAGATGGAAATAAGCCTCAAAGATGGCAATTTATTAAGCGTAATCGCATTATCGCTGGGCTTAGTTCATATTTATTAATCCCAGAAGCAGATTTGGCCAGTGGTAGTTTGTCTACAGCCAGACTAGCTCTTGAGAACAATAGAAATGTTTTAGCCGTACCTGGGCCCATTACTGCTCCTAGTTCTAGAGGAACGAACTGGTTATTATCCCAAGGAGCTACTCCTATTAATAATGCCGAAGATTTTAGATTAGAACTAGGCCTCACTAATGACAAGGGCAATACCGCCAGTAGTGCCCAGCCTGTTTTGAGCGGTTTTGAGCAAGAGCTATTAGATCTATTGGGAGGAGGTATTATTAATTCTTCTGATTTATCAGAACACTTAAATAAACCTATTCATGAAATTTTGATTACTATTACAAAACTAGAATTAAATGGTATTATCAAAAGTGATTCTATGGGCCAACTCTATAGTGTTATGAAGCCCTAATTCTCAACTATAAAATCAATATCATTATTTTTGCTATAATAGTGCTTATGGATAGAGTCAAGGTTAAACAATTAATAATATTAACTACCTCATTAATAATAGCCTCAGCTATAGGGCTAAGTAATCTTGAAGGCATTAGTGTCCCAGAAGGATTCTATTATTCTACCTTGACTGTTTTAACTCATTTTCCTCATGGCCCTAGCACTAACTGGATGAGTAAAATCTTGGTATTAGGGGAAATCATATTTTCTATAGTAGTTACGGCCTATTTGATAAAAGAATTAGCAAATTATATAATTGGCATAGATAAACAATTAGCAAAGAGAAAAATGACATCCAAGATAAAAAATATGAAAAACCACTATATTATTTGTGGGCTAGGTAGAGTGGGGATACAAGTAGCACAGGAGCTTTTAGATGAAGGGGTAGATTTTGTAGCTATGGACCGCAACCCAGAAAGGGTGGATAGCTTAATAAAGCTAGGAGGAATAGCTCTGGAGCTAGACAGTACCGACGAAACATCTTTAAAAAAAGCAGGGCTTGATCACGCTATAGGAGTTATAGCTGCCCTAGGTGAAGATGCCGAGAATATGTTTGTGGTATTAAATGCCAGACAAGACAAACCTGATATATTTGTTGTAGCTAGGGCTAGTAAAATAGAGAATTACGCCCGCCTAGAAAAAGCCGGGGCAGATAGAGTTATTATGCCAGATAAGATAGGTGGATATCACATGGCTACTGTTTTATTGCGCCCTGACGTAGTAGATGTCTTAGATATATTAAGTACTAATAAAAGTCGAGAATTACAGATTGAAGAATTATTAATAGATCAAAATTCTGGTTTACTAAACATTAATATAGCCACTTTTAACAAAAAGTTCCCCAGAATTAATATTCTAGCTATCACTGGGGCAGATGGTAGTAGTAAAGTGTCTCCTCAAGGCAATATGGTAATAAAGCTAGGAGACAAGCTAATATTAATGGCTCATAATAAAGATTTAAGCAAATTATCTTAAAAATTTTATTCAGTTAGGAGCCTTGTGGTGGAGAAAACAACCCATCATAGCCATATTTCTTTATATCATCCATAAATTCATTATATGCCGCAGCTTCTGCGTCATCCATAAATAAAGACTGGAAAGTATTTAGCAATGTTCTTAAGTTTGCATTTTTATGCATTTCTTTTAATTTACTTTTTGCATTAGATAAACAAACATAATATAATTCACAAGTTACCTTATCCCATTCTTTTTTCCTATCATTATATAGTCCATTAGACTGAGCCCTTAACATATGCCGACCCAATAAGGCCATAAAATGTTCTATAGAACCTATTTTAACAAGTGGTTCAAACGTTATCTTGCTTTCTTCACTTAATTTCACTGAATAGTATGTTCTCGTCCCGGCATCGAATGTATAATACAGTCCTAGGTATGTAAAAATAGCTTGTAGTATTGCACCCTTATGGTGTGGGCCTAAAGATGTACGCACATCAGACGATTGATATCCATTATTTAGACTGCATTGTGCTAATGTATTATAGAGCTGATCTTGAGTTCTGGGTTGACGTAAACCTTGCCCTAATAACCCTAAAAATCTATTTAGGTTACCGAAATTTAATAATCCAAACTTCTGATATATTGCTTTTATGATAGATTGACTTTTTAATTCATATAATTCTGCTGGACTTGAATCTATATATTTACTAATCATAGATATCAATAGTGCTTGTAATTCAGGATTATCTGATAATCCTTTATTTGAAGTTAGATTACCTAATAATGGGGGCCACTCTTCATCTGATACTTCAAACATATGGCCAACAGCTAGGCTTAATTGTTCTGGAGTTAATTCAAGAGTAGAACGAGATAAAGCTAGAAGACCGGTCCAATAAGCTTCCCCTTCTGCTTTCAAGACTATGTTAAATAGCTCATCGGCAATATCCTCATCTATGAATGATAGTTTCACCATTAGTCCATCTAAGATATCTTGATTCCCACCACGAGCCATATTAATCATCGCAGTGATAATACTAGGGTCTAAATCTTGAAAGCGGCTAAGTAGCATCCATAATACTCTATCGTTCTCTCCAATCTGAGATAATAATAATTCTTGTATCTCTAAAGATGGAGCAGGGTGATTATCCGGTCCAAAAGCCGTATAAAATAGCCACTCCAGATTCCTTTTTTTATCATTAGATTCATTATCAGGGTCTAAATTGAGATCTAAATAAGTATTAATAATACCTATCTGTACATCTTGATCAAGTGAACAGAATGTTGACCCGATACCTTCAAAGGCTATACCACCTTTATCGCGGTGTTCTATCAAATGTAGTATTAAATATTTCTGAGTTTCTGGAGAAAGCGACTCTATCATAGGCAATAAACATTGCACCATATCTATATAATCCTCTGTAAATATATCAATAAACCTTTGGTGGTCTATTATAGGTAATGATACAACTAACTCTAATATAGATCGAAGATTATCATAAAAAGATTCAGAACTACGATACAAATAATTAAAGCTATAGCTACCACTATCCTCCGGGGGCTGAGCCGGCGCATACACTGATGTGTTATCTCGATATTTTCTAGTATCTTTAACATGCTGTTCTTCTACACTTGTTTTTAGGCCCGCTAATCCCAGAGAAACTTCATCTATGAGCTCTTGATTAGCCTCTAAATTTGGGTCAATACCTGCAATATATCTCTTGAATAATATATCAAAATGTCTCCATGAACCTGGAACAGCTTTTTCATCTAAGTCTACTTCACGGCCTAGGCCACGTATGTCAAGATCCCGGTATGTTCTATCAGGTCCTCTTGATATTTCTCTCATAATGTTATTAACATTGACATATTTATACATAATCTGTCAATATTAACTACTCTAAAAAATAGAGCATTACTATATATGCCCCCAAAAAAGCCCTTAGCTATCTGATTCTTAAGATTAGTTTAAAATTAGTCCCAAGCAAGATTATAATCTTAGTAAAGTGTTTTTGCCCTGCAACGAATCAAACTTATTCCCTTGGCTGCATATAAAATCCTAAAGCCTACATCATCACTTTCCCCTTACTATATAATGGTATATATGCGCCTAGAAGATATTACTATAGAAGAGAATGATGATTATTTGATAATTAATAAGCCTGCTGGCCTAGTAGTACATTATTCTCACCTCAAGCCACTAGAAAATACATTGGCCATGCTTGTGCAAGATAAAGTAGAAGACGACGGTAGTAGCAGGGCTGGCATAGTACATAGGCTAGACAAAAATACATCTGGATTAATGATTATAGCTAAAAATATTAAATTTAGAGATCATATCATACACCAATTCAAGACTCATTTAGTCAAAAAAAAATATATTGGCTTGGTTCATGGTAGGCTAGAACATACAGATGCCTTGATAGACCTACCTATCAGTAGAGATCCTATAAGAAGGCATAAAATGAAAGTCTTACCTAGTGGTAAAACATCTAAAACGATCTATAAAGTTATAGCTAGCAATGGTAAATATAGCCTAGTAGACTTAAATCTTCTTACTGGTAGGACACATCAAATCAGATTACATTTATCACACATCAAGCACCCTATAGTAGGGGACAGTATATATGCCCCCAGTAAAAATGACTCTCTAGACAGATATTTCTTACAAAGTTACTATATAGAATTTCAAGATCTTGCTGGCCAAGATAAAAAAATAGCTATAGACCTAGACAATCAATTAAAGGCTTTCTTGGAAGATCATGAGATTGGTCCCATAGATGACATCAGGCTGCTGGCCATTAACCATTTATCTTAAAAAAGGAAAGTTTTATGGATCAAGATATCTCTTCTTTAGCACTAGACGAAGGCTCTATAATGAGGCTAGAATCCATTAACAGCAGCCAGGCCAAAGGTTTCATATTTTGTCTTAATAAAAGCTTTTACCATACAAAGAATTGGGACATTATATTAGCTAAAAAAATATTAAAAGAAGATCCTAACATAAATAATTGTTTTATTTTTAAGTTTGAACAACAAAAAACTATAGGCATTGATGACATTAAAGAGCTTAGCTCTCTGCTAACCATCAAAGCAGTGACTGATAGTAGAATATTTATCATTGACAAGTCAGAGAGAATGTCCATAGAAGCCTCTAATTCTTTACTAAAAGTATTAGAGGAATTACCAGAAAGGACATATGTATTGTTAACTACTACTCTATTTACTAAAATTGTCCCTACTATTCGTTCTCGTCTTCCGGTATATTTCTTATATAGTGAATCTTCTATAGAAGGAGAGGCTATAGCATCTTTACTAGATACAAAAGATTTTAAGTCTATATTAAATAAAATTCATAGTAGCGAAATGAGTCCAGAAGATTACAGTCAACTCACAGCTGATATAGCTATGTTTATTATTGATAAACACCCAGAATATAGTAGCTATATTAGTTCAATCATTAAAGGACAACAATACAACATCAATCCTAAGCTAGTTATAGAAACCATGCTACTGCTTTTGGTATAATACCAATAATACAAGATATGATTATCGCCATAATATTACTTTTAATTTTCTTTATTCTAGCCTATATGGTTATGGGTAATTCCATTTTATTAAACCGCTATTTAGGGGGTATTGTTGGTATCTTCGAACAGCCTCAAACCATGGAAGAGCAATTAAAAGCCAGTATTATGCTAGCCGATGATTACTATGAATCAAAAAAATATAATCTAGCCGAAAAAGAATATATTCATTCATTGTCTCTAGATGAACATAATAGCTATGTGTATAACCGCCTAGGGATGCTATATTCTTTTCAGAATAATGTAATAGACTCTATAGAGAGTTTTAAATTTGCCGTTGAGAATGATCCCAAAAATCCATTGTACAAAAGTAATCTGGGGCTATCAGCTCTAAAAGACAAGCAATATGGCTTAGCTATTGAGAATCTAGAAAGTGTTTGTTTAGAAGATCCTAATATTAGTCGTATTATATCTCTAGCTAGAGCCTACAAGGGGGTTAATAGATTTGAAGATGGCCTCACGCTATTAGTAGAAACCAAAACTAATGATAAAAAAGAACAGATTAGCTTATATAATCTCATGGGAGAAATCTGCATAGAGGCTGGGAATATTACCATGGGAGAAGATGTTTTAAGAAAGTCTTTGGCTCTAGATAAAAAAAATAAAATTACTTTGGCTTTGGTCAAAAAGCTAAGCCAATCTACTTAAAAATATAGCGCAATAAGAAGTTTGGTCCAACTAAAAAATCTAATAGTTTGTTTTGATTTGAAGTTACTATATTTAGTATAATAAGACTACAAATGCCCAGATAGCTCAGTGGTAGAGCACTTCCATGGTAAGGAAGGGGTCGCGAGTTCAATCCTCGCTCTGGGCTCCATCAAATGCAGGGTTACTCAAGCGGCCAACGAGGGCGGACTGTAAATCCGCTGGTATTCACCTACGAAGGTTCGAATCCTTCACCCTGCACCACCTTAAAGGCCCAGATAGCTCAATTGGTAGAGCAACGGTTTTGTAAACCGTAGGTTGCGGGTTCGATTCCTGTTCTGGGCTCCAGCCTTTATAAGTTTTTTGTATTAGGGGTGTAGCTCAGCTGGTAGAGCGTTGGTCTCCAAAACCAAAGGTCGTGGGTTCGAAACCTGCCGCCCCTGCCATATAGAATTTTCAGTAAGTTTTAGCACAGTTGCAAACGGTTCATTAGGTGTAAAACGAACCGTTTTGCCTTTTAATTGGAGGTTCGATAGCATGATACTGATAATCTGCCGCTTTTCTTCATCACTTGCCAACTTCAAAGGACACGAAGAAATATATTATAAGGATGAGCTAGTATTTGTTCACGACTACTTTGGTGGTGTTCTGAAAGACGGGCGTAAATGAGTGAACGAGAACAGTCCATTGAGGTCGCCAAACAGCGACAGGCTGCCGAGTTGCAGACCATTTTAGACCAATTCAAAGATGAGCGAGTAGTTGTACTAGGTGGAACTTGCACAGGTAAGAGTACGCTAATTGAGCACTTGATTGGTGCTAAGGATATAGACAAGCTGGTTTTTCCGCTACTTACCAAAGACGAGGCAGATTATGTTTGCCAAACGCCGTGGACACCTGAGATTGGCGAAGTAATGACACGCCTAACTAAAGAGCGGGTCAAGGTGCAGTCTGGTGAACCTGTGTTCGGCACAGTGGTATTAGACGCTGATCGTATTGTGCATTTGAAAATCAGCGATGATTTATTGCGTGAGCGAACTGCTACACGAAGTGTATTGTTTGAAGACGCTAAGAATATGCAACGACATATTGAAGCTGAGATGATAGCATCGGGCTTGCCAATAGTTGAGTTTGAAGTTGGCTAATATATTTCTAAGTGTGCCAGTAGTGGTTCGGGCTTAGTGAGTAATACGGAATAGTAAACATTCCGATCCCTATAAGGCACAGAAAAAGATGCTTTATGATGCTGTGACCTTTCTGTTCACGCACATAGTTTGGCTTTGCTTTAGTTGTTTGTTGTGGTGCGTCCATTCTTTGCCTCCAATTCTTTGTTAAATAAAATGGACACCGTACAGGTGTCTTACGCCATTCGCAGTAGGTTTAACCCAAACTGTTTGTACGGTGCCCATTTTAGGGTTAAACCGCACAAACTATGTGCAATTAAAAACTACTGCGTTACTTTGGTGTAAGACAGTAATTATGATACCAGAATGATTTAGTTACTGTCGGTTATAATCGCCAAAATGAAGGCGTCAAAAAACGCTTGGTATTTTTAGAGCCGAAGAAATTAGCTATATACACGGCGGAGTGCCTATTACAGATATAGAGGGCTACCACCCCCCCTATGCCAATGCTGGTGAGTAGCCGTGTCTATCTAGTATTGGTTTGAGTATTTCGGATATAATTTCAAATGGCAGTTCGGGGCTACATAATGCGTCCTTTAGGGGCTACCATATAGCAAGAATGATAGTCAGTTATAGTCACTATGTAAACACAGGGGCTATAACTTCAGAGTTTTTGTTAAAATTAAATTATGCAGCTAAAGCCAAGAGCATATGTATATGATAGCTATTGGTATTTTGCAACTGAACGCCAAAATATATTTTATAGAAAACTAAATCATCAAGAATCTCCATATACAGATTATCCTATATTGAGCCAATACAAATTTTGTAATGTTTACCGTGCCTGTGACCGTGTATCGCAATATTTAATTAAAAATGTTATTTACGGTAATTCATATTCTAAACCAGACACTTTATTTAGAATATTTTTATTTCGTTTATTTAATAAGACCGAAACTTGGGAGCTCTTAGAACAAAAGCTAGGGAAGATTTATTTAGAAAATTTTGACCCTGAAGTTTATGCTTCTATCATTGAGGAATTTAAAATAAAGGGAGGGATTATTTATGGTAATGCGTTTATCTTATGCGCCAATAAAGCATTTGGGTATAAACAAAAACATCGCAATCACCTTGCCTTACTTAAGATGGTTTTTACCAGTAATAAATATATAGAATTATTAAATTCAAGGTCTCTTAAAGAGCTTTTTATGATTCTACAAAGCTTACCACTAATTGGTGATTTCATGGCTTATCAAATAGCAACTGATCTGAACTATTCTAGTCTATTTAATTTTAGTGAAAATAGTTTTACTGTTGCTGGACCAGGAGCAAAACGAGGGATCGAAAAGATTTTTCAAAATACTGGTCATTATAGTTATGAGGATATTATTATGTGGATGGTAGACAATCAAGATGTAGAATTAAGTCGACTTGGCCTTAGTTTTAAATGCTTAGGAGGCCGTAAATTAAAAGCTATAGATTGCCAAGGATTATTCTGTGAAATAGATAAATATTGTAGAGTAAAATTCCCAGAACTAGCAAGCAATAGAATCAGAATAAAATCTAAATATAAAAAAACAGATAAACCAATTAAGTACTTCTTTCCTCCTAAATGGGACATTGAACTTTTCATATAAGATAAATCAGCCATCCTGTAGTATAAAATTAAAAATAATAAATTTTAACTTAAACTTTGGATTAAATTATATTGCATTATATAATTCTTTTTAGAAGCAGGGGGGATATCCCTAAAACCTGTCTTTAAGTTACCTTGACAAAATCATGTAAGAACCTTTACATGTAAGACCTTTTAAAGGAGAGACGTGAACGCAATCAAAATACTTGGCCGTACTATTGAACATCCGATCATGAATGCAGCTGGTACCTGCAAAACAGTGGAAGATGTAAGCAAAATTGCCAAGTCAGCTTCAGCTGCCATTATGGTAGGCTCAGTTACTACTAAACCAAGAACTGTCAATAATATCGGCAATGTCTTTCATTCAAATCCCGAGTACGCTCTGAACTCTCTTGGAATGCCAAATCCAGGACTAGAGTGGTATAAATCACAGCTTCCTTCTATGGCCACTATAGCTACAGGTGCTGGTAAGCCTCTATTCGTCAGTGTGGCCGGCTTTAGCCCGGCAGAATATGCTCAACTAGGCTACGAAGTGCTACTTGCCGGTGCCCATGGGGTTGAGCTTAATCTTGGCTGCCCCAATATATGGGATAGCAGTCAGCAAAAAAAGATCCCATCTTTTGACCCCTGTCTGTTGGCAGAAATACTAGAAACGGCCAGCGGGTATATTAGCAAATTTGGGATCAAGCTATCACCATATTCTGACCCAGCTTTGTTAAGTGAGGTCGCCAGTGTCATAGGATCCTATATTGCTGTTGACTACGTAGCCACAAGCAATACTTTTCCCAACACACTTGCTTTTGACAAAAAAGGCAATCATATGGTCCATGCCCCTTTTGCTGGCATGAGTGGCCCAGCCATGAAGCCAATCGCACTGGGGCAAGTACGGCAGTTCTGTGATGCCTTACCATCAACAGTCGAAGTTGTAGGAGTCGGTGGGGTTGCTAATGGAGCTGATGTGCTTGACTACCTTCGCGCTGGGGCTGCAACAGTCCAGATGGCAACAGCCTATCTGAAAACCACAAGGACAGCAGTATTTAGTGAGATACTGTCCGAATATATTGGCATAATCTCACAGAGACCCACTGTAGTTAGTATGGGCGGTCAGCACAGCCTTACAGGCCAAAGCTGAAATTGCTCACATACCTTTCAAAGACTTTCCCCAAAACACCCATACAGCCCTTTTAAAGGAGGGATTTAATGACCACCATTAACCCAGCCGAGCACATCATCTGGAGTGCAGACGTAGATGGCATAGATACTTTACTAGGCCTTCTAGACCAGATGCCAAATCTAACCACTGTGAAAGTTGATCGATTGCTTTTAACCAAGATTGGACTTGAAGTCATCCAAACACTTAACGAAAGAGGACTGCCCTCTCTGCAAAGCCGATATTCCTATCATCACCAATATTGGGCATGGAGGTGACTATCAAGCTAAAAACCCTGACTATCCAGGAGGGTATAGGCCCATATGATACGAAGCTCTATAGTTCATCCCCCGGAGGATTTGCTCCGGGGGATGAATCCAAACCTATAATTTTTAGAAACTTAAAAATTATAGGTTTGGATATAAAAAAAATAGGACAAGACTAATTATAAAAATGACCAGAAAAAAGACAAGCTAGATCTTAATATCAAGAGTATATAACAATAATATTCATACTCTTGCAACAAAAGGCCTTAAGGGGGGGTAGCCCCCTTGTAAAACATCAGCCACCCCCCCTTTTTTTTCTCATCGGAACAAGATGAAACAAGATGCTGTAAATACAGCTATTGTTCCAAAGAACATATATGCTTTAGCGATGTGGATAAATGAAAAATCATCCATCCGATTTCTACAGAGTAAGAGTACTCCAATCAAGTAAAGAGCCAGCCCGGCTCCCATGAAGAATACTGCCGTTTTTTCGACCATAACCATGTTGCTCCTTTTTTGGGATTGTGCTATAGATCCAGCCTGTCAATGAACCTTGGAGGGCATACACTTAAAACACCCCCAAACAAGATTACTTAATCATTCTGCCATACATTATGAGTAATTAGCAATCTCTATAATAATTTCTAGCTATGGTCATTTTATTGAGGTAAGGATATAATTAATAGATATGAAATTTAAAAAATACGATAAAGTAAAACACAGCCAGATGGAGTATGATGTCATCTCCTATTGGAAGGAAAATAATATATTCCAAAAGTCCATTGACAACAGAGACGGCCAGGAAAATTTTGTTTTTTATGATGGACCTCCTTTTATTACTGGTAGTCCTCATCATGGTAGTCTTTCCACTAGCGCCATTAAAGATGCTATATGTAGATATCAAACCATGCAAGGCAAAAAAGTAGAGCGAGGATGGGGATGGGATTGTCACGGTTTGCCAGCAGAAGTATATACAGAAAAAAAATTAGGGATAAAATCAAAAAAAGAGATTGGGACTACTATATCCGTCAGTGATTATGTTAAAGAATGCCGAGAAGCTATGGTTCAAGGATCTAGAGAGTGGGATGATGCCATAGAACGTATTGGTCGCTGGGTGGATATGAGTAATCCATATAGAACTATGGATAAAGACTATATGGAAAGTGTGTGGTGGGCCTTTAAGACTTTGTATGAAAAAGGTTTTATATATGAAGGGGAGAAAGTGCTGCTTTATTGCCCTAAAGATGCCACCCCTATATCAAAATCCGAAGTATCTATGGATAATAGCTATAAAGAAATAACAGATCCATCTGTTTATGTCTTGTTCAAGCTAGCTCTAGGAGATGAGGATTATGTATTGGCTTGGACTACAACTCCATGGACTTTGCCAGCCAATACAGCAGTAGCGATTAACAAAGATATTGCTTATTCTAAAGTCAGATTGGACGGGAAAAACATCATCCTGGCCACTGATTTGATAGAAAAAATACTCCAGGACGATAAACATCAGCCTTTGTCTTATAAAATAATAGAGGATATTCAAGCAGACAGCCTGATAGGTCAATATTATGAGCCATTATTTACCAGTCATGGACCAAAAGCACATCGCATCGTCCATGCTGATTATGTCAGTGATAAAGATGGATCTGGTATTGTACATATTGCTCCAGCTTACGGAGAAGAAGATTATAATTTAGCTATTAAAGAAAACATAGCTATAGTACATAATGTAGATGAAAATGGATATTATACTAGTGGTCCATGGCAAGAACAGTATATATGGGATGTAAATAAAGATATAGCCAAAGCCATGCTGGCCGAAGGCAAAATATTAAAAATAGAGTATATTAAACATGAATACCCCCATTGCCATCGTTGTGGCAATAAGCTCATGTATAGAGCTCATCCCAGCTGGTTTTATGATATACAAAAGCAAAAAGACGAGATGCTTGACTCTAATGAGCATATTAACTGGATCCCAAAACATTTGCGTGAAGGAAGGTTTAAGAATACTATTTCTAGTGCCCCCGACTGGAATCTATCTCGAGATCGATATTGGGCTACCCCTATCCCTGTCTGGAAAGGCTATACGATTGAAGGAACTGAAATAATCAAGGTAGTAGGATCTTATCAAGAACTACAAGAGTTAACAGGTTTTAGTAGTGATGATTATCATCTTCCTATGGTTATGGATTTGACTATAAATATAGATGGAGTAGAGCTAGAGCACTGCGGGAAAGTACTAGACTGTTGGTTTGAAAGTGGGTCTATGCCTTTTGCTCAATTTCACTATCCTTTTGAAAATAAGGAAAAATTTGAAGCCAATTTTCCAGGACAATTTATCACAGAATATATGGGACAAGTTAGAGCCTGGTTTTATTATCTACACACCATATCTATTGGCCTATTTGGTAATGAATGTTTCAAGAATGTTATTGCCCACGGTACTCTAGCTGGAGATGACGGCCGCAAAATGAGTAAATCATTGGGAAATTATACTGAACCGATTACTTTATATGATAAAATATCAGCCGATGCTTGGCGGTTCTTTCTGATGAGTTCTCCTTATAGTGTTGGAGAAGATATTAGTTTAAAAGATGAATTAATCTGGGATGTGGAGCGTAAGCTACAAATGCTTAGCAATAGTTTTGATTTCTTTATTATGTATGCCAGTGTCGATGGCTGGGATAGTAATCAGCTCGATAAAGAACCAGCCAAAAATATATTAGATAAATGGATATTATCAAGACTAAATAGTTTGATTAAAACCCATGTAGAATATGTAAATAGCTATAATCTCCCTAAAGCCCTAAGCCCTATGCTGGAATTTTTAGATGATTTAAGCAACTGGTATATTCGTCGCTCTCGTTCTAGGTTCTGGAAAAATGATAATGACAGTGATAAAGATCAAGCTTATAATACTTTATACACTGTGCTGACTACATTTTGTCAGCTATTAGCTCCTTTCTCTCCTTTTATGCCAGAAGATATATACAGAAAACTAACAGCTCAAGAAAGCGTGCACTTAACAAATACTCCTGCCGTTAATCAATCCTGGGATAATCCAGAACTAGAGGCTGATATGCAGAATCTTAGATCTATTATTAAAGAAGCTCTTAGCCTTAGATCTCAAGCCAGCATTAAAGTAAGACAGCCTCTGGCCAGTATTAGTGTTGGGAATATATCTACCAATTTGATAGAGATATTAAAAGAAGAAATTAATGTCAAAGAAGTTAAAACTGGACATGATAGTATCAGTCTGGATCTTGATATCACTCCCATTCTAAAAAAAGAAGGACTGTCTAGGGAGATTATTCGTTTAGTTCAAGCTGCTCGAAAAAATGCCAACCTTAATGTTGATGATCGTATTCACCTGGCTTTGCATACCAACGATAGTGAGCTATTGGCTAGCATAGATAGTTTTGCCGATCAAATTAAAGCTGAAACCCTAGCTTTAAGCTTAGATACAAAAAGCATCTATGATTATCAAGAAATACAAAATATATTAGACCAAGCAGTGACCATTAGTCTTGAGGTCAGTGTAAAATAAAATTATGTCCGAAAATAGTTTTTTAATCAATCAAAACCAGACTTTTTTTGACCTCTACAAACCTAGTGATGTGCGTCCAGCTCTAATACATGGCCTAGAGATAGCCTATAAAAATATTAGAAATATTTATAAAATAAAAGAAACAGACAGAAACTTTGATAATACCGTTCTAGCAGTCTTAAGGGCCGATGAGATCATAGAATATATTGCCTCTATTGTGTACCACCTACACAGTATTGATGAGGATAAATGGTATGATTCATATACATATGTGCAAGATGAGCTCTTAAGGTTTTATAATAAAATTTCCTTTGATCCAAAAATATACAAAGCACTAATAACTGTTGCCAAAAATAAGAATATTAAATTATCTTCAGAACAAACTGTTATTCTCAATAAAATGATTAGAGACTATGAAAGCAGTGGAATACATTTAAGCTTAGATTTACAAAAACAACTAAAGAAGCTTAATATTCAGGAAGCTAAATTAATCACTAAATTTGATAAAAATATTATTGATTATAAAAAGAAACACCTCTTTTATGTTAAATCCAGCACAGACCTAGAAGGCATTAATGTTCATACATTAGAAGAATGGCATCATCAGGCATTAGAAGCCAAATATAAGGAAGGCTTTTTGATCAGACTCAGTGATGATAATGTAATCAAGATATTGTCCAGTGCTAAAAATGAGAATTTAAGAAAAAGGCTAGATAAAGCTAGTAAATCCGTAGCTCGTAAATCTAATCTAGCCTTAACATTAAAGATATTAAACATTAGATGGCAAAAAGCATCATTGCTAAGCAAAAACAGTCCTAGTGAATATTTAATGCAAGAAAGGATGATTAAAGACCCAAAACAAGCCCTTGATTTTATAAACACACTCTGGCCGTATTATAAGAAAAAGGCCATCAAAGAATATAAACAAATTCTAGATTTTAAAAACAATACTCTCAAACAAAAAAAGGATTATCTATTAGAATATGATTATGAGTATAGATTCAGCTTGTACTGGAAAGATAAACTATACCAACATTTATATGGTGTTGATCTAACTAATATTAAAGAATATTGCCAACTAGAATCTGTATTAAGTGTAATGCTTAAGTGTATAGAAGAAATGTATGGGATAAAATTCAAAGCATCGGCCGTAAAGAGCTGGAATGAAAATAATAAAGTCTATGAAGTTATAGATAAAGATAAAATAATATCTATTATTCATCTGGATTTATTTTCTAGGCCAGAAAAACAAAATGGGGCCTGGATGAATGCTTTGATTACCAAAGATAAAGATAATGAATATCCTAGCTCTATTGTTGTTGCCATGAATTTATCCAAACCTAGCCAAAAGCAGCCCACCTTAATGAACTTAAATGATATTTATACTCTGTGGCATGAATTCGGACATTGTATGCATGGAGTATTTTCCAATACTATTTATAAAGAGAATGGGGCCGAAGCTAGTGCTTGGGATTTTATAGAAATGCCTTCTCAGTTAATGGAGAATTGGTGCTTAGAACCTAGTATTGTTAGTAAATACGGCAAGCATTATAAAACAAAAGAGCCCTTAAGCTTGGAGTATATACAAAAAATCATCAAGTCTCGAAATTATATGAATGGTGTTGAAGATTTAAAACAATTTTATTTAGCCAGCTTAGACTTGTTATTGCATAGTACAGTTAAATTCAATTCTGTCCAAGAGCTAGATGATTTTCAAAAAAGTTTAAAAAAAGAATTTTCTGTCGGTCCAATCGGTGATTATTTTTCTACCCTAAATCTCTTTTCTCATATTCATCATGGCTATAAATCAGGATATTATACATATAAATGGTCACAGAGCTTGCAAGCTGATATTTTTAGTATTTTTCAAACAAAAGGTCTATTAGATCCTAAAACCTCTCGCCGATATAGGGAAGATATTCTAGCTAAAGGAGCTTCTGAAGATCCCAATAGCTTAATAGAAGATTTTCTAGGACGCAAATTAGACTTAAAAGCTATTTTAAAATTGGATGAAGTTCTGTAGCTACTATGGTAATAATAAGGAAAATAAGTTAGAATATAATTTATGCAAAAAATCAAGAATATAGCCATTATTGCCCATGTTGATCATGGCAAAACTACCATTATAGATCATCTTTTAAAACAAACTAATACTTTTAGGGAAGGTTCTGCTGATTTTAGTCAGACATTGATCATGGATAATAATGACCTAGAAAAAGAAAGGGGCATTACTATACTGGCTAAGATCACGGCCATTTTGTATCAGGATTATAAAATTAATATTATTGATACCCCTGGGCATGCTGACTTTAGTTCAGAAGTAGAAAGAGTTTTAAATATGGCTGATGGAGTACTACTTTTAGTGGATGCACAGGAAGGCGTAATGCCTCAAACCAGATTCGTACTATCTAAAGCCATTAAATTAGATTTAAAACCCATAGTAATTATTAATAAAATAGATAAACCCTTTAGCCGGATTAAAGAAGTAGAAGATGAGATTGCTCATCTTTTCCTAGAGACAGCCACTTCTGATCATCAGCTAGAATATGAAACCTTATATGCCATTGGTCGTGAAGGCAAGGCTTTTAATAGTATGGATGAATATCATTCTACACCCAGTGCTCCTCCTAGCCTAACCCCAATACTAGATAGCATTATTACCCATATGCCTAGTCCTAAAATTATAGAAGGTGATAATTTACAGATGCTTATTAGTGAGCTATCATATGATAGCTATCAGGGCCGTTATGCTATCGGCAAGATTTATCAGGGATCTCTCAAAAAAAGGCAAAATGTCAGTTTACTAAGAGAGGGTAATGATAATATCAGCAAAGAACAAATTGATAAAGTTTTTATCTTTGATGGGCTAGGCAAAAGAGAAATAGAGGAGACTGTTGGGGCTGGAGAGATAGTAGCTATTACTGGTATCTCTAATGCTAAAATAGGGGACAGTCTATCCAGTATAGATCGTCCTGAAGCCTTAAAAGCTATAGAGCTTGATCCTCCTACTATTAAAATGAATATGAGTGTAAATAGTTCTCCTTTTATGGGAAAAGAAGGTAAGCTAATCACATCAAGGCAATTAGAAGAAAGACTAGAAAAAGAAATAGAAACCAATATTGGCTTAAGTCTAGAAAAAAATGGCAGTAGTTTTACTTTATCAGGAAGAGGCCAGTTACATTTATCTATACTATTTGAAACTATGAGAAGAGAGGGATATGAATTTGAGCTATCAAGTGCTCAAGTAGTAACAAAGACAGATAAAGGAATGACCCTAGAGCCAGTAGAAGAGTTAACTATAGAAATAGATGATCAATTTTTTGGAGCTGTTAGCGCAGAGCTAGGGCAAAGAAGAGCAGAGCTAATAGAAGTAAAGTCATCACTTCAGAATACCAAAATAGCTATATATAAAATCACTACTCAAGCAATATTAGGACTAAGAGGGAACTTAATGACCTTAACCAAGGGAAATGCTATTTTGTCTAGTATAGTCATTGGTTTTGAACCAATCAAACCTAGTCCCAAACAAATGAGACCAGGAGTATTAATAGCTTCTGAGGCTGGTAAATCAAATGCTTATGGATTAAATGTGGCTCAAGAGAGAGGACGTACATTTATACCTCCTGGAGTTGATGTTTATGAAGGCATGATTGTGGGCTTAAATAAAAAGAATGATGACATGATGATTAATGTTACTAAAGCAAAAAAGCTAACAAATGTTAGAGCCTCTGGTAATGATGATAATATTATATTAACTCCTCCTAAAATCTATAGCTTAGAAGAAGCCATAGATTTCATCCAAGATGACGAACTACTAGAAATCACTCCAGCCAATATTAGACTTAGGAAGAAATATTTAAAAGAGAATGAAAGAAAGAAAAAGAATTAAATATAGCAATCCCTAACACTGAGGAGCGAATACAGCACTAGTATACTCTCTGTCATCTTCGTAGGCATAAAATTCAACATGCATATGATCATCGTGTCCAGCCCAAGGGAATACTATTCTAGTCCCATCTGGCCTTAAGACATTCTCATATATATCTTTATTTTCATTAAATTTAGTACCAAAATAAATCAGCTTAACCATAGGTCTGCCTTTTTCGTCTATTAATTTTGCGAACAATTTGGCCAGCTCTATTGTTCTCCCCTGACTATAATTAGGGACTAATTTATGCCCAGCCACAGGCTGACCATCATTGACCACACTATCTCCATAAGTATTTAGATCCACACTAGTTCCTTTACGGTGAGAATCATGCCCAGCAGCAGTTAGATGCCCTAATCGTATTTCATTGTTACCATATAGGGTATGCCAATAGCTAATAACTGTGGCTAAAGCACGAATGCTCTGGGCCTGGGCATATCTTTTATTCTCGCAGACAAAACCTTTATACCCAAAGTATCCTGGATATTGGTCTTTTAATGCATACCAACTATGATTACTGGGGCCGATGATACTGCCTGAAAGTTCTTCAAGCTGGGCTATAGTAATAGATGAGCTAGGATCTTTTAATAATTCTTTTACCTTGGGCTCCGATAATTCTCTTTTAGCTATAATGCCAGCAAATATATCACTGCTATCATTGCGTCTTTCTGCTCCAGACCCACTACTTTGATCTAGCTCTTCTATCATGCCCCCATTAGCCAGCTTCTCTTGCATTTCAGCCAACAGATCTGGCCTATATTTTGCTATATATTGCAAAAAGGACTTTTCTGTAGCCTTTTTATTATCTAAAAGCGAACAACCAGAAGATGCCAATGCCAAGAATGTTGCACCTAGGCCTAATCTCAATATATCTCTTCTGGGTATAGCAGTGCCTAGAGGGCTAGGGGGGAGATTATGATGGTCAATATCAGGAGATGGTTTATGCCCTCTCCTAGATTCTGGCCCTCTTCTAAAGAATTGCATTATAAAATTTATCCTTCTTTAAATAATTAAAAATAATAATATTTTCTTAAACTATAGCTATGCCGTATATAGCTGTAGTTGTAAAAATAGTATTTTAGCAAGCAGTCCCTCGGACATTTCTCTAATCCGCCTTGGTGGGAGGAGAAGAAAAGTGTCCGAAGAACATGCCAGATTCCTCTAGCTCCATCGGGGGCTAGAGTAAGGGGAGGGACTACGTCGAGGTCGAGGTGGACGCGGTGGGGACTGAGACTGCTGTCCGGCCTTGATCACCAGCAGCAGACACAGCAGCGTGAGCGGGAGGAGGAGCCAGGCCATAAATGGCATAGACCCGAAGACCCACCTGGAAGAGACCAGATAGGAAATGGTCGCTGCCCCCAAGGCCATTAGCTGCCTATAGCCTCCGCGGACTACCCAGCTCAGTGATTCTAGTATGGTTACTAGAATCAGCCACATAGTAGCAACTACTGCTCCCACTAGCACTATGGCTAGTAAAATAGCAGCTGCTACAGAAGTCTTGACGACCCCTAACAGGAAGCTGGCGATAGCCATCTCTCGGCTGTGAGCTGTCTTGACCTTGGCCTGAGTCCGAGCAGTCAGCCTCCTTATTGCTACCTTGGCAGTAACATACACTTGGCGCCAAAGCGCCTTGAGCATATTATTACTACCAGAGATCTCCTTGGCCCCCTGGCCAAGGAATAAGATCAGCAGCAGCAGCAAAATTATGGCCGCCCCAGAACGTAGCCCTACCAGCCCCAACGTCTCTGGCTGAGTGGCCACTACCATGTCAAGGTAATGCCACAAAGCTCCGAGTGTGCTCAAAGCCACTACCGCCACCAAGCTTCCCAATGGCCAGGCCATTAGACGCTTGATATTAGCCAGTAGTAGTAGAGCAGCGCAGAGCATGACGCCCAGTGCTCCCAAGCCATTAACTGGCAGGGAGCTTAGAGCATCAGCCATCTGACCAACCTCCTGTAGGGGAGAGTTGGCCAAGCTGGGTCCAGCTGAGAGAAGCCCATCTTCACCACAAAGCTTGCTCAGCGTTGTGGCAATGGTGAGGGCTCCGGGCCTCTGGTCGGGGCTGATGTCGGGCCTATCGACCTGAAAGAGCGTCAGGTTGGTCGGGTATCCCTCGAGGCTATTCACCACGTAGGGGTTTACCTCCCAACTCTGATCTTTTCCTAGGCCTTTGGCTACTTGGTCAAACTCTGTCAGGTGACCATAATATTCATGCAAAGCCCGACCATAATCGGCCAAACTAGATGAATATTTTAGCTCGACAGAGCCCGCTGGCCGCTGCTTAGCCTTAAGCTTCAAGAACTCAGCTGCTCGTCGCAGTTGATCCTCGAAGTGTTGAGCGTCCAAAGCTTGTCCCCGAGGGAACAAGCCTGGATTTGCAGCGGCCAAAGTGACTAAGCCCATCACCCCATGGTCACTGTCGGCAGGATTGGAATGAGAGAGGCTAGCTTCCCGGTAATGAATACCGGCTAGCACCCCCCAATACACTCCAACCTCTTGGCCAACTTTTTTATAGCTGGCCATCCCTTCAGCGACCGCTGAAACCATTTGCTCACTAAGCACTCCCGATGGAGCAGTTAGCGAGCACTTCTGCTCTGGAGCAGCCGAAGCTACCCCAGAGGACACCAACGCCCATCCCAGCCCAAACAGTAGTGCTGCGGTCAGAATAATCGTGACCACGGCAAAACTTCCTTCTCCATAGGAAGGGCGACGTAGCGTTGATGCTTTCATAACCTTACATCCTTTCCAAGGTGCTTCTTGCCCCCAGAGGGTTCTCTTAAGAGGGCTTTGATTAGACTTAATAATAACACAAGAAGTATGTATTGTCAATGATAACCACATTGACAATATCAATACTTAATGCTACAATATCTACTATCTTTGGGGTATAAATTATACCGCCAACTGTCCTGTTTCGATAGTAAGTTTTGATTGTTAATTATCTTACTTTCATTATAGTCTATTAGAATTAAGGCTTAACTTGTTATTATGATTAAAGCCTCTTTAGTTTTTGTTCATAGGCTAATCTTTTAGCCATTAGTTCTTTAGGAGAAGCATAGTTAAGAGATTTCCTCCATCTAGAATTTATTGTATCTTCAATTTTAGCTAATCTTTGAGGAGTTATCATAGATAAATCACATCCCTTGGGTACTCCTTCGGCTCTAACTAACTTAAAGGCATTTTCAATCTCTCCTTTCTCCCAAGAGTGGTAAGGCTGGCAGAAATAGGACTTGATCCCTAGCTCATCTTCAATTTGTCTATGTAACATATTCTCAATACCATTATCTTTAGTATCAGAATATATCTTTATCATCTGTTTCTTGAAATTCTTTTTAAGACCTATATTCATACTACTTGGCTTTAGGTTGGGTATTAAGCTTAATGTTAAATATCTTGTCTTTCTTTCTATAGTTCCAGCGATAGCTACCCTTGATCTTGTCTTGGTCCCGCTAACCATAGTGTCACTAGAGGTATGGCCATGCCTACTTCTGTTATTAATAGATATTGGTCTATTAGTAATAGGGGTTCTATCTGGTATTCTTTCTTGTTTACTATATTCCTTCTTTCTTTTTTTAGGCTTAGATCTATTTGATGGTAAGTAGATACTGTATTGTTGCCCTCTAGATGAGTAAATCCAGTTATATATACTTCTAGCTGTAATACTTGGTATTGTGAGGTGATAGTGCTTAATCCTTCCAGCAATAGCTTCAGGACGTTGACCTGACTTTAAGGCTTCGATAATGAATAGTCTTAAGTCTTCATGTTCTTCAATTTTAAAACCAAGATATATTTGAGTTCTTTTACGTAAGGACTTGGCTCTATTGGCATCAATAGAGTTATATGACCTACCTTCCATACGACCTCTTTTTAATTCTCTACCTATAGTTCTAACACTACATCCTATTTCTTTAGCTATCTCAATATTAGTAACTTTTCTAGATTTAAGAATAGATATTAAGTGACGATCCTCTTTATTGATTTGATTAAATATTGCTCCCATACTATATAGCTTATACTGCCCTTTCTACTTATTAAAAGAAGAGGACAGTTGAGATTATATTTTTGGG
>CAYZIP010000002.1:0-21866 GCA_964478695.1 uncultured Candidatus Saccharibacteria bacterium
CCATGCTGGCGAAAGATAATATTATCATATATAACAATTTTTTAATAATACTTTTATTGAACGAGAAATAATTTCCCCCAAACAATACCTTGTACCCCCATAAGGAAATGATAACCCATGGCAATATGTACAGTAGCCATGAAACTGTGTATTTTGTAATAAATAAATTAATTGTTGCTATTATTATAATTTGTGCAAATACTATTTTTATGTATTTATACAATGAGTTAAGCCGTATATTTGTATCTTTTATTGACCGTAAATGCCAAATATTTTTTAGTATATATAAAAATAATATAAATATTATAAGCCAGTATATATAATAGGCAGGACCAAAATTAACTTGGCTATATGAATATGAATACTTTAATATATACCCTGTAAAGAATACTATAGTGCTATACACCAACGCCAATACCTTATATGGTAAAGGCATTTTGTAGCTCTGATCTATATAATATTTAATAAAGTATATAAAATATAATAAAATTATTGTGCTTAGAGCATAAGATATTCTGGGAGAGATGATATCAACTCTGTAGCTATATGTAATAATACCAGAAATATTAATGTTGGCAACAATATCAACTAAAAAATAAGAGGTTGATATTAATATTAAATACATGTAATTAGTGGCTAACTTATTTCTTTTTTTTATGTATAAAAACGCCAGCTGTGCTAAGAATAAAATCAATATTAAAAGTGTTGGGACTAATATTGTTAACATAAGCTCATTATACAATATAGCTTAAGCTAATAATGTGATGGAATATTTATTTATTTTCTTATATGGATGCCAACTATTCTTATATTTACGCAATCCCTCATCCCCCATATCTTCCTCAAAATTTATATAAATAACTCCGGTTGATAGCAAATATTGAGCTAGCTGCCTTTTCATATATTCATTAATACCTATATAATTTTTATTTACTTTATCAAAATGAATGAAAGCACAATCTCTATTGATGCTATATATAATACAAGCTATCAACTTGTCTTGATCATACACACCATAAATACTTATATCAGCTTTATCCGCTTCTATTATTATGGTTTCAATGAGATCTCTTTCTTTCTTGATATATTCTGTAAGATATACTCTCTGATAGAGCCATAAGTCGTATAATGACAATATGTCAGATATAGATTTCTGGTTGATATTGATATGTGATGCAGATAAATCACCATAAAATCTAACAAATCTATTAAATAGATTTCTCTTGCCTCTATATTGAGAGGGCTTTAATTGTGCCCAATCTTGAGTCAAATATATATAGTCATCATTATCTTCAGAATGATTAATACTAACAAAATCTCCCCTAATGTGATTAGCAAGATCTTCTGATATAAACCCAAGCTCTTTAATGCCTTCTGTATGAAAAGTCTTTATGATATCCTGTCTAGACATATCTCCCAACAATAACGCTGAGTATTCTTTTATTGTATCAACGTAAGCCCTTAGAATTATAAGATTATTATACTGAATATAAAAAACGGACCAGCAAACACCCAAAGCAATTTGATGTTGAGCTATTAACGAAGGCCATGGGTCAAAGCTATTTTTAGCTACTGGACTATAGTTCTTCATGCCTGTTGATGAAGGTGTTGTATTAAAGGGTCGAGAACTAATTTCATGGTGGAATGATAAATTTTTGATAAAGTATCTGCCGTAACCCACATTGGGGTAGTCCCCCAAGATGTAGATGGCCCAAATGGTTTAAACTCAAAAAGTCTTATTAATATATCTGTTAATTCTTTCTGTGTAGACGCTATAACTAATTGATACTGTTTCGTAGCAAATCCATCAGTATCAAAACAAGCATAGCCAACAGCAGCATCCATGGCCATCAATAACTGTAGGCCCAAAGGAGTGTTCTGGTGTTGTTCTGCTATTACTATGGTGGATACTTCCATAATAGACCCTAGGCCAATATTTCTATAGGCTATTTCTCCCTCTAGATCAGAAAATAGGGTTAAGTCTATAGGGGCCAAAGAAGAGTCTTCCTCTGCAAAATCATAAAGATGGCCCATTTCAAAGTCACACCACCTTGAATTACCCCTCCCATAAGCAATACGGCACGCAGCAACCATATAACCATCCTGGTCCATGACCACTGTATCTTCTGTTTTGGTATTATTAAACTCCAAGTATTCCATTAATTCATGTTCTATATTTTCCCAATCATCAAAAGTCCCTGTCTTAATTTGTTCAATTAAAGCAAGGATTCTAGCAACTCTAGATAAATAGCCCTCAACATGCCCAAACCTATATCCAGATAATGGCCCATCTACAAGTATTGGGATTTGCTCTGCTTTATCTAAATCTTCTGGATGACCAAGATAGTCTAATACTATATTTTTAAAGACGCCTGAATCCAAACCTATTGGAACAGGCAAAACAATATCTTCCCCCAAACACTTAATTTCTCTAATAGATACAGTCTCGCGCACTAGACTTAAATTTGGATCAATCTCAATAATAGTAGGTGTTAGCCCAGTATTTTCTCCCATTTCTAGCCCTGGGAATTGAGTTTCTCGCATAAAACCATTATACCATCAATATAATTTAGGGGGGATTAGTTCATTTATATTTAAAGTATGTTGATGGCAAACATATTATTTTTTGCCACTGGACATAACCTATTCTTATAAGCTCTAAGTCCTTTATTCCCAACATCTTCCATAATATTTATATATTTAATACCCTTATCATAAAGATCATCAAATATACATTTATCAAAATATTCTGATAGACCTATTATGTTCTTTTTGACTTTCTTAAAATGGCCAACAGCATAACCATTCTCTGACATTTCATATATATTAAACCCCACCATCTCTTGGTTTAAATATAAGAAATGAAAGCATAGATTTAGCTGAACGGCATAATCTATAGCTTTCTTAATAGCTAATTCTTCAATGTATTCTCCAGTTAAATGACTATTACTGTTTATATTATCTCTATAACAAAATATACTTAGAGCTTCCGACATCTTAGCCATTTCTAAGTCTATATTAGAGTCAAAATAAATATTGCTGTTAGAGTGTTCTTTCAAAAACTTTAAGTATTTATATCTTTTTTGTTTAAACTCAGGAGCACTAAAGCCATGCACTCTTTTAATACTTAATATGTACTCATGCATATCTTCCATTTCACTAACTAAATATTTATAGGCCCCCAAGAAAGGTACTTGGGCACTTGAAACTATGATAACTTCATTTTTATTTATACTATGAAGTAAAACATTGATTGTATTCTCTAAATCGTTAATGCCCATAATACGTATCACACCCACTAAGCCACTGTTTATGACATAAGGAGCATTAAATAATATTACATTACCATAAATTTCACAGTATCTCATTTTGTTATTAATATCCCATACAAAAAAATCGGTAAACCCTTTTTCGTCTATAATATCATCCGTAATCTTAGTATCGAACTGATTAAGATAATGTACAGCTTGAATGTTTATGGGTTTGCGTAAGAGTTTATTAATTTTTGAATTATGATACATATATTAATACAATGCCAGTATATATCTCATATACTACCTTAAACACCTGCTGGCCTACAAGCTGCGCAGAGAATCTATAGGATTCTTCCTGGCCGCCTTAATAGCTGGCACTATTCCAAATATTAAGCCAATAGTCATAGAGATCAGTAAGGACAAAGCTATGGACTTAATACTGTACACTGGATTAATATTAGTAGCTTGCCGTACCAACAATCCAACCCCAAAGGCTGCTGCCAGCCCCAAAAGACCTCCAAAACCAGTCAATATCATGGCCTCTATCAAGAACTGCCAACATATCTGCCTCTTAGTAGCCCCCAGCGCCTTACGTATACCTATCTCTTTTGTTCTCTCTGTCACTGAAACTAGCATAATATTCATTATACCCACTCCAGCCACCAGCAGGGATACAGAGGCAATCAAAGCAATAAATATGGTCAAAATATCCAAAATAGATCCAACTACAGATATCAAGTCATCTTGAGAAAGGACTGAAAAATCTTCCTGATTGCCATGACTAGCCTTGATATTATTCACCAAACTTGTTTTCACGCTATCGATATTCTTAGCATAATCTACTTCTGCTACGATACGAAAGACCTGATTACTCCCAGTCAGCTGATCTGCTGACTTGCTAGGAATAAAAATCACATTATCCAGTCCACCACCTATGCTAAGGGCTATATTAGAAGGCTTAATAATACCAATTACTTTAAAGTCTTTTCCACGAATAGATAATGTTGCCCCCACCCCTTTATCTTCTGATCCAAATATATCCTTTGCTACATTAGAGCCAATTACGACCACAAGCTTGCCAGTATCATCATCTCCCTCAGAAAAGAATTGCCCACTACTGATCTTTAGGTCGGTAATCTCGGCATAATTAGAAGTAACAGAAATTAAAAAGGCTTGATCATATGATATCTTATTATGGCTAACCACTCCAGATATTATATTGATCGGAGCTACCTTTAAAACATTCTTGGCTTTTTTGATCGTATCTACGTCAGTATTAGTAAGGGTAGAAACACCAAAGCTACTAGACAGATTCAACCCCCCACTTAAATGACCACTATTATTAGTATTAATTGGCTTACCTGAGGTGATAGTCAAAGTATTCGACCCAAAGCCACTGATCTGATCTGTGATGCTGCTCTTAACTCCGTCTCCTATAGCTACCATCAAAAGAACTGAGCCTACTCCTATGACAATACCAGTAACAGTTAGTAGAGATCTAAGCTTAGCACCTTTAATCCCCATCACGGCCGATCTAATGTTCTCTGTCACCATTGCTATCATAATATTGCCCTTTTTATTAACCTCTAAATATCTTTATTTTTTTAATAGTATTAGTTGGTCCAGAAGTACCAGTCCTCTTTTTATTCTTACCAGCATTATTCTGCTTGTTCTTGGTAGAAATTACTGTCTTAGCTTTACTGCTTTTAGCAGTATTTGCCTTAACTTTACTGCCAATACTCTCTGTTTCGGCATTCTCACTAGCCGTTACGCTCTTATCCTCACTAGGCATATCTTTCTTGGTGCCAATCTTCTTTATGGTCCTTTTACTATCCCTTAAATCTTTTGTTTTTGTCTTAGGCTTACTTCTACCCTTATCAAGATCCACATCCCCCTTAACGCAGCCATCTACAATGGATATAACTCTACTGGTCACTCTGGCGATGTCTGGATTATGTGTCACTAAGACTATGGTTACTCCTAATTGGTTTAAATCACGCATTAAACGCAAGATCTCTGTAGCATTACGACTGTCTAGATTACCAGTAGGCTCATCGGCCAAAATAATATCTGGGTTATTAACCAATGCTCTGGCGATAGCCACTCTTTGAGCCTGGCCTCCAGACAAATGATTCACTTTGTCGTACATTCTTTCTGATAGACCAACCATCCCCAAAACCTCTTTTACTCTATTATCCCTAACCTTTTTTGATAGAGGACTATAGCGCATAGGTAAAGCCACATTTTCAAAAACATTATATCTAGTTAAAAGATTATAGTCCTGGAAAACGAATCCTATTTTAGACTTTCTAATATTGGAAATGACATTATCAGACAGTTTCTTGGTATCCTGATAATCTATCAGGTATTGTCCAGTACTAGGGGTGTCTAAGAGCCCTATAATGTTCATCAAGGTCGTCTTTCCAGAGCCACTAGGACCCATAATGCTAACAAATTCACCTATCTTTATAGTCAAATTAACATCTTTTAAAACATGGGACAGATTATCTTTGCCACCATAATCCTTATCAATTCCTATCAATCGTATTAGGTCATCTTCTTGCATTTTTGAACCCACCACCCTCTATTTATAGAAATATATTAGCATAGCTTTTATCATTTGTACTAGTGAAAGTGTAAATAACTAAAAACATATCTACTATCTATGGGGATGATGATTATTGCTCTACCACGACAAGTTTAAATACAAATCTCTATCTAGATCTTTGCTCTTAACTTTATAAACCCCATTTTCTTTGATGACTGTAAAATCGTCACGATTATTCGTTGTTATTAAACCAACAATATCATTACTACTTAAATTTATTTCATAGTCTATAGCAAAGGCCCCATTCGCCTTTTCGTAGTACGATAATAGACTGTGATTATTAATATCAAATGGAACTTGGTAGTGTATCTTTAGCTCAGTTTGACTAAGTGGATATAGATCTAGATAAAATCCAACAGTTGTCATTGTACTATTTTTGCTAATATCTGGCTGATCAAAACTATTATCAATGATAGTGCTATTAGCGGGCAGAGTTAGATTATAGTACGAAAAATTATTACGGATCATATAAAGCTCTTTATTGGCTCTAGGTTCATAATAGTAATGAGAGTAGTCGCTAGTATGACTCAAAGATATGGTCATATTGATATCTAGCATATTATCCTTGATGGATATGTCTTGAGTGATCTTCTTTTTGATAAAAGGACTGCTCTTGTCTGCCCCAATATTGGCCTCAGCCAAAGACCAATAATTGCCCTCTAATACATCCAGATCACCATCTATCCCTAGAGATTTAATGACACGAGCAGTGTCATTATTTGTACTGTAGGCCATGATCTGTTTTCTTTGAGCTAAATTATAAAAAGCTGTATCCAGCTTGCCATAATCAGCAATGTTGATTTGTAATGCTTTCTCAAAAACAGCATTAGCTAAATGGCTAAGTATGGATTTTGGATCCTGATTTTGGGCTTTATCTCTACCCCCTTCCACTTCTAGCTGTACTATAGAGCGAAAATTATCAGCCGAAACATTAACATTATAATCCTTCACATAAACTGGACCACTGTAACGCAATAATTCTAATATCAATTCTGGTGTAAAGCTAATAATATCATCCACCACAATGCCACTCTCTTTTTCAAAAAAATATCTGGCTAATTTAGCATTATCAGAGAAATTTCTATACATACCAGCATCACGCAAAAATAGTTTTGTGCTGATCTTTTTTATATAAGGTTCTGGCTCTATATCATAAGCTGGATTACTGCCTTCTATGCGGTGATCATAATAATAAACACTACGAATTGGATCTACATTTATTTTGCCATCTTTAACCTTGACTACCCCCACCGACCCGACGAACCCTCCTCCGAATCTCATCTCAGCATTATTAGCCAGTAGTATCAAGATATTATGATCTCTGCTTCTATCAAGCAGCTTACTAATATAGTTAGTGGTTTGAATATTAGATCCAGAAATACGTTGGGCCAAACTAAAAAATATAAGTTTATTGCTATAAAATAACAATATAAAGATCAAATATAAGGCCAACATTTTAGATAAGATGGTTTTGGATAAGCTCATTTTGGGGGGTATTTTTATTATTGTATTGTCATCATGCTTGCTGGAAACATGAGCATCCAATCTATCAAGTGGTGTATGTAGAAAATTGTCTTGTTCATTCTTGGGGTTAGTCATACTTATGCTGTCTTTATGATTACGGCTTAAAATATTTATGAATGATATTTAAAATACCTTTTCTGAACTCTTGATTTGAGAACATTAAGGCTCTATTTCTAATAGCAGAAGCATCAAATTGATCTTTTTCTATCATATCTTCACATTTGTCTATAGCCACCTTAAGGCTGGCTATGTCCTGAGAATCAAATCCCACTCCCGTTACCCCATTTACTACCGTTTCGGCTGCCCCGGCCTGATTAAAATAAACCACAGGCTTGCCAGCAGCCATAGCTTCTACAGGAGTAATGCCAAAGTCTTCTTCGGCTGCGAATATAAAGGCCTTACATTTTTGCATATACTGCACCACCTTTTCATCTTCCAAGGATCCTAGAAACTCTATATTGTCAGCTCCTTTGGCCATTTTCTTTAGTTTCTCCATCTCTGTGCCCCGGCCAATGATTTTTAGCTGCCGACTGGAGCCGATAAAGGCATTTATAACTAAATCATTTTTCTTGTATGGAATAAGTCTGGAAATGATTAAATAATAATCTCCTTGTTCTGAAGAAAGAAAGAACCTATCACAATCTACCGGTGGATAGACTAGCTCAGCGCTTCGCTGATAATAGCGCTTAATGCGACTCTGAACAGTTCGGCTATTGGCTATCAGCTGATCTGGTCTGTGAGCAGCAGCAAAATCCCAGCGTCTAGAAGATTTTATAAATACATGCTTTAAGAGAAATCTAATAATAGGGTTTAGCAGGCCATATCCAGGGTTACGCAAATATTCTTCATAACCACTCCAGAAATATCGTGTAGGAGTATGTATATATGATAAATGTAAAGTATCCTCAGTGGTAATAATCCCCTTAGCTTCGGCGCTAGATGAGCTGATTACTAAATCATAGTCTGCAAAATCTAGGGATTCAAAATATAGCCTGCGCAATACTGGAAAGAATTGATGAGGAATAAATTTAAAAGGAAATTTATCTAAAAAAGATACAGATTTGGCCCTGCTGCTAAATAGTTCTTGATAATTGGGGCTAAATTTTGATAAACGTAAACTACCTGTAAATAAATCGGCTTGAGGGAACGTCAGAAGTAGCTGCTCCACCACTCTTTCTGCTCCTCCTAGATTTGTAAGCCAATCATGAACTACCGCTATTTTAAGCTCAGATATATCAAAGCCATCTTGAGTACTATACGCCATCACCACCACTCAATATCTTTAAAATAGTTTTAATCAAAATCATAATGTCCATACGCATTGACCAATTTTCTACATAGTAACTATCTAGCAATACTCTCTTAGAATAGGCTTGGTTTTCTGGGCCAGATATTTGCCACAGTCCTGTTAGCCCTGGCTTAATAGCCATTAACTTTGATACTTTCCCGCCATATCTTTCTAGCTCAGATTCCATCACAGCCCTAGGGCCCACCAAACTAAGATCCCCTTTAATCACCCAAAACAGTTGAGGCAGTTCGTCTATTCTAAGCTTACGTATAATTTTTCCTATAGAGCTACAACGGGGATCATCCGCAAGCTTCATATCTTTTTTAAAGTCGTTAAAAAGCTCCCCTTTACCCATTCTCTTCAATCCATCTAGGGCATTTTTATTCTGATATCCTTCCCCATCCGAGTACTCTGCTTTCATGGAACGGAATTTTACTATATATACTGTCTTGCGGCCACGTCCTACTCTCTTGTGCCTATATAGTATAGGGCCTGGGTCGGTGATCTTTATAACAATAGCCACAATCAGCATAATGGGAATAGCCAAAATAATAGCAATAGTTCCGAAGATAATATCAAATCCTCTTTTAATAATACGGCCTTGACCAAATAAGCTAGTAGGAAGCAGTTCTACTATAGGAATATTACCCATAGTAGATCCTTCGTCTCTTAAGCTATATATACCATAGAGGGTAGGTACATACTTATAAATAGTGCCATATTCATGGGCGGTGTTTATAATACTAATGCTTTTTTCATCTTCATACTGATTGGTCTGATATATCTCTGCCACTTCTCTAGACTTAATCATCTTGATGATAGCGTTCATACTGTCATCACCGAGCTTGTCAAACTGAGTAATTTTATAACTAGGATAGAATGTTTCTATATTGTGTTTTAAATCATTAGTCCCAGCTCCATGACCAATGATAATAGTGGTAGAGCTGCTCTTGGTGTATTTGATCATGGCTTTTCTGACAATATAGAGCATAAAGCGCATAGTTATGATCAATACAGTGATGATCAGCCAGGCATATATTGGGACTTTTTTAGATGGGTACAAAGGCTCATTACTAAAAAAATCCAAGACAAGAGTCATCATAATGCCAGATAAAGTGGCATTTATAATAGTAAATATATTTTTAGCTATTTTGGGAGCAATTAATCTATCATATAGACCAGATAGATAAAAAATGACAATCCACAATACAGATATAACCATCATCACTCTGAAATAATGCCAACCATTGATCTGAAAAGCCACTGGTACGCCAGAATTTACCCTCAGCTTATAGCCCCAAACAAACCCTATTAATAAAGACAAAAAATCTAAAGGCAATTGCAAGAATTGCCAATACCAAATACTGTTATTTCTTTTCATTTTCTCCTTTACTAAAGAAAGCACTTAATGAAGATAGTACTGATTTTAAGAATAAAATCTTAACAGAGAATAACCCTTCATAGTTAATGTCAATTATAGTAAAAATGCCATTGTTTTAACAAGGCACACTTGAAAAATAGCATTATTGCCATGAGTACGGATCTTTCAAACCATTAGTAGGCATTTTCTATATTAAAACTAGATCATCCTTAAGAATGCTGTCTTGTCTTGCAGTATAAATCTTAGATATACCTAAAGATTAGTAGCAGTTAATTTTATATAATAAATATTTCAAAATAGGAGGTTAAAGAATTAGCCAGTAGTAAGCCGGATTCTGTTTTATGGCAATTTATCTAATGCGGCATCCCCTCTAAGCACTAACACTTAGTAGACGAGCAGTCAGGGGCCATTATAGCCTTGCTACGACTAGGGTTTACCACTGCTAAAGTGTCACCACCCAGCACTGTGGGCTCTTACCCCACTCTTTTCACCCTTACCTATTTTATAAAAAATAGGCGGTATAGTCTCTGCGGCACTTTCCCTAAGATCACTCTCGGTTGACCCTTCTATGGTTTTTTAAAAAAATAAAAAACTTTCCGAAGCCAACTAGCCTGCTCTATGTAGTCTCGGACTTTCCTCCACTTTTTAGTTCATTAAAAATGATCAAAAAAAGCAGTAGCCATCTCTGACTAAATCTAAAGATCCTCCTATTAAAAGGATACTATACTATCTCTATATGAGTCTAGGATGGATTTATTTTAAAGATAAAGAAAATAATAAATATTTAATATATCACTACGGCTTGGTTAGAAGCTCCACCGTAAGAGTTCAGTTGGGAATTCATTTGTTGAGCGGTCCAGTAAATAGTTGCTCCATTCCCAGGATCATTTAGATAAAATCCATAAATTTTCCCTGGTGTTCCTTTAACTCCGATCACCGTCCTGGTGTGTTCTCCACGATATCCAGGAATTAAGTTATTGTCATCTGTTTTCCAGCTATCCATAGAAGGTTTATTGTTATGACCCCAAACTACCACAGGCCTATCGCTCCATATCTGATCAGCAATAAAATCACTATTAATACCATAAAAAGCAGTTGCAGATGCCCCCAAAAGACGGGCGGCTTTGGCTGTTGGCTCTGCAAATACTCCCCATCCAGTGGTGTTTTGCACTCCATTAACATCTCCGACAAACATTTTATATGGATTATCCCACAGATTATTGGCAACATCTCGAGGCCTTGGACTATAGCCCATAGCATTAACTATGGTCATATCATTTTGATAAATCCCTCTATATGCTAATGCCATTCTGAGAGCAGATGCTTCACAGCTTAGAGAATGCTGTTGTTTGTACGCAGGGACATTGAGCTTGGTTATTTTAGTTTCTGTAATAAAACTATATCCTAGCGCTACATTATTAGGTAACCCAAACACTGGCTTTACCCCAGCTGCTATTTGTACATTATACTTAGTATCTGGATTCATTGGGCTAACATTAATTCGGGCCTTAGAGCCGCTAAGCCAATCTATACTATTGACCGTCAGCCCACTGACTGTAACGTGGTTATTGATACTACTTTTATCTATATCTTGATTGAATTGAATAATGACACTCCCCTGTAACGGAACAGAGTTACCAGATGGCCAATAACTACTAATTCTCACCTCCCCGTTAGTTTCATAATAAAATTCTTGAGGCTTATTAACCCCACCACTAGTACCATAAAAGCCTTCAGGAACTTTTATGAAATATTTTGCTCCAGGCTTTATATTAACTGGGCTAATTTTAACTTGCCTATCATTAATCCAATTAAAACTACCATCAAAATTCGTTTTTAACACAGGAGAGTTTTTCATTGATTGTGAAAATGAAATAACAATGTCTTGCCCAGGATAAATCATTCCACCCACATTGCTAGTAGCTATAGGGGTGGATGGTGTAGAAAAATTTAAAAATTGAATGATCTTACTATCAAGCTGAAGATCATCAATAATATTAATGGTATATGATTCATCTTGCTTTAGCCCCACCATAGAGGCCTCTATTTCTCTGTCATTTATATTTTTTATATTCTCAAATCCAATTTTATTATTAGCTTCTTGGAAGTTAATCTTTCTGAGATCATTAATATTACTATTAAATTTAATGGAAATTTTTTGAGATAAAGCCACATCTTTTTGATTATTCTTTGGTATCGTTTCTTGAATAGATGGGGCAACCTGTGTACTAAAAGACATTTTAGTAGTCTGGGTTTCATTTAATATACCAGTCATTTCTATCTTTGCATTATATATATGATTTGGTATTAAATTACTTTTTGGGATTAAATAAAATTCATTATAGTAAGTGCTATTGAATATCTTCTTATATACTGGTTTGATATCAAAAATTGCACTATTAATTCTAGAATTTTTCAATCTTTTATTAGACTGTACATATACCCCATTTTTTATATCTACACCACTATTAATATGTTGCAGATATATCTTTTGGTTATAAACTGCATCTACTTTTGTATTAATACTAAAAACACCTCTATACATAAAGGAAGAGAATATTATGATATAAGATAGTACTAAACTGATGAATAATGGCTTGTGTACATACATAAAAGATGTATACAAATGATTTGTTTTTTTTGTTTTCATATTTTGACCTTTTATTTTTGATATAAACTTAATTTAAATCATAACAAAAAGTACAAAAAATATAAAACTATAAACATAAATCTGTATCTTATGTATAAGTTATATATTATTTTATTTATATATCGTAATAGAAATTTGATTGTTTTAACTTAATAGAGAGCAGATGCCTTGTCTTATTTGCAGCGGCAAATATACTCCTGCGAATGTTGATAAACTTTAGGCTAAAAGTTTTTTAATTTTACTAACAACATCAGATATATTAACCTGTGATTTGACCAAAAAATCATCGGCCCCTAATTGCTTAGCCCTATTAATATCAGATGGTTGGCTCAAGGCTGATACAGCGATAATAACCACATCCTTGGTTTCATCTGTGTTCTTTAAAATATCTATAGCATTAAATCCATCTATTTTAGGCATCATGATATCCATAATAATCAAGTCTGGTATAATCTCCATGGCCTTGACCAAGCTCTGTTCTCCATCGCTAACCCATATCACTTCGAAGCCCTCTGCCTCAAATCTAGTTCTATAGATATCAGCCAGAGAAACATCATCTTCTACCAGAAGTATTTTCTTTTTTTTCATATCGCTTAGCATAACAACTTTAGTATATAATAAAGTCATCATATTTATCAAAATATTTAAGAGATAAAAAGGTTGTTGTAATGCGAATAGATAAATTCTTTAGTGACAGTATGCCAGCTAGTGTAGACGCCAGTAGATATGAAAAACTTATTCGTTCCACCCGTATATTGGCCGTACTAGCCACAGCTCTTACGGCCTGGTTCGTCCCAGGTATTAATATAGTAATGATTTATAGCATTATTGCCGTAATAGTTATTTTTAATACCCTGCAAAGTCTACCCCCTCTGCAAAAATTGCCTTTAGTTAAAAATAAAATAGTTAGCCTAACTATGAACTGTATTTTTATTTCTTTAATTGTCAATCTAACAGGGATACTAGATAGTCCTTACTATATATTCTTTCTATTCCCTATTATCTCTGCCACTTACTGGTATGGATATAGAGGACTAATCATAACAATACTATTCCCTATTATAATCTTTGTAGTTTCTATATTAAGTGGATATCAAATCCTAATATATGCTTGGTGTTCCTTAATAGGCATGATTATTGTCGGTCAACATATAGCAAAGTTAGGTCAAGAAGCTAGAGATGAAAATAGCATGCTCAGCGATGCTAAAGAGACTATAGAGGATGAAAGACGCAAGCTAGGATATATCATAAATAATTTATCTGAAGCATTATTAATAGTAGATACAAAAGGTAAGGTAGTTCAATATAACGGAACAGCCCTAGAAATGCTAGACACTCACAGTGACTTAAATACATACCCTATAGATAATATCATCAAGCTGACCAATAAAAATGATCATCACATATACCCCTGGAGACGAATTATAGGTAGTAATAAATATTTTTCTATAGAAGACATAAAACTATTGATTAATAAAAGACTAATCAATATATCTATGATCATTAGCCCTGTTTATTCAGACAATGTTCTGGTAGGCCAAATGATACTCTTAAGAGATGTCACAAAACAAAAAAGCTTAGAAAAGCAAAAAGATGAATTTGTTTCTGTCGTGTCTCATGAACTACGAACCCCCATCGCTATTACAGAAGGGTATTTATCCACCTTACTATTGCCCAACTTTGCCAAAATAGATGATAAGGCTAGAGAATATGCTATTAAAGCATATGATAGTCTAGGCTTTTTATCCAGACTAGTTAATGACCTCACCAGCCTAGCCCATGCCGAAAGAGATGTACAGGCCCTAGAGATAGGACAAGTTGATCTCATTTCTATTATTAAAAAATTACAAGACAATTATCAAGAAAAGGCTTCTGATAATAAATTAAAGATAAATTATGATAGCAAATCTGTTAATTTTGCCAGCATCACTACTAGCCATCAAAGATTAGAAGAAATACTTGTAAATCTGATCACAAATGCCATAAAGTATGGAGTAAATGGGGGCAAAATCATTATCTCTATTTTAGCTTCACCAAAATATGACAGGGGATATCGTATTTCTATTAAAGATTTTGGTTTAGGAATATCGGCCGAAGATCAAAGTAAGCTCTTTAATAAGTTCTTTCGCAGCACCAATAAAAAAGCTCTCAACATTAATGGGACTGGCATAGGATTGTATATTTGTAAACAACAGGCCATACGCTTAGGAGGGTCACTCAGTGTAGAAAGCAGCCTGGGCCACGGTTCTGTCTTTCATTTAGATTTACCAGCCAATATTCCAGCTCATCAAGACAATTTTGCTACCAGCTACCCTAATGAATAAGATACTTTGTCTGTTTTGTTTTAGGAGAGCTATAGATTATAATTTTATAGGTATATGAGTCAAAATAATGCTCCAGTACTAAAAAAAGGTGGTGATAACTCTATTAAAACATTCATGGTCACGACCCCAATATATTATATAAACGATAAGCCACATATTGGTCATACTTATGCTACTTTTGCGGCTGATATCATCGCTCGCTACCATAGACTGATAGAATATGGTGTATTATTTACTACTGGTTGTGATGTGAATAGTAAAAAAACGATTGTGGCAGCTCAAGATAATGGATATGGCCCAGAAGAAATCAATCAGTATATTAAAAGCATGGGTGATTTATGGCAAAATTGCTGGGACCAGCTAAATATTAGCTATGATGATTTTATTTTAACTAATGAAGATAGGCATTATATTGCTGCTAGAACCTTGCTATCGCAAATATATAAAAGTGGGGATATATATGAGGGGTATTATGAAGGCAAATATTGTTATAAGTGCGAGACTTTTTATAAAGATGAAGAATTGCTAGATGGCTGGCTTTGTCCTAATCATAAATCTGTGGTTGAAGTATTAAAAGAAAAAAATTATTTTTTTAAGCTTAGCAAATACACAGATCAGATCAAAAATTTAATAGATCAAGGGCTATTGTCCCCCAGCTTTAGGGCTAATGAAATTATGTCTTTTGTAGATCAGGGGTTAGAAGATATTTCTATATCAAGAGAAAATGTCCAGATTGGAATCCCACTTCCTTGGGATGAAAGCCAAAAGGCATATGTTTGGGTAGAGGCTCTGATTAATTATTTAACCTGTTGTGGATACCCTAATAAAGACTTTACAAGTATCTGGCCAGCTGACCTACATATAGTCGGAAAGGATATTACTAGATTTCATGCTGTCATTTGGCCAGCCATGCTCTTGTCTGCCAAAATGCCCGTACCTAAGAAAATATTTGCTCATGGATTCTTTACTATTAATGGAGAAAAAATATCAAAATCCTTGAATAATTCTATCAATCCATTAGATTTAGTCTCTAAGGTTGGTATTGATGGCCTAAAGTATTATCTATTCACCAGCTTCCCTTTTGGCAATGATGGGGACTATTCTGATCAAAGATTAATAGACATATATAATGGAGTATTGGGCAATAAATTAGGCAATCTTATCCAAAGAACAATTGCGATGATACAAAGATATAGCGAGGCCAATAAGTCTAATGGTAATGAAGATATTATAATTGATAATGAAAATATTTGGCATTCTTCTAATTATAAAGATAAATATCATAATCTTTTTACAGATCTAGCTTTTGATAAAATACTAGAAGCAGTGTTTAATGACGTAGATAATATAAATAAAGAGATCGAAGATTTTGCTCCTTGGATTATAGGTAAAGACAGTCCAAAACAAGCACTAGAGTTTTTAATATATAATATTTATCCCAAACTAGTGGCATTATCCTGGGATCTATCCCCTATACTGCATGAAACTCATCAAAAAATGTTAGAAATATTATCTAATCCTTTTAATAAAGATTCTGTCTTATTATTTCCCAAAGTTTAATAGTACGATCTTAGTAACAACTAAATTTCAGCAGTAATATAACTTTTTATTAAGAGTTGATAATTTTATTAAAATTCTCTTCTATAGTAAAACTATTGGCAGAGCTACCACTGGGATGAGCTGGGAATAAACTAATATGAGCGTGAGGAACATCTAGGCCATATATCTTAGAAAAAATCATATCTGTATTAAAGGCCTTTCTTAGGATCAGAGCCACCTCCCTAGTGGCAAGCATATATTCATCATATTTATCAGTATCCCATACCCATAACACGTGTTCTTTAGGGACAACAAGGACATGACCATCTGTGACAGGATTAATATCCATAAAAGATATGACTAATGCACTTTGATATATTATCTTGGCTGGTATCTCTTTTGAAATAATTTTACAAAAAATGCAATTTGTTTCTGAGTTATTGTTGTTATTCATGGCTATAATCTAGATTTTTTAGCTAGCAGAAGCTCCATAGAACCTTGGCCCTTCATAGATATAAAGATACTGTAAGGTATTAATGACCTTATCTCTTTCAGCCTCATTGGCTGTATAGAAGTGGAATCCCTTACCATAATGATAGAACCTATATATAGGCTTATTAAAAGTCGATGTACCAGTAAGAGAGAGGCAATAACGTGGACCTTCGTAAGCAAATGTATAAGCCAGGGTATTAATCACTTTGTCTCTTTCAGCTATATTGGTGGTGTAAAAATGAGAACCTGCCATGAAATTATAAAATCTATAAACAGGGGCAAGGCCAGCACTACAATTGCCATCATGCAAAATATCTACATAGTAAGCAATATTCTCATAAACAAAAGTATCGGCCAATGTATTAATTACCTTATTTTTTTCGACTTCATTGGTGGTATAAAAGTGAGCTCCGGTTTTAAAATTATAAAATCTATAAACAGGGCTGAGTCCTACTCTATAATACATGGTTAGATCAGTAGTTTTAGCAGGGATACCATTGTCTGTGACCCTGATCACAATAGTATATAGTCCTTTAGGCAGAGGAGCTATGTTTTTAAGTTGATTACCAGATATAGTAAATAAATTATTATTACCTTGTCCACTAACCAGGATTTTACTATGGGTTTGAGTATTTTCAGGATCTGTTACTATGAAAGATCCTAAAGTTGTGTTTGCTGCTACAGTCGAAGTATATGTTGTATCTCCAGTGATCCTTATTGCCGTTGCTGGCTCATTAACATTAATAACATTCACCGTTATTAATTGAGACTTACCAAAGCCAGAGTAATTATATAGTCGAACTCCTACTTTTAACTGACTAGTTTTTTCATAATCTATAGAATTTTTTACTACTAGCCTATACTCATAATTTACATTATAGCTAGGATCTATATCTACCTTTTCTATTTTAACTTTGTCATTATCTATAGCTCCAGCTACATTCGAATCTAAGATATAGTATTTATATGGATCTTGACTACCAGTCAGTTTACCTATTAGTGTTCCGGCCGGACTATTTTCGGCCACGGTATTGTTACTCAGAGATATATTAATATTTGGTAGTACTGGAGGATTAGGATCAATTAAAATAGTAAAATAGCTAAATTCTGGAATAGCCACCCCTGTATTAGTTCTAGCCCCTCTTACCGTAATATCATAACGAGTATCTCCACTCAGATATAAACTATTATTAAATGGAATATTACACCCTGTATCTGCACAATTAGCACTGAAGAACATTTTACAGTCACCTTGGTCCATACGTAATACTAATTGTGAAGAAATATAGCTGGTAGCAATATTACAATTGCTAGTAATACCATTACGAGTAGCTGTAACCGTAGCACTAGCTTGACTCATATCATAAATAGCACCAGCACCAGGGGCCTCTAGTTTAATGCTCCAGTCAGAACTTATAGCCTGATATGGATAATAGCCCCTTCCAGGAAAGGCCAAAACATTGGCACTACCTATACTGAATGATCCTGTATTATTGGTAGGAAAAGTATTCACCCCAGTATTACCAGAAATACTAGCTACAGAGTATCCAGTAAATCCCATCCCTACCTTGGGCTGTCCTTTATAGAAAACAAAATCTCTATGGGCTAATCCCCATTGGTTAATTACATATTCATAGGCATAAGCCTGTATAGAATATGGTAGGTCATATGCCGCCATGACCTCATATTGGCCCTTGCTAGGGACACTGCCATTAGAAGAATAGCACTTCATATTTGGGGTTAAGGTGTGCCCTATATACCTATTGGCTGCCATGGTAAGAGCCCTACCTTGAGATTGATATGACTGTCCAGAATCATAGACAGCACTACTTAAGCCCATCATAGCCCTATACCAATTCAGTACTCCAAAGCCCTGTTCTATAAGAGCATCACTAACACTACCTCTGTCACATGTGTTAAATGAACCAGTCCAATTTGCCCTTGCTAAAGGCTGATTAATATACTGATTATATTTTGCTACTACTTCACTTCTATTCCAAACATCGATAGGCCCCATCATGGCCGTATTAGGAGTAGCTAATGTCTTCGAACCGACAGACAGTGCTAATACTAGTGACAATAAAGAAATAAGGGGCAGTCTCTTAATGATCATTTATAGTCCTTTCTTTTATTTTTGTTTTTTCTATTTATTTCAAAATATACTTTTATATTAACATAAAGAAGTTCCTAAAAGATCTTAATTTCTTAATAAAAAGAATATTCGTCTTTTTATTGCACTTAATCGCAATATTAGTTTATATAGTCCATATTTATTTTTATCCAAAACAATGTCATAGGTGGTGGAAATATGTTGCATATCTCCCCCAAATTGTTGCTTGAATTTAGATATATGCAGCAGCCTATCTTTTGGATCATCTGGATCGGCTACTCCATATAGATCAAAATACTTGGCATTGGCTTGTTTGGCCTGGATGATGATACTGCTAATCAAGGGCTGGTTTAAGTGTAGAGATTTGCCTCTGGAGCTACTACTGGCATGGGCCAAATACCAAGTATCTTTGCTAGTAAAAATCATACTACCAGAAAAGATCTCACCTTTGTCATCCTTTATAAAAAATATTTTGGCTCCGCCGGATTCCATCAAGTTCTTAGCTTGCCTAGTCATATAGTCTAAGCTATGGAAGATGGCTTGATTGGTTTTTGTATTTTTTAACATCTCAACTATATAATTAATATCTTTATAGTCCAAGCTTTCATAAAAAATAAACCCTTTCTTGTAAAAATTTCTATGTAAATTTCTAGTAGAAGGATTCATATTAGCCACAATTTGTTCTTCGCTGACACTAAGGTCGATAATACTGGTATAGTTCGGCTGTACTTGTCTGGGGCTTTTCGTGATAATACATTTGAAACTATTCTCTATTTTTCTAAAAATATCAGAACTAACCAATGCGGCATTAGGCTCAATTCTAATATAAGAAGCTTTTTTTGATTGCCCTAGTTCTATTAGGTCTTTAAGAGCACTAGAAAGCTTGCCTTGGTCCTGGGCCCAAGGGCCATAGGGAACATATAGCTCTGTCATATATCTATATTGATTAATTATAGCTTGATAAGACCAGCCATCTCCCTTAGCGATTAATACTTCTTTATTCAAAGCTTCCTGAAAGTTAGCCCAGCTAGAAGACTGTAAAAAATGTTTTTGATTATATTTAAAAGTCATATATTAATATAATATCTCTTTTATGTTTAAAGTATGTTTAAAAAAATTGAATTTTTTGATAACTTCCAGAAAGAACTACATCATTACTACTAAATTTAGTTTTAAAAATACCATGAGATCCACCAAGCCCCAAAAAATCAATAAAATTAACTTGCTCTTTATTAAAGCCAAACTCAATCATCCTATGAGTAAAACCAAAACCAACATGATCTTCTCTCCCCTTCTGGGTCATAGCCGTGAAGATCAAGTACATTAATTTTAAATGTTTAGATTTATAGCTGATTGTTCGCACGTCAGATAAAATAAACCCTTCTATTTGTCCAGACTCCTTATCTTTAGCCACAGCCAAATATCCTGATTGATTAAAAATAATATGATTAAAGTAAGCTAGACTACTCTTAAGAGAGTATCCTTTTTGTATACATGAACTATTATGTATATCAAAACAATCCTGGAGCAAGTCTTGATCTACATTATCTTTTGATAGTATTTCGATGTCATATTTTCTCTCTACACTTCTGACATATTTTAAGGACCTAGAATTAGGACTATAATCATCTTTATAAATTAATAATGTCTTATCTTCTTGCCAATAATTATCTTTTTTAAATCCCCTACTGGTTAATAAATCAATTATTTTACCTTCAGCTATATCAAAAAATATTTTATATAAGTCTATCTTGATCAAAGTAAATCTAAAACCATCTAGCCAAGATAGAAAATTATTAAATCCATCCATATCTTTAATATTTGGGCCATATACAATATATATTTGTCTAAACATATATTTTTTTTTCTCTATGTATCTACAGGAAAAACCATCACCATGATAAAATTTTGACTGTCCAAAACCTTGGTCTTGAATGGGGCAATTGCTAATCCAGTTGCTGTATTGTTGACTTATTTTCATCTTAATTTACTTTACTTAAAAATATAAATTTTACCAAAATAGGTCTTTTTTAAATCTTTGGTATAGCTTTAAATAGTATCTCTCAGCCCTATCCCATAACATCTTTTTCTTAGGATTTAAAGCAAAATCATAACATCCTATATATTCTATTATATCCGTACTAAAGTTAGTTTTAAATTTCGTAATACCATAAAAACCATGGCTACTATTGTTTATATCATTCCTAGGAACAGAGCCAGACATATCGTAATATTTGCAACCTTTTGCGCTAGATAGCTTCACGGCTTCTGCTTGAATCAAATATGATGGCATCAAATTTCGAAATTTGTCCTGCGAAGCACCATCTTTATAGCAGCTATAGTTGCCAAAATGACATACAAATTCCATAGCCAAAGGAACCCCTTGATAATAGGCTATCAGCAAGCTACCAAGTCCAGCCTGAGTAAAATGCTGATATAGTGAGGAAAAATATCTCTTGGGTCGTAGAAAAGTCCCTTTTTTAATCTGCATAGATTTCATAAGATCATAAGCTACATCTATATTTTCTTTGCTTGGCTCTGCCAAGCGAATCTCTACTCCTTTTCTCCTAGCTAAATTGATATTGTATCTAGTTTTTTGTTTTAATCCTTGTAGCCAATGGTCAAAACCATGCTCTATATTTAGAACAATAGTACTACTAACTTGTGGGTTAACTCTACTTTTTATATAGCCAGAC
>CAYZIP010000002.1:21966-26228 GCA_964478695.1 uncultured Candidatus Saccharibacteria bacterium
ATGAAATGACCATCAAAACTTTAGGTAATAAAATTTTGTTATCTTAGAAAATCAATTACTGCCACTGCTACCAATTCTAGCTCATTAGGATATTTAAGATAATTGTGATGAATAGGCAAAAGTTGATAGCTTTTATTTTGTGTAGCATTGTTAAATAGAAGTTTAACTTTATCAGGAGAAACCTGTTTGTCTAAACTCCCAGCTATAAAAAGTTTTTTACAATTAATAGTTTTGATGGCAGAAAGATTGTCTTTGGCAATTTTGCTCATATCATAGATAAAGCTAAAACCTTGTTTATGTACTTCTTTTTCTCCAGTACTAGGATTGATTCTAGTAAAATATCTGTCGGGAGATAAGCTATAAAGTGCTTTAGTAATCTTTGGTATAACCCCAGGAGTTTCAATTATGACCATATGTTTAATGTTGGATTGCAGCTCTTGATACAGATGCCTATAAATAGATATGGCCATTTGGCCTCCTAAACTATGCCCAATAATATTAATAGACTTATTGGCTCCATATTTCTGTATTAGCGCAAGTGCTTGCTTGATATAGTTTTGGGCTTGATAATCTTTGTCGCTCCATCCACTGCTCCATGTTCCTGGAGGATCAAAAGAAATAACATCACTTTTAATAGATAATTTTGTGGCCAAATCTACAATATGTCTATGTAAGCAGCTATCCAAGAATCCAGGAAGAATTATACTCAAAGAACCAGGGCGATATTCATCTTGAGAAGTATTTATATTTAACCTAGGCAAATAAAAGCCTTTGATATTTGAAGTTAAGTTTGAGGTTGCAGATATCATATAATGAGCATAGCATCACCAAAACTATAGAAATAATAATTATTATCTATGGCCTCTTGATATAAGTCAATTATATTATGTGGGGCTTTTTTGTATTTTAAAAAAGAGTCTACCAAACACATCAAGCTGCTTTTAGGTAGATGAAAATTTGTCAATAAAGCATCTGTATATTTAAATTTATAATTATCAAAAATAAAGATGTCTGTATCGAGCCAAGTGTTGCTAATTTTACTATTATACCAAGACTCTAGAGCCCTAACAGTAGTAGTTCCAATAGCTAGTTTTAAGTTATTTGAACCTAGAGACTGAGCAGTTTTTTCTGGTATAAAATAATATTCTTGATGTAATTTTTTATGTATAAAATTAGCCTCATCAATTGGGGCGAATGTCCCTAGCCCAATGTTTAAATTAATATCAAAGATTTGAATGTCTTTAGATAAAAGCGAATCAATCACCCTGGGAGTAAAGTGCAAAGAGGCTGTAGGAGCTGCTATAGAACCATCCAGTGCAGCAAAGATACTATTATACTCCATACGTTTCTGATCTTCTGACATATTATCAGAGATTTTAGTAATATATTTTGGCAATGGGGTACTACCTAGGGCATATAATAGATCCAATATTTCTTGGTGGCTGTAGATATGCTTAAAAGTAAAGATGCTTTTATTTTGCTCTATAGCCTTGAATTTATAAATATTTTTTAAGCTAAACCCTTGCAGGCTATTAACAATAATTAGCTCATCTCCAAGATCAACTCTGGTATTAACCATGGCTCTAATACTACCAGATTCAAAACGTTCATTGGTCATCAATAAGAGCTCTACTTTTTTGTTCCTAGCAACACTATGAGCCATTATTCTGGCCGGAGTAACCTTGGTGGTATTTCTGTATATAGAATATCTATTTGATAAATAATTGGAAAGATTAAAAAAGTGTTCATGAGTAATAATCCCATGACTGGTATTATAAATCAGTAGCTTCACTTCATCGGCCACAGCTAAAGGATGGGTTCGAATAAATTTTTTATCTAAGTTAAAATTATATTTTTCTATATCGAACATATTAGAATACCTATAGCTTATATTTATCCTCTAATAGCTGTTAGATTCATGTAATCGTAAAGAATTTTTTTAGGCAAAGTGAGGGGCTATACGCTCCAGTACTTGAGATGGAGTCATGTCAGCTTTAGTAATAAATTCCTGTATACCCAAAGACACTATTTCATCCATTAAGGCTTGGTTGTTTAAATTACTTAAAACAAAAACTTTAGATTTGTGATTAATATTATTCTTATCAAGCCTAATGCTTTTTAGCACCTCTACCCCATTGATATCTGGCATCATAATATCTAACAATATAATGGTTACTATGTGGTCCTTTAAAAAAGATATAGCCTCTCCCCCGTCCTTGGCCACAAATACTTCAAGACCACTGCGGGAGAGCTTGGTCTGATACATTGTTCGCAGCAATTCATTATCTTCTACTAGTAGAACTTTTTTGGACTTCATATACTTTTATACTAACACAATAATGGTATTGGCTAAAAGCTAGCGATTATCTAGGCATATATTAACCTGTGTATCAGCTAGGCTATTCCTATTTCTAGGGATATGGGCAAAAAATAGCCTGTCTGTCCAGGACAATTTCTTGATAAAGTCTTGGAGAATATTAAATTTTTCTCTAATCAAAGCATCCTTAACTTTCCACTGCCCTGTTATCTGCGATACGACCAGCAAGCTATCCATTAAAGCAAATACTTTGGATTGATTTGATGGCAAATCTATAGCTTTAATCTGCTCTAGGGCCAAAAGTAAAGCATCATATTCAGCTTGATTATTGGTAGTATGCCCTAAATAGCGGTGATGTGAGGAAATAATATCTAAATTATTTTCAGATAAATCATTGATAAAAGTGGGTTGAGTATATATATATTTAGTAATAACTACTCCAGAAGCAGCTGGACCAGGATTGCCCCTACTGCCCCCATCGGCAAAAAAAACAATGTCATCTTTTTCTATTTTTGGTATTGCAATCGGCATAACTATATTATACACTAAAGCTAAGTCTGTAATAGGTCAGGGGTAGAGCAAAACAAGCTCCCTGAAGACCTAGAGGTGGACAAGATCTTTGAAAGGTTTAAAGATTTGTTGAGCGCTCGTTTGGGCCGAAGCTCTTCTTTGGGGTCTGTTTTTTTCAAAGCAGATCCAAGGATGGTCTCTCGTTTTGAGGAACGTCCTCTTTTAAGATTCTCTCTCCGCTTGAGAGTCTTAGACGAAAGACCAACCCAAAGGCTGCTTTAGGGGACAGACCCCGTGAGAGCCGAGGAGAAGGAGGCGCTCAACATTTTTGTTAGAGCAAGTATGTAAGGCTACGGCCCTCAAACGAGGTCAGAAGTGATAAAAGCTGGGGGGGGTAAAACGGGCCCTGATCTCTGCTTTCATTTCTGGCTGGAAAGAGGCCAGCTTAAGCATCTTGCTCTTACAGGCAGTGGAAAGGTTGCAAGAATAAGTTCGTAGAGAGGAGGAAACAGCCAACAAAAGCCGTTGTTCTATGGAGACACAGCGAAAGTCGCTGTGTCTATAATAGCTCCGAGCTTGTAAAATAGCCACCTTACCACTGCCAATTTCTTGCTCTCCTTTGAAAATCAAAGGATTGAGCATCAAAAAAGACACTTCACCCTCCCCCAGCGGTCCCCAACCTCAAAGAGGGTGGAGTGTTTATCTAGCGTCAGCAGGGTCTTAGTCTGACGCTAGAGAGTTCAGGCTCCTCTCCATCGTGGAGAGGAGCCTGTCCCTAATATAGAATTTATTGTTTATAATTTAAAAGTTTTTTAATTTTCCAAAATAGCCACATCTTAAGAATTAAGATGTGGCTATTTTGTTTTGAAAATGATTATAGTTTACAATATTAAATGATGTTTATAAAAATTATTCTATCTATTATTCAGGCCTTAACTGAGTTTTTACCAGTATCTTCTTCTGCTCACTTAGCCCTTGTCCCTTGGTTATTTAACTATCAAGATCCTGGATTAATATTTGACGTTAGTCTACATCTAGGATCCACACTAGCCTTAATAATATTCTTTGCCAAAGATTGGTACAAGATGTTATTAAACAAAGACAAGACTTTAATATATATTGCCCTAGCTACTATACCCGCCTTGATAGCCGGATTCTTTTTTAAAGATAAGATAGATGTATATTTTCATCAAAGCTCTTATTTTATTTTGATTATAGCTTTTAATTTAATATGGGTAGGACTACTAATGATAGTTCTGGGCTCTAAAGAGGATAAAAACAGAAGTGAGAATAATATCAAAAAATCTATGGTGATAGGACTAGCTCAAGCAGCTGCCTTAATCCCAGGCATATCTCGCTCTGGAGCTACTATGCTCTCGGCCCAAAGCCTGGGACTAAGTAGAGAAAAAGCAGCCAGATTTAGCTTCTTGCTAGC
>CAYZIP010000002.1:26328-30994 GCA_964478695.1 uncultured Candidatus Saccharibacteria bacterium
TGTAAATCTGGTTCGTCTAAATGCAAATTCATCCCTGAACGAGTCTGCCCACTTAAAACCATTTGACTAATCTTATTCTCTACCCTGGCAGAAATGGCTCTACGAAGTGGCCTAGAACCTAAGCGTGGATCATAACCAATGCTAACTAAATAATCTAGCCCGGCATCACTTATAGTCAAAGATAGGTTTTGTTTAGCCAAATTTTTGTTAATATTGGCAATAATAATACCGGCTATTTGCTTCAGCTCTCCTGTATTAAGTGGTCTGAATAAAACAATATCATCAAATCTATTCAACAGCTCTGGCCTAAAATAGCGCGAATCTATTAGATGATTGATAAACTCTGATTCAAATTCCTCCAAACTATGCCCTTTCTCTATTTCTGACCTAATCTCATTATCTCCAGCATTACTAGTAGCTATAATAATAGTTTCTGTGAAATAATTCTTACCCCCACCACTATCTGTTAGCATTCCTTCTTCTAATATTTGCAGGAGTATGTTTAAAATATCTGGACTAGCCTTTTCTATTTCATCAAAAACAATGACACTATGAGGTTTTTCACTAAGCTGATCCAAGAAGCTATGGCCATTGCCTCTGGATAATATTCTGGTTAAATCAAAAGAATTTTGATATTCACTCATATCTAGTCGAATCATCATAGATTCATCACCAAAATATTTATCAGCCAAACTTCTGGCCAGCTCTGTCTTACCAACCCCAGTGGGACCCAAAAACAGAAAGCTGCCTATGGGTTTTTTGTTTGACCTGAGGGCAGTAGCTGATCGGCGCAAGGCATCTGCCACTACCTTAACAGCTCTGACTTGATTGACCATTCTGGTATGTATTAAATCCTCTAAATGCAGGAGTTTATTTTTTTGATCCTGACTGCTAACCCTTTCTACCTTTACTCTAGTTTGGCCTTCTAAGCTAGTCACCACACCATCGTCATCCAGAATTTTAATATTTTGATTAAGTGGTTTAGCCATTGATATGGATGATTTTAATAGGTCTATAGACAGCCCAGGCTGTGCCTGCCCACTGGATAGTAAATATCTGTCACTTAACTCCAGGCTAGCTTTAATAGCTTTATAAGTAATCAAGACTTTCCCACTATTATGTTCTAAATTTGAGGCTTGTCTAAATAGCTGCTTATATATCTGCTCTTTGGGCATAGCAGCCAGATCATAGCGCATAATATTGCTGCTAATATTAGGGTTGGAAACGCTCATCTTCTGCCAACTAACTGGATCTAGGGTCATAATGATTTTAAATCTCTTAGACTCTAAAATTGGCAATAATATATTGTATATATTAATAGCTCCCAAACCATCTTGGAAAAACAGTTCAGCATTATCCATAAAGACAATAATTTTACCAGCCCTAGATATTTCACTAAAAATATTTGTAATTAGTTTTTCAAAGCCATATTTCTGGCCTTCTGAAATAATAGCACTAGAGCTTAGAACAAAAACTTTAGCATAGTGGATGGAAGCGCTCATTGACATCAAAGGTTTGTCGCTTTTCAGAACACTGGCCAGATTGTAAGCTAAACTAGATTTACCAGCTCCATTCGGGGCCACAACTGCTATAGCCTTTGATTCTGATTCAGATAACTTTGGTATTAAGTACTGTATATTCTCGTCATAATAAGCATTTTTGACCATATTAGATGGTATATTATCAGAGATATTATAAGCAAAGTGATTTAATATAGGGGTATAGCCAGCCGTCCAATCTTTAGCCAAACCATTAACAAAGCTTTTATTTTTATCATTCTCCATTTCCTCCTCTATATACCTTAGCCATTGAGCCACTGCTTTAGAATCTTCATTATTAATATCTAAGGCTAGTAAATATTCAGAGGCAAGGTCATTCCTAGATACGGCTGCTTCTAATAGCAGAGATATCGAGAGCTGATTGTTGATTTTATAGCCATTAGGAATATTGGTGGCCGCACCAATCCACTGTTCTAAATTTGAGCCAGCTATTAGTGGATCCAAGGTATGTGGTGGGATCATCAGGTGATTGCAATAAAAGACGTATTGCCAAGATTTTTTAATGGACTCCCATAAAGAAAATGAGCTAGCCTCGGTCAGCTCATAAGCTACTGCTGGGGGGAGGAGAGTATCTAGGTAGGTATTATTGTTATTATCTCTAATCCAAAATATATCGATACTAAGTCCCAAATAATACCATATAGCTATTGGTAATATGATAAAGAATATTGATAATACTACAGAAGCTAGGACCTTTTGATCAAAAAAGAATAAAGCTATAGCTGTGATAATTAAAATACTCAAACTTAATTTTAAAATAATCATCAACTTTGACAATTGTATTTTTAGTTTATGGAGAGCTTGGTATTTACTAAATTCTGGACTTAGGCTAAGCATAAATTACTCCTAAAAATAAAATTATTATAGGCATTAAGGGTAATATTGGCCACAGTAGAAGAGATAAAATCAAAAAGGCAAATAGCAGAATGGATAGTAAGGCATATGTGATCAAGAATATAATGCGTATATTCATCCCTATCCAACGAGAAAAAAGATTGTCAAATAAAATGCGTATATCTATAGCAATTTTGCCACTATAGCTGTGCGTAATTCTCTTCCAGGGAGAAAATAATGTCTTAATAATGATAGGAATAGAAAAAACAGAAGTAAGGGAAGAAATGATGGCTTTAAATTTATCTAATAAATATTTCCATCCCTCTAAGTACCACCAACCAAAGAAACTAATAATAAGCATAAGCATATTTTAGCACGCCTATGGCAAGAGAAAACTATAATGCAATATATATTAAGCTTTAAGAATATCTATATCATAACAAGATGGCAATAATTTAAGGCCTAAGCTGCTCTCTTAACGGCATAATCTACTGGATTATCAAGGGCGCGCCGAGTAGCAAGCGCAATTTCTGCATGCGTAGGAGCAATTTGACCGAATGGCTGAATAATACCCGCAGCAGCATCAGATCCAGTAACAACAACATCACCAGATACGTGTGGTGGTTTATGAGCATCACCAGCCAGGTTAAGATACTTGTCGCGAATACCTCTCCTTAAGGCTTCTATGTCTGGACGAGGATGAGTATCAGCTTGACTACTAGGGGCCTCTGGAGCTCTATTATAGAGGGTCTCCCCTCCTTGGTCTGAATTAGATGGAAATTTACTAAATTCTTGCATATAGGCTTAACGCTCTTTAAATTTAAGTTAAATAATATCATATTTATGATAAAAATACAATAGCTTGATATTATCAGAGATTTAGTATATCATAGTAAACAACTTCGGAAAGGTTCCGAAGGGCTGCAATTGGGGGTAAGTATAATAATGTTGGAGTATGCTTGCTGTTATGCTCTCGAGGGAGGAGAGCTAGTCGTGGAGGTAAGAAACTCCACGGAAAAGAATGTGCCTGGGGGGAGCCATGGCTCCCCCCAGGCAACGCAGTCCGGTGGTTATGGTCATGGGGGCATGACCATAAGAAGGAAGGGGGGTCACAGGGCAAGTCCCCGCACAAGCCGCCGCACAAGCTAGCGAGTAGCTTGCATATCTTTCCTCCCTCCGGACCTTTAGGATCCGGGGGGAGGACCCTACACATTTAAACCTTTATTAAAAATAATAATCAAATTTTTATCTTTTTTAATAAGCGCTTAAAGTCATCAATATTATTAGTTTTCATTAATTCTGATCTGATCTCTGCTGCTCCAGCGAAGTCATTAATATATATTTTAAAAAATCTTTTAAGCCTATTCCATCCCCCACTACCATGACTATTACCATAGACCTGATCATATAAGTCTACGTGTTTAATCAATATCTTTAGGCGCTCTGTTCCCGAGAGAGATTGCCACTGCTCTGGGTTTGAGCTAAATATAAAAGGATTCAAAAATATAGCTCGACCTATCATCCCCCCATCCATACCATTCTCTAATGCTAGACTATTTAAATGCTTGACCGAAGAAATATCTCCATTTCCAATAATAATAAGGTTAGGGTTGATCTTTTTCATAGTAGAGACTATCTCGGACATATATTCCCAGTGGGCTGGCCCTATAGATAGCTGTTTTTGAGTCCTTAAGTGCAATGTCACAGCATCTATATCCAGGGTGGGTAAAAAGCTAATCCAGTCACTTAAACTATAGTCATCGATACCAATTCTAGTCTTGATGGATATGGGTAAATGCGGCGCTCCTGATCTAATACTGTCTATAATAGATCTAACCTTGTCACTGCTGCCTATCATTGCAGAACAAGCACCTTTTTTAATAATCTTTTTAATCGGACAACCTAGGTTGAGATCTATACCATCAAAGCCCATCTTGCTTAAATCTTGAGCTGTTCTATAAAAAGCTCCTTCATCTAGTCCCCAAATTTGAGCGATAATAGGACTATCTTGATCGTTTTTTACCAATCTGCGAGCAACACGAGATCTTCCACCTAAGCTATCATAACCCTCTACTGACATAAATTCTGTAAAGAATAAGTCTGGTGGGGCTAGGCTTGATATTAAAAGACGAAAAGGATGATCGGTCACATCTTCCATAGGAGCTAAAATCCTGATAGGTCTACCTTTATCTTTTAAATCCTGCCAAATATTTTTTCTAGTCTGCATATACCTTATATTACGCCATACTTAATCCAATATATAGAATTGATAG
>CAYZIP010000002.1:31094-49808 GCA_964478695.1 uncultured Candidatus Saccharibacteria bacterium
TCATAAACCCATATTTCCATATTATGAGGACCGAAGTGATATCCTCCTTCTTGGGCCCTATATTGCCACCAAAAAAGTCTTTCTCTGATCTCAAATACGGCTTTTTCTTGATTTAATGCCAAGGCCAAGCTCTGCCTAATGGCATTTACGCTATCACTAGGCAATGTAGCGGTAGGTAGATCTACAGATATATCTTGAGCATCGGGACCAATACTACTCTTTATAAATAAAAATTTATCTTCTTTGGGGACCAAAAGCTTTGCCAGTAAATTCATAGTTATATTATAGCAAGCTTTATAATCCTCCTAAAGCTTTAATGGCTATAGGTGAAATGATAGAATATAAGTAATTAAACAAGGATTATCACGTTAAATGAAAATAAAAGATTATATATCTATTACGGTAGTAGCGGTAGGGATAATTATAGGTTATGTGATAATAAAATCCATGACAACCAAACAAAACAGCAGCAATGTCAGCTCAAACAATAATAATACCAACCAGAGCAGCAGTAATAGTAGTAACAGTAGCGGAACCGAAAATACTAGTAGTAGTGGTCAATATAATCAGCAAGAGGTGGCCAAGCACAATACTCAAAGTGATTGCTGGGCAATACTAACCACCAGTAATCAATCCAAAGTATATGACGTCACTGAATATGTTTCAAACCCCAATAAGCATCCAGGAGGCAATGTCATAGCGCCATTCTGTGGCCAAGATATAACTGGCCCATTTTTAGAAGGGCTAGAAGGAGGAAGAGTACATTCTAGTAAGGCTGAAAGTATGTTATCTGCCTTTGCCATTGGCACTTTAAATTAAATAACAATTTAATATAATAAATATTATATGATAAGAAATGATAAAAATATTGCCCTATTAAGATCATTAATATTTGGGTTGGAAGATGGATTGGTATCTACTACCGGAACATTGATCGGAGTAGCTGTAGGAAGCCAAAATAAAAAGATAATTTTATTATCGGCCTTAGTGCTCATAGCTGTAGAGGCAGCTTCCATGGCAGCTGGAGAATATTTAAGTGAAAAATCAGTGGAAGAAGCTCTGGAAAAAACTAATAAATCTACTTTATTAAAAAGTAGTGCCGTGATGCTGCTGTCTTATATCGCAGCTGGATTAATTGTAACTATCCCCTATTTATGGCTATCCAATGAAATGGCTGGGCTTGTGAGTATTGCCATAGCCTTTGTGGCCCTATATAGTGTGGGGTATTTTAAAGCTAAAAGACTAGGAATTAAAAATAAAGTACGTAGTGGTTTGGAGACATTAATTGTAGGTGGGGTCTGTACATTAATAGGTATTGCCGTCGGATACATTATGCGTATCCAATAAAAAAAACTTAGTTTAAAAACATAAGAATTTATATTTTGATACTTAGTAAGGCTAAAATATAAATATGAATAGCCCCGTCCCCCCATCATCGTCTATTATGAATAGGCTTAGGCAAGGAAATGTTAACAAGGCCAGTATATATTTTTTAAATATAATTATTCTAATCACCCCCATTGCTACTTGGCTGATACTTTTAACATACAAACAACCCACCTTTTTAAACCCAAATGCTGTAGCCCAGGTTGATATGATCAAAGCTCTATTAACGGGCAATATTAGCTCTATTTTTAATGGGGTTTGGGGAAATATTCTCATCCCTACATCTATTATTATTCATAAAATAACTCATGTTGATATAGAAACGGCATTGCTTTTAAGCTATCAATTAAGTGGAACTATATTTATATACAGTCTTATATTTTTGGTCAAAAAACTTAAATTCAATTTAAATATTCAAATATTATTTACTATACTAATATCTTTTATAATTGCCAAAATTATCAAAACCAGTATCATCAGCCCAGATCTAATCCTCTCAGCTTTAATAATTTTCTTTTATTTACAATATGATAAGTGGTCTAGTGCTATATATGAGCATGATTTTGTAAATAAGAAAACATCTTTACTGCTACTAGCTCTTTGTATTTTTTGTAGTGATCAAATAGCATTTATAGCTATAGTGATATATCTGATAGCTAAATTAGCTATAAAATTTTGGCTTAAACCTCACCTTAAATTCAGAGAAATAGTTGGTACTAATGCCATTAAAGGTCATATTGAATTAATAATTCAGATTGTTGCTATTGGTGCTATATTCTCTAGTGTTTTTATAGTAAAGTACAATCAATGGCACCCCTTACCTCTGATCAGATTCAATAATCAGCTGGGGCGAGCTGATAAGGTCAATGACCTTCATCCATTATCCAGCAAAAAGTTGCAATCATTAAATAGTTATAATTATTTTTCAAATTGGGATGACCCTAGCACCATGACTTTGACCAAAAACAATTCTTCTGTGCTGGAAATATTAAAAACGAAAATTACTAATCTTAATGATAATCTTAATCAAAGTCCTAATTTTATTTCTAATGTAGTTGCATTGGGGGCATATCTATTCTTGCTATCCATTGTGGTGTTGGCAGTATTAATAGCTAGAGCTGCTTATTATAGAGATAAAAATATTAAATATTTAATAGAAATATACATAATAGCCCTTTTATTCATTATCTTGTATGCCATGAATTATGTAGAAATAAGACATTTTTATTTAATATCTAGCCTGTCTGTGATAACTATATTCTATGCTCTAAATATAATTTTTCTCAATCCACAATACAGCTGGATTGTTACTGTATTAGCGTTGATTATGATCAGATTAAATAGCGTAGGCCTAAACTTTGAACGCTACAAAAGCCCATATACATCTGCTAATAATAGTTTTTGGCAAAATGAGAATATGATCAAAAGCTCGGCTCAAGAGGCGGCTGCTGGTGCTAGTAATCTTGAGCCTAGTAGTGGACTGGAAATATGGGCAGATTCATATGTAAAAAATATGGGCAGTGTTGATACATTAACAGATCAATATTGGCCAGAAAAAATAGACGGTCTTAAAATTGATTATTTTATATATCAGCAAGAAGTGAATCATGAAATAGTCAGTAGTAAACTATTGCAAATGGGATTTATAAAAGAAAAAACATTTGAATCTAATGGCATAAATATTTATCTATATATAAGACCACAACAACTGTAGGAGGATAAGCAGTGAGCAGTAATAGTAAGTTCTATCAAGATATCATTAAGACAGTAAAGTCTATCCCCTCAGGCCAAGTACTCACATATAGTCAGGTAGCCAATCTATCTGGACACAGCAAGGCCTATAGGACCGTAGGTAATATACTAAAAAATAATTTTGACCCAGATATCCCTTGTCATAGAGTATTGCCAAGCAGCTATAGGCTAGGATCTTACAATAGAGGGAGATGGAATAAGCTTCTTAAGCTCAGCCATGAAGGGTATTATAGTAAATTAATTCCAAGATACTACTTATGTAACAATATTCGAAGTATAAAAAGAGAAATCAAGAATAATGCCATCGGAGTAGCCGTCACTACTCATAATTTTTACCTAATTCTTAACAGCAATAAAAAAGCTATGGCAGAACTAACTAGTCTTGGTAAAAAAATTAATAAAATATATTCGAAAACTTACTGGGAATACTACTGTACTTCATCCGACGACCAAAGTCTTATAGCTAACAATCAATTGTTGCAAGGCAAGAATTATATACCCTTAAAGGATAATACCCTATATTTAGAGCTAGAAAAATTAAAGGGTGACATTGGTAAAAAATGGCTATATGAGCTAATGCAATCATATGATTCTTTGGTGCTAGTACGCATTAAGAACTTCGGTCAAGGCAAAGATATATCTATAAAAGAAGTCTTTGATTTTTTTGAAGACAATGTTGATTATTATATAGATATTACAGAATAAAATAAAAATGATTTTGATTTATGGCCTCTTTGCTACTCGTGCCCATAAACTTCTAAGGCAGAATATATTAGTCAAAGCAGAATATATTAGTCAAAAAAATGGTCAGGGTAAGAGGACTTGAACCTCCGACCTCAGGACCCCCAGCCCTGCGCGCTACCAACTGCGCCATACCCTGATGCATAAACCAAATTCGGATAACAAAACAAGATTTATAGCATAGCCATAAATGCTCCTTAATATTTTCCGCGAAAATATACGTGGGTGAATGCAATCAATACAATTTATAAAAAACCATAAAGATAATATTATCCTCCCTTAATTTATGATATCCAGAAAGATATCACAAGAGCTGCTTGCTTATTACCCGAACCCGATTTACAAACCTTAAAATCAAGGTACTATATATGCTATATTATAGCAGTATTATGTTAGTAATTTATAGATTAAACTAGTGGCTTGATACATATATGATGATAGAAAATTATATGTGAGCAATAGCAGTACAAAGAATCCGGCCAGCCCAAAGCTTTCAATTCTATAAAATAGTTCTTTGCCAGCTGCCGGTAACAATGGAAATATAACTCTAGACCCATCTAGGGGCGGGAACGGAATCATATTAAAAATAAAGAAACTAATATTTATAGTAACAAAAAACCTTAGAATAGACTCTATGTCTGCAGGAATAAAAGTAGTTTTAATAAAAATACCAGCAATCATAGCCATAATTAAATTACTAAGAGGTCCAACTAAAGCCACTAATGCCATAGATCTATTACCTCCCTTAAGCATATTCACATTTATTGGAACAGGCTTGGCGGCCCAAAATACAACTGGAGACCTGGTAATGATTAGCAGTAAAGGCAAGGCTAAGGTAGTCAATCCATCCATATGTTTAAGTGGATTTAGGCTCAATCTTCCTTCTCTATACGCAGTTGGGTCCCCTAATCTATAGCTAACCCACCCATGGCTATATTCATGCACTACCATAGACATCAGTAGCATTACTATATATATTGCTATATCTACTATGTTCATATGTTTATATCATAACAAAAATAGATAGAATTGTTGTATAAGATTATGAGATAAGGATTATGTAGTGGTTATTAAACTAAAATATAGCCACAAAGCCAACTATAAGTAGTATTACTACCAATAGGGACATGAAGAGAAATATGCCTGTGGGGATAATGGTTTCTGCATTAGAGACAGACAAACTGCTTAAGGCAGTAGCATTAACCTTTTTACTAGACTTGGCATTTTTATTAGATACTGATTTTGTGCTCTTAGTAGGCATTATCAAACCCTTTCTCTTTATATTTTTATTATGCATCAAACTTAATTGATATATATAAGCAGTATATATCTTAGGGTTGCCAATAGTCAATATGATATGTTAGAATACTAGTCATATGCAAAGGTGTGATCTAACTGGTAAGGGCAAAATGTATGGGAATAGAGTATCTCACTCTATGCGTCATACTAAAAGAGTCTGGAAACCAAATCTGCAAATCAAAACCCTGATAATAGATGGTCAGAAGGTTCGCCTAAAGCTGGCTGCTTCTACTATCCGAACTCTAAACAAATTCAATAGAGAAGTATTAAAAGCTAATGAAGCAAGATTAGCCTTACAAGAACAAGACTTAGCTCCCAAAAGACCTAAAAATAGAGTAAAAAAAGAAAAGCTGACTCCTAAACAGAAAAAAGCAGTAGCCTAAAAATAACTACACAAAGTTTTTAGGTATTTTTTGAGGGTAGATGCTCTTATTGTTTACGGTAGTTTTTATATAAGGACTTGATATATCTATTATTGTAGATGTATATCTTTAGATAATTTTTACAAAAACATAATATATGTAATACCAAAAATTTTAATGGCAGAATGTAAGGTTTTATTTAATATAAATGATAAAGTAGTTCGCCAGACTCTGGTAAGTCTTTGGATTGTAATTTAATCCTTTGGCTCTTTTCTCCAACAAAGCCTAACTCTTTCTCTAAACCAGCAAACTGATTATCATCACCCACACAAATAACAACTTTGGCTTCAATAGAGGTGATCATCTTACTAATATTTTCAAAATCACTATACTTATACAAATCAATAAAAGCTATGTCAACAGTACCTATTCTGCTAATGACATTATCTGATACGTCTTGTGTGATTAGAAGTGCACTAACCCCGACAGAATTAACTGTATATATAGTATTGTTATCATCACTAGCTATACCGGTAATCAGAATATTTTCTACCTCATATTCTCCAGGAGTATTAAAGACTAGCAGGTCTTTTAAAGACTGTTCTAGGCTGTCAAAATAGTTAGTAAATAGCTTAACTTGAGCATTGCCTCTATTATCTAATGGGTCTAGGGCAATAGTGGTCCCCTTTACAGACATCAGTAAACTGTCATTTTGCCAAGTAAAATCTATCATAAGCTTTTTCCCGCTCCCCAAATACTTAAATATATCTTATATTATATCTTATTTTACAGCCAACCCACCTGTTAAAAAGTTTTATATTATAGTTTTAGTACTTGGTGTATGGCAAGTTATATGAGAATTATAGGGTATCGGTCTTATTAAGTTCATTACGAGACTCTAGGCCAAACCATACACTCATGGTTCCTGTCACAAGAGCTAGCAATCCCATCACCCAAACAAAGGCCAGTGATCCACTAACTGGATAACGCCATATTAGAAAACCTCCAGCTACTGTTAACAGGCCACCAATCATACCCAAGACACGTAATCCTCCAGATTCTTTAGTTTCGTCAGTCAAAGAAAGCACTGTTTCCACAACTCCTTCTACAATAAAACTAAACCCAATAGCCAAAACAAAAGTACTAATAGAAACCATCGGTCTTTGTACTAAATAGGAACCAACCCCAAGCTGTACCAGGGATAGTACTAACTTCAAAAACCAATGCTCATAATTTTTACGCATGAATACACTACTTAGAGCCCCCATAACCCCGCTCAGAAGCAACCATATGGCGGTAATAACTGCTAAAGACACTAATGTCAGTCCGGGCCAAACTAAGGCCGTAATACCAAATATAATAGCCATCACACCTCGCGCGATGATTAATCCTGTTAATTGATAAGCCTCTCGTTGCACAATACTATTTTTCATAGCAACACTCCTTATTTTAATACCTATATTGTATACCCCTTGTCAATTAAAAACAAAATACATCACTATATTAAACCCCTAGAAAAACTGTAGATTTTTCTAAATGGTATCTTGTTAAATTAAAAAGCCTAATCTAAAAAGAATACTATGCTACAAATTGCTAGTAGCACAGTAACAGCAATAATATGCTTGCGTTCGATCTTTTCTTTCAAGAAAATAACCGAAAATAAAAATACAATTACAGGGATCAAGAACCAAATTAAAGAAGTAATAACAACTCCAGTGGCAGCAAAACTAAACCATTTTAATATAACCAAAGCTGCCCCAATGATAGAAACAATTGGTAATACTATTTTTTCTTGAATAGACAGCTCAATTTTACCAGGACGAAATACTACCCAAAACAAAGCTGCCATCAAAGTAGTTCTGATGGCATAAAGGCCAATAGGCTCAAAGTAATGATTAATTAAAGCAATTTGAACCAAAGTGTTCTCTGCTGCCAATAGAATAATGGCTAGTATAAGATTGGTCAGATATTTATCTAGTTCAAAATGATGTTGTTTTCTAAAACTAGATAAAAGCACATATATACCTAGGCTCAAAAGAATTAAGTTCAGCCAAGAAAATGCCTCACTCCCAGAGAGCCAAGAAACAAATATACTGGCTGGTATGGATAAATTCATCAGTGTTTCTACAGTAGATGCTTTTTCATGTTTAATAGAACGAAAATATATATAATTCCACCCAGCAGCTGTTATCACAATGGCTAATAGCCAGGGTAAGTGGCTGAAATACTTATTAAAATCTAGATTAGGCTTTAATAGCAGAACAGCAACCCATCCCCACAATGTCAGTAGGCTAAAGAGCATAGTTACATAATCAGCCGTATGTAGTTCTCTTCTCTTTAAACCAATTTTATTTGTAATTAAACTAATAGCTTGCAGTAGTGCTGATAAAAAAGCATAAATCATATGCCTTAAATTATAACAATCTTTAAGTCAAAATGGCTATTTATTGTTTTTAAAATAATCTTATATTAAATAGTTTTATTATTAGTCTTTTGGGTAATATAAACCATCACTATAATCCAGCCTCCAGTCCCCAGTAGCTAAATCCGAAGGGCCCAATTCGCTTGGCTTCCTACCTACTGGCTGTGAACCTGATCCTAAACCTTGAGTGAGATTATTGTGACCATCAGCTCTATCAACATGATTTGTTGAATCTATTGGATCTGATCGAGTGTCATGACTCATTAAATCATCAGGTGTATCAGATGCTGCACCTTCTATTGCTAGATCCTCTCTTACAACATTTACTGTAGCATGCGCTCTCCCATCATTACACTGGCCTGAGTAAGAAACTAGATTACCTGACTGTATAGTGGGTAATTTGTGCCCATTACCCATATCAATGCTCACGACCTTATCGCACTTAGGACAGTAGCCTAGAGATTTAATAGGAAGATTACCTGCCTCTGCTTTTCTAAACAATGCTTTAAGTATAAGTTTCTTAATATCAGTTAAAGCCAAGCCGGCTTTATCGGGATAGTCCACTTTATCAGAACCACTTACAGTATCTTCATATGGATCATGGTCTGACAAATCATTTCCCACACCTCGTGAATCATATCCGATATCTTGGTCGGTTTTGCTGACTATAAAATCATGGCTTGTGCTGCTATGAACCCCCCATCTTTTACCGCACATTTCACAAACCACACTATCAAAAGCATCATTTAAAGAATTTGGGTCTATATCAGATCTTCCGCCAGGACGAGGGGATAAATCTAAGCTCATAACACTATCAAGCCTCTATTGTCTTATTTTATTATTACCATCTCTCTTGATGTCAAAAAATCGACTATCTATTTCTTCTATGATCACTGATAGCGCTGCTGCTACTGGGGCAGCCAAAAGAACACCAGTAAAACCGAGTAACTTTCCTCCTATCATCACGGCCAATAGTATGGCTAGTGGAGGCAGGCCTAAGGCTTTTTTCATCACCTGAGGGACAATAACATTGCCTTCAAACTGTTGAATGACTATAAATAAAGCCATGGTGATTAGTCCGAGTGTAGGACTTTGATTTGTAGCTACCAAAACAGCTGGTACTGCTCCTAAATAAGCCCCAAACATAGGGACAACTTCAGTGATTCCAGCTATTAAAGCTAGAGTTAGGGCATAATCTACCTTCAAAATAGATAATCCAACAAAGACAAAACTAAAGATAAAGATAGATAGAATAAATTGTCCTCTCAGCCAAGCTCCTAGCTTAATGGATATATGCGTAGCTATCTCTAGAACTTCCTTTCTGTAAATGGGGTTGGGGATAAAACGCACCAGGCCATTGGCTATTTTACGTCCTCCACTGATGATATAAATAGTTAATATCATAACCGTTAAAATAGTAAAGATACCAGACACAATCCCAACTAAAGTAGAGGCAATATTAGAGAATATACTTGGCCCTATCTGGGATATTTTACTTGTTGTCTCATTAATGATGTCTTGCATATATGGTTTATCTGAAAAAAGATTAGTTAAATTAGCATTAATGCCACTCCAGTTACTACTCAGGGTATTGATCTGATCAGATACAGCCGGAACTATCAAGGCAATAGTAAGTATGGTAATAATCAAAATAAATAGAAAAATTAGTGCTATAGCCAAGGGTCTGGGAATGCCTTTACGCACTATAGCCGACACAGATGGCTCTAGAGCCGTAGCCAAAACTCCAGCCACAAACAGTAGCATTAATATACTGGCAATCTTTGTCAACACCCATATCCCGGCAATGGCAGCCAATACAAAGGCGAATGTCTGCCAAGATATATTTATAGTTACATGCTTGGCATGATTAAGGCCAGTGTCACTATATTCTTTTTTATAATTACTATTATATTGTGGGCTCTCCGTCTTTTTCACCACTTTGGTCCTTTATATTATCACTAGTACCTAGTGATATTGTAGCATCAGAGCTAGGTTCAGACAAAGGCTGCAAAAGTCCTGTACTATCCTTTAGAACCAAGTGCTTGAGGGCTAAAATGTCGGTAATGAATCTTTCACTCAAATCATATCTATATTGAAAATCCTCTGGGGTCATCACACTATAACGCAATTCTCTATCCATGTCCTTTTCTATTTCACTGATGCAGTGGGCTAGTTTTGTCTTGTTTAGATGACCAACTATTAACATATCTACACTCTGTGTACTGTTTTTTACAAATACTCCGCACAGAATAAGTATATGTACTGTCCCAGCTGTGGAGATTACCTTTAATAAGGGATCCTCTATTTGATTTACTTCTTTTATAACCTTAGAAGAATATTTAGCTCTAGTAAAAATAGATGAGAATTCTTGATAAAATTCATATTTATCACTTAGCTCATAATAAAGCCTATTGCCATGGCCAACAGATTTGACTATACCAATATTTAATAGGTTTTGTAATTCTCTACGAACAGAATTTATCTGTTCTTCTACCTTTCTAGTAATTTCTCTAACATAAAAAGGTCGGTCAGGATTATTATAGAAAAGATTTAATAGCTTAACTCTTGTTTTGGATCCAAATAGTTGCTCAAACACTTACCCTCCTACGATTTATTATAAAGTTATTATACTACAAAACTGATTATAAAATATTTTGTATACTACTATATATGTTCTATGAGTTCAAATTATTTATTATTGTTATTCTTTAATAAAAGAATTAATTGTTCTTTAGATTGATGGTGCTTTATCTATTATTAATGCTTTAATCCATGAGCAATGCGTCTTGCGGTGTCGATTTTATCTAGCAAAGCACTATCTTTGATATCAGACAATATATAATTAAATTTATTTTTATATTTATAATTAAGAGCAGCATTAAGTAGATAGAGTGATATATTTGGATTCTTGGGCAGTAATGGGCCATGCAGATAAGAAGCAATAATATTTTTATATACCAACCCTTCTAGTTTGTCTTTATGATTATTGCCACTACCCATTAAGACTTGGCCTAAAGGTTTGTATTCTTTACCATTAACCGAGTCTATTAAAAAAGTCTCACCAGAATGGTTCTCAAACCCATAACATAGTCCAAAATCTGGGCTGTTTATAATGACATTGCCCACCATTCTGTTTAGACTAGCTTTGGTGATAATAGGAAGTATATTTAGACCATCAATGCTGTCTTGATTGTTGGTCAAGAAGCTATGGCCAAATATTTGGTAGGCCCCACATATCAAAAGCATGGGCATGTTGTTTTGCACTTTTTCCATGATTTTGTCTCTATAAGGCAATATTTGATTAGAAACATAAAGCTGATTATTGTCTTGTCCTCCACCCATAAATATTAAATGATGGTTATTATCAGAAAATAGATTGTCTAACTCCTTGGCATTATTAATATTAGTGACTTTCACTTTTATCCCTAGGACTTGAGCTATAGTAATCAAGCTAATAACATTACCATAATCTCCATAAATATTCATACTATCAGAAAATAAATGGGCAATATTAATACTAATAGTTGTGTCCATTATGATATTTTACTCCCCACTAATGCTTTTCGGATTTTAAGCATGCCAGTATATGTACTGATGATAGCGTAATCTTCTTGGCCGCTTTTTTTTAGTAAATCTTCCACATCAGTAATATTAATACTATCTATGCCTTGATAATATAAACACATAGATAGTTCTTCTTTGCGGCTACCAGTGGTAAATATATTAAGATTTCTTAGTAAAGAAAAGTCAGTATCCCATATCCAAGATATGTCTCTGCCATCAGCCAAATTATCAGACAAACTAATGATAATATTTTCTATATTATCTTTTAACAAGCTATACATTAGCTGATTGGCCCCATTAGGGTTCTTGATTAAATATAAAGTAGTCTTATGGTTATTTATGTATATTATTTCTTCTCTACCAAAAGTATTCAGCCCATTAATAACTTTGCCAAGAAGCTTTGGATCAAAGATATTTAAAGAACTTAATAAAGTTATGGCAGCTAAGTAATTATAAATATTATAGTTTTTACTTTCTTTATCTAAAGTCAGGCTAGATTCAACACCTTTTGCCATCACCTTAATTAGCTTTGGTGAATAATTAACTAATTCAACATCTACATTACTACGCATAAATTTTTTACTTTGATCAATATAATGCCCTAGGTTTGAAAAAAATCTTTTACTGTAGGCTATGGGCAAATTATCAATTGGGCTTAATATTTGTTCACTAGTTCTATCGGAATGATAAAATATATCAATATTCTTAGCAATACCAAAGCTTTGAATATCATCAAAGCCTCCAAAATACTTCTCCAGAATAGGGTCATCACCATTATATATAATGCTTGGCTTTTGGCTTAAATTATCAATAGAATTAAAGATTTTTTGAGCTAATATATCTACTTCAGCAAAGCGATCTAGTTGATCTCTCATCAGATTTAGAATAACAACTTCTGTTGGATTTATATCATCAATAGTTTGAGCTAAAGTAGCTTCATCAATTTCTAGTATTAGAATAGAAGCCTGATAAGATCCATTGATAGATATATTATTTACTAATGTAGATATAATCCCTTGGATAATATTGGATCCCCCGTCATTGAAAACTATATCTTGATTAAGATCTTTATAATAATTAGCGATTATCTTAGTGGTGGTAGTTTTACCATTAGTTCCAGTAATAAGTATAATCTTTTCAAAATGTCCTTTAACTAGTTTTCTCAGTATACTTTTATCTATTCTGTAAAGTATTTTTCCCGGCAAAGAAGAGGCCCTACTCCCTAGAAGATTTAATGTCTTTATAATTATTTTAGCAAGTATTATTTCTAGTAACATTTACTATTTATTATATCTCATTCTATAGTTTAGAGTATTAATGACATTGAAAGAGTAAGATCATAAGACGCTTTAATGATGCATTGGCTAAATATAAAGCTATTTTAATTCAGCAAATCACTGGGTATATCAGATAAACCATCTGTCCACTGCACATCTTGGTTTCGATTAAACCAAGTACGTTGTTTTTTTATCAACTTTCTGTTTTGCTTAATAATATCTTCTAATAACCACTCTCTACTCTTACTGTTTATAATAAAGCTTACTATAGAGCTATAGTTTACCGCCTGCAAGATGCTGTTATCAGCTCCATATAAGCTCAAAAGATGTTCTACTTCATTTAAAGCTCCAAGACTAAGCATTTGCTCAAACCGATTCACTATAAAGTGTTCATCTTTAATTTGATCACGCCAAAGACCTACGATGGATTTGGGTAATGCATTTACCCTATCCACATTATGATGCCAACCTCTACTGCGTATGCCTTCTTGACGACGAAGATTTGAAAATAAATTGTTATCAACAGAATAGTCATAATCCATATCAAACTGATCTGAAAAACTATAATTATAATAAATACTGTCTATATATAGACCACTGCCCCCTACTAAAATAAAATGAGTATGATCTGAATCTGCTTTAAGATGATGATAATATTGATAAAAGTCATAAACATTGATGGTTTTACTGGCTTCTGCTATATCGATGCCGTGATAGTTATATTGGTTAATATCTTTTTTATTAGGCTTAGCGCTTGCTATATTAAAATACTTATAAAAAGAAATGCTATCAGCATTAATAATGGCCACTTTAGATGCAGGCTTTGAATTCATGATAAAAGCAAATAGCTTTTTGGCGTATTCTGACTTACCCGCACCTGTAGGACCAACTATGAATATCTCTTGCATAATACTGGAAGATTAAGCCAATAACTAAGAGCGCCAATCAATATTTTGTAAAAATGGGGATAGGTCAGCTAAGCTAATAGTCTGCTCTCCTTCTGCTGTACGTACAGATATTTGTCTATTAGTAGCATCCCTAGGACCAATAATTAACTGATATGGTATTTTGTATTCTGAAGCAAAGCGAATCTTTTTACTTAAACTCTCAGAGCTATCATCAATACTGTATTTTAGCTTATATATCAAAGGCTGAGTATAAACCATATCGTCTAATATTAATCTTACTTCTTTGATATACTCTTTCACCTGTTCGTTATCAACACCCAAGACTAAGACTCGGACCTGTTCAGGGGCTAGATAATAATTCAAGTGGCCAGCTGTTTTTTCTAAATAAAATCCCATAAAGCGCTCTAGTGAGCCTAATATGGATTTATGCAAAATGATAGGATGTTGTTTCTCTCCAGTGCTATCAACAAAAGTTAAATCCATTCTAGATGGAATCAATACATCTATCTGAATGGTGGCTATGGTATCTTCTTTACCATTAATATTTTTAATCTGCACATCTAGCTTCGGCCCATAGAAAGCAGCTTCTCCTATCTCTTTATTGTATGGCAAATTTTTTTCTTTTAAACAAGCCTCTATAGTGTTGGCTGCTCTTTGCCATGACTGCTTGTCTCCCTCAAATTTATCTTTATTAAAATCTGGCAGAGATAATCTAAACCAATAGTCTTTAATATTAAATTCTTCATAAACCTTTATAAACATGTCTAGCTGACTCAAGAACTCATCATGCAATAAATCATCAGGTATATAGGTATGAGAATCATTCTGAGTAATAGGACCCCTGACTCTGATCAGCCCAGACAAAGCCCCCGTCATTTCATAGCGATAAAGACCGGCATGCTCTGATAGTCTCAAAGGCAAATCTCTATAGCTAGTAACTAGCTTTTTATAAATCATATGATGATGAGGGCAATTCATGGGTTTGACATAGATTTTATTATCATCTTTGTCGATGATTTTATACATATCTTCGCTATAAAAATGGCTATGACCAGACATGTTATATAAGCGCTCATCACTTAATACAGGAGTAGAAACATACTGATAGCCACTGCTCTCTTCTATGGATCGCATATACATAGACAAAAAATGTTTGATACGTTCCCCTCTGGGTAGCATTAATGGCAAACCTGGACCTACATTCTCATTAACAGAAAAAATAGCCATTTGCTCACCTAATATTCTGTGGTCATTTTGACGAGACAATTCTCTTTGTTCTTGGTATTCTTTTAATAAACTATCATTTGGAAAACATAGTCCATAAATTCTTGTCAGCATAGCACGATGCTCATCCCCTCTCCAATATGCTCCTGCTACTCGGTCTAAACTAAAACCTATGCCCTGTAAGTCTTTAGTGGAATGTACATGCCCTCCACGACATAAATCTATATGTGTTCCCAGTATACTGAGGCTGACTTGGCCGCTTTTAGTCATGTTTTGTACATCAAGACTTTCTTGGCTGATATCACCTTGCGCCCTAGTAGTCCCTTTGTTTTTAATATCATCTAATAGCTCTACTTTGTAAGGCTGATTATTTGCAACAAATATTTCTCTTGCTTCTTCTAAACCAATGATTTTAGTTTCAAAAGGGATATCAGAACTGATGATCTCTCTCATTTTCTGCTCTATTGCCATTAATTGATGAGCAGAGATATTGTAATCAAAATCTTGGTAAAAACCATTTTCTATAGCTGGACCTACCCCTAGCTTAATGTCCTCTCCATATAAAGATTTAACAGCTAAAGTCATGATGTGTGATAAGCTATGCCCGATAATAGACATATCTATATTACTGTTTTTTGCCATCTTTTAGACCTCCTTTTGATAAACAAATATGGTGATATCTATATGTTATAATCATAGCATATAAACAGTTTTTATATGAGGGTCCTTAGCTCATTTGGCTAGAGCGCTTCCTTGACGTGGAAGAGGTGAGAGGTTCGAATCCTCTAGGACCCACCATTGTTATTATATTGATCCTAAAGTTTTAATTTTATTTAAATAAAATTTATCTCTGAGCCAGAATGGTGTATCTTGTTATTATTTTTTATTATTTTTAACTATTTTATTAAGATGGCTAGAATGGTAATGTGCTGTTCTCGTCATTATTCATGAAAGCATGTATTATGGCTGCATTATCTTTATGTTGAACAGGATCTCTTTGGGCCAAATCTTTCATAACAATATATATCTCTTTGTCACTTAAAGGCTTGCCCTCAGCTTTGAGTTCGCTTCTGAGCTTAAGAATATCATCTATAATTCCACGGATTTTTGAATTTGGGATGTCACTTAACCAAGCACTATCTGGATTTTTTGCAATTACTGTTTTAACTAAATCATTAATATATTGATCTGTGATTAAATCACTACCACTATCCTTACTCTGTCTCCATTCATACTCTTTTTCTCTTCTACCAAATATTGGCAGTAATTTACCAATCAATCTTCTACGAGTTGTTTTTGTATCAGTAATATTCTCTTGGGTAAGTTCGAGATCATCATCTTGATCTGTTTCTTGGTCTTCTTTAGGTTTGATATTCTCTACTCCCCTGCGGCCATAAATAGGGATATTGATGCCATCTCTAATCACTGAGCCATCAGTAGGGGCAGTAGCATCTTTACTAGAAAAGCTGTGTAATAAATCACCAATAATAGAACCAGTGCTAGAGCCAGGAACAGCTGTATTAGCTCCTTGCATAGAGGCAATAATATTATATCCACTATGAGTAGACTCGGCCCAAGCAATAGTGCCAGATCCAACATATTCTCCATGCTTAAATAATGAAGCTAGGATTGGGTCTGGAATATTAGCATTACCATTTTTATCAACCATTAATTCTATAGCTCTACCATAGTCACCCAATAAGCCATCTCTACTGGTCTTGTCTGGCATGATCAAAATACGCATTCGGCCTTCTGATAATACTTGAGATAGATTAGAAGACTTACCCCCACCACTAGCCAGATCACGCAAGGCATTAAATTTTAATGTAGCTGTACCATCTTTATTCTGAATAATATGCCCACCAAGCTCGTTCCAGTCTATTCTGCTGTCAGTTCCTCCCAAAGTGTTATTATGGAATATTCCTTCTATATTGGTATGAGCTCTGGCCACAGGATTACTTTTGTCTAGAAGATGATCCCAGGCCTCTTTTCCAGAAGCAGTTGTGCTGCTTGAAAGTGAGCTTCCCCTAGATTCAAACAAGACTCCTTTGCTTCTTAGCTGTCCTTGAATGGCTTGATTAATATGACCTTTTGAGTCAAATAGATCTTTTATGGTTTGTGGTTGTCCATAAGTATCTTTGATAGTGAGAGCATTATGAGCAGAATCATAATGCCAACCGTCTGGTAGTGATACGCGTACCCTATTGCCATCGCTATTTAATACCTCAGTAATATTATGTCCACTAGGGGTATCTCCAGGAATCTTAACAGTTTCTGGAGCTCCTTTATGATGTAGCCAAGAGACTTTATCTGCTATTAAATGCTCTGTTATTTCGCTGGTAGCAAAAGCACTTGCAGCCATTATACCAGCCGCCATCAATCCTTTGCCTATAGCCATATTCGTCATTTTTCTATTAGCCAGTCTTATTCTTTGTTCTGCCGATGTTCTTAATCTATCTTGTTGGGTTGCTACTAGTTCTTGAAATTCATCACTACTGCCATCAATGCCTAGAGCTAGCAGTCTAGCATCAATGGCTCTGAGTAAATCGAGTTCTCCTTGTACTACTATATCGCCATTGGTTTCATTGGCACTATCAACAACACTACCTTCTCCTAAATCATACTGGATCATGCCTAGTCTAAGCTCCTTGCCTAAGCCTATCCTAGCCAAGGCTTCAGCTATAGCATTTCTGGACTCTTCTACATTACCAGTATTAATATCACTTAATAGCTCTGAATAATTCTTTTTTTCAGTAGATATTCTTAACAACCTATCTCTTCTAGCCCTAGAACCTTCACTGTTTTGATAGTTACCTTCATCATGCCTATCAACCATTTCTAGTTCTCGACGTAGTCTCGACTTTTCTAGAAAGCCAGCAAAGGACCCTCCGATAACAGCTCCTAGAGCTATCCCAGCCCCACCAGTAACCCCTCCCAAAATAGCAGAAGCACCTATCTTTAAAGTACGCTTACTGACAATATTGCTTAATATGGACATAGTTGTAACGGCAGCTATAGCTACTCCTGGAGCTCCACCCAAGCTAGCCGAAAATATCTCAGATAGCCTTTGAATTCTATTTTGTTCTATTACTGTATTGTAGCCAAACCTAGCATCAACTATATGCTGTAGCTGATAAGAATCTCCGATACGCTTTAATAGATCTTCGTCACTGATATCTTTTAAATCACCCACTCTGGCCTTGATCTCATCAGCAGCCTGAGCTATAGCTGTAATTTGATCCCCTATAGAAGATGTACCTAAAATATCTTGTTGGGTAGCGGAATCTAACCTAGTGAAAGCTTCCCTAAAAAGGCGATCCAAATCCTCAGCACCGATACCACTATTTGGATTAAAATAATCTCTTAAAACTGTATTGAATTCGGTTTTTAGACTACTTAAAGCAGCGTTATTGGCCGAATTGTTAACTTCACCAACAAATCCAGCTCTCTGTAGGGCCTCTTGCTGCTCAACGGTCATTTGTCTTCTGTCTAAACTATTATTCATACTGTTGCGAGCGCTGGATAAGCCTTCTCTATGGTGCCTGAGCAGCCTACGTTCTCTGCGCCCAAGGGCATTTAAAATACCTGTACCAGCCCGCTTTAAACCTCTGAGCCAAAATCTATCTCTGGGATTAATCCTGTCTTGATTCTGCTCTTCGGCATAATGTCTAGCAAGCTGTTCATGACTATCAGATCCATCCACTATAGAGATAGTTATTGGATCTGGATCTTTCTCTGGATCTTTCTCTGGATCTTTCTCTGGATCTTTCTCTGGATCT
>CAYZIP010000002.1:49908-81559 GCA_964478695.1 uncultured Candidatus Saccharibacteria bacterium
TGTACTCACTTTCATCTCTTTCAAAAACCATGGTAACTACTTCAAATAGATTTTGTAGGCTAGCCACCTTTTTTTTAGTTGTTTCTAGAAAAGCAATCTCTTTTTCATTGTTCTCTCCAGCACGTCTTACTGCCTCAGAGGCGCTGCCAAGCTCTCCTTGGACATATGTAGCTAATCTATTACGTAATTTACGTACAGCCGTTCTGGGCAAAGCATCTGTTTTAATATCTTTTTTTAATCTACCAAGAGTAGCGGAGTCTAGTCCATAGGGGCTCAGAGCTGCAATAAAGCTATCCAAGGCCTCACCTTTCTTCTCTGTCAATAATTCATAAATATTCATATTAGCCATTTCACCATCAACCTGCTCATCCTTATGATAGTCTGGATGCAAAGGAGAGCTTTTATCTATATTCAAAAGATCCCAATTTATACCCATACTACCTAGTACTTCATGGGCTGGCTTATGAATAATGTTATCAGTCATTAGGTCAATCTCTGAATCATCTCCATCAACATCATCCAGATGAGCATCATGAATTTCTCCGTGTTCAAGCGCTCTAGATAAAATGCTATGATTAGACCTGCCACCAAACCCCTTTCTATCAGTAGCATTCTCTCCTAACCACAATGACGATATGCCATATTGATCATCTAAAATCTTATCTCGTTCTCTATATCTAACATTCTCACGGACAGCGGCAATGCGCCCTCCTAATTGGCTCAAAGATTTATATAGATTCTCTTCTTTACCCGATCTTTTGAGTTTATTACTATGTTTTTCTGCCCTTGGGTTGGGAACACTTGCTGTATCTGCAGCAGAGCCTTGACTAGACTTGGTGTTTGGTCGTTCTGCTGGATTGGTATACCTAGCGAATAAAGCCATTCCATCCACTACCCAGCTTAATTCTAAAAGCTTTCTATACTGCTTAGCATCAACCTCTGATGCTTCTTTGGGTGACAATAATTCTAATAAAGACTTTTGGACATTATAAACGAAGTTTTCATGAAGCTGGCCTTCTCCAACAAATTTTATAAAACGTTCTATTCTTTTATATTCTGGACTATTTTCTGATACGGCTGCCTTCAAGGCTTCTAAAGCCAATCCAGTGCCCTTAGCTGATCTAAAGTAGTTAACAGCATCTATTTTTTTAGCTGTCTCTAGAGATGCTGCTAATCTTGCCAGAATAGGGTATTGCTTTCTATCAATTTTACTGTTTTCATCCCTAAAAGCACTGCTACTTTTTTCAAAAAAAGTACCTAGATTCATTTGTGCTAATTTATCTAGATCAAGCCCTTTTGCATCTTCTGTGCCTAAATATCCTGCCAAGGCTTCTAAGGCCTCTTTATCATTGAGACCCCTCTCCCCCAACATGGCCCTAGCTCGATCTGCCCAAGACATTTGTTTTTCTCTTTGAGGATCCTTTTTAATATTAGGTCTATTGTCTCTACGCTTTCTACTCTCTCCTGATCTTTGGCCTGGACCTGTTTCTACACTCATAAGACTCCCATTATACCTTCATATTTAAATAATTATCACCCAAGAGCTCATAAGCCTCGGCTAGCTTTTGTTCTACTTCTGGATAATGAGATTTTACTTTTTCTAAAACAGAAGATATACTAGCCCCACCATTTAAATCAGTTTCTATTTCATTAAACAAGCTTTCGTCTTGGCTGGCGGTAGTGGCTACTATATTAGCAGTAGCAGTATCAAATAGATGCATTAACTGAGAGTACAAAGTATCCCATTGCTCTGAGTCTATTAGCTCTCTTTGAGCTCCTATTTTGGTCTCCAAAAGTTTTGTAATATAATCTTCTAAAACATTTACACTCATTTTACTTGCTCCCATTGATATTTAAAATTATCCCAAGCATGCACAGTAATTGCAGCCAAATCTCTAGTTCTATTATTAGCAAAAGATATTGCTTCATTCGCTGTCTTAGAGCTATCTAACAAACGCATATATTCTACCTTATCAACATCACTAAGACTATTATAAATAGCATCAGCGGCTATCTTCTCTAAGTCCCACACTATAAAGGCCAGCTCTTCTATAAACTCTGGACCATCTGCGGATAATAGTCCTTCTTTTAAAAGCATGGCGCGAGCATAATTAAGTGCTTCTAGAGAAGCAGCTTGTTGCAAATAATCAGCCGGGCTCATTCCAAAAAATTCTACTTCACAGACCGAACTCATATTATCCGTCATAATATTTCTCTATATTTTGTTATATATTATACTGATTTTAAATATTCTTGTCTATAGCGAGCATATGCTTCAGATAGAATATTGGTAATATTAGGGACTACACTAGATACATAAATCATTAGTTCGTCGGGGCTCAGGCCAGCATCTAGTTTTGATTCAAATTCATCCAAATGCTTGTCGTCTAGAGAATTAACAATTGTAGTATTAGTTAAATCTTCAATTTCACTCAATAGTTCTTGTTTATATGTCTCTCTTTGAGCTGGATCAATACTATCATAGCCTTTTTCTCGCAAAAGATTATCACAAAAATCATCTATGGCTTTTTCTCCAGCACTGCGCTGATCACTAATATGATTACTGTTAGCCATAGCCGCAGGGGCAACATTTGCCGTATTAGTATTCACGGCAATATCTTCAGGGACGGTGGCTATGGGCTTTTGATCAAGAGGATTATTGGCAGTTGTATCGGGTACTGGATTAACCATGTCACTAACAGGTTCACTACTTATGCTATTAATATTTAAGCTACCATTAGCACTCATAGTATTTGGTTGGGAATTAATACCTCCTAAAGCCTCCACGCTTGTTTGTTGATTATTAACTTCCATGGTCGTCTCAGATACTACTGGAGCCCCAGTGATGGAGGCAGTAGCCATTGGAGGTGCTACAGAATTAGAAGAATTAATATCTTTATTAAGTGTATCCAAAGGAGATGGTGATGAAAAAGGGATGGTAGATGGATTACTGCTTACTGCTGAAGTAGTATCAGGTTGAGCTGGAATTGTCATATTATTAGCCTCAAAACCAGCCAATGGATCAAAATTTAGAGGTGTACTAGTACTAATATTGCTGGCAGAAGTATTATTGGCAGAAGAAGCTGATATTGGTGCAGCGCTAGTCATATTAACACTAGGCTGATCTGCAGATGTATCAACATTAAAAACATTAGAGACACTATCTACAGTTGATGTTGCAGTAGTATTAAGATTGGGGCTGGTTATTGGAGCTGTCTGATCTATGACAGGATTCATAGAAATACTAGGAGTAATTAAAGGATTATTACTACTGCCAGCAGTAGCTGGCATACCTATAGTACTGGGTAGATGTAATTTAGATGCATCCAAAGGGCTACTGGCTGTAGCTGGACCATTATGGTCAAGACCAGGCCCCCCATTAGGCATTACTAGGTCATTATTTACTACAACGGGGGTATCATTTGGTTGCATTTTGTTTTTCCTTTTTTAAAAATCTCTACATAATAAAGCATAACAAGAATATGTATGAGTTGTAAATAGGAGCAATATATCAAAAGCTTATATTTAAGCTTGAATGTTTTTAGTCTGTAGTTTTTATATGCATTTTAAATCAAAATAACTTAAATATTAGGGAGTAAATCATACTCTATTCGAGTAAAGAATTGTACTGTAGGTAAGGTTATTAAATATTTATCTATTTTTTTATCCCAGCCAAATAATATAAATATAGCCAAGATAGCTAATAGTAGCCCAATTACTATAGAAAGCTTTCTATTTGACATAAAGCTCAGCGAGCTTAACCAATCAACCCCTTTTTGTGCCAATAGATACAGAGTGATTGATAAACTAAAAACATATATCAGTAGTAGCAACAAACCATAATAAAAATTATTCACTATAACAACAGCTAAAACTAAAGCAAATATGGGGCTACAACTCTGAAATATAGGGCCCAAAGCTATGCCTAGTAATATATCAGATATCAAGCTGTCTGACTTACCGTCTGATCGTTCTTTTCTGGATGCTCTAAATATCTTATTTCCAATACTGGCTATGGCCATTTTGGTAGAAAGTAGTAATCTGTTGCCGGGAATTAAAAAGTTTAAGGCAAAATACAATATTAATGTAAACGAGAATGATCTGATGTAGATACTCGGTAATGATATAAACCAAGCACTAGATTTAATAAAAATGCTAAATATCAGAATAGATACCGATAAAGATGTAAGGACAGTAAGTAGGCTCTTTTTGCTTTTACTCCCAGCCCCCAATACAGCTGGGATGATTGGCAAAGTACATGGAGCCAATATGGTTAGTATTCCCGCTAAGACCGACAATGGTATTAATAGTAAATTCAAGGACATACTCCCCTATTGTATTTATATAGACCCTAAAGACTGCGGTTGTCTTAAATTAAATAAGCCCCATACTTAACATTATATTTGTTTTTTTTTTGGTATATAAGTCATATATTAATCTAAAATATGCCATCAGGATCTGAAGAGCCATAATGGCAATAGGCTCTTATAGAATTATTTCTTTTTTAGAATGTCTCTAATCTCACCCAATAGATCTTCTTGACTAGGAGCATCTTTTTGTCCTGCGTCTTTCTTCATATTGTTCACCACTCTAACTAAACAGAATACAACAAAGGCTATGATGGTAAAGTCTATTAAGCTCTGAAGAAAGTTACCATAATTCAAAGTGGCAGCATTAGCTCCATCACCCAGCTTAACAGATAAATCAGAAAAGCTCACTCCACCTAATAGCTGTCCAATAGGAGGCATAATAATATCAGATACTAAGGACCCTACCACCTTACCTATGGCAGTAGCCATGATCAAAGCAACGGCAATATCTAATAAATTACCACTATAAGCAAATTCTTTGAACTCTTGTAAAAAACCTTTAGTCTTTTCCATATCAAACACTCTCCTTTTTTTAAACGTTAAATATTATAGATAATAATATCATAAAAATTTATTCAAATATACTATTCTGATTAAAAACGAATCTCTTGGCCGCATCTGTATTAGACAATATTCCTATATCCTTATCTTTATATTTATTATTAGTAATCAGTATTTTAGTATTTTTAGCATTAGATGTAGCTAATTCTATTTTACTAGTAGCTCTAAAAATCTTACGGCTCCCTGCTACAAGCAGATAAGTTTTATCTTCATCATTATCCGTCTTCACCTTGATACTAAGGTCTTTTTCTAAAGCTCTAATATCTAGCTGTAACCCTACACTGGTTATGTCTGATTTTGTTTTGCTGTCTTCCATAGTAGCATTCACTACTAGCTGCTTACTACTAACACGGCCGACTTTATTACGTACAAGCACAGTTATAGTATTAACCCCATTATTTAAAGTAATCTGCTGTTTAAATCTACCATTAGAGTCGGTTAAAACCAAATTATTGTTTATATAAGTATCGGCCGTGGCATCTGATTGACCAGAGACAGTGATCAAACTCCCCTTAATATCTATTTTGCTAGCCTGATCTAAAAATAATTTTGGAGCGGATATAATATTACTAATTTGTAAGAATATATAAAATAAAATTGATAAAGAAATGGTGATAGCAATTAAACTAACAAAAGTCTTGGGCCCAATAGCTGCTCTAAAATTCTTAAGCTTATTAAAAGAGAACTTGTATTTTTGTTGACTATCAGGCAGGTCTTGAGAATCATATATATCCATAAAAGGTCTAGGGTCTAGGCCCAAATAACGTGTATAAATGGATAAATAGCTACGTAAATAAAAAGTCTTCTTTTCTTTGGCTAGCAGAGTGGGGTTTTCAAATATTTTAATATACTTAGTCCTAATACGTGTATTGTAGTATATTTCTTGAAAAGAAACCTTCTGTTTTCTGCGTGCCTGAATTAATTTAGAGCTAATTAAGTCGAAGCTATTAGCTTCACTGCTATTAACCAAGATCTTGTTCTTGAGAGTCATACTGTCCTAGTTCAGACAAACTACCCACCAAGACCTCTCTGGGCTTAGCTCCATCAGCTGGACCAACTACCCCTTTAATCTCTAATATATCTAATAGCCGAGCTGCTCTGGCATAACCAATACGAAAACGTCTTTGTAAATAAGAAGCAGAGGCTTTTTGGCTCTCTATAACTAGATTGGCAGCTTCTTCAAATAGCTCATCATCATCTTCTGAAGCATCTATACCACCGCTACCTCTTGTGCTACCTCCTATTTTAACGCTCTGAGCAAGTACTTCTTCATTATACTGAGGATCCATTTGTGAACGCATATAAGTAGTAATGACCTCTACCTCGCCTTCATCTAAATATACTCCTTGAACACGCTTTGGCTTTAAATACTCTGGAGAAACGAACAACATATCTCCTTTCCCTAGTAATTTTTCAGCCCCCGCTTGGTCTATGATAGTACGAGAATCTACTTGTGAAGTGGTGGCAAGGGCAATACGAGCTGGAAAATTAGCTTTAATAATACCAGTAATGACATCTACACTTGGTCTTTGGGTGGCCAGTACTAAATGTATGCCTATAGCCCTAGCCATCTGGGCTAGCCTTACTATTAATCCTTCAACATCACTAGAAGCTACAGCCATAAGATCGGCTAATTCATCGATAACAAATACTATATATGGCAAATTCTCTAGACTATCGTCACTGGCACGTAAGGAATTATATTCTCCTATATTCCTCTTTCCCAAAGAAGCTAATATTCTATAACGTCTATCCATCTCAACAACGGCCCACTTCAGAGCAGATATTGTTTTCTCTGGGTCCACTATAACAGGACTTAATAAGTGTGGGACATCATTATATGGCACCATTTCTACTCTCTTTGGATCTACTAATATAATCCTTAATGATTCTGGAGAATTGCGCAGCAACATGCTAGCAAGCATGGTATTGATCATGACAGATTTTCCAGAACCAGTAGCTCCAGCTACTAATAAATGAGGCATGCGAGCTAAATCTGCTGACACTATCTCTCCACTCACATCTCGACCCAATATGAAGTTGAGAGGATTTGTGATGGCTTTATATTCAGTGTTAGCTAATATTTCTTTAATACGAACACTGGCTACTTTTTTATTTGGTATTTCTATACCCACCAAGCTTTTGCCTGGGATAGGGGCTTCGATACGAATGGGGTGGGCGGCTAGTGATAATGCTAAATCCTTATCTAGTGCCATAATCTTAGTTAGCTTTACTCCTGCTGGTGGCTTAAGGCTATACTGTGTAACTGTAGGGCCAATATTAACATCAGCCATAGATACCTCTACACCAAAATGGCTCAATGTATTTTGAATGATGGCAGCATTTTCTTTAACATTACCAGCATCGGCCTTAGTGGAAGCAGCTTTTAATAAATCGCTAGGGGGGAATTTCCAATCTATGGTGGTGGGCCAAGTCTGATTATTAGCTTCTTTGGCTATTTCTTTTGGCTTAATATCCGCTCTTAAGATACCTCTTACTGGTAAGGTTTGGTCACTACTAGCATTGCCTGAAGCATCGTTGATCTTTAATTCTGATGACTTTATTTCATTACCTTTAGAACGAGACTTAAATAAGCTAAACATATCCGCCAGCCTAGTATCTACCATGAGCATAATAGAAATAAGAATAATTACAATCAGTATAATAACAGATACTGTTGTGGTAGTAATCATAATCAGTGATTGTCCTATCAAAAAACCGATAACTCCACCACTAGTGGTGACATTGTCATAACTAAAACTAGAATTTGTATTATATTTAGCTAAATATAATACTCCAGTCATAGCAATAAAAGCCGTAATCGAGCCAATATAATTTATTTTTTTTACTAAAAATTTTGAGCTACGGATCAACATCCAAGCTAGTGATAAATAAATAATAGGCAATATATAAATACAGTACCCTACAAAAAATGTGATGGTATTTTGAGTAACTCTACCTAGCCAACCAGCCTTGCCTATTAAGGCAAAAATAATAACAATAGCATTAACCAAAAGAAATATGGCTAGTATATCTTTTTTAGTGCTCTCAGAAATGCCACTACGCTCTGGCTCTGCTTTTTTACTTGATTTCTTGGTACTGATTGCTTTTTTGGGCATAGATATATTATTGCATAATCATTATCAAAACAAAACTTAAACCAAAACAGTTGCTAATCAATAATTGGCTTAAGATTTAATTTTAAAATAGATTCGACAGCTACCAAATGCCCCAACTCATATCCCTGAGTATTGTCTATATTAAAATGTATGCCGGCTTTCAGGCGAGAGTCTCTAGCTTCTATAGCCATAGATTGGAAATACTCTTTTTTGCCAGGGATCATGATGCTTAATACATCTGCTGCTGCTTTGCTGATAGTGGAATGTCCTGATACATAGCTGGGGAAAGGAGGATTATCCATGGCAATATTAAGTCCATCAATTCGCATTGACGGACGAGCTGTCCAATATATATATTTTACTTTCCAGCACTCCATAAAAGCATCCGCTAGTGTTTGGGCTAAGACTTTCTGAATAAAAGCATACTGCTTCTCTCTTGCCAGGGCATTATAGTTAAAGTCTTTGTTAATATTACCAAACAGTTGATCCTGCCATAGTCCAGCAGGAGCAACTGTTCCAGGTACTCCTCCCCATTTATTGATCTTGGCCACATCATCAGCCGTACGAGTTCTGACTGCTTCTTTGACTATTTCAATTTCTTTTTTATCTTGAACACTATCGTGGACTGGAGGGTTATCTACCCTTAAAGGCTGGTCAACTAGCCATCTTTTCCATTCTCCTGCCCTGGGACTAAATGGATCTTTTTTATCTTTCACCCACAGAGCATCACCTGTTGTAATAATGCCGTCCCAGACCAAATCATGTCCATCTTGATCAATTCTACTCTTATATTTTTCGAATATAGTAGCATTTAGTATGCCTGCTTTATTTTCTTGCAATAATTTCTTATATTCTTCTTCTATAGTCTTTTTGTCATTTGGAAATAATTCTATAGTAATATTTTTAGTATTCACTAGCGCATTATAGATACTACTTTGCTCTAGAGTTTCACTAAAAACAGTGGCTATATAAGCATAAATTCTTGATGATTCTGGAGGGGTGGGCTTATTTTTTTTAACCAATCCTTCAGCTATTTCAAGAGACTTACGACCATATAAAGGCTTATTAATCACCTGCTTTGATCTATATCCAGTACCATCTTGGATCCACATTACCATGTAGAGTAACCCCAAAATAACTATACTTGCCAAAATAGTTAATTTAAATGGCCATTGTTTCATAATCAATTCCTTTCTTGAATGGTTTGATAGAAATATTATATATTCAAAGCTCCCAATAAAAATGTACTGCTCATTGGTACAGTAAAATCTGTTAAAGTATAAACTTGGCCATTAACAGTATTCTCTCTATCTATATTATATACTCCTGGACGAGCGCTAAATTTATCGATATACTCTCTTCCACCAATATCTCCTGAAGTTAGTTGTATATCCTTGCTTCCATTTAGATTGGCCCAATACCTCATGGTATCATTAAAATCAATCCCATCTATTTTAAGCCTACTAAGAGATAAGACAAGATGTCGGCTACCATCGTAATAAATGGTAGGGGTAAAATTTGTACCAAACTCTAGATTATTAATAGTAATTTTATAATCAATATAGCTAAAATCATTTAGGTTAACTGTACGTCTAATAATAAAATTATTGTGCATGTTCAATATTCCATGGCCACCGATATAATCTTGAGGAATATACATGTACATAATAAGGCTATCTTCTTTTCCATCAACATATATACTTTTAAGCTTGTCTCCAAATCCAAAAGACTTATACTGTTTAGTTTTAATATCATAAAAGTTATACCCATCTTGCTCAGAAATCATAACAAATCTTCCCCCAAACTCTATTGATGGTTTTTGGGCACAAGATCCAGGGTCCCATAGAGGATCTACTTCTGATAATTTTCGTATTATATATCCTTGAGCATTAACCTTGGCTGTGATGGGCTGGCTAGATGATACCAAAAACTCTATAGCTCCATCAGGGCTGGAAAAGCCGTATAAGGCTCCAATACCAGCATCATTAATATTAGATCTATCCCCCTGCACTAGCTCGTACTTGCCCCTGGACTCCTGGGGAACATATATATTATTGGTATTATTCGTCTTTGCATTATGATTATTAGAAACAAAAAAACCTTTAATAATAAAGGCTATGCTTAGAAAAGTTATTAGCGCTACTAATAAAAACAGGACTATCTTTGGTGTTTTTATTAATCTTGCCCTCATCAAAAATAGACTATCCTAAACTAAAGCTATAGATATTAATATAACTGGTGTCTTATTAAGATCTCTACGAATTTGTCTACTAACCATATCTCTAATATTGGCCCTAATAATACTAGGATCTGTAGAGTTATTTTTAGACATATAATTTTTAATCATTTGTTTAATATTAACAATTAATCCTTCATTATTTTTCATATAAATCATACCCCTACTCAATATGTCAGGGTTGGATAGTAATTTACCACTTTTCTTGCTTATGGTCATGGATATAGTAAATACCCCTTGCTGACCCATAGCTAACCTATCTTTTACAACCACATCATTGCTAGTACCTATAACGGCATTTTCTACATAAACACTAGGAGCCGGGATTTTCTTAGTTTTCTTAGGGCCACTACTGTCAACATCTATAATTTGTCCATTCTCTACTACGAAAATATTATCTTCCGACATACCCCATCTCTGAGCAATTTCACCATTATGTAATAAGTGGTGATATTCACCATGTATAGGCATAAAATATTTGGGCTTAGTCATATCTAATAGTTCTACTATTTCGTCCACATAAGCATGTCCAGTTCTGTGTAAGCGCCCATTAATATGATCAAATTTAGTCCATATGTCATGATAGACGCTAGCACCCTCTTTCATAATAAGGTCAATTGTAGACATAATTCCCTTATCATTGCCAGGAATAATACTAGCGGCAAATATAACAGCATCTTTACTGGAGAGTTTAATAAATTTATCTTCTCCATTAGCCATTCTGGCTATTCTCGCATTAGTTTCACCCTGAGACCCTGTAGCCATGATCACTATCTGTGATTTGTCCATATTAAGGCTATCGTTTAAACGAACAAAAGTTCCTTTAGGAACCTTAAGATATCCTAGCTTGATAGCCATTTCAGCATGGCCCATCATGGAGCGCCCTACACAGACTACTTTACGATTAAACTTTACGGCTGTATCGATAATAATCTGCATTCTGCTCACCTGCGAGGCAAAGCTAGAAACAATAATACGCTTATCTCTACATCTAGCAAAAACATCTTCTAGGCCTGGTGATATATCAACTTCAGACGAACTGTGCCCTACTGATTCGCAATTAGTGCTATCTGACATTAACATCATAATGCCCTCATTACCTATTGCTTTGATTCTGTCTTTATCTGTAGGATCTCCAATGACTGGCTTGTCTTCAAATAACCAATCTCCTGTATGTAAAATTGTTCCTTTTGGAGTTTTAATAGCTATCATACAGCTATCTGGTATGGAGTGAGTGGTTCTAATAAACTCTACTTCAAAAACGCCTAGGAATAATTTTTCGTGATTATCAAGATTTACTACCCTAAGGTCTGCTTTAACATTAGAAAACTCTTCCAGTTTTCTTTCTATGTGTTTAATGCTATATTGACCACCATAGACAGGAACTGAGAATTTGGGCAAGATATAAGGTAGCCCTCCTACATGATCTTCGTGAGCATGGGTAATTAATATTCCCTTAATATTCTGTCTTTTTTGTTCCAGGTATGTGGTATCGGCAATCATATAATCTACTCCTGGCTCTTTTGATAATTCACTAAACTGAAATCCAGCATCGACTATGATAATGTCGCTACCATACTCTATACACATCATGTGCTTACCTATACGCCCTAGCCCACCCAATGGAAGTATTCGTAGTACTCCAGGAGCTAGAGGAGCATTAATTACTCTAGGTGACTCTGTTTTTTGATTGAAAGATGGTTTGCCTTTAGACATCGTCCTTCTGTTATTATTAGGGGCAAATCTATTTTGCCCATTTTGTCTGTTGGTATTGTCACCAACAGATGATTTATTGTTAGTTTCTTGATTCATAAAATTTTACTTTATCCTTTCTTTACGATGAAGTTTATTATTCTTTTAATTACAAATAAAAATTATTTTATTAGTTCTAATAAATGATTGAGGCGGGAAAACTCTTCCATATACTGGGGTTTTGTTTTGCCATTATATAAAACTGTGGCTGGATGGAATATTGGTAAATAATAACGATCTGCTTTTTTAAGCATTTGCCCATGGATGCTACTAATATTCTGGTCTGGGAAAAAAATATTTAAGGCAAAACGACCCAATAAGACAATGATTTTGGGGTCTATTATATCTATCTGCCTCTTTAGAAAAGAAATACTGGCCTTAATCTCATCTGGCCTAGGATCCCTATTCTCCGGAGGACGATATTTTAGAATAGAAGTAATAAACACATCAGAGCGACTAAGCCCAATATTAGATAGACATTCGTCCAAGATCCTACCGCTAGCTCCACAAAATGGCTGACCAGTTAAGTCTTCATTCTTACCAGGAGCTTCTCCTACAAACATAAGCTTAGCATTAGCGCTTCCTTCGCCTGGAACAGAGTTGTTAATTCTATCCTTATATTCATCAAAAACATGAGCATATTCATGTTCTACTTTAAAGTTTTGTATATCTAATCTAACCTCATTTAGATCCTTTTCTTTTTGAGACAAAGACTGCTTCTTCACTTTACTTGTTGACACAATATTCCTTCTTATTTCTAATGAGCTTTATTTTGATATTAAATCAATATCTATTATTTAACTAATGATAGTTTATATCTACCATTCCTATCTATATCAACCAATTCTACATTTAAGCTATCACCAACTTTAACAAAATCATTAATATCTTCTTCTCGAGAACAACCAAATTCAGAGACATGCACCAAACCATCTTTACCCGGCATAAAAGTAATAAAGGCTCCAAATTCCATCACATTGACTACAGGAACATCATTATATATTTTACCTACTTTTGGTTCTTCTACTAAAGCCTCTATCATAGAGACTGCCTTGTCTATGCCATCACTACTAACGCCAGAAATGATAATTAACCCATCATCACCAATATTAATATCCACTTTGGTGGCAGCAGTGATAGACTGGATGGTCTCCCCTCCTTTACCAATAACTACTTTGATTTTATCAACAGGTATCTTAATCTTATTAACCTTAGGGGCATAGGGGCTGAGCTGAGATCTAGCCTCAGCGATAACACTAGTAAGATGGTCTAATATTTCCAAGCGCCCTTTTTTAGCCTGCTCTAATGCGACTTCCATAATAGACAATTCGAGGCCAGTTAATTTTATGTCCATCTGTAAAGCAGTAATGCCATCTACAGTACCAGCTACCTTAAAGTCCATATCTCCAGCAAAATCTTCAGCATCCATAATATCGGATAAAACAACATATCTACTATTGTCTGCCTTATCCACCATAAGACCCATAGCTATGCCAGAAACCGGTTTGCTAATAGGAACTCCAGCATCCATTAAGGCTAATGTAGAACCACAAACGCTGGCCATAGAAGTGGAACCACTGCTACTAAGTATCTCAGATACCACTCTAATACTATATGGGAAATCTTCTACACTAGGCAGCACTGGCTGAAGGGCTCTTTCGGCTAAAGCCCCATGACCTATCTCGCGCCTACCAGTACCACGCATTGGCTTGGCTTCACCGGTGGAAAAAGGAGGGAAATTATAATGATGCATATAATTTTTTTCATAATCTTCGCTCATAGTTTCTATGGTTTGGGCATGCCCAACAGAACCAAGGGTAACAATATCTAGGGCCTGAGTAGTTCCTCTAGTAAAGATGGCCGAACCATGAGTTCTTGGTAATACACTTACTATAGAGGACAAAGGTCTAATTTGATCAAATCTACGATGGTCTGGACGTAGATCTTCTTCTAAAATAGAACGACGTATTTCCGCATCAATCACTTTATTAAAAGCATCAATTACCGAAGATTTCTCGTATTTATTATCTAAAGCATCTTGACCTTCTTTTATATATTCAGCCACATCAGCTGCTTCAAGAGAAATAGAATATTTAGATATAACCATATCCTTAATATCTTCTATCAAATTTTCTCTAACCTTTTTATTAGCGTGCCTGATCCCATCACCCAATTTATCTTCTACAAACTCTTTTACCATAAGATATAATTCTTCATCCGTATTCTTAATTTCATATTGATGTGGAGTGAGTTGTTTTGATTTAAAGTCTGAAGCTATTTGTTCTTGCATCTCTATTACAGACTGCCAGCTATCTAAAGCCGTGCTTAGCCCCTTTACAATAGTGCTCTCTTGCACCTCATGAGACATTGCCTCTACCATCAAAATAGCATTTTTAGTACCAGCTACAGTCAGATTCATGCGAGACTGCTCTTTTTGTGATTTATCAGGATTAATAATTAATTTACGATCAACAACACCTATTCGTGCCGCTGCCACAGGACCTTGGTAAGGTAGATCTGTCATCGACACCAATACACTGGCGGCGATAATAGAAAGTAAATCAATATCACAATCTTCATCAATACTAAGGGCCGTAATCACGATCTGCACATCATTACGTAGTCCTTTTGGGAATAAAGGACGTAAAGGACGGTCTATTAAACGTGAAGTCAGAATGGCTTGCTCACTAGGACGACCTTCTCTTTTAATAAAACGAGAGCCAGAAATTTTACCTGCTGCATATAATTTTTCTTCATACTCTACCATTAAAGGAAAGAAATCTATCCCCTCTCTAGCTTGTTTGGCAATACAAATATTAGCCAAGACTACGGTATCTCCATAACTAACTACAGCTGAAGCATCTGATTGAAAAGCGATATGTCCTGTTTTAACCTTTAACTCTTTACCAGCAAATATAGTGCTATATTCTTGATATTTTTGATCAAAAGGATTGATGATTGTACTTTCTTGATTCATATTTAAAACTTACTTACCTTTCTTGATATATTTTAAAATTATTATTAATTATGACCTCCTAATACCTCTAATACTGTCTTATAACCTATATAATCACTAAATAATTATGTTTATAACCATCACAACTTATTTAGAGTCTCTTAAAAGTATATTTTGGTCATAAATATTTTGAAATGACCATAATAAATGCCAGAAAACTTGTCATGACTTTTAGGACATAAGTCTATGTCTAATTTTCTTTCATCTATTATATGAATATAACTTTATCAATAAAAGGTTATTATAACGAATAAAAGCAAGGTACTGTGATGGCTAAAAAATTATTTACTTTCTCAATCCAAGAGACTCTAAGATACTTTGATATCTTTCATTCGAACCTTGCTTAAGATAATCTAATAATTTTCTTCTTTTAGAAACTAACTGTAATAATCCTCTTCTACTGTGATTATCTTTTTTATGAATTTTCAGATGTTCTGTTAAGTTAGTAATACGGTCGGTAAAAATAGCTATTTGTACCTCAGCAGAACCAGAATCCTGGTCACTTCTTTGGTATGTCTTTATTAATTCGCTCTTGTCCATAATCATAAATATATAGTTATTGTATAACATTACATATCATATTGGCAATACGTTATTCATAAGTAGCCTATATAATCTGCTCCCAGTCGGTGGCCTGAGAGAGATTATACTCCCCTATACTCTCTCGGTTCAAGCTATCCAAATATCCTCCCAAGCCAGAAATTTGTCCCATATCTCTGGCAAAGCTTCTAATGTACGTCCCACTGGAAACCTTCATTTTAAACTCTAAGATATTATTGCTTTGTCTATATGTCAGCATATTAATGTTCACTAGCTTTGTTTTTAGTTGAGTATACTGACCTCTCCTGGCCCTCATATAACTTCTCTGTCCATTTATTCGCTTAGCTGAAAATTGTGGAGGCATTTGATGATATCTACCACTTAGGAGTAATAAAAAATGATCTACTATGCTTAAAGTCGATGCATTATCTGTAATAAAATTAAGGTCTTTTTTAATTTTATCGATAGCATTAAGATCAAGTCCTTCTCTATCATCAGTAGCACTAATCAATCCTAAAACAACTCTACCGCTATAAACTTTATCCAAACCAGTTAGTTCTTGGGCTACTCTAGTATAGTCACGTCCTATCAGTATCAACATCAGCCCTGAAGCTAGGGGGTCAAGAGTACCAGCATGTCCTACTTTTTTAATACCCAGTACTCTTCTCACTTTAGCTACCACGGCGAATGAACTAACAGACAATGGTTTATTTACTAATAATAGTCCTTTTTGATTCTTTTTAATTTCATTTAAACTAGATGGCTTAATAAATTCCGTCATAGTTACATTATATAGTCATCTTTAAATCAAAGTATCTTATAAGATAAAATTTTAAAAGTTCTATATACTAACAGTTATTATGAAACTTTCACTTAAGCATGAATAGTATAAGTGCTAAGGATAACCTATAATGAAGAATTATTTAGTTTTTAGAGACAAAAACTGATCTAAATCACTACTATTAATATCTAGCCCCACTCCACCATTAACTGAGTTCTCTTGATTTTCGCTACTATGAGCTACTGGGCTGGACTGCTTCATTTCTTGTTCTAAACTAATAGCACTATCCGACAGGCCTTCTGGATAAGAATTATCTAATTTCATAACCTCGCCAAACATAGTAGAACCACTACTACTATCAGACATTTTGTCAGTCAATCTATCTGTATTACCATGACTGGCATTATTTTTCTCTATTTTAGATGATGCAGTGGTAGTATCGTCATCTCCTGCTTTATGGATTGGCTTGTCTTCTGGCTTATCTGAAGTGTTAAAGCGCTTTATAAAACTATGTTTTTTATTTTCTGGACTTTGACTATTATCCCTAGAATCATTTTGTTTAAAACTGCCACCACTAGCATTATGTGCTAAACGAGACCGTGACTGATTATTGTCTTTGCTATTAATACTAGATCCTGATAAAACTTTAATAATTTCATTATGCCTAGCGCCAGCTGCCAACATTTGAGCAGCCATAGTCATAGCTTTAGCAGTTGTATTTCTATTAGCAAAACGATTGGTATTAGCAATAATGCCAGCAAATAACATAGAGGCTATTTCACTGCCAAGAGGGCCATAGCCCAGGGACTCAGCTAAAGCCACCATCATCTCAGATACACTACTAGCATTAGTATCAATAATATTAACGCTACCAAAGCTACTATTGGTTCTGTGGTAATCTACATTGATCAGATGTATTCCATCAAAAATACTAGGATCCTTAGTTACAAAATTATCTATATTAGAAAAGTCAGCTACCCCAATGGCTATAACTAAGTCAAATAAATAAGCTCCATAATGTCCATGAATGGCACTAGTTTTTAAAGCTCCCTCTTTTGCCCTAACTGTAATACGTAGCTTATCGTCAATTAAATCATATTTAACCGTATCTACCGTAGCTTTATTGGTATCTATATCCACAACAAGGTCTCTGGCTCCATCAAAATCTCTAACAATAGCGTCTGGAGCGAAGCATTCTTTTATTTTTGGCAAGTTACTGCCAGAAATAGCGGTAACGGATTTACCTATTTTGTTTAAGATCTCTTTCATGGCAAGCACAGAACAATACTGGTCATCTGTAAGATTATGACCAGATACTAATAAAATATAGTTGGATTGTTTGATTAGTTCTTGAGCTTGTTGCTTAGGATTAATATCAGCCACTTTAGCTATCTCCTTTTACATTATTTTATGATCCCAAAATCTATATTAAAAGTAGATTTTAGGTAATGCTTATACCAAATTCATAATATATTTTATATTAAAGCTTTAGATTTGTCAAGTATTTACAGATAGAGCTCTATGATTTATGATTATTCAATATGCCAATTATTAAGTCAGCCATCAAAAGAGATAGACAAAGCAAAAGCCATCGCACTTTTAATAGAGCGATCAAGGCTAATGTTAAAAAGAGTATCAGATCCATAATTGATCCTGTGCAGAATAGTCTAAAAGTAGAAACCAGCACTCTATCGCAAGCTTTCTCTACCATTGATAAGGCTGTAAAAAAAGGTATTTTACATAAAAACACAGCTGCTCGTAAGAAATCTAGAATCACTAAAATATTTAATCAATCATTGCCACAAGAAAATACTGCCTCAAAAAAAACTAAGGCAGCTACCAAAGCTAGCGATACTAAGGTCAAGAAATCATCAAAAGCTAGCTCGGCTACTAGTAAGAAAACTGTCTCTAAGAAATAGTTTTAAGTCCCTATACTCTCTATCAGCATCTCTGATAACAATGCATCGCTGCTATTATTTTTTCTAGCAATAGTAATAATACCAATATAGGACTTGATTATGTTTAGTAACTGTTGTTTAGACATAGATTTTACCTTGGCGGCTATTTTGCTGGCCACATAGGGATTAATCTTCGCTATCTTAACCATATCTGGCTCTTTTAAAATCTGGCTCATCTTAACTGTTACCATAGAAGACAATTGCCAACCCAACATGGTGTGAAATCTAGACTCATCTTCTCCATTTTGTCTACTAGCTACCAAAATAGACATTGCTTTTTTCTTATTTCCACTTATCACGGCATCTAGTAGGTCAAAAATATTAGTGTTAATTATTGGGATAATAAGTTTTTTAGCTAAAACTAAATCTAGGTTTTTGGCATTGGATAGCTTGGCAAGTTCATTGTGTATATATTGTTGATCATTTATACCAGATAGATTATTTGCTATAAATTTTTTTACATCTGCTAATAAATTCATTTTGTCTAATTCCCCATCTAGCCATATACTCATATCACGCAAGCTAAGTACAGGAAAGTATTTAATATCAATGTCCAAGGCTTTTAGTGTTTTTTCTGTTTTTCTAGTACTTGAGAGTAGCAAAACAACCATCCTACTACTTGATGAGGCTAGTTTAATGTCTTTGATTATCTTATCCGTTGGCCAAATATCAAGTTTAATAAAAAATATTTTATTTTGAGAGAATAGATCTGGCATCATAATAGCTGTAACTATATCGGCCTCATTATCTGATCCTAATATTAAATTAGTAGTAACATAATCTTGGTATTGGCGAGCTAAATCATCTTTAGATTTTTTGATTTGATAAATATTGTCACCAATCCATAGCTCTATCAAAGCTTAATCCTCTTTTGGCAGTCAGGGCAAAAATGTGTGCCTCGTCCGGCATGCTTGATCTTATTAATAGTCCCTTTAGAGCAACTTAAACACTCCTGATTCTCTCTACCATAAACAAGACCAAGTTCATTAAGATAATTACCTTTAACCCCTTTGGCGCTAACATAGTTTCTGCTACTGCTACCTCCGGCAGCAATAGATTTTTTAAGCACATCGACTATATAATAATGCAATTTAGATACTTGGATTTTGGTTAAATTACCAACTTGCTCCTTGGGATGAATTTTGGCTCTATGTAAACTTTCATCAACATAAATATTACCTAACCCAGCCACAATAGATTGATCTAATAAAAATGACTTTATATTTTTTTTTGTATTTTTACTTAGTAAAGCACTAAAGGCTGTTTGATTGAAATTCTTATCTAATGGCTCTGGCCCTAATTTATTAAAAATTTTATTTAAAAAAATTTGATCTACGAGATCTATATATCCAAATTTTCTCTGATCATTAAAAAATAGCTTGGCCCCATGTCCATCTTTGGTATTAAGATTGAAAATAATACGAGTATGACTGTCTGGCAAAGAAGCTATCAGGCTATCACTAGGGTGTCCTGCTCCAAAATGATTATTGTTTGATTTAAATATAATCTGACCAGTCATCTTTAAATGAGCAACAAGATATTCTTGATTGCTAAGCTCTATAATAATATACTTTGCTCTTCTTTTAACATTAAGGATTTTAGCTCCTATTATCTTATCTATTTTATTTTGATCTAAATGTTTAGAGAAAATAACATCAACACTATTAATACGTGATCCTATAATCAAATCCGCCAATCCCCTTACAACTGTTTCTACTTCTGGTAATTCAGGCATGATATATCCTAAGTATAAATTTTAAATATTTGATCAAAAGGCCCCCCAGTTCTTAGCTATTTTAACTCCTACCTCAAGAGGTAGGCCATCAATAATATCTTTAGTCATAATACTAGCTGCATGCTTAGAGAAACTATCAATTTCTTCTTCAGGAATTTCAAAAACGAGTTCATCGTGCACCTGCAAAACAAGCTTATCTGATACTCCAATACTGTTTTCTAAAGCTATCATAGCTATTTTAATAAGATCAGCACTGGTTCCTTGTATGGGATGGTTAATAGCTGCCCTCAGAGCAGCTTGACGCATAATGCTATTATTAGACTTAAGCTCATCCAGGTAGCGCTTTCGTCCAAAATAAGTAGAAACATATCCATCTTTTAGAGCCTGCTCACTAACTAAAGCTAAGTATTTGGTAAGCTCTGGCCTACTGGCATAATAGATTTCTATGAATTGTTTAGCCTGAGCATAATTCATTCCTGTGGCTTGACTAAGACCATGTACATTCATGCCATACAAAATACCAAAGTTAATGGTCTTGGCTTGATAGCGCTGTTCTGCACTCACTTGATCTAGGGCAACTGAAAAAATCATAGCGGCCGTTTGAGCATGTATGTCTTGATTATCTTTAAAAGCCAACAACATCTGTTGGTCTCCAGAGAGAAATGCTGCTATACGCAGTTCTATTTGACTATAATCTAAACTTACCAATAAACATCCTTGCTTGGCCCTAAATGCTTTTCGAATAGATTTACCTGTTTCTGTTCTAATGGGAATATTCTGTAAATTTGGCTCTATTGAACTAAGTCTACCTGTCGCTGCAATAGTTTGACTAAAGTTTGTATGCACTCTACCATCATCTTTTATATATGAAGGTAGAGCTTGTACATATGTATTTAAAAGTTTATTCAGTTCCCTATATTCTATGATCAAATCTACTATAGGGTGTTTCCCTTTTAACTTAAATAGTTCAATAGCATTAGTAGAAAGTCCAGTCTTATTCTTTTTAACAGATATGCTATCTAGTGCTAATACATCATATAAAATGTGGGCCAATTGTCTGGGAGAGTTAATGTTAAACTCTATGCCGGCTAGCTCTATGATAGATGACTGAATTTTAATTAAATATGCAGATATTTCTTGATCGAGAGTATTCAGAAAATCTCTATCAACCTCGACTCCTAAATGTTCCATATTGGCCAAAATCATTACTAAGGGCCACTCACATTCATTACCCAAAGTTATTATATTCTGATCACACAGTTCTTGTTGTTTATTAAAAATCATAAATGTAGCCCAAGCATCCTCTGCTCCATAAAAGCTAGCCTGCTCAACATCTACTTGATCAAAAGTGATCTGGCTCTTTTTATTATCCCCTATCAGCTTTGATATTGGCATCATTTCATAGTTCAAATACTTATTGGCTAAATTATCCAAGCTTTGTGATCTTCGTCTAGAGTCTAATAAAAATTCTATGATCATAGTATCGGCAAAAATAGCCTTATCCCACTCTATATAGTTCTTTAGTACCTTTAGGTCGTATTTTATATTATGTCCTACAATATTTATTTCTTTATCTTTTAAGGTTTGATGTAAATATATTAATACTTCTTTTATTTCGGTAATTGTCAGAACTTTATCCTGATTATAATGGGTAAAAGCAAAATAATAAGCTTCTTTTTCATTAAAACAAAAACTTAGCCCTACTATTAAAGCTTCATATGTATCTATGCTGGTGGTCTCGGTATCTAAAGCCATTAGTGATTTTGGCTTAACTTTTGATAATATTTCTTTTAAAGAATTAAGGTCTGTTATTAATTTATGCTTAAAGCTATAGCTAATGGCTGGATCAATAGCTTTCGGTATAAATATGGTGTCTAAAGATCCTAAATTCTTTTGACATAAATTCTTAAGGTTAGTAGTGAACTTATTAATGCTATATAAATGCAAGAGGTCAATTATAGTGTCTAAGTAAAAATCTCCTGCCTTTGAACTGAAGTCTATATCAAAAGCAATATCGGTAATAATAGTTGCTAATTTTTTAGAAAGAAAAGCCTGTTCTTTGCCATTAACTAATAGGTCTATAATGCGTGGTTTCTGATTCAATGTCCCCTTTTCTATAGCTTCATAGACTTTCTCTGTCGAGCCATATTCCTTGATTAATTCTGTGGCAATTTTATCTCCTATCCCCTTTACCCCTGGTATATTATCTGAGCTATCTCCTCGAAAAGATTTATAGTCTATTAGAGATAAAGGAGCAAAGCCCCAATCTTTTTTAAAACTAGAGGCCGAGAGCGTGATAGACTCCTGTTTTGATTTTAGTAAAGTTACACTAACATGCTCTGCTAATAATTGTAATTCATCCACATCCCCTGTTAGAATCATAATCTCATACTTTGATCCATATTTAAGACAAAAGCTACCTATCATATCATCAGCCTCATAGTTACTATGCTCTATGATGGGAATATTGAGAGCGGTAATAAAATTACGCACTGGTTCTATTTGAGAAACTAAATCTGTATCTATTTCTTTTCTAGTCCCTTTATACTGCTCATAATAGGAGTGTCTGACTGTTGGTCCTGGAGTATCCCAAGCCACAACAATATGATCTGGTTTATATTTTTGCCAATGAGTTAATAGAATAGAGATAAATCCAAAAATAGCTCCTGTTGGAAAATCATCCATACTCTTTAATCCATAAAAAGCATGGAACCCTCTATGCAACAGAGCGTGTCCATCTACTAGTAATATTTTCTTCATAAATATTTTTCCCTCTAATGCTGACCACTAATGACTACTGTCTTATATAAATATTATAAACCATAGCCACAGTACTTTATATTTAAGCAAAAATCATAGCCTATAATATTGTGTTATGATATTAGCATATGCGTATAGGTGGTAGAAAAAATAAAACCCTGCGATCTGTATTACTACTTATTACAATAATGCTACTAGTTTCTAGTACGCTATACTATAAAAGATATATTTATATAAATAATAGTTTAGACAAATTAGTCATAAATAAACAAAGTGGGACTATCAAATTTTGGCATTTACAAGACGAAGACTGGCAAGATAAAATAACTGCTTTTAATAGCATATACCCTAATTTAAAAATAGAAGAAAAGAAAATAGAAAATCTGGAGCAATACGAAAAAGTCCTGTCAGAGAATACCAGTGAAGCCAACTTAGTGGCCTTACCTAGTACCCTTTGGTCTGATTATTATAGTAAAGCTTTGGATGCACCTAGTAGTATTATTAATCATAGAACTGTCTTAAAATATGTAGATTCGCGCATAGCCAGAGAGTTAATAGGTGTTAATACTGTAAAGGGATTAATGCCCTCAACTACCCCCTTAGTAATGGCCGTTAATCAAGATTTAATAAAACAATATAATATCACCGAAAACAGCGATACTTGGGATAATATTCTTAATATTTGCTATAAATTCATTAAACAAAATGGAGCAAAGCTTACCCCTGGATGTATAGGCCTGGGTGGTTCCAATGTAGTTAATGGCAAAGAGATACTATTAAACTTGATGTTAATGAATGGGGCCAATATTAATCTAAGTAATGAAATTAATTTTAATAATAATACCGATGCCACAGTAAAAGCCATAGATTTTTATAGTTCTTTTTCTGATATTAAGAAACGCAATAGAAGCTTTTCTATAGAAGGAGGCTCTGATATAGAACAGTTCAATAATGGTAATATTGCTATGGTAATTATTAGACCTACTCAAACTAAATTATTAACCATTAAGAATATATCTTATAAAATCATGCCAACTACTAATAAAGACTTTAGAGAACAGTTTGTACAGGGAGATATATTGGCCAGTCTAGGAGGCAATAATTTTAATAATTGGACTTTTATTAAATATATAAATAGTAGCTCCGCATTAACCCTGAGTCCAGATGGAGTCATACCCACCAGAAAAGACTTAAGTCCAAGTAAAAATCCTAATATATATAAACCTTTAACTAAGAAAATATATGACTCTAATATGTATTGGAATTTTTGGTATAGTAAATCTCCAAATAAAGTATTAAGAGGGCTGGATCAATTACTCAGCAATATTTCCAGCGACAAACAAGAGCTATTAAATAATTTAGTTAAATCTACTCAGTAAATAAATATGACCATACTTATTTAAGTAATACCAAGCTATTATTTTGGCTTGGAATTAGTATATATTATTTACTTAAAAATAGAACCCATGATGCCACGTATAATTTGATTGCCTGTTTTGGTCCCAATAGAACGAGCTGCCGACTTAGCAAAAGCCTCAAATATATCACCCACCGCATTATCAGATTTTGATTTTTTCTTAATAGCTTCCTTATTAAGTTCTTCTGGTGAATTATCATTATTTTGTGCCGCCAAGCTAGATTGCTGTAAACGTTCATAAGCAGACTCATTATCTTGATCGGTTAAATATTTATTATACATAGACGATGCCATAATATAGGTCTTTAACTGAGTATCATCTATTGGAGTAAAATTACTCTTGGGAGGCAGGATTAAAGCTCTTTCTACCATAACGGGAGCTCCGCCCTCATCCAAAAAACTTACCAAAGCCTCTCCTACTCCGAGCTGAGTAATCTCTGATTCTATATCTATATCTGGGTTTTGCCTAAAAGTTTGAGCTGCAGCCTTAACTGCTTTTTGATCTCTTGGGGTAAATGATCTTAAGGCATGTTGTACCCTATTCCCTAATTGACCCAATACGGTGTCTGGTATATCTATTGGATTCTGAGTAATAAAGAATACTCCCACCCCCTTTGATCTAATCAACCTAATCACTTGCTCTATCTTATTTAATAAAGCTTTAGGAGCATCATTAAATAATAAATGAGCTTCATCAAAGAAAAACACACACTTAGGCTGATCTAAATCCCCTACCTCTGGCAGATTCTCAAAAAGCTCAGACAATAACCACAACAAGAAAGTGGCATATAGTTTCGGAGATTGAATTAATCTATTAGCTTCTAGGATAGATATTGAAGCTGGGCCAGTGCTATTAGATGCAGCAAAAAGATCATTTAATAATATAGATGGTAGCCCGAAAAACTGATCTGCTCCTTGCTCTTCTAATACAATCAGATTTCTAGCTATGGTAGAAATAGAAGTAGTGGCTATATTGCCATATTCTCTAGACAATACCTCGGACTGCTCATCCACAAACTGCAACATGGCCCTTAGATCTTTAATATCATTTAATAAAAGGTTCTGTTCATCAGCTATTTTAAAAACCAAAGTCAAAATTGACTCTTGAGTATCATTTAATTCTAATACCCTAGACAGTAACAGTGGGCCCATATCACTAATGGTAGATCTAATTCTTGCTCCTCTTTGACCATATAAATCCCAAAAAGTTACTGGATACCCCTGAAAATTAAAATCGTTTATATGCATTGTCTCTAAGCGTGATTTGGTCTTTTCATTCATGTCTCCAGGATTGATCATGCCAGTTAAATCACCTTTAATATCGGCCAAAAAGACAGGTATTCCAATATCACTAAATTGTTCACTCAGTCTCCGCAAGGTAGCAGTTTTACCCGTACCTGTGGCACCAGTAATAAGGCCATGCCGATTGATCATATTACTACTGATATAAATCTCTTTTTTGTCATTTTTAGCTATTAATAAATTATGTATCACTTGTAGGTGCTCCCTTCTATTTATATCTATACTAAACCTATAACTATATTATACGTGTTAGAATGTTATTATGAAAAACAAATTGCCCTTGATCTTGGCTGGAGGTATCATTTTTATTTTAATAGTTACCTTAACCCCTTTAATATTTCGGGGTAATAGCGGCAATGCTGATGAAACTAAAGTAGAGACACTTAATTCTTTGTCCAATGTTTTAGAATTATATTACTTTGATCATGCCGAGTATCCTGAAAGCTTAGACCAGCTCAGTATTTATGATAATAAAAAAGCCAGATATATTAGTGCTGTTCCCTTTATAGCCAGCCCCAAAAACCCTGATATTAATGCTATTAAATACCAACCTATCCCTAATGCTAAACCATATACAGGATATAATCTATCTATAGAATTAAGCAATAAAAAGTATCCTGGATCTGAAAAAGGTGTTTTTACAATTAAAAACAAACAGTAGTTTTATATGAAATTATGTCGTTTTATCTTAAATGACGACTAGTATTTAGTTTATCTAATATTCTTTTTTGTTTTTGGTTAAAGTTCTGCTTGACTGATGTTAATAAGTTCATACTACTTAATACTTTATTGGACCTGGAGAACTTTGCCTCTGTTTTTGGGGCTTTAATATGCTTAAGCATTGATACTATATTTATTACCGCTATTAGTATTAATACTACCTGTATTACCATAATAACGTAAGATGAGTTCGTATAAACCCAGTCGTTGTTAATGGTATCTATAATGCTTTGTTGCATAATAGTTAGTCCAAAAGCAACCATAATAAGTATTGTTGATATTAGTAGTCTGATTATATTTTTAAACACTTTATCTATACCTTATGACTTAAATTATTATTAGTGGCTTTAGAATCAGAACCTTGTAAAGAAGATATTTTTTGCTCCTGTGCACATACTTTTTGGTACAAGTCCATTATGTACTCTTTTAATGCAAATGGATCAGGGTTATATGTAAATCTAAAGTTTAATATTTCTCCTGCTGACTGTATGGTAATAGTGCCATAATTAAATATCTTAGCCAATACCCCCACCTGTTCCGCTTTAACGTCTTGAATATTTTTAATCTTTAAAGACGAAATGCTGCGGGAGAATAAACCTTTTTGCTCTATTTCTACTATATTTTTATTGGTATAAACCACCATATTGGCTCGCCAAATGTAAATGGTAGCCATAGTAATTGCTATTAAAATGATAGATATTACAGATAATAAGCCAGATATATTAAACCAGCTATTAGATAAAGTAGAGAAAATTGGAGAAAGAAAAACAAAGGCTATTAATATAAGGAAAGTAGCAATAATAGAAAACAAAATTACTCCTATGCTAGCCCAATGCTTATATATAATCCTATCAACCTGCTCATCATCATCTAGCCAATCAAAGGTAATATTTGTGCTTCTCATAAATATATTGTAACAAAAATTATTAATAGCTAAAATAGCCTTAAGCATTATGTATTTATCTAAAAAACTCTAAATAGTGATTTGGCTATAAAATAACAGAAAAAATATATTGGTTATGGTAGAATAATTATATATAAAAGGTATATAACAAAAATATGATAAGTAGAAACAAAATAATCTATACTACTATAGCCATACTCACACTGTCTTCTGTATATGTCATCAATATGGTTTATTCTAAGACAGATCAACCATACAATACAACTAAAACTATTGAATATAAAAATGATCTACTAAGTAGTAGTAATAGCGGTAGTAGCTCAATAACATCATCTGCAGATCATAATAATATGATATCAACCACCGAAACAGTCAACCAAAATGCTAACAAAATCATCACTGGTAATTCAAATAGCGCTCACTATAGTAATCTACCTATTACTTACTCAAAAGATTTTAGTAACAATAAGCCCGTATCTATTCCTAATACCATACCTAATGTTTTTAATATGAAATTATATGATATAAAAACACCGTCTCCCATACCACACGTAGACCCTCCTCCAATAGGTTGGGCTACAGGACTAGCTACTGACATGAGCAGTATTATGAATTCAGCTGGAACAGGAGCAAAATTATCTGGCATACCAGGTACACCATTTGTTAATGATATTGGAGGGTCTACATTAATGGCTGAATTGAAATTTGACCCTAAAGATATTTCTAAAATTCAACAAAATATTAATAAATTTCAGATCAAACTATCATTTGAAGTCATGTCTGATATCCGTCCTATCGTAGACACATCCACTAACCCAGGACTGACTGATGGATGGATGTTTGCTCTAATGCAAAACTTAGATGGGGTTGGAATTGGTGGATTTGGAGATTACTCTGACGATATACATGCCCCATTATTTTCATCTTTTGGCTATAAAGACCTAGGACCAACTCAGACTACTTGGGTCAAACATGAATTCTTAATCCCTAGTAGTATAAACCTTAATACTCCTTTGCAAATTATGTTCTTATCTGAACAGTCTAGCGAACCCACTACCCCTCAATGGACTTTAATGGTGAGGGGCTTAAGGGTAGAGGCTGTAAAGTCATAAAATTATAGATTTAATATATTTAAAATCTAATTTACAGTTTAAGTTTGCGCGCACTTTCTGTCACTACTCTGCCTCTGGGAGTACGCTTTATAAACCCTTTTTGAATTAAGTATGGCTCATAAACATCTTCTATAGTTTGTTTTTCTTCGCTGGTTGTAGCCGCTAGAGCATCTAGCCCCACTGGCCCACCATTATAATGATCTATTATAGCTTTAATAATACGCCTATCGGATGGATCTAGTCCATGATGATCTATTTCTAGCAAACTTAAGGCCTCTTGAGCTGAGTTTAAACCAATCTCTTTTTTTGTATCATCTCCATGCACTAGATGCCAATCATGCACTCTTCTAAGTACCCTATTGGCAATTCTAGGAGTTAATCGAGAGCGTTTAGATATCTCGCTACCGGCATCTGATCCAAGTTTTATCCCCAAGATACGCGATGATCTTTTTAGTATCTCTTCAATTTCTTTTTCATTATAATACTCTAATCTATGAATAATCCCGAAACGATCTCGCAAAGGACCAGTCAGTGCTCCATATTTAGTAGTTGCTCCAATCAGGGTGAAGGGAGCTAAATCTAGGCGCAAACTTTGAGCCGTAGGGCCTTTACCTAGCATAATATCTATAACAAAATCCTCCATTGCTGAATATAGTAGTTCTTCTACTGTTTTAGGAATACGATGAATTTCGTCTATAAACAATATATCGCCTGCTGATAAATTTGTTAGAATAGAAGCCAAGTCCCCTGCCCTATCCATAGCAGGACCAGAAGTAATCTTGACTTGTACCCCTAATTCATAAGCTATGACCTGAGCTAAAGTTGTTTTACCCAACCCAGGTGGACCATATAATAGTACATGATCTAGTGGATTATTTCTAATTCTGGCTGCTTCGATAGCCAAAGCTATTGAAGATTTAACTTGCTCTTGTCCTATATATTCCTTCAGTCTCTTGGGACGTAAAGATTCTTCTTTGGGGTCATCTAGGTGGCCTAATTTTTCGTCCTCTTTAGGACTTAGTATTCTTGTGTCTTCTTCTATCATTTAGGACTACTGCTCTTATTCTTTAAAGCAGCAGTTACTCTACTGCTAGTACTTAATTCAGAATCAATGCCACGAAGCATGTCACTGGCTTGTGATGGACTATATCCCAAGCTAGTTAAAGCCACAAAGGCATCATCGCTATTGTTAATAATATTAGTGTCGGCTGATAAATCTATAGCTCCCTTCATCTCTACTATTATTTTTTGCGCCATTTTTTTGCCTATACCAGGCACTGCCTCTATCTTGGTCACATCCCCAGCTTGTATATAAGAACTAAGTACATCTAGTTGATATGTGCTCAGTAATGCTAGGCCAATTTTAGGACCAACACCATTAATGGATACTAGTTTAGAAAAATAATGTTTCTTGATTTTAGTATCAAATCCATATAACTGATAGCTGTCTTCTTTAATACTTTCATAAATATAAAGCTCTACTAGCTCTTCTTGATTTATATGAGAAAGTGTATTATTAGGTAAACTAACCTCATAACCCACACCAGAAACTAATAGGGTTACCTTGTTTTGGTCCACACCTATAATGTATCCCTTCAAATATCCAATCATATTATGATGATATCATAAACCGAACATAATAAGTACTAACAATACAAGTCTTATAACAAATACCTAAGCCACAATGTCTTAAAGCTTTATAGCCTATAGCTTAATATAAACCATAAAGACATCACTGCTTTTCCTTATCTAGTATTTAGAGATATATAATTGCAGGTTAAGATAGCCTTTAATAGCTAGATAGACATTAATAAATAACTTTTATTTTAAATATTGTTATATACTCTTGCTCGAGAAGCTATTAAGGCCAAGGCCAAGCCGTCAGCAGCATCATCTGGTCTGGGTATTTCTGGTAGAGAAAGTATGATTTTAACCATTTGCTGCATCTGTTTTTTGCTAGCCCTACCATCATTTGTTAAGCCTAATTTAACCTGTAATGGAGTATAGTGTTTTATATTAATATTGTTTTGGGCGCAAGCTAGTATAATTACTCCTCTAGCCTGACCTACCGTCATGGCAGTTTTACTATTCTTGGCAAAAAATAATTCTTCTATAGCCACTATATCGGGTTGGTATTTTACAATTAGCTCATTAATATCATTAAATATGATGGATAGCCTATCTCCCAGACTTAAAGTTTTATCTGTAGAAATAACACCAGCAGACAATAGCTTATATTTATCCATATTGTTTGAATGCAAACCACTGCCTATAACACCATAGCCTACTGTAGCCAAACCTGGATCTATACCTAATATTGTCATCAAATTTTTATTTATCCAAGATTTGTACTCACAGCTACTACATCATCTACATTTTCTAAAGCAGATAATAACTTTGATATACTCTCCAGTGTTTTATCATCATTAATAATCACTTTATTTTTTGGTATTAGCTCAACAGAGATACTGTCAATATGACTGCTTAAAAGATCATTAATCATATCTTGCTTATCTACAGAAACATAGGCTAGTAATTCATCATCTATACTATCTGGTTCTTTAATATCATCCACTCCAGATTCTATAGATAAAAGAATAAGTTCGTCTTGATTAAGGGTACCGTTCTTAAATTTTAATACAGCTTTTTTTTCAAACTGATACAGCACTGCGCCAACTCCGGCCAAAGCAGCATTAAATTTATTTAAAGCAGCTTTAACATCAGAACCTGTTCTATTCCTGTTATCAGACAAAGCTTCTATGATAATACCTATACCCCCCGGCCCATAAGCTTCATAGATTAGCTCTTCCACGACCTTGTTACCATTTTTGCCAGAACCCCTATCAATGGCTCTTTTGATATTATCATTTGGCATATTGGCTGCCCTAGCCTTGGATACAGCCAGTCTCAAGGCTGGATTTTTATCAATATCATCACTAGATTTGGCGGCTATAGTAATCTCTGCGGCTATTCTGGTAAAAATTTTACCTCTTTTAGCATCGGCACTAGCTTTTTGATGCTTAATACTGGCCCATTTACTATGTCCACTCATAGCTTTATTATATCAGTAATTATATCTTTAGAGTTTAAGTCTTTGACTCCAAGACTTAAACTATATATATTTTCTTAATAACTTTTCTTATGCAAGTATAAGACACTAGATAGTATCAGCATGGATATCAATATAGAAACTACAAGATCATTACCAGCAGCTGGTAGTGTGGTGGTGGTTGTAGTAGTAGTAGTAGTAGGAGTAGTAGGGACTGTAGCTACTAAGAGTTTAGCTTCACTATCATTATTAGATAGATCTGGATCTATGACACTATCCATACCTGCTTCATATCCTCCAACCATAAGGCTTTGTCCAG
>CAYZIP010000003.1:0-75053 GCA_964478695.1 uncultured Candidatus Saccharibacteria bacterium
TTCAGGCAAGACCTTTGACTACCAGATAACCCGTTTTTGATTTGCGGGGGCTATATGTATCCTGCTTCAGGAGTTTATTGAGCAAAACTACAAAGAGGTTCGGGTATCTAACAAGCTTCAAGCCAAGATTGAAAAACATTACCACACAACGCAAACTTTGCTAGGACATTACAAGATTGAGCAGAAGCTAGACGAACCACTCGTTGAGTACGCTCGTTACATACTTAGTAGAGGTACAGAGAACGACAGGACAGCCTTTGCGGCAGGAATTGAGACTAAACTGCAGATCAAGGAATCTCAGCTCTCATTTCAACGATAATTCTCTTTTATTTGGCTAAATCAAGAACAGGTCACAGAACTATATCGGTTTTGGGGGTGCTGGGTTGCCATAAGGAGGACAGGTCAGTTTCGGAACTTTTTATAGGAGATAATTGGGCAAATTACGGCTTTTTTGGTGGTTCCAACATGTCTTCAGTTTCTTGGCTCACGGGAAGGGTCGGGTTCGAACTGCTAACAGATGAGAGGTGCTTTACAAAAAAAGAAAGACCTGGTCTAGGAACCAGGTCTTTCTTTTTTTGTAAAATTTCTGGCTCCGAGGGTCGGGTTCGAACCGACGACCAATTGGTTAACAGCCAACTGCTCTACCACTGAGCTACCTCGGAATAATCGTTCTCTATATTAAGGAGTCTTTACCTTAAAGTAACTATATTATAACAAAGTACAATGGCTCAACCAAGCCTTATAAAACATCAGAATATAGGCAATCTCATTGTCCCAAAATAATACCAATAATAAGATATAATAAAGGCATATGTTAGACGTGATTCTCTACAATACTCTCACCAGAAGTAAAATTAAAGTTAATCCTATTAAAGATGCTCACCTTAATATGTTTGTTTGTGGTCCCACTGTTTATGATCATGCTCATATAGGGCACGGTAAAACTTTTGCCCAGTTCGATATGTTGGTAAAGTTCTTGCGTTTAGCAGGGTATGATGTATTCTACTTACAAAATATTACTGATATAGACGATAAGATTATTCAAAGAGCAGCATATAATAAAGAAAGTATTACAGATCTAACCGAGCGCTACTACCAGTCTTATTTGGTCAGCATGCAGGCCCTTCATGTGAATAGCGTTAGTAAATATGTTAAGGCAACTGACAAAATGGCTAATATCATTAGTCAAGTTAAAAGACTGATTGATAAAAAAGTAGCTTATAAAACAGATGATGGATGGTATTTTGAAGTGGCTACTTTTGCTGATTATGGCAAATTATCTGGACGGACTAATATAGAAGAGAATGATGCTCAGAGTAGAATAGATAGTTCTGAACAAAAAAAAGGATGGAATGATTTTTGTTTATGGAAACTTAAAAAAAATAGCCATGACCCTTCATGGCATGATGATGTCTTGGGTGAAGGCAGACCAGGATGGCATATAGAGGATACGGCTATTACAGAAGATGCCTTTGGCCCTAGATACGACATTCATGGTGGGGCTATAGATTTAATATTTCCACACCATGAAGCCGAAGTAGCTCAGATGGAAACTATATCAGGCGAGTCGCCATTAGCCCGTCACTGGGTACATACCGGCTTTATTAATGTTGGTACGGTCAAAATGTCCAAGAGCAAGTCAAATTTTATTTTATTAGATCATATGCTAGCAGAGCATGGGCCACGTGTATTACGCTATATCTTTGCTGCTTCACATTATAGAGAGGGGATTAATATCACCCCAGAAGTAATTACCAATGCCAAAGATAATCTGCGTAAAATAGATGAAGCCTTGTGGCATATGGCACAAGGAGATCAACCTAAAGATACAGGTAGTAGGGGAGAATTATATCAGCAAGTTATGAAAGTTTTAGCTGATGATTTTAATACTCCCAAAGCCTTAACTATTATTCATAATAATTTATCAAAACTACCGAACACACAGGACTATATAGACTTACTATCCATTGATAGTATTTTTAGCTTTTTGATTTTTACTCCAGACAATGTGGATTATGATAAGATTAATAGTTTGGTTTCTATCAGGGCGGGGTATAAAGACAGCAAAGAATATGATAAGGCTGATGTAGTCAAAGCTGAGCTAGAATCAATGGGGGTTAAGCTTTATGATAAAGCTGATCAAACCCTCTACAGAGTAGTTGATCAAAACTTAATTTAATATTTTCTTTTAAATAAAACAGTATTGTGAATATATATTGCCTTTTTGCCAATGTTGATCGGCTAGTTTTTTAGACAAGAAAGTTTCTAGTATTTTTAGATCAGCATTTCTGCGCTCGTGCCAGCCTTGCTCGCCAAAATATAGCTTGCCATTAGGTAGCTGAGCAGCGGCCCATTCATGCCCAACAGGTATGATATATTTTGGTTTTTGGGATGAGTAGGATAATTTGCCGCCTCTTAAGTGGATATGCAAAAATTCTGCATCCAATAGGGCAGTTTGGGCCATGCCAGAGAATTGTGTTTCTGCAGAGTCTCCCATCACATATATTGGGTATCCTTTGACTTTTAAGTGGCTATCTACCATAACCTTGCCTCTGGAGGATAGATTAAATAGGTCTGGATAATTAGTAAATATTCTATTAGCCTTGCTTCCTGCAGACCAAATAGTTAGATCTGACTTTAGCTTTCCAGCACTAGTGATCAGGTTCCCGCTTTTTAGCTCTTCTACAGTGGCATTAAGAATAATATTAATTCCTAGTTCTTCTAGGCGCGCACAAACTTTAGCCGATAACCTGTGATCTAGCATTTTTAGCACCCCATCGCTTGCCTCTAATATATTAATAATAATATGTGGTTTATTAATGCGATTAAAATCACAGTAATGATTGGCAAAATAATTAATATTACTGGCTACTTCTATGCCAGTGGGTCCTGCCCCGATCACATTAATAATAATCTCTTTTTGCTTAGATCTAAATACCTTTACAAGATCCAACCTGAGCTCAATACTGTCCTTCATAGAGTATATGGTATTGGCCACTCCTTCTATTCCCTTGGTCTGAAAATAGTTTGGTTCATACCCCACTCCTAGGGCTAGTATGTCATAGCTAAGTATTTCCCCAGACATGCAGGCGATAGAAGAACTTTCGGCTCTAATCTCTAAAACATAATCATTAATGATATTAACTTTTTTGTTTTTAAAAATCTCCGAAAAAGGCACTACTGCTTCCAGGGGAGAGAACCCTACAGCACTACGATATATGGCTCCATGGTATTCGAAATAGGCACTAGGAGCTATCAGAATTACTTCAAAGTCATCTTCTTGTGACATTAATTTAGCTAGGTGAGTAGAGGAGAATCCACCCCCTACACATACTAGTTTTTTTGTTTTTTTCATAATTTTACCCTTAGAATTTATATATTATTGTTGGTTTTTTAGCGAACTAATATTAGTACTAAGACTTTACTTACCCGAAAGTTCTTTATATAAATTGAATCTATTTTTTGGCTACAGTATTTTGAACTTTTTTGACCTGTTTTTTAATATCTCCTACTATAGGAGCAGTCCCCTTGGACACTCTTTTAGCAACATCTTGAACTACTTCACTAGCCCCCTGAACTGCCTCACTAGCTTCTTTGCTAACTTTTTGTACTACATCGGCTACTTTTTCATCTACATCGGTATTATTTTTTAAATTATTAATCTTTTCTTTGGCATCTTCATTAACATTTTTAGCAGCCTCGTACGCTTTTTTCTTACCTTCCTCCACGATGTTTTTTAAATCCTCGGCCCCTTTATTGGTTACATCACTAACTTTTTTTAAGGCCTTGCTGGCATAATCATGTGCATTTTCCGAGAGCTTATCGACTTCTTTAGAATTTTTCCCAAGTACTCTTCCAGCCACAAACCCTGTGGTAGCAGCGATAACTGTAGATAAAATATTTGATTTCTTGCTCATGTTGACTATTAACCTTGTTTAATAATAATTATATTCTAGCACACCAATAGCTCTAAAATCTTTTTTGATTTAAACTATCATATTTTAATCAAATCTTATTCAATACCAAGATTTTTGATGGTTAGTATGACTAATGCGGTTGCGAATAGACCTATTAAAAATACCGCTAATTGCTTCTTATCATCCTCTGCTTTAATGTCTGGCAATAGATCAAATGTGGCCAGAGATAATAAAAATCCGATACTAAGGCCTAATAATCCCCATCTGAGCTCATGCAGCCCTTTAAGAGAGTAGCCCAATATCCCTCCCATGATTACAAAGGAAGCACTGATTAGGTTAATTATTAATACCTTTTTTTTAGAATAACCATGACTTAAAAGCAGTCCAAAGTCACCAATTTCTTGAGGTAGTTCGTGCATAGCTGACAGTAGAGCACTAGTTAGCCCTAGCCCAGGATTGGCAATATAGGCAATGGCTATAGCTAAGCCATCCAAAAAATTATGCAGAGTATCTCCTATAATCAACATAGCAGGAAGACGTTTTTTACGGCCACTATTATGGGGATGCTTGTATGTGTCTCCGTCATGTTGGTGATGGTGATGGAACCAGTCTAGGCTTTTATTTAACATAAAGAAAACACAGAATCCGACAGTGGTAGCAATAATTGTTTTGTTATATCCATATAATTTAATAGATTCAGGGATTAAATCCGTCAGAATTGCTGCAATGATGGCAGCTGCTGTAAAACTACTGGCGTATTTTATAAATACTCTTGATAGGCTGGGGATAAACATAATGATAATCCCTCCAATTAAAGAAAATACACCGCCCACAATGGTGAGTAATATTATATTGATGATATCTTGATTCAAAAACATTAGTAATTATTGTAGCTTAAGTTATGGCTGTATCAAAACGAAAGTGACCATTGGTTTAAATAGATATCTAAAATATTGCGTTAAACTATTACTATAAAGATTTAGACAAAACATTATTCTTTACCCACCTAAAACTTTATATGGTTGGTGATATAATATTATTATCAACAATTAATTATTACTTCAAGGGAAGGAGCTATAGATATATGGGAGAGGTGAAGTCATTAAATGGTATGTGTCAAAGTTGTTTTATGCCTTTTAAAAAAGATCCAAAAGGGGCCGATAGGGAGAGTGTGGGCTATTGTAGTTACTGCTATCATGATGGCAAGTTAGCCTACGAAGGAGATGACCTTAACGAATTTAAAAAAGCTGTTTATACTGCCATGATTTCTAGGGGAGAAAATAAGTACAAGGCCAAACTGTTTACCTTTATGGTAGGATTTGCTCCTCGTTGGAAAAATAAAAAATAAAATAACTACTATAAATACTTACATAGCCATCTTGTTTTAAAGATGGCTATGTAACAGTATCGAGGCAGGGGGTGGAATGTCCACTTTGGCTCTGCCTCAATACTGTTATTTGACTAGATGGACCAGATAGCTCTTCTGATGGGTTTTGCTTATGGGGGTAGAATCTTCCCATCTCTTAGCTGTTCTTTGTGTGTCTTGCTGGGGCAGACTTCTGTCTCAGCAAGACACATTTATTCACCCCTCATCATCACCGCTTTTGATCAGCTCATCCCCTCGTTCTGGGTAAAAGGGGTAATTCTCTAGTCCTGAATGTCGTGGCACTACGACCCATTCAGTATTTGACCCCATAATCGCAAGCAGCAAGTTCTTTAAGGTTTTATCTTCTAGTGCCCTTACTTCTTCTCTATTAAATAGCTTGAAGTATGAGCCGAAGTAATAACACTTGATGAGCAAAGCACGATTTCGTTGCTCGTCAATGATTTGTTCATCAATCTTGGTTACGCACGTGATTACTATCCAATATTTCAGCCAACAAGTATTTGCTGGGACTCCTGCTGCAGCGAGGAGTTCTAATGGGCTAGAGACATGATCGCTGGGTCCTTGTGTTCTGACGATACCGTCTCCATCAACATATTTTCTTGAGAAGTAAAACTTGGCAGTAACAGTTACGGTGAGAATACGGCCATTATCTGCTCCTAGAAAATATGTGACTGCAGTGTTATCAGGTGCTGACACTTTGTTTAATGTCCTTTCGGTAGATTCCTCTTCAAGCAATGTTACTTGAATCTGTTGTTCTTAGCCGGTACCCTTTTGGTCCTAGGTAAGATGAGGTGTGATAATACTATGTCTTTTTCATAATATCACCACACCTCATCTTACTTTTTCTGGCTTGTTAATGAACCTCAAAAGAATGCTTAATTGCCCCCTTTAAGATGAATATATTTTAGCACATATTAGCAATCTTGGGTTAAAATTATTCTAATTGTAGCCTTATTTTGATATGATTAAAGTGGAAGAATATTGGGATGTAGCCAAGTGGTAAGGCACCGGGTTTTGGTCCCGGCATGCGTAGGTTCGAATCCTACCATCCCAGCCATTAATCTGGACTCGCTTTGGCGAGCCTAGATTAATGGCTTTAGATTCTTTTGGATGAAGAACCGTGATTTGTGAATTTATGAACAAATCTAGGGGCGGTTGGGTCCCGTTGCGAAGCAATGGGCGACCGTTAGGTCTATCCTACCATCCCAGCCATTAATCTGGACTCGCTTTGGCGAGCTTAAGATTAATGGTCTTAGATGCTTAATATATTAAACTAATAAATGAGGTGAACTAATAATGAAGACAATACTAGTAGATGCAATCAACGGCTTAGTTCTAGAGGATGGCAGCATGCTTCAGCCAATGCACGAATTGCTGGAAACATATCCTAATCCAAAGATAGTTTTAACAGGTGCGAACGACGAGCAGTTCAAGAATTTCAAGCTTGACCAAGTACCCTATGAAGTATTTACTCTCAAGCACGATCCTGAAAAAACTGACCCAGCGTATTTCCACATCATGCTAGAGAAATATGGCCTAGAGCCAGGGGATGTAGTCTATTTTGAGCACAACGCTGAAGCTGCTAAAACTGCCGAATCCGTTGGCATCAAAACGTACTTCTATGACCATGCCAAGGAAGACATGAATGCACTCAAACTATTCTTTGATCAAAGTCTGGAGAGTAAATAAGTGCGAACCAAAGTTCTTATTATTGCTGTTGTAAAGAAAGATAATCAGATTTTAATGTGTAAGAAGCCTGAAGAGTCTGCGCCATATAAGGAAACCTGGTACCTGTTTGGCGCAGAGCTTACCCCAGACAAGGCCCCTGAGAAAGCTTTACGGGATCTTGTAAAAACTCAGTCTGGGATAGACACAGAGCTGGGTGAACAGTTCTCTTGGGACACAGAAGTCAAAAAAGATTTAGATGGTATTGAAAAACATTTCGTATACCTAGACGTTATTTGTAATTACGTTTCCGGTGAACCAACTGCAGCACCTGGTATTGAAAAGATAGAATGGGTACTAATCCAGAATCTGGGTGATTATGATTTGGTACCACCATCGGTCGAAGTGTTTAAGAAACTGGGGTACTTGAAATAAAACTACTTTTGACCTCGGCCGGTATCACAAATCAAAGTATTGCAGTTGCTCTCGGCGAATTAACTGATAAACATTCCAACGAAGTTAAGGTGGGTTTTTGTTTTGCGAGGGCTTATACTTAGTAAGTGAGTCTTGATATGCCTAATATTAAAAATAACAAACCTAAATATAAGATAATTGCTAATATCAATACAGCAGATTATGCAAACAGAAAGTTAGGAGATATCCCAACTTATGGTTTTAATCCGCCTGACCACTTTACCAAACAGCTTACTGAGACGGTAGGGGCAATACATCAAAACCTATATGATGAGATACAGAAGACATTGAACAGTGTCACTAAGGCTCAACAGGATCTCATCAAATCGTTAAATCTCATTAGTATCAAAAAAATTCTTTGGGACACTACAAATCTCACCAAATTATTTTCAGAATTTTTTAAGTTTAAGATTTTAGATAACCACCTACCTGATAACTGGTTAGGTAGTAAGCCACAAGAAGCTGCTAGGTTATGTGCCCAAGGCATACCTATAGTTTTCGTACCAAGAACTACTATCGTCAGTAAACTTATTGAAGCTAATGGTGTTCCAGGCATTAAGAAAATAATTGCTCATAGCAAAAACTCTCCACTAATAATCAATGATTGCGAGAAAGCTCTAGCGGAGTGTGGCTGGCTATCTAAAGATATGCGTGAACATATAAATGAAAGCATTATCAGTTTTAAGAATGCTCAGTATAGGGCTGCTCAGAGTACGGCCATTATTGCCTTTGATAGTCTATTGAATGTCGTCATAGATATGAGTGTGCATCGTAAGAAGAATAAAAAAGCACTAGCCTACACCCATGTTAAGCAATACACACGCTGGACGGATAATATAGACCTTATGGGATCACCCTTGGTACGTATGCCGTTCTATGTGGTTCTTATGCTACCCGTAATTAGCCACATGCTTATTGATTTTTCTATTGGGGATAAAGCTACATACCTCAATAGTACGAACAGACATGTTTCATCTCATACTATAGATTCTAAGCAGTACAAAAAATCTAATGCATTGCTAGCAATTATGACTATTGCCAGTATCTGTAAAGTAACACAACTCAATGATAAGTATTGGCTACAAAAATATACGCATATCATGACAAACATATCATGAAAGCAGCAACCTTTCAGTAAATATCTCTGTAAATGATTTAAATTACATGTTTTTATCTCTAATCTCTAAGATGGGTTTACTCCCATCCCTTAATTTTAAACGTATATTTGGTTACTTTGTTCAGGGATGAGAAATTGTAAAATGGCATATTTGTGAAAGAGGTCTGCTCTACAATTTGAAATAAAGGGCAATAGGTCTTTTGTTTGAACTATAAATATGGTAACTCCGCGTGAAGGTAGTTTGGATCAAACCTTATTGCCCCCCTCAATAATAAGGTACTATTGTTTTTATTTAAGAGGAAACCAGTAATAATGCAAGATAAACCAAACATAGTAACAAATGGGCGAGAGTTAGGTCTATTATGGTTATTAATATATTTTTTAAGCCTTATTTTGACGAATTGGCCTAACTTAATGGATAATTAAAGTAGACTATGGATAATAATCAAGATAATCTTGCTAGTATTAAACAATACATAAAAGTTTTTAATAAATTTGAGAAGGTGTGGGGTTATTTAAACGCTTTTAACAGCAAAGATGTTGTTAAATACATTAATACTAACAATGCTGGGAAAAATTCTAGGGTTATCTATGCATTTGATAGTAGAGATATATTCATAGATAATGCAATATTGACCACTATTGTTTTGTGGGAGTCAAATAGTAACAATGATATTTTCAAAAAAATACTCCCTGTCTCACTTAGGTCTGAGTTTGAGCAACTTAGAAAGAATATGCTCGACGAATTAGAAGGCCTAAAGGAATATCGCGATAAATCTCTTGGGCATATTGACGCCCCAAGAAAATACAATCAACTGGAGAATACTAAGCATTATTTCTGTTTCTTAAATATAACCTACGAATTTATGATTAAGATTAATCAATATTTAAACTCAAGTTATAGTTTAAATCCAAAACCGATAGAACATTCAGACTATAGTTCATTTGTTAGTATACTTATAAACACCTGCATCAAAACCTCCAAAGAAGAAGATTCTATAGAGCAAGATGAAGTAATTATTGATCCATCGCATGACGCTATTATGACGCGAATAAACACTTTTTTTACAAAAATATAAGATGGTTTATAATAAGGTTAACTATGATCACAATTAATCCTTATATAAATTTCAATGGAAATGCCGAAGAAGCTTTTATCTTTTATAAATCAGTATTTGGTGGAGAATTTACAAAAGTCATGAGGTTTAAAGACTTAGCAAGTGCAGATTCTCCAGTATCGGAAAAAGAGGCAGATAAAATCATGCATATAGCTCTACCTATAGGTGGGAATATGTTAATAGCTAATGATGTCCCCGAGGTGATGGGGAGAGTAAATGAAAATGAGAACAGGTCAAAAATTTCAGTTAGTATAGATAGTAAAGAAGAAGCAGATAGAATTTTTAATGCTCTTTCGGCAGGAGGAGTGGTAGAAATGCCAATCTCGGATAGTCCTTGGGGGCCTTATTTTGGAATGTTTAGGGATAAGTATGGGATTGAGTGGACGATTGAATTTGATCAAGCTAAGCTATATTAATAATAAAAAATTATATTTTGATGTATCTTTAATACTTCTAGTAATGAATGGTTTATTTTATGCCAAATAATGTCTTTATTAATTACATATACCGATCAATACATGAACGTATAGATATCAAAAATAATAAAATCCAATTAGGCCTACTGGTATTTTTTCTAGCCACAGCCCTATTAAAGATACTAACAGTACCTTTTTTATCACAACACATATCAAATTTTTATATTACAGGAATATTATTGCTACTTTCATTACATTGTAATTTAAAGAGATTAATTTCAAAATTTTATTTTTACACTGTGCTGTGGCTGTGGGTATTTATTAACCTATTAGCGGAATGGCTAGTAGGTGTAGATAGGCTTACGCTGCCAGGAATCAACTTCATCAATTTTAATACGCCAGATATGGTCGATGCTGTTTTTGGTATATTAGCAGTTATTATCTATGGGTTTATAACTTTAAAATATAGCACCAAGTCAGTATACACAAAGCCATGATGTCTAGTTTTCCATACTGGGGGCTCTGAATCTTGGATATAAGAACAAAAGCCGTTTTTTTAGAATAGTTTTCTCTATCGCATTGATCAATATCATATGTGCAATAAGATATAGGTTTTATAAAAAGCTAGCTTAAAACGCATAAGCTTTGATACTATATTAATTAAAGATATTTTGATTTAGAATTGCTATATAATTTAATTAATTATTATATCTAAAAGGAGAGTATGGTGTTATGAGATCTGATGTGGCTCAGAGAAAACTGCCGACAGCGCAACTAATATTGATCATGGTTATAGTGGTCCTGCTAGCTTATATAGGCTATATGAGATTTGGGGGCAAGGATGTCAGTAAGCTTAGTAAGAATATTGAAAATTTAAATAAAAAAGAACAACAGGATGTATTAGACAAACTAAAGAAGATAATCATTCTTCCAGACGAAACTCCGGTATTAGCTACTGTTTTGGATAAAGAATCCCTCAAAGAACAACCATTCTTTAAGGATTCCATTAATGGTGACAAGATATTAATATTTCCTAAAGCCAAAAAGGCGGTTGTGTATAGGGTATCTGAAAATAAGATAGTAAATGTGGGGCCTATAGCTGTTGATCAGAAGGCTGCCGTTTTACCTAAAGCCAAAGTTGCAGTAGTGACTAGGGCCAAATCTAGCACTAATTATGACCAATTTATCAGTCAACTTGATAGTAATTTTGCCGCCGTGACTGAAGTAGCGGATAGAACCAATAGTACTATTAGTAAGGACTTAACAGATAGTTTTATTTTTGACAAGTCTACCAAATTCACGGAAACTAAAAAGCAATTAATAGATAAGCTGGGTCTAAAAGAGGCAAATTCGGCTCCCGATGGTGATGTGATGCCAGATGCTGATATTATTATTTATCTAAAATAACTATATTTTGACTCCATAAAACTTTACTAGTCCAATAATAAATATATTTTTAGCTACAAATACTTGATATTTTATATTTTTTATGTCATGATAGAAGGTACTAGGGCGGTAGTCTTGGGGGTTAGGGGGTTTTAAAATTGATCCTAAAATCAACTCTATATATTAAATAACAAGGTTGTATGCGCTATATCTTTTCTACAATTATTATTACAGTTATCTGGGTCTGCCTTTTTACCTTAGCTCTCTTTGTCCCAACCAATCAGATATTTCATATATACTTGTTAGCTATCATTTCAACTTTGATGATGTATTTTCTGGGTCTTAGTAAGAAATAATTAATAAAAATTAATCTTACAAGTAATATTTTGATAAAACCATAGGACTTACTAAATGTTTTCTAAAACGATTAATTTCTTACAGAATAGCCTGGAAAAAGACCAGCCCCTCAAAGAAAGAAAAAGAAGTTCTAGTATCCTTATTAATTCTTTCATCAGAATTATTACTGTTTTAAATCTGGGGATTAGAATTCTAATCATTATGATTAATACTAAAAATCCAGAACTTAGACGTCGCTCCATTAATAGGGCTGTGTACTATGCTCTGTGGGATTTAGGTGGGGTCTACATAAAATTTTTACAGCATCTTTCCAGTAGCAGCGAATTCTTCCAGGGGTGGGGAGAGCATTTAAAGAATAAGAGCTATGAACAAGTAGATACTGATTATATAGATATAAAGAAATACCTACGAGGCCAATTGGGCGAACTTGCAGATCAGATAGAGCTGGAGAGCCTAGAGCCATTCGCGGCTGGATCATTTGCTCAAGTTTATTTAGCTACAATTAATAAGCAAAAAGTAGTAATCAAGATACTCAGGCCTGGGTTACGAAAGAGATTATGGTTAGATCTATTGGTAATATCACAGATAGCTAGAGTAATAAACTCAGTAGCTGCCAGTAATATGTTTGATTTTAGGGACACTTTTGGCCAATTTGCTCATATCAGTAGACAAGAAACTAATTACTTACAGGAAGTAGCTTGCGCTCGCTGGTTCTATGAGTATTACAAGAATAGCGAAGAAATATACATCCCTAAAACACATGAATATCTATGTACATCTAGCTTGATTGTTCAAGAGTTTATAGAAGGATATTCTTTTGCTGAAATCTTAGAAATGAAAGATAGCGGAAAAGACATAGTTGCTATGTTTGAACAGGCCTATGGCTTTAATGTTACAGATAAAATTAAATTATTAGCTTATCATATTCTGATGTCTACGGTGGCTGCAGAATATATACATGCCGATCCTCATCCAGGTAATTTTAAAATGATGCCAAATGGCAAGATAGGCTATATAGATTTTGGTATAAATGCCAGACCTCCCAGTAATAAGGATGCCTATCTTACTATGATCTATGCTTATCATAAATTTTATGCTGGCAATATGGATTATGAGCTTTTTACTAAATCATTCTTTCGTTTCTTTTTGCCAGATTTGTTTGAGGCTCTAGAAGTATTTAGCCAAAAACATATTATGCCAAAATATAACTTCGATCTTATGACCAAGCTATCTAATATTATAGAAAAGAAAGTAAATGATGAAAACACTAGGTCTAATAAAGTAGAACAACTTACTCAGAGAGAGAAAAAATTTGGAGCTTTATTTAATCAGGTTATTAATCAACAAAATAGATTAGGGATAAAGATGAAACTAGAGTCATTTGCTTTAGTCAAGACAGTAAACTTAGCCTTAAATATGCTAAAATCCATGGGGCTACCCATGGAGGATATGTCTGATATATTTGGTAATGTACATAACTATTACCGTAAAAATGATATAGTAACAGTATGGGAGCCAGTTATGTCTTCTATGAAGGCCGCCGAAATAGTTGTGGGTTGGTTAAACAACTTAGCTACAACTAATAGTGACATATTTCAAGAATTAACTGGACCAATAGTGATTAAAAGATTGAGGGATTTACAGGAGAGTAGTCTATGAAAGAATTAATTATATTTTTACGCCAACCATATATTGCCATTGTGGTAGCTGTGATGTGGATTTTCAGTCTCTTTATAGCCCTAATAGACATTGATAGCTTTCCTTTTATTTGGATGGTAATTATAAACCTAATGGTGACAATGGTTGTGACTCTAAGAAGTTTCAGAGAATATTAATTAAAGAGATTTAAATAGTAGTCTTTATTATTGTAATATGCCTAAATTTTATAATCCCATTAGTCCCAGCAAAGTATATAATCCTTACCAAGATTTTCGTTTAAGCAGATCAAAGATAGAAAATTATATTCGATGCCAAAAGTGTTTTTTTCTAGAAAATAAAATAGGATTAAAACAAATCCCAATGATTCCTTTTAATCTTAATATAGCCGTAGATGAGCTATTAAAAAAAGAATTTGATTGGCACCGTAAAAATCAAGAATTACACCCCCTAATAGATCAGTATGGTCTTAATTTTGTTCCTTTTGATCATCCTCAAATAGATGTTTGGCGTAATAGCTTATCTGCTGGTATTTCTTATAAAGACCCGAAAACAAACTTTATAGTCTTTGGAGGGGTTGACGATGTATGGCAAGACCCAGAAAGTTCTAAAATAGTTATAGTTGATTATAAAGCTACCAGCAAGGCTGGACGCATAGAAAAGCTCAGTAGTGAATGGCATGCTGGGTATAAAAGACAATTAGAGATATATGCTTGGTTATTTGATAAAAATGGATTTGATATATATCCTGATGGATATTTTGTGTACTGTAATGCCAATAAAGACAAAGAAGCCTTTGATGGGGTATTAGAGTTTGATCTTACTTTAATCCCTCATAAATTAGACTTCAGCTGGGTGGATGGAAAAGTACAAGATATATATGACTTATTAAATAGCTCTGAGATCCCAAATTCTAATAGTGAGTGTGAATACTGTGCTTATTTTGATGCACGCCATGATCATGCTTTGATAGGACCTGGATATAATATTTACCGTAACTGGGCTCATGATAAAATTCCTAGTGACATAATACATGATTTGTCCGTAGATGGTTTTGAAGTTATTAACGAACATAAGCCGTCAGGTGAGAATCAAAAATTTAATTATACATACAGTAGCAGATATGTTCTGGTAAAAGGGGAAATGACTGCAAAAATAGATAATGACAAATTTATCCTGAGATCTGGAGATAGACTAGATCTCAATGCCGACACGGCAGTAGAATTTTGGGTGGGAGATAGTGGCTGTGATCTTTATCTCACAAAGCCATTAGCTTAAAATTACCTCATTTTCCCACAAGATAGCCAAGAGCAATTCGAGCATCGGCACTATCTAGTTTTAGGATTTTTTTCCACTCATAATCTAGCATCCCTCCAACCGCTACACCTTTTAATTTAGTAGATTCTGCTATTTGTAATGACAGCTGTTGTAGTGCCGCTCCTACTTCGAACAGTGCAAATCTACCTCCTCGTTCTCCATATTTACTCATGACACGCTGGGGGAATATAACAAAAACTATCATAATATTCGGAGCCCCATTTATTTGCATATTAATAGATTTGCTTGACTCCTCCCATGAAGGAGCTTGATCAGAAATTACTATAGTGCCATGTTTTTCGGGATCATAATAGATTACTCTTCCAGAATAGCCTTTAACATTAAAAGCCACACAAAATATTTCTGTGACATATGTCGCCCCTGCTGATGGATAGGTACGGTGCTCTAGCCCATTACAGGCATAGAAGCTAGATAGTAGGTGACTTAACTCTTTAATAGAAAGTTCTTTGTTAGAAAATGTATGATCACTTTTACGTTTTTTTGCAATTTTATTAATTCGTTTTTGTACAAAAGGTAGGGGCTTAGGTGCATCAGGGTATTCTAAAAAGAGTTCCTTTTCATTGCTATTATAAGTATTTAATTGTCTAGAGAATTCTTGAATATTAAATTTGTCCAGGCTCGAAGCTTCCCAAAATTTATCAAATAGTGTTTCATCGTCATTCATAGTTAACCTAAGGGATGTGGTATTAAATTAGGAAATATAAGTTCGTTAGATGCCCATTGGTAGCGACTTTTAAGTTTGTTGTGCAGTTTATCAATCAAGGGCCATTGTTGGTGGGCAAAAATAGATGCCAGGTCTGGAGATACAGCTCGCACCACTCGTATACCCAGCTGCTTGGCATCTATCGTAGTCAGCTCACGGTAGTATAATCTAATCTTGTTTTTTTGTAGCATATTCTTAACGGCTTCCAGTGATTCTTCTGTACTCATCACATTGCCCTTAACCGAAATGTTATAAATATGCTCTACATTACTAAACATCGGTAATTTATGCCAAAGTTCAGGATGTAATGTATAAAAAATAGCATGCTCATCAAATGACTTTATTGTATATGGATCAACTATACCAGAAACATCCACATGTTTTTCGTAAATCCCTGCGAATAATACCCCCTGATTCCATTCTAAATAAGCTTTCTCTAGGGCATCTTCCCATGTCTCTCGACAAGCAACCCCAAGAGAATATCGCCACCTACCTCGTTTCTTAATCCCTCCAGCCACTGCAATAACAGGAAATGGACTGTAGTCAGGGGTTAAGTCAAAAGCCCATATCTCACCATTTAATGACTTTACTTGATCATAGTACTTTGAGGGAACTTTGATTGAATGAGCCGGTATGCTGTGAAGCCATGTTATCATCAATGCGTCACGCTCTATAAGCTCTTGGATGGCACGTAGTAGTGCCGCTAGAGCAGTTGCCCCAGCAGCTAGGCCTGATGAAGTAGGAATACCAGTTTGGTAATCGTCACGAAGTACTACAAATGGATGAGGAATCCATACCTCATCATTGGTTTGAAAATCAAAAACATTTGTTAATAAGCAGTCATTAGAGTAAATATTCTTAAAAGGGAATAATGGATTCTGTCGTTGCTCATTTGTGAATAAGCACCACTGTTGAGCCTCAAGCTGTTTATTTTTTGGAACGAATTGCCTGTGTTTTAATGGCAATTCTACTATGGCTGCACAATATCTTTCTATGGCTTCTGCTGTCCCGGCAATTTGTGCGTCTTCTATATTTCTGCCGATACCCCCAGCGGCACTTTCCCAAGGGGATTCAATGGACCCTGGTACTCCTACATGAATTATGTCTTGAACATCACTCATAGATATCGTGGCACGTTGAGGTTCTAGTGTGATACCATGCCTATTATTCGGCGCCCGTAGTAGAAGAGGCCTACTAAGGTAGCTTTTCTGTATTTGTTGATTCTTCATCATAAAGATTTGTTGTTTTTTCTATATCTTGTTTGGAGACTGCCAGTGTACTGTCGCTAACTTCTTTTCCAATGCTCTTGTGATACCAAATTGTGATAGATCTAATAACAGAAGGGACCATGGCAAGGTAAAGAATAATCCCCAGATATTTAAGTGTAAATACTATGAAGGCTATACTAATCATCTCGACTATAAAAGCCAGTTCTGTCAAGGCAGTAACCATAAGCGCACGTTTCAATGGCTTTTTAATATGCACTCTTATATACAGATATAATAGTATGATAAAAGGTGCAGTAATTAATAATGGAAATATAAATTTAGCACCAGGGGTAGTGCAAAAAGTATAATGATTATCCCCAAAATAGTCAGGGGTATTATATTTATAGATATTACATTTTTTCCAGAATAAGTTAATCATCCAGAAACCAAAATAAACAATGGCTCCGATCATGGGGATAAAAAGAGCTGCAAGTATAGTCAGAATGCGACGGTCAGGTATTTGATGTTTTTCGCCTTCTTTAGAGATACGTTTAGCTAATAGAGTCGAAGAGGCAATCGAGGTCGCTAAACAACAACAGCAGCAACAACATGAAGAACATGTTGGGGTTGCAACGGCATTAGATAGTCTTTTGTCGTCAAATTGTGTTTGTAATGCTTTCATTCTTACTCCATGGTAATATTAGTGCTCCACTAGGGCTAACTTTATTGGGGTTACACACAGGACATATAGGCACTTTTAATAGCTGATTTACTTTTATAGTTCTATCTTGAAAGTTCCAAGAAATGGTTTTATTAGTTAGGCTTGTATCATTTTGCGATATTTTACCTAGCTCTATTTTAGTAAGTTCTAGAGTGATACCTAGATAATCTTTTATAGCTTTGGGTGAAGTCGGTGGAGCTTCGTCCCCCCACCTAGTACTGATTCGTCCTTGCAAACAAGCAATACATGCTGTTTCTCCTGGAAATACCAATGGGCCAAATGAAATAGTATGATGAAATGCCATATCTACAAAGATGTGCGGTTTTACAATACTTTTATAATCAATTTTATCTAATAGTTTAATATATGTACTATTAGTTCGCACGATTAAAAGAATATCAGCTGTTTTGGCATCATGATGATAATTAATGCCCAGTTTATTGCCATCACCAATAACACTGACTCGTAATGTAGTACTTTTTTGTAAAATAGGCACTACAATTTCTGCTGTTATGAGCTCTTCTAATACATCATCATCCTGTTTTTTAAGCTGGTTGCGTGTAAATGGTGAATCAGGTTTTAGTGCAGAAAAGAACGATAGCTCATCACTTTCTAGTTCAATTTCATAACGAGCGTCAGCCCCACCAGATATTATTAAATCTGTGCCTTGCTGAAATATATTCCATTCAGGCAATAGTTTATATGTTAATTCTTTTAGTTTGCTCAAGTGCAACTCCTTAGCTAATAGTATATACTACCTATCTTCAGCTTTAGCAATAATTTTTGATTGACGGTGACTATAAATGCCTTATATTTATATTGCCTTAGAAATTATTATTTGGAACTATTTTTAGCTACTGTGTGGATAAACTTTATAATAAATAATTGTCTAAAGATGCGCTTTGGGTCTAATAATAAACGAAACAACCATTCTAGCCTTAACCTCTGTATACACTTTGGAGCTCTTTTAACACTTCCTCCCAGATTTTTATAATCAAAGCTACCTCCTTCTGTGATAATGATGTCAGCAGCCTTCATTTTTTGAGCCAGTAGGGCGTACTGTTCTTGCCTCGGGAAACCCATGGCCAGCATTAATATATCTACTTGACTGTTTTTAATTTTAGTAAATAAATTATCAATTTTTTCTGGACTAGTAAAATGATCATAGCCATCATATAGTTTGATGTCTATATCTTTAAATTTATTCTTTAAAAAATCTTCCTGCACTTTAAGATTTATGGGATCAGTATTTCTCTGTGGGCCACCTACCACCACCACCTTGTATTTTTCTTTTTGAGCTAATTTTAAAATCTTAATAGTAATATCTATTCCATTAAAACGATGGGCAATAGCAGCATTTTTAATGGGGGAAATAGGCAACATAATAGCCTTAAACCAGCTTCTGATATAGCCCACCCTATTTTCCAGGCAATACGAAGCCCAGACTAGGGCAATAGAATCAGCAATCACAATATCACCTTTTAACAATAATTCTTTGGCTTGGGGGTATCGTTTAAAATTAAAATACTCTACATATGGTTTAAATACAGTAATAGGATTTACTCTAATTGAGGTGTTCTTATTATTTTTAATTGAGTTTTTAATAATGTCCAATAATTCATTTTCTGTCAGAGCATGAATGGGTATGTCAAGAATATCTACTATTTTCATATATAAAAAGATTATATCTCTTTTTAGTAATAGCGTTCCTAGAAAATATTGATCTTTAAGATTAATGTTTCATCAATAACTTTAGCCATTTTATTTTATAATGGCTATAATAGAAAGTATGAGTAAATACATTACTATACTCTTGATTATGACAACAGCTGTTTTTGCTGCTTTTTTCTTCACTCCCAGTACTCATAATGGTAATCAGGCCTCAAACACATCAACTAACAAAAGCAAGACGGATGCAGACAAAGACAAGGTAGATAGTACTGTTACTGTAGCCAAAAAACAAGTTGTTTTTGAGCCATATAAAAAAGAAGCTTTTAATGAATCTTTAAAATCAGATAAAGTAACTATGTTATTTTTTGGAGCTAACTGGTGCTCTACTTGTGCTCTGGAGTATGGTTCTTATACTCAAATGGCAGGTGATTACAGTGGTAATAAAGATTTAATTATTTATTATGTGCATATTGAAGATGATCAAATCAGCGAAGAGGATAAAGAAGTAGCTAATGCTCATAATATTATTAGTCGAAGCTCTAAGGTATTATTCTATAATGGGAAAAAAGTTATTAGTACAGCTATCCCTTGGACTAGCCAGAAATTAATAGCAGAGATTAATGCTTTATGAAATTAGCTAAAAAACCATCATTTATCATAATACTACTTTTAGTCTTGATGATTTTTGAACTATTTATATTTATATATCGAGAAAAGGATAATGAAAACAAAATCACTTACTTGCAAAATAGATTAAAATCAATAGACAATACCATTAGTCCAGCTGATGAAATTTTACTATCCCTGAGTGCTAGAGTTTATAAAGAGAATTCATCAGAACTGAGCCTATCTGGATATGACTCAGCTTCAGCAGATTTAAAAAACAACTTAAGAAGCAATAGACTTAAAGAACCAGATCGTTTGGATCAGCTATGGTGTGGCATTGTCCCTAGTGATTCGAATTTGTCTTTCAAGGTTTTTGGCAGTAGTGTAATCGTAGTCAATAACAATGATTTAATGGCTCATATAGAATGGTTGCGCCTAGATCCAGAACGTATATTATTAGACAAAGTCACTTGTTTAAAGGAAAATAAATGAAAATAATTTCTTGGAATATTAATGGACTTAGGGCTGCTGTGAAGAAAGGGTTGATGGAAAGATTGTTTAAGATGGATGCTGATATAGTTTTATTGCAAGAGATTAAAGCAAAGCCCTATCAACTGACTAAAGCTCAGAGTGATTTTGGAGAATACAAAGCCATATATAATAGCGCCTTTCGTAAAGGATATAGTGGTACTATGGTTCTGTCTAGGGTTGATATTCAAGAAGTGTATTTAGATTTAGGTCAGCTAGAATATGACGATGAAGGTAGATGTTTGGCTATCGTTTTGGATGATCTCATTATCTATAACTGCTATTATCCGAATGGAGGTAGAGGAGATGAGTTCGTGCAAAAGAAGATAGGTTTTTATCAGAATGTTAGCAAAAAAGCCATGGACTGGGCGGGTAAGGGCTATAGGGTTATATTGACTGGAGATTTTAATACTGCTTATAGTGAAATGGATCTGGCTAGAGCTAAAGAGAACAAGAATAATACTGGATTCTTACCCATAGAAAGAGAAGCTCTAGAGGATTGTTTTTATAATAATGGCTTTATAGACATATATCGTAGTCTATATCCAGATAAAGTAGAGTATACTTGGTGGGATCAAAAAACTAGAGCCAGAGAAAGGGGTATTGGTTGGCGAATAGATTACTTCTTGCTTAATCTGGATAAATTTAATAAATATCAACTTGATAGCTATATACTAGCAGATGATTATTATGCCATTTCTGATCACTCTCCAGTTGCTCTTGAAATACACTAGTGGATTAGGGTAATATAGATAAATATGGCAAAGAAAGGTAATAGACAAATTGTAGTTTTAAAGAACCCAGACACTGGGAGTCTTATATATACTCGCAAGAATATCAAGAATACATTAGATAAGATTAAACTAAGAAAGTTTGACAAGAAATCTAGATCACATGCTGTTTTCGAAGAAGTAAAACATAAATTATCTTAAAAAGATCTAAATTACTAAATAAGAGAGGGGCTTAAAATTGTTTACTAAAATAAGAAAATTTACACCATTAATATTAGTACTAGGAATTATCGCCTTTGTTATCTTTGCCTTAAAGAACGGACAGGATGTTGATACTACTAAGGACAAAAAAACAGTAGAGAAAATAGATAAAATAGAAGGGGATAATTTGACAAAATTATATACAGGATGGTCCACAGGTAGCACTAATAATAAAGTAGTTTTAACTGAATTTGGAGACTTTCAGTGTCCTGGTTGTGGGGCCTATTATCCAGTCATCAAAAATCTAGAAGATAAATACAAAGATAAATTAAAAATAGTTTTTAAGAATCTGCCCTTAGTCTCAATTCACGATAATGCTATGAGTGCTGCCTTGGCTGCGGAGTCAGCTGGATCTGCCGGAAAGTTTTGGGCTATGTATGACAAGCTATACATCAATCAAGCTCAATGGTCCAGCTTGGGCGATCCTACAGATGTATTTATAGGATATGCTAAAGAGATTGGCATGGACTCTAGTAAGATGAAGAATGATATCAAGAATAAAAAATACAAAGATAAAATAGATGATGATATTGGCTTTGCTACGGCCTTAGATATAGGTGGAACTCCTGCCTTTTTTATCAATGGGGAGAGATTTGAACCTCAGTCCAAACTGATAGTAGATGCTCAAAAAGAACTTGAGCAAGCTATAGATACAGCTATTAGCAAGAACCCTTAGATATAATAATTTGTAAGTAAAAACTTTATATATTTTGATTCATGGACTTATTATAAAACCATAAAACTATTATGTATTTATAGAAATTTTTTCTGCCACTTTAGTCTTTGATTATGCTATGCTTATAAGCATAAGCATGACGGTGTTTTAAGCTTTTAGGTAATTAAAAAGGAGTTAAAATAAATTATGAAAAAGACTAGAGTAGCTATTAATGGCTTTGGGCGTATCGGCCGAAGTGTCTTTAAGGTATTATTTGAGAATCATAATATAGATATAGTAGCCATTAATGATCTTTCTGATTCTAAAACTTTAGCTTATTTATTAAAACATGATAGTAATTATGGCCTTTATCACCGCGAAGTGATAGCTGGTGATGGGAGCATAGAAGTTAGTGGACATAAAATATCTTTAGTGGCAGTAAGAGAGCCAGCCGATCTCCCCTGGGGGGCATTAGGAGTGGATATAGTAGTAGAATCTACAGGCAGATTTACCAATCTTGATGACGCTAGCTTGCACCTGAGGGCTGGTGCTCGAAAGGTAGTAGTTTCGGCTGCTGTAAAAGGGGATGATAGCTTGATAGGCAATTATCTTATTGGCGTAAATGAAGATCAAATTACTGGTAAAGAGGATATTTATTCCAATCAATCTTGCACCACTAACTGTATTACCCCCATTGCAGCCATTATAGACAAGCAGTTTGGGATCACTAAGTCTTTAATGACCACAGTTCATGCCTATACAGCTTCTCAGTCTTTGCAAGACGCTCCATCAAAAGATGTGAGGGAAGGACGTAATGGAGCTGAAAATATAGTTCCTACCACTACAAATGCCACAGTAGCAGCTACTAAAATACTACCTAGCTTAAAAGGAAATTTTTTAGGACTAAGTATACGTGTGCCTGTGCCAGTGGTTTCTATAGCTGACTTTACCATGATAGTCAAAAAACAGACTACGGTTGAAGAGATTAATGATGTCTTACATAAGTCTAGTCGAGAACCAAGGCTAAAGCATATTTTGGGAGTTACTAAAGAACAGCTCGTAAGTTCTGATTTTATCGGCAATCCACATTCGGCAGTGGTAGACCAAAGCCTAACTCAAGTAGTGGGTGGAGATATGGTCAAAATAGTGGCATGGTATGACAATGAATGGGGATACTCTAATCGTCTGGCCGAACTAGTAGCCAGAATTGCTAGTAAGATTTAACATTTTAAAGTTTTGCTTTATTAACAATTATTAAATTAAGACAGCGGGCTTAAAAATAAATTTGCTGCAAGAGAAAAATAGTATGGCCAAAAGAGAAACTATTATTATAGGAGCCGATCACGGAGGATGGGAGCTAAAGAACTTTATAGCCAAAGGCCTGTCTAGAGAATTGGATATTGTTGATGTCAGTAGTCCACACAAAGACAAGCATGATGATACTTTACCTATTACTCAGAGGCTAGTCAGGATTTGTTTAAGTGAACAGGTCTTTGGTCTATTAATCTGCACGTCTGGGGTGGGTGTGGCCATGGAGGCTAATAAATACAAAGGAATTAGGGCAGTATTGGCAGAAGATGAGAGAATTATTAGAATGAGCAGAGAACATAATGATGCTAATGTTTTGTGCCTGCCTTCTTTTATAGACCCATATTCTGCCCTGCATTTTATAGAATTATTTAAAGAAACTAAGTTTTTGGCCCTGGAGCGCTACATCAGACGCAATCATGATCTAGACTCTTTGGGGGAAGAGGTAATTCTATAAATGTCAGAACAATCATTCATTGTTCCAGCTATACTAACTGATAATATTACAGACTTTAAGGTGCGTTTGAGTATAGCAAAGCATTTGCTAAAACATTCATTATCGAAACGTTTGCAGATAGATATTGTGACTGATGATTATGGTCCACCTTCGGTGACCCCCGAGCAGATATATGCTAGCTGTGGAAATATTCACCAAGATTTTAGCGTGGATTGGCATTTGATGGTGTCTGATATTGATAAATATTATCAACAAATCATAGGGGCTAACCTAATCATTATAGAGTACGATACAAATATTAGCTTGCCTGCTTGGCTTCATTATAAACAGATGATTCCAAATCTGGGCTTAGCTTTTGACCTCGATATTAATGTTGATCAGATTAGTCCATTTGCCGATCATGCAAATCATATTTTAGTATTGGCCAACAAGGCTGGCAGGTCTGGCCAAAGAGTTCTACTGGAACCAACCATGGCCAAGGTCAGGATACTAAGGCGGATGTATCCAGACAAAGAGATTGGCTGGGATATTGGAGTCAGTGACTCTAATATTAAAAACATTTTTGCTAGCGGAGTAAATGTAGCTAATGTTAGTAGCTATATCTTTAATAGCAGCGATCCAGAGATGTCTTGGGATAGATTGCATCGGGCTACTCTGATTTAAAGATAGTTATATTCCATTTTATAGTTACTATGACGGCCATATCTTTATATGTTAAAATAACTATAAGAAGTATTAATAAAAGAGTAAGAAAAATAAAATGTTAGCGCAAGATATAGCTAAAAAAGCTCATAATATTAGACTCTCTATTATAGAGATGTTACTAGCAGCTGGCAGTGGACATACTGCTGGTCCACTAGATATGGCTGATATCTTTGCTACTTTATACTTTAATATATTAAATATTTCACCTAAAGATCCCCAAAATGCTGAACGTGACATCTTAATATTGTCCAATGGGCATATTGCCCCCGTGCTTTATGCTACTTTAGCCGAAGCCAAATTTTTCCCTAAAAAAGAATTAAAGACATTGCGTCAATTCGGCTCAAGATTGCAGGGGCATCCTGAAAGAGGCTTCTTGCCAGGCATAGAAAATACCAGTGGACCTTTAGGCTCTGGTCTTAGCCAAGCCTGTGGTATGGCTTTAGCCATGAAAATGAGAGCTCAAAGACATAGACATGTTTTTTGCTTGATGGGTGATGGAGAGCAAAATGAAGGTAATATTTGGGAGGCCGTCATGTTGGCTAGTAAATACAAATTATCTAATTTAATAGCTATTATTGATCGAAATAATATTCAAATAGATGGCCCTACAGAAAAAGTGATGCCATTAGATTCTCTGACCTTAAAATACCAAGCCTTTGGTTGGCATGTGATAGAAATAGACGGACATAATATTACTGACATTATAGATGCTTGTAATCTAGCTAAAAATATAGTGGAAAGACCAGTAGTGATAATAGCCCATACTATTGCTGGTAAAGGAGTTGATTTTATAGAGTATGACTACCGTTGGCATGGCTATGATCCTGTATCTAATAACAGCAAACAGGACTATAATAGAGCCTTGGCTGAACTGCGTACTCTCAGAGGAAAAATAAGGAGCGAACATGAGTAGTGTCAGTATTAGCAGCAAGGTTTTTAGTAAAGATGTTGAATTAAGGGCGACCAGAGAAGGATTTGGTAGTGCTTTGCTAGATCTAGGTACTAATGACGATAGTATTGTAGCTTTGTGTGCTGATTTAACAGAATCTACTCAGATGCATCACTTTAAAAACACTTTTCCAGAACGTTTTTTTGAAATTGGAATAGCCGAACAAAATCTGGTGACTGTTGCTTCTGGTCTGGCTCATCAAGGATTAATTCCTTTTTGTGCTAGCTATGCTGCTTTCTCTCCTGGAAGAAATTGGGAACAAATTCGTACTACTATATGTTTAAATAATCAGCCTGTAAAAATAGTAGGAGCTCATGCTGGACTGTCTGTGGGTCCAGATGGGGCTACTCATCAAATGCTAGAAGACATTGCTTTGATGCGTTGTTTACCCAATATAGATGTGGTGGTACCGATAGATTATTTCGAAGCCAAAAAAGCCACTATGGCTATTGCTCATAGTGGCAAGCCAGCATATCTGCGATTAACTAGAGAAAAATCTGCTGTTATTACTACAGATAAGACTATATTTATCATTGGTAAGGCCAATATCATCAGCAGTGGTTCTGATATTACCATTATTGCTCAAGGCCCCATTACTTATAATGTTTTAATGGCTACCAAAAAACTAAAAGATAAAAATATCTCTGTAGATTTAATTAACTTACACACAGTAAAGCCTCTGGACAACTTAGCCATACTATCTAGTGCTCACAAGACCAAGCTAGTAATCACAGTAGAAGAAGGTCAGATCAATGGAGGTATGGGTTCGGCTGTGGCAGAGCTATTGTCAGAAAAATTACCAACTAAAGTATATAGACTAGGAGTGAATGATCGTTTTGGCCAAAGTGGCACTGTTGATAATCTGTATCATGAATATGGTTTGAGTAGTCGTAAGCTGTATGATCAAATACTAAATATATATAATATGGAGAAAAAATGAAAGAACATAAATATGATGTTTTGGCCATAGGAGATATAGTAAGTGAGCCTTTTATTAAAATTGGTGATAATTATGCCATAGCTGACTTTGACCAAAAGGCAGAAAAGAGAACCTTGACCATAGAGTATGGAACTAAAATACCTATAGAAGAAGTACATCATATAGTGGGAGTGGGGAATTCTGCTAATGCTGCTGTTGCCTGCAGCAGGCTGGGTCTTTCTGTGGGCATGATCACAGACATAGGAGCTGATAGCGCTGGAATGCAGATTATAAATCACCTGATCAAAGAAGAGATTGGGGTAGAATTTGTGAAAGTACATCCAGATTATGCTACAAATCAGCATTATGTATTGTGGTACAAAGATGATCGCACTATTTTAGTCAAACACGAAAACTATCCATATAAGATGCCAAAAATAGATGTAAGCAGTGTCCCTAAATGGATTTATTTATCTTCTTTTTCTAATAATGGCTTTAATATGCATAGTGAGATAGTTGATTTTATGAAGCAATATCCTGAAGTTAAGCTCACATTCCAGCCAGGTAGTTATCAAATGATGGCAGGTTTCGAACAGCTGGCTCAGCTATATAGCAGAACCACTTTTTTTGTTGTAAATAAAGAAGAAGCAGCCACGATGACAGGCTTGCATGCTAGTAGTATCAAAGAAATGATGGCTATTTTATTATCCAAAGGGCCCAAGTATGTTTCTATTACCGATGGTCCTAATGGAGCCTATTTTGGTAGCCGTGATGACAGAGATAAGGTCTATTATTTACCAATATATCCAGACATTATGCCTCCCATAGAAAGAACTGGTTGCGGTGATAGTTTTGCAGCTACTATTACAGCAGCTATGGCTGCTGGGCTGAGTTTTGAAGATGCTCTGTATTGGGGTCCTATTAATTCTATGATGGTAGTACAAAAGATAGGGGCTCAGGCGGGACTAATGAGCAGGGCTGAGCTATTGGCTTATCTTGGCAAAGCTCCTGAACAATACCGCTTAACTTTGATATAATTATATAAAAAGCACATAACTAGAAGGAGATAATATGTCTGTTGGATTAGATACTAGCACTACTAATAATAATAAAAAAGAGGTAATTATATATACCTCAGATACTTGTCACTATTGCCATGAGGCCAAGCATTTCTTCGAAGAAAATAATATAGAGTATACAGAAAAGAATGCCAGTCAAAACCCAGATTATGCTAGAGAATTAGTAGAGAAGACTGAACAAATGGCTGTACCAGTTATATATGTAGGAGAACAAATGATATTAGGTTTTAATCAAAATGCTCTCAAGCAAGCCCTGGGGCTCTGATTCTTAAAAAAGAATAAAAGTCAAGAATTGTTTATTAATAAGTAGAAAAGATATAATTTATATTAGTCACGGGGGTGAATAGTTAGGTTGTACTACTATTTTAAATTTTTTAATGTTTATCTTAGTAGGCTCATATCTACTTTATCAATACTTTAAATCGGGCACGCTGCCAGGATCAAAAAAGCGGGCAGGGCCAACTCCCTCAAAAACAAACAAAACAGTCTTTGCTTACTAATGAGAATATTGACAATTACATAAAGAATATGTAAATATTGTAGTCATCTGGGGCATATATAACCATGCTCTAGGGGAAATTGACAAGTAGTTATAGTGTTTAAAAAAACAAGATGAGACGTAAGTGCACTTCAAGTGCTTTTACCCCTCATCTTGTGTCTTAAAAATAGACGCTTTATCGACAAAGGTCGAAGCCATCCGGGCTGATGTGGCGCATTCTTTCTTGAAAGGAAAGAAAATGAGCTTTCAATATTTGGGCGATGACTACCTTACTGCAGTACAGCAGGCTTCTGATGCCAGTACTGCCGCTAGTAGATGGTGGGCATTTACTATCTTGCATTGTAGCATAGATAGTGCCCCAGGGAATGAACCCTACGACCAACTGGCCAAAGCCGTAACATCGGCTTTCGGTAATCATGATAGCCGAAACAAAGGAGTCCTAGACACCTTCGCAGAAAATCTCAAGGTCTTTGCAGAAAATCTCACCAAGAAGATTGGTAATATGCTACTGGAAGGTGACTGTGTCGATGTTTTCATTAATGTGGGCCATGACGGTCCCTGTGATATGCTAGCAAAAGCAGCCAAAGAGGCTGGGCTTAATGTTCCTAACGGTGGCTGGCCTTTGAAAATGTACATGATGGTCAACTCGGAAATCGTTGCTGTCAGTGTGCGTCGTACAGGGCCATTTGAATCAGTTTGGTCTCCTCTTGACAAGGCAGTTCTCCTCAATAGGGAGCGATATGGCTATTCGTAAACTATTCTCTACTTGTTCACTGTCGCTCTGTGAATTTATAGTCACACTGATGAGTCCTAAAGAGGACGAAAGCATGACATATACCCCTATCACTTAAGATATAATAATGATGATGAAAGATGATAGATTTACATTAGTATCTGATTATGCCCCCAGCGGAGATCAGCCTCAGGCCATATCTAGCCTATTAAAAGGTATTCATGCTGGGCACAAACAACAGACATTATTAGGGGTAACTGGTTCCGGCAAAACCTTTACTATGGCTAATATTATTAAAGAAATTAATAAGCCTACACTTATCCTCTCTCCAAACAAAACTTTAGCAGCACAGTTATATGGGGAGTTTAAAAACTTTTTCCCTCATAATGCCGTCCATTACTTTGTCAGCTATTTTGATTATTATCAGCCAGAAGCATATATTCCTCAAAGAGATATCTATATAGAAAAAGATTCTAATATCAATGAAGAAATAGATAAAATGCGCTTAGCTGCCACGGCTAGTTTACTGACTCGTAAAGATGTCATCATAGTAGCCTCGGTCAGCTGTATTTATGGCATAGGTTCTGTAGAGAATTTTGATAATCTTAGCTTAATTATTAATACTGGTGATGTATATAAAAGAGACAGGCTACTAAGACAGTTAACAGATATACAGTACAGCAGAAAAGATAGTGAGCCTAGTCGAGGGAACTTTAGGGTCAGAGGAGAGTCCTTAGAAATATATCTTGCTTCAGACGAAATCATGTATAAAGTTATATTTGATGGAGACAAAGTAGATTTTATTTTAAAATGTCATCCTATCACTGGTAAAAAAATAGATGAAGTTAGCAGTATACAAATATTCCCTGCCAAGCATTTTGTGACCCCAACTGAACAGATCAAAGTGGCTGTGGAAAAGATAAATCAAGAACTAGAAACTAGGCTTAATTTTTTAGAAAGCCAAGATAGGCTAGTGGAAGCTACTAGGCTCAGAAGTAGGGTTGGTTATGATATGGAAATGCTGCTAGAGTCTGGATTCGTGAAAGGTATAGAGAATTATTCTCGTTATCTTACAAACCGCGAACCTGGAGAGCAGCCAGCTACTTTGCTAGATTATTTCTCGGATGATAGCTTATTCTTTATAGACGAGAGTCATATTTCTTTGCCTCAAGTGCGAGGCATGTACTTTGGTGATAGAGCTAGAAAAGAAGTTTTAGTAGAGTATGGCTTTAGGCTTCCTAGCGCCTTGGATAATAGACCATTGACCTATGAAGAATTTTGGCGCCATTTGCCCAGTACTATCTTTGTTTCGGCCACTCCAGGTACAGAAGAGAAAAATAAATCATTAGCCGTAGTAGAGCAGATCATTCGTCCAACAGGACTACTAGATCCATTGATAGAAGTGCGTCCTATAGATGGACAGGTGGATGATATCATCGCAGAGATCAATAAAAGAACTGAAAAACAAGAAAGAGTTTTGATTACTACTTTAACCAAGAGATTGTCTGAAGATCTTACTAATTATCTTAAAAATATAGGGATTAAGGTGGCTTATTTGCATTCGGATATAGATACATTAGAACGGACCGAGATCTTAAGAGATTTACGATTAGGTAAATATGATGTATTGATCGGAATTAATTTATTACGAGAAGGCTTAGATTTGCCTGAAGTCAGCTTGGTGGCTATATTTGATGCTGATAAAGAAGGATTTTTGCGTAGTGAGACTAGCTTGGTACAAACCATTGGTAGAGGGGCCAGGCATCAGAACGGTACTGTGATTATGTATGCTGACCGCATTACAGATTCAATGAAAGCGGCTATAGATAAGACAAATGAACGTCGAGAACTACAGACTAGGTATAATCAAGAGCACGGCATTACTCCCATGACCGTCATTAGAAAAGTAGAAGAAGCCATGAATACAGAGAAAAAAGCTAAAAATAGTATTATTGATATTGATCAGATTAAACCAGAAGACTTTGGTGGCTTAAATACCGATGCTTTAAAAAGACTGATTAAAGAATATAAGATAGAGATGGAGTTTTTGGCTGAAAGCTGGCAATTTGAACAAGCGGCATTGCTGCGTGATCGAATTGCTGACATAGAATCCATGATTAAATTGAGAAAAGTATAGATATAGTAGCCATACTGTATGGGTATTATATTCTTAATTATAGACAGGTATTACTTGTAAGCTTTAAAACATAAACAGCATTATCAAGATTGGCTATTTATTAATCCAAATTTTATCTGCCTTTTGAGCTACCCTAATTTAGGGTGGTGACATATTATTCTAAAGACAGCTATATTTTAAAAATGTTATCATAATATATTATGTCTAAAGATATTCCTGTTGAACAAAATCAGCTCATTATCAAAGGGGCCAGAGAGCACAATTTAAAAAACATTGATCTTATTTTGCCTCGTAATAAAATGATTTGTATTACTGGGCTGTCTGGATCCGGCAAGTCTACTCTAGCTTTTGATACTATTTATGCCGAAGGTCAGAGGCGCTATGTGGAAAGTCTCAGCTCTTATGCTAGGCAATTCTTGGGGCTAATGGAAAAGCCTGATCTGGATTATATAGAAGGATTAAGCCCCGCTATATCTATAGATCAAAAATCTACTTCTCGTAATCCACGTTCTACAGTAGCCACTGTAACTGAAATATATGATTACTTAAGATTACTATTTGCCCGTATAGGCAAGATATATGACCATGAAACTGGACAGGAACTGATTCGTATGAGTCCTTCAGAAATAATAGAATCTATTTATGATCAGTATTTAGATCAAGAAATAGTAGTGATAGCTCGTATTATTGACAATAAAAAAGGTGAGCATAAACAGATACTAAACGAGATACAAAGAGCTGGCTATGTGCGTATGCGTATTGATGGCGAAGTAATGCTAGCTGATAGCGATGTTGTTTTAGATAAAAATGTTAAGCATAGCATAGATGCTTTGATTGATAAGGTGCTGGTGCATGCCGACAATAAACAGCGCCTAGCCGAGTCTGTCGAGGCTGCCCTTAAGCTATCATCTGGTCGTCTTTCAGTACTCTTAAATAATGGGCAAGAAAAGTATTTCAATGAAAATTATGCCACTAAAGACGGTAAGCCTAGTGGTTTTGATTTTGGCAAAATAGAACCAAGGCATTTTTCTTTTAATGCTCCCCAAGGAGCTTGTCCACAATGTACTGGCCTTGGGTACATTAATGAAATAGATGAAGGCCTCATATTAGCTAGCCCCAAACTATCTATCGACGAGGGGGTTATTCGGCCTTGGTCTCGTAATGTCAGTACAAATAGCTGGTTTATAGAGCTTTTAAAGTCTGTAGGAGAAAAGTACGGTTTTACAGTTAGCCAAAGCATATTGTCTATGAGCAAAGAGCAAGTACATATGATACTTTATGGGATAGAAGAGAAGGTTCCTGTCAGCTCTAAGTCTGGAAAAATATATATGGGACACTATGAAGGGGTTATACCAAATCTAAAACGTCGTTTTATAGAAACAGATTCAGACTTTATTCGTTCTGAGATATCTAAATATATGTCTCAAAAGACCTGTGATCATTGTCTAGGTAAGAGATTAAGGCCAGAGATCTTGGCCATTAAAATAGCTGATTATTCTATTATTGATCTAGTAAGTCAGACGGTACAGGAAGCTAAAAATATATTTGATAATTTAGAACTCAATACCAATGAAGCCTTGATTGCTAAACAAATATTACAAGAAATTAATAATAGATTAGGGTTTTTAATAGCAGTTGGGCTTAATTATCTTACCCTAGATAGAGCTGCTAATACATTGGCTGGAGGAGAGGCTCAGCGCATACGCCTGGCTACACAAATTGGCTCTGGATTAACTGGTGTGTTATATGTTTTAGATGAGCCTTCAATTGGATTACATCAGAGAGATAATGATAAGCTTATTGCTACCTTACAGGAGTTGAAGAATAAAGGTAATACAGTCATAGTAGTTGAACATGACGAAGATACCATCAGAGCATCAGATTGGGTGGTGGATATAGGCCCAGGAGCTGGAGAACATGGTGGAGAAGTGGTGTATAGTGGAATATCCTCAGGGTTAGCTAAGTCCAAAGGGCTAACAGCAGACTATATCAGTGGCCGTAAGACCATTAATGTCCCAGCTAAACGTAGATCTGGTAATGGCAAGAAATTATCTATTATTGGGGCAAGTGAGAATAATTTAAAGAATATTAATGTTGATATCCCCTTAAATACTTTAACGGTAGTTAGTGGAGTGTCTGGATCTGGTAAATCTACCTTGGTGAATGGAATTTTATCGGCCAGCTTGCTCCGATATTATCACATGAGTAGTGTTGCCGTAGGACAACATAAAGAGATTAAGGGGATTGAAAATCTTAATAAAGCCATAGTGATAGATCAAGCCCCTATTGGCCGAACTCCTCGCTCTAATCCAGTCACATATACCGGTGCTTTTACTCAGATTAGGGAATTATTTGCTAGCACCAATGAGGCAAAGATAAGGGGATATAATGCCGGTCGTTTTTCCTTTAATGTTCGTGGAGGACGATGTGAGGCTTGTAAGGGGGATGGAATGATTAAAATTGAAATGCATTTCTTGCCAGATGTTTTTGTGGAATGTGAAGTCTGTATGGGGAAAAGATATAATCAACAAGCTTTAGAAATATTCTATAAAGGCAAGACTATATCTGAAGTACTAGATATGACTGTAGAGGATGCCAATAAGTTTTTCTTGGCAATACCAAACCTATCCAAAAAGTTACAAACCTTAGAGAGAGTAGGGTTAGGGTATATTAGATTAGGGCAATCGGCTACCACTCTTTCAGGAGGAGAGGCTCAGCGTATTAAACTAGCCACAGAGCTAGCCAGACAAGCAACAGGCAAGACTATATATATCTTAGATGAACCTACTACTGGACTACATTTTGAAGATGTCTCCAAACTACTACATGTCTTACAAGAGCTAGTAGATGTAGGCAATAGTGTCTTGGTAATAGAACATAATCTTGACATCATTAAAGCAGCAGATTATATCATAGATATGGGCCCAGAAGGTGGTGCAGGTGGAGGGCAAGTGGTAGCCACTGGAACCCCAGAACAAATCGCTAATAATAAAAATTCAATAACTGGTAAATATCTGAAACTTTAAGGTTTTTTGTGATTCAATGACAATAGTATGATTAGAGAAGATTTAAAAGATATTATTTTATCCTTGCCATCTAGTCCAGGAGTTTATATATATAAAGATATAGAAGGAAAAGTGATTTATGTAGGTAAAGCGATTAATCTTAAAAAAAGAGTTAGCTCATATTTTCAAAAACAGCATCACGGACTGTATGGATACAAAATAGATTTATTGGTTGCTTCTATTGCTAGTATTGAAACTATTATGGTGAATATGGAAATGGAAGCTTTATTTCTAGAAGCAGAGCTGATCAAGCGTTATAAGCCAAAATACAATGTATTGAGCCGTGATGATAAAAACTATTTATATGTACGTATTAGCCGTGATAGATACCCAGTTATAGATTTTGTTAGACAAAAATATAATGATAAAAGTAGTTATTATGGCCCGTTTAGTGCTGGTTCTAGAGTTCGATCATATATGTTTAAGCTCAGACGTATATATCCTTTTATCACACATTCATCATGGCCCAAGTATAGCTCCAGGCTAGAGATGCAAATTGGTACTTCACCTCCGATTGATATTAGTACAGATAAATACCATGCCACCATTAAGCAGATTAAGCAAGTACTGTCTGGCAGGGTTTCTAAAAGAATGACTACTATTAAGAGGGAGATATCATCACTATCTAATAGAAGGCTATATGAAGAGGCGGCTGAGCTAAAAAAGGAATATGACGTTTTACATAGTTTTTCTAATACTAAATTTAGTGAAGAAAGTATTTTTTCGGTGCATGACGATAGCACACTTACTGCTTTGGCAAAACAGCTAGGTATTAGTTCTGGGCTCAAGAGAATTGAGTGCTTTGATATATCAAATTTATCATATTCTAATATAGTAGCCAGTATGATTGTGTTTATTAATGGCTTACCTAGCAGTGGCCAGTATAGACATTTTAAGATCAGAGGGCTTAATGTAAATGATGATTTTACTAGTATGAAACAAGTAATCAGCAGAAGGATCAAACATGAGCAGTGGGGCAGAGCAGATCTTATTATAGTGGATGGTGGCAAGGGTCAGCTTTCTGCTGCCTTAGAGGCAATCAAAGAATCCAATTATAAAACTCATATTATTGGACTAGCAAAAAGGCTAGAGACCATTATTACTTTTAATCAAAATACAAATAGTTTTGAAGAGATAACTTTGGGCCTCCATCACCCCGTTACGCATTTATTGCAACGTATCAGAGATGAAGCTCATCGCTTTGCTATTACTTTTCAAAGGCAATCTCGTAATAAAGACTATAGGAGCCAGTTATTAGGGATTAAAGGGGTGGGAGAGAAAACAGTGCAAGCGGTTTATAGACAGTTTAAAGGCCGAGATGATATATTAAAGTCCAAACAAAATTTAGTGGCTTTAATTGGTGCTAAGAAGGCTCGTAATATTATTAACTTCTTTGAAAATAATATGTAAATAGCTATAATAATCATGTATGAAAAAGTTTTTTAGAAGTTGGATTATTAACTTTCTTAGCATAGCTCTAGCTCTATATTTATTAAGTGGTTTAAATGCCACTGGCAAAGCAGGGTCTCTTTTAATATTTGCCCTTATTTTCGGATTACTTAATAGCACCATTAAACCCCTATTGGTCTTAATGTCTATGCCTTTTATTATATTAACCGTGGGGTTATTTAGGGCAATTATTAATGCCTCGATGCTTTATATCACCAGATTTTTCTATGATGGAGTAGAGATTAGGTCTTTTATGTGGGCTGTATTAGGGGGTATTGTTATCTCTATTTTTCAAACCATTTTTAATGAACTTGTTTTTGATAAAGTCAATCGTTAACGAAAGGTTATATGAGTAATTTTTTAGATTTAATAATATTAGTTTTTTCAGCTACTTTGATCCTAACTATTTTAATGCAGTCTAGTGATAGCAGCCCAGGGTTGGGGATGAGCTCAATGGATGGAGCTAATTATAGAAGCAGAAGAGGGCTAGAGAGTGTGCTGTTTAATAGTACTATAGTCCAGGCAATAGTACTATTTGCAGCCTTGTTGTGGAAATTGATAGGTTAAAAATATATTTAATATTTCATAATTACAAAGTTTATATTTTATATGCCTAAAACCACACCTCAATTTATTAAAAACACTTTTCATAAATCTTACCCATTCTTTTTAACAGTACTCCTGATGATCATTATGCCTATAGCTTTGCTAAAGTCTGTTTATATTGCCACCAGTGGTATGTATAAGAATAAAGATGTTTTTGCCACAGATTATAGTGAAGGATTAATAGGTCAGGTGGATAGTATTAATCCATTATTTTTAAACAGCTCGGCCAGTCGTGACGTAGCCTCCCTAGTATTCTCTAGCTTACTTAAAAAAGATGGTGAAAATAATTTAAAGCCAGATCTGGCTCAGTCTTGGGAGGTTAGTTCTGACCAGAAAAATTATACTTTTAAGCTCCGGCCCGATATCTATTGGCATGATGGGGTTAAATTGAGTGCTGATGATATAGTTTTTACTATTGATTTAATCAAAAACCCAGACATTAATAATCCTTTGCGAACAACCTGGAATAATATCAAGGTTTTTAAAGTTGATGAGTACACTATTCGCTTCACTCTCCCCATTAGCTATAATGGCTTTTTGGATAATTGTGATTTTTTAATCATGCCCAAGCATAGGCTAGAATCTATTGATCCATCTCACTTGTCTCAAGATAAATTTGGGACTAGCCCTATTGGTACTGGCCCATATAAGCTAGCTAGTCTAGAGCCTGATTTGAATATAGTAAAACTAAAACTAAATGATAAATATTATCAGAAGATTATGGAGACTAGTATTGAGAATGTTACATTTAGGACATATAGTCTAGATAGTCTGGCGGCTGATGGGTACATTAAAGGCGAAATAGATGGCATATATCCAGGGGACGATCCAGAGCAATATAATGACTTGATAAAGTCTGGATTGATTAAGGATAATATCATTAATTCTAGTACAATTATTTCTTTGCACTTTAATATGAATAAAGTATTTAAGAGCTTACAGGCTAGACAGATAGCTTCTAAGGCTATCGATACCAATATTATTTATAATGATCTTCATACCAAATATGGACTTGGTAGTATTAATTCTATCTTGACTCCAGAGCACCTTGGCTATCAAGACAAACTGAATACTGAATTTGATTCTAAGTTTGTTAGTAGCAATAAAGAGTTAATTAAAAGCGCATTTACGCAACCTATATCTATAGTAACTCTGGATAGATATTACCTAAAAGATATGAGTACATCTATTTCTGGACAACTTAATAGAGCGGGGATTGATAATAATGTTGTTATTGCTAGTGATGAAGATTTACAGAACAAGTATATTAGACCTAAGAATTATGACATTTTATTGTTTGGTCAAAACATTGGAGGGGATAGTGATCTATATAGTTTTTTGCATTCCAGTCAAGCAGGGCAAGAGGGATTAAATTTATCAAATTATAAATCAACAGAAATGGATAGATTATTAGAGCAAGTACGTGGGAGCAAAGATATAGATGCCAAGATAGATAAGGTAACTAAAGTATTATTGTTATGGCAGAAAGATATCCCGGCCAAGGTAGTAGCCAGAAAACAATATCAGTATTTTCAATCTGTCAAAATAGAAGGTGGGGTTTATAAATATATGTCAGCTCCATATCAAAGGTTTGCCGATATATTATCTTGGAAGATATCTAAATAGGTTATAGGGGGGATGCACTTCTTTGTGCAAAGAAATTTTCATACCAAGAAAGTGTTAAAAACTATGCTATAGAATACGAACTTTAATAGTATCGGTTGCTCCAACTACTCCAGGGTATAATCCAGATGCCGTAACTAAGATATCTCCTTTTTTTAGTACTTTATTTTTTTCTAACCAATTTGTGAGCTTGGTCGATGCTAGTTTATTGTCTGGACGAACATAGCTCTTAATACCATATACTATAGTCAGTTGATTCGCTATTCTTTGATCACTAGTAATCGCTATAATTGGCTTCTGTGGTCGACGTGCCGCAATTTTTAGTGCCGTAATACCAGATTTTGTTTCAGCTACAATTGCAGTGGCTCGCACTTCTTCTGCCAGGGTTATGATAGCACTTGTAATTGCTTCTTGCTTGGTTGTTTTAAGGCTATCATCTTTGTGGTTTGGGTTGTGAAATACTGTGTTTATCAAGCCATGTTGTTCAGCATATGTTACGACACGCTTCATGGTTTTGATGGCCTCGATGGGAAAGTCTCCCATCGCAGTTTCATCTGAAAGCATCACGCAGTCAGCTCCAATAATGACAGCTGTGGCAACATCGGATACTTCAGCACGAGTGGGCTCATCACTGGCCATCATAGAGGCTAGCATTTGTGTGGCAATTATGACTGGCTTAGTATATTTAAGACATAAATTTACAATTTGACGTTGTGCAATTGGTACTACTTCAGGAGCTACTTCAACCGCCAAATCACCGCGTGCTACCATGACAGCATCAGATTCCTGAATAATTTCTTCAAGATTATCTAAGGCAGCGACAGTCTCGATTTTTGTTATTATTTTAGCTTTGCTATCTAAGGCCCTAAGAGCTTTTTTGAGATTTTTGACATCATCCGCAGTTTGTACAAAACTCTGAGCAATATAATCTATGTCTTGAGTGGCTCCAAAAGCTATGTCTTTCTTATCTTTACTAGTAATAACATCCCCCTTAAAGTCTGTGTCTGGTAAATTAATCCCTTTACGTTTAACAATATATCCATCATTTTGGGCTATGGCCGTAATAATGCCTTTTTGTACGTTGTCTATCAAACACTTTACTTTACCATCGAATAGATACATCCGCTCGCCAGGATGAACTTTTTTGCTTAAGTCATACTGAATGGGGATAATGCCAGATGTTTCATAGCTGACTCCTAGTCCAAAACATAGTAATTGATCTTTTTTAATTTCTATTTTATTTTCAAAATCCCCAAGACGAATTTTAGGACCCTGTAAATCTTGTAAAATTGCTACTGGCTTTCCTAATTCTTTGGATGCTTGGCGAATCCATTTAATCTGCCGTAAGCGTTCATCATATGTACCATGACTAAAGTTTAGACGAATACCATTTACTCCAGCATTAATCATATCGTAAACTTTTTCATAACTATTGGTTGCCGGGCCACAGGTGGCAATAATCTTTGTACGCTTATATTCTTTTAGTGGTACAGATATCGATGGTGGTATTTTTTTTGATTTTAGAAACATTGCTTTAACTGCTAGTCCTTTCTGTAATTTATTTGCTTATATTAAAGTCAATTTTTGAGATTAATTTTTTGAGATTATAAATTCAATCATAAAATTATATTATACTCTATAAAACTATCGAACTGTATTAAAAAAACTATCAAAACGCATTAAACTTAATAAGGATTATCAAAGCAAAGGCCCACCAAAACTCTAGGATGGATGTAATATAAAATACTTATTTGGCTGCTTGGAGGCTATCATCTTTTTTTAAATGGGGTTTACTTTTAAACATGTTCATAGATAGCAAAAGAACTCCCACCTTTATCTGGCGAGAGCTCTTTGCGACGGGCGTTAAATAACATCAATTTTGGTGCGGAACCCGCACATAACTTTGAACTACTGAGTAGTATAGCTGATTGGCTATTTTCTAACAAAATTGCGGACGCCTTTCGGCTTCCTCAGCTTGATACAGAAAGCATCAGATTACAGAGGTTACAGCCCAGCTACACCTACTAGCACTATATTTACTAGAGTAAGGTTTGAACCGTACCCAACAATCTAATTGTTAGGAAACAGTGGCAGTTGTTGGATTAGGACATATGCTTTAGGTCATAGCGATACTGCCCCCCCCTATGCTAATACCGCCCTAAACTGAGAACAATGTAAACGCACATACTACCTAAATAATTACCGACATAAAAAAATGGTTTATTTTCCTTGTTGGTAACGGTAGATAATTACCGAGTTCAAGGTGCTTCCTCTCTTCAAATGGTTGCTAGTCCAATACAAGGCTATAATTAAACTATGATAAGAAACGACTTTAATCAGTACATCGAAAAGTATATAGAAGGCTACTTGTTTGCCGACCTTAAAACAATCCACGAAAAAGTAAGCAGAGACGGTAGCCACCAGCAGTCTCTTGGTAATTTAGCGTATCTTTTTACGATTGCTATGTGTTCGGCTATGGAGTTTTTGGGGTTATTGCTTCGAGATAAGGACGCAGTCAAGGACGGTAAGGTTGACGCCTCCAACGCCCTATCTCACTACATAAAATACTACCTAGAGCCCATTGACCCCAAGTATTCCATACTGCGAGCTATAGGCTCTCAGTTAGTACGTAATGGCATATCACATACTTACGCCACAAAAGGAAACATAGCAATTACCCGTCAAGGCAAACGTGAGCAGACCCATTTTGTAAAATATGGTGCGGAAGGAGTGGTGGTGTTAAACCCTGATTATATTTACGAGGACTTCCTTAAGTCTTACGAGGTCGTTAAATCAAAATTGGCAACAGATACAAATCTTCTTGCCCGAGTTGAGGAGCATTACAACTCAATCAAAGCTGTATACGTCAGTGAAGTAGCTAGCCTAAATACAGCGGACATTAACGGAATTGAGTGGAAAGATAAACTTAGTGGCATTGCAACGGACGACATTATCGACAGTATAGAAGTTAATGGCGACTTGGTCTTTGTGAGCTAAATATCTAAATTGAAGTTTTTATAACTTCGCCGATGTACTTTTTGTTTAGCCAAAAGCATTTTTTAATTAGCTGAGTACCTTGCGGTGTTGGTAGGGTGTCCTTTGCGTTCTTGGCTTTAGGGCGAACGTGGGCAACATTGCTCTCAGTAGATTTTGGCAAGTCAGTAGCGTCTATGGCAACTCGTCGCTTAGTCTCCTCCCATACACGGCGAGCCTCTTCGCGGTCGATAAACGGCATATTCCAATAGTTTACCTTAGCTAACCGTAGGTCGCCGTTCTCGTCCACTCGAAAAATAACTAGTAAGAACTTTTGCTCTATTTTGTTGAAAAAACTACTGTCCTCCCACTCCTCGTCTACTATATCGAGGTACTTAAAAGTAGGAAATGACATAGCCTCGGCTGGTAGCCAGTCTTTATTTACTCTGATAGTTTTTAGTTCAACACCAGCCTTATCAAGCTCTGGCACAGTTCTCTTTGTACCGCCTAGAATACGCATAGTCAGGCTTCGATAAAACCCTTTGTCGTTTTTACCGTGTTTATGGAAATCTAAGAGACTAGAAATCTCTTCAACAGTTTTACCGATGTAAGGCTTAAACTTGTTTTGGGTAGCGTCCTCGATTGTAACAGTAGCTGTTACGTCTAATACACCGACCTCTCCCGTATGACCCTCAATAATACGATTAACATAACTTGGCTTGAGCGAGAACGCCCTAGACTTTGCTGGTATATCAGAGTTCGGTTGTTGTCTTAGTTTTTCCTTCTCACCACCAGAACCTTTTCGACAAGCACCTAGATAGTAAGTGTCTCCCTCTGATAGTTCGTGAGCAAGTCCGTTCTCAATTTTCTTACGTATAGTTTCCCAGTCACGCTTTATAATCTCTAGGTCTTTCTCTGGAAACTCAAACAAAATCGGGTGCAATACAAATCGCCTATCAAAAATCGACAACTCTTTTTCGTACAGATAAAACAGCAACAGCATCAGACTACATTTTTCCATTAACGACGAAGTATCCCACCTCTCGTTAACTAGGTTCATATAGTTAATCATTGTCAAAACAAGGCGTTCCTTTGCCTTGTAACTGCCGTCTGTTCTTTTTAGCACTCCTGTAGTTTTTAGTTCTACTCCAGCGTCAGGAAAATCAGGAAGGTGCGTTGTATTGTCGGGCTGGTATCTGTAATAGTACCGTTCAACCATATTACCTAAGTCGCCCTTGTTGCTTATATTTTCGGCAACTCGGGACATATCCACTACTTCGGCGAGTGTTTTGCCAGAGAGACCACGAGCGTACTCTAATAGAGACTGAGGAGAGCTTATATCATAAGTCGCTTGTGCCATATACTCAATTGTATCAAAAACATCGGTAAATGGGCTTGATCGAAAGCTATAAAATTGGTAAGATAGTTGTAAGTATGGTAAAAAAAATCAAAGTCGTTGAGTTGTTTGCTGGTGTCGGGGGCTTTCGTATTGGTCTAGACAGAGCAAGTAACGACAAGTTTAAGTATGAAACAGTTTGGGCTAATCAGTATGAGCCAGCAACCTCTCGTCAACACGCCTCAGAGGTGTATGTAGCACGTTTTGGTAAGAAGGGTTTTAGTGGTCGTGATATTGAAAAAGTTATAGAAGATGATTTCGATAGCATACCAGACCACGACTTACTCGTCGGTGGCTTTCCTTGTCAGGACTACTCAGTAGCAAGCACACTTAAACACTCTCACGGTCTAATCGGTAAAAAGGGCGTATTATTCTGGTCAATCTACACTATTTTGCAACGCAAAGGCGATAAAGCACCTGACTACCTTTTTCTTGAAAATGTAGACCGCTTACTCAAGTCTCCAGCAAGTCAGCGTGGCAAGGACTTCGCTGTTATGCTCGCTTCGCTATCTGACCTTGGATATGCAATTGAGTGGCGAGTTGTGAACTCTGCTGAGTATGGCTTTCCACAGAGGCGACGTAGAGTGTTCATTATTGGCTACAAGAAAGGCACTAAACTTTATGAGAAAGCTAAAAAAGCCGTTGCGAGCGAGTGGTTGACGAAAGACGGTGTACTAGCTGACGCCTTCCCCGTAGAGCCGACGCTATCAACTCACGAGGTTAAACTCGAAGGTACTTACGCTGACATTACGCAGAACTTCTCTGCTAATAAGCCAACTCTAAGCCCATTTGATAACTCAGGTTTAATGATAGACAGAGTGGTTATCACGGGTAAGGTAAACCCAGTATACAGTGGCAAACATATGTCCCTAGGTGAAGTGCTTATTGACGAGAAAGATGTACCCGATGAGTTCTTTATACCCGAGGACAAGCTACCTCAATGGACGTATTTAAAAGGTGCTAAAAAAGAGGAGCGTAAAACGGCAAGCGGACACGTTTATCATTATGCCGAAGGTGCTATGGTTTTTCCCGACGCATTAGATAAGCCGTCTAGAACGATTATCACAGGCGAGGGCGGTTCTGGAGCGTCTCGCTTTAAGCACGTAGTTAAAACACCGTCAGGTCGCTATCGTAGGCTCGTACCACTTGAGTTAGAGCGACTTGATATGTTTCCCGACAATCACACCCAACTCGAAGGTGTTTCTGACGGCAAAAGGGCTTTCTTTATGGGTAATGCCCTTGTAGTTGGTGCTATCGAAAAGGTCGGGCACTCCCTCTCGAGAAAACGATAGTATCCGAGCTCTTGTAACTGGGATATAATATGGTCAGATACCGTTCTGGGCATTATTAAAATTATGACAACACTAAAGAAAATCACTAAATTAAAAAATTTAGGCGTATACGCTGATTTTAGTTGGGGCTCTGATTTACCTGAACTCAAGCAATACAATGTGGTGTACGGCTGGAACGGCACTGGTAAAACTACACTCTCAAAAATGCTGGGGGCTTTAAATACAGGTAGCCACACAGACTTCGCATCTCTCGAATACTCGGTGTTAGATAGTGATGGCAATACGTACACTCAAGGTTCTGAATTTACGACCCCTGTTAGAGTATTTAACTGTGAGTTCATAACTAAGAATGTAGACTTCGATGCACTAAGCTCAAAAACTATAACCGTAGTCTTAGGCGAAGAGAATAAAGAGGCACTTGAGGCTATTGAAGTTGATGAAAAGAAATTAGCTGAGGTTATTTCGAACATCACGAAGAAAACAACCGCCAAGAGAACAAAAGAGAATACGCATAGCACGGCGTTTACCGATATAGCTCGAACTATAAGCCAAGGAACTCAAGGAGCGATAGTAAGAAACTACAATAAGACGAATGCTGAGGTTGCTTTTCGTACAATGAGTGGTAAAGAGTTACTCGATGAGACTGAGTTGGCTAAAGTTTCTAAATCTGTGGCACAAGACACGATGCCAAAAATAACTGAGTTGTCCTTGGTAGGTGTAGATGAGATGCTAGCAGATGCAATTACCGAAGCTAAGACACTTTTAGGTAAAACTGTCGAGGCAACGATTATAGCTAGGCTTAAAGATAACCAAGATATTTCAGAATGGGTTGAAGCTGGACTAGCATTACACGATAAGCACGCCAGTAAAAGCTGTGAATTTTGCGGACAAGCCTTAGGTACTGCTCGAATTACCGACCTAACCGCTCACTTCAATGAAGCCGATGCAAAACTAAAAGCTGATGTTGATACAGTCGTCGATACTTTGAGGCAAGTATATTCGAGCGTTGATAATCTGCAAGTATTAGACAAGGCGAATGTTTATAAAGAATATCAAGATGTTTATACGACTAGCGGTGAGGATTTTTCTGAAAAGAAAAAGTTAGTACTTGATGCGATTAGAAAGTTTGAAGAGTTGGTTAATTCTAAAAAAGCTCACACGACCGAAGCCCTCCCTGTTGGTGAGGTACCTAGCCTTGAAGAGCTGAGTAAGTCTATAGCAACGCTCAATGGCATCATTTCAGAGCACAACAATAAAACGGACGAGTTCGATGACCGTCGAAAAGCGGATAGCCAAAAGATTGAACGACACTATCTCAGTACCATATACGATTCAGTGCAGACACTCGAAGACAATATAAAAGTACTGAATGATGATTTAGAGCAGTTAAACGAAGACGAGAGCAACGGTAAGAAAGCACTTGAAACTAGAATTGCTGGTAATAGAGCAAAGATATCCTCTTCACATAAAGCCTGTGAAATGCTTTGTACTGATATTAAAAAGTTTTTAGGACACGGTGAAATTACCTTCAAAGTTAATGCTGATGATACGGGTTACGACATTTTGCGAAATGGCAAACCAGCGAAAAGCCTTAGTGAAGGCGAGCGAACAGCTGTGGCATTCGTCTTCTTTATAACGCACTTAAAGGAAGAAGGCTTCGACTCAAAATCTGGCATTATCGTCGTTGACGACCCCGTGTCCAGCCTTGACGCTAACTCGCAATTTCAAGCTTTTTCTTTTCTGAAGGAAGCCACCAAAGACGCTGGTCAATTGTTTCTTTTTACACATAATTTTGAATTTTTAAAACTCGTTTTATATTGGGTTGGTCGCAATAAAACTAAACGTTCGTTGTTTATGGTCAATAATACTTTTTCAGTAGCTGATGGCTCCCGAACAGGTGCATCACTTATAAGACTTGACCCTTCTCTTGAGAAGTTTGAAAGTGAATATCATTATCTTTTTAATCTTGTCTATGGCTATGGTAACGGCGATGGCACTATAGCAAGTGCCTACACGATGCCAAATGTAGCCCGAAAACTATTGGATAGTTTTCTAATGTTTAGGGTTCCGAAAAATGTCGAAACTTACGCACGCCTACAAGAACTTGATTTTGACGAAGAGAAGAAAACGGCAATATACAAGTTTACTAACGACCAATCTCATATAACTGGTGCTGGGTTTGACCCCTCGCTTGTCCCAGAAGCTCAAAAGTGCCTTAAATATCTTCTTGAGTTAATGGAAGCGACCTTCCCCGAACACTATAAGTACCTAGTTGAAGCGGTATCATAATGACAGACAACCGAAAACACTGGCTCAACGAGGATGGCTTGGAAATGATAGAGCCAGACCCGAGGTGGGACAACCCAGACTATGAGCCTGTCGAACAACCACGCCCCGATGACATTGTTTATAGACTAAACTACGATAGCGACCTACGTTATCTCAAGCTTAATACTTTTGTCGTCCAGACGTTCCAATTTGAGAGCCACGCTGACAGAGTATTCGGCGAGCTGTTCAAGCAAGAGGGAGACGTAAAAGCAATCACTGTTCACAGCCCCGCCAAAGCCGATGTAATCGTCAATAATATCGCTATGCCAATAAAACTACGTAACGCTATGTTCACGACTGGTAGTAAGGGCACTCGGTTGCAAGTGCACACCGTTATCACTAGAGAGCGAGCCAAAAAGTTTGGTGTTAGCGATAAAGAGGTACGAACATATATCGACAAATGCCGAGATACACACTACAAGCTACGAGATACCAATAAACGTAAATAAACCACCCCGTTTCTGCGACAGCCTCGCAGTGTTTTGACACGATGGGCGTATGGAAACGCTAACCGCAGAAAAACTGGAAAGCCCTGCCGACGTACTGGTAGAGTTTTTGGACGAGTTAGCAAAGATTGAAGCAACACCTGAAAAGATTGAGCGAAATAGTACGACGATGACCGCTCCTGACGGAACTGTTATTACATACTAAGCATCGACTGCGGTAAAATAAGGTTGATGGAGAATGAAAACCAAGAGCTGGATGTAACAAAATTACGCTACGTCCTATACGCCAGAAAATCTACCGAAGACGAAGGTAGTCAAGTTAACTCTATCGACGACCAGATACGTATTTGCCTAGAGTATGCCAACAATCACGGACTACACATCGTAAAGGTTATCAAAGAAGAAAAATCTGCCAAGAAGTACGGCAATCGCCCCCAGTTCACGGAGATGCTTAAGGGTTTCCCGATACAATACGACGGTTTGCTAGCATATCACCCTGACCGAGTAGCTCGTAATATGCGTGATGCTGGCATAATTATCGACCTACTAAACCCCGAGAAAGCTCAGATTAAAAGTATGGCGTTTCCGACTGTGCAGTATGCAAATGACAGTAGCGGAAGGCTTACTCTAGCCGTGCTCTTTTCACTTGCAACGCAATTTTCTGAACATCTAAGCGAGGTTGTGAGGCGTGGCGTAAAAACTAAGCTCAATAAGGGTATATCGTCGGGTGCTCCAAAATGGGGTTACGAACGTAATGAGATTAGCGACTTTTATGAGCCTGACGCTAACTTCCAATACGTACAGCGAGCGTGGATGATGCGAGCCGAGGGTGAACGTATTGCTGATATTGTAAAGTACCTCAATAGCCACGACGTGAAGCGTATCACCAAGATTACGAGAACCAATAAGAAGCAACGCACTATCAGACCAAGCCAAACGAGTATCACTAAAATGTTTGGCGATAGTTTCTTCTACGGATTGCTTATACAAAAGGGTCAGGAGGTAGATTTACGCAAAGTTACTACCAGTTTCACGCCAATGATTGACGAGGAAACTTACGACCGAGTACAAGCAGTTTCCTACAGACGCTCTAGGCTCAAGCCGAAGTCTATAAAAGAGGGCATCTTCTATCCTTTTAGAAGTATGGTGTTTTGCGGTGTTTGCCACAGTGATACGCCAATGCGAGTGGGTAAAAACAAGAGCGGTGGTAGTGGTCACGTGCTGTCGTACCGTTGCGATAATCCAAACTGTAAGAGAACTGTTAAGAGTGTTCGAGCTAAGTACATACTTGACGGGCTCTATGATGCCCTGAAGACCCTCCAGCTCACCGACAAGGAGTACGAAACCTATAGCAAGAGACTAGACGAGCTTACAGACGATAAAATTGACGAGCTACAGTCCGAACGACGAAGCCTCAATGGTGTTAAAAATGTAAAAACCAAAGAACGAGATGACCTCTCTCGTAAGTTCCGTGATATGACCGATAAGCACCCTTCGTATGCCGTCACCGAAACTGACATCACAGTACTTCACAATGAAATTATCGACATCGAGACGAGAGTAGCCGAAATTACCTCAAAACTAAGGAACACAGATACTATCAAGCTCACGAAGGAAGAGTTTTTGAACTTGGCAAAAACAGCGTACGACAAGATGAGAGCTGGAACTCCACTTGAAAAGGACATACTTGCACGAAAAATGCTTTTGAACCTATCCCTAAATGACGAAAGAGCTCCTTCCTTTATCTGGAAAGAGCCCTTTGCCACGGTGTTTGCTAACACCCAATCTTCTTTTGGTGCAATTTTACACTTTTGCGCGAACCGAATTCCAGCGCAGCTGCGAGTGAGTGAGCCGCGCCGCCTGTGCGGGCAAGCCCGCACGCGCCCCACCAGCCGCCCCCTTACCTTATTTTTTGAGATTTCCCCCGCCGAATTTCTTTTTTTATCTGAAAAGGGGTTGGCTGGTGGTTCGCCTACTGCAAGCAGTAGAGGCGGCACGGCTTTAGTCGGCATAGCCGACGCGCTACGCGCATCACTCCTGTAAACATAGTTATTTTTCGCCAAACCATTGACTTTCTACGCAAAGTGTGCTATTATGAAATAAATAAGCTTGCATTGCAAGCGCAATTCTCTTCGCAATAACATAATTAACTAAAACACAGAAAAGGAATAATCTATCTATGGATATCCTCTATCTTGCGACATTTCTTGTCGCGCTTATATCAAGCATTTTAAGCGGCATCGCTGGCGGTGGTGGCGGATTCGTCATGTCGCCGTACTGGCTAATTTCGGGCATGACACCTGCGCAGGGTGCAGCAACTGGTGCATTTATGGCAACAGGCGTGTCTATTAGCTCGGTTGCAGCGTTTCGCAAGTCCGACCACTTCCCCAAAAACAGAAAGCTGCTGTATATTTTGTCGGTGACGACACTGATTGGCTCAATTCTCGGAGCTATCATTGTGCCGAAAATTGATATTCAAGCATTCAAATATATGCTGGCAATTATTACCATTGCGGCTCTGCCGCTTTTGTTTATCAAACCAAATATCAAACATCGCTTGAGTAAGCACGGCAACATTGGCTTGCTGTTCGCGATAGCACTCCTTATCGTCGGCTCAATCATCACCAGTAGTGCGTTTTCAATCTTATTCGCACTCACACTCATGGCATTTTTCAGTATGTCAGTACTACAGATGACTGCTCTGCGCCGATTGGTTGGCGTGGTGCAGTCGGTAGTTTTGTTTGTTGCATTTGCGGTGCAAGGCTATCTTGTCTGGCAACATGCTCTCGCTGGGTTTATTGGCGGTAGTATCGGGAGTTATATCGGCACGAAGTATGCTATTAAGAAAGGTGAAACTTTCGCCAAGTATGCACTGGCGATTATGTCACTTATCGGTGCGGTTGCGCTGTTAGTGTGAGATAATAAGATTATGAAAAATATACAATCTTCCGAACTAAACGAAAGTTACGCACCTATGCAGGAAGTTGAGCCAACGCCAATTCACACCATAGAACCTATGCAACTCGATGATACAGACGGGGTTCATACTCTCTTGCGAGCAGGACACCTGGCAACATATGTCAATGAAGAGCTGGGTGTTACTGCTGAAAAGGTAGACCAGCGTTTCTCTGGCTCAACACCCGAAGAGCGTCGAGAGAGAAATAAAAAACGTATTGCCGACCCTAATAATCAAGCTTGGGTTGCAAAAGATGACAAGCAGCAAGTTATCGGATTTGTTGCTCCTCGCATCGAGGAGGACGGCACACATCGTCTAGGCGCATTATATGTAACCAAAGAATGGCAAGGTAAAGGCATAGCCCATGAACTCATGGCTAAGGCGATTGATTGGCTTGATGGCGAACACTATGATATTAAGCTCGGTGTCGTTACGTACAATGAACGCGCAAAAGCGTTTTACCGTAAGTATGGTTTCGAGGAAGTCCCAGATTCTGAAACACTTTTTGACGATCTCATACCAGAAGTATTTATGGTGCGAAAAGCGCAGTAGGTCGCTAAAGCGACAGCGCACCCACCAGCCAACCCCTTTTCAGATAAAAAAAGAAATTCGGCGGGGGAAATCTCAAAAAATAAGGTAAGGGGGCGGCTGGTGGGGCGCGTGCGGGCTTGCCCGCACAGGCGGCGCGGCTCACTCACTCGCAGCTGCGCTGGAATTCGGTTCGCGCAAAAGTGTAAAATTGCACCAAAATGGCAGAATTACGGAAATTGCCGCCCATTCGGGCGGTTTTTTCTCTGGCGGCGCGCAGCGCCAACCAGCTGTTTTTCTGGGGGGAATGAGATTTGGAGCACCAGCAAGCTGGTGCACTTTTTTGTTTTTTCTGTCGGCATAGCCGACACGCTCCGCGTACTGCATATTAGAAAAAGTCTATTTCATCAGAGTAAGTAAAACGTCAGATGAATAACATTTGCAATGTAGATATTTCCTGTATACCGTCGTAAGAACGCAAAACCAAAACCAGCAATCGCAATCAGTATGAACTGGGGGTCTGTGATGTCATTTAGGAAAAATACAGCGTGTCCGAGTAGAAATACTATGGCCGTGACGATTGCCGCTTTTGTAGCGGTTATTGTTTTGGCAAGGCGCGTTTGAAGCAAGCCAAATGTTACATAATCTTGCCAAAATACAGTAATGACAATCATAGGAATATATACCCATATATCAAGCGCGAGCGCGTAGTGCCACGGCAAAAATACGAGCAATGTAGCTGGCACAGCATAGAGCCATAATAGTCTTGATTTTGGCAATGACTCGCGCCGATATTTCGGTAATAAGCGAAGCGCAACAGCTGTAACTACCAGAACCCATACAGTCGCAATTGCATAGCTTATGTTCACGTCTATAGGCAGTTGCAGCAGGCGTTCATTCATGAAAATGCCTTGCGTTACTGTCCATATTAAAAACCACAAAATTATAGATATAAAGATAGTTTTATAGAGCGTAAAAAGCTGATGTGTCATTGTTTTTATTATAACATAGCCGACACGCTCCACGCCGTGGTAAAATAGAAGTGGACACAATCTATTAGTAAAACGGCGATATTTTTGGCTTTAATAGCCGTCCCGTACAATGCAGTTTTACTGGATTGTGTCCAGCGGGGCGGCTATTTAAGTGGAGGGCAACTATGATGGAACTACTGGTAAACATAGAGCCGGTGTATCTCATCTATGTACGAAAAAGCACCGATGTCGAGGACAAGCAAATATTATCTGTCGCAGCGCAGATAATAGAGCTAAAAGAGTTTGCCAAGCGCATGGGCTTGCGTGTTGCGGGTGTCATCATAGAAAAACAAACCGCGAAAAAGCCAGGACGCCCGAAGTTTAACAAAATGCTGGAGCGTATAGAAAACGGCGAGGCAAACGGCATTTTGGCATGGCTGCCCGACAGATTGTCGCGCAACAGCATAGATAGCGGGCGCGTTATTTATATGCTTGATGAAAATGTTATCGCCGACCTGAAGTTCCCGCATTTTTGGTTTGAGAATACACCGCAAGGCAAATATATGCTGGCTAATGAGTTTAACAGTTCTAAACAGTATGTAGATAATTTGTCGGTAAACACCAAGCGAGGGCTGCGCCAAAAGGTGCGCGAGGGGCATTGCCCGCGCCTTGCGCCTGTCGGGTATATCAATGATGTGCGGACGAAAACGATATGGGTAGACAAACGGCTTGCGCCGATTGTTCGCCAAGCGTTTGAGCTATACGCAACTGACACAAAGACGCTGGACGATATTGCCGCCTTTTTGTACGCCAATGGTATAAAAACGCGCGGGCGGCGCAGGGTTAAGGACGAGCCAAAATCTGCGGGCGGGCGGCAATGGCATGCGTCGCGCGTGAAACGAATGTTGCAAGATGTGTTTTATTACGGGCATTTTCGCTATGTGGACACGGTGCATGAGGGCAAGCATACGCCCATCATTGACAAACCACTCTTTGACAAGGTGCAGCGAGCACTTGCAGGGCGTGGACGCGCGCAAAAGCGCGCTACTGCCCCGCAGCCGCTTAATTTGCTGGTGCGGTGTGGGAATTGTGATTGTTTTGTAACTGGTGCGCACAAGATAAAGCGGCAGAAAAACGGCAATGTGCATGAATATACCTATTATCGGTGTACTCACAAGAAAAAGGCGGCGATGTGCCGCGAAAAGGAGGTACGCGAATATGTACTGGCTGGACAACTCGTCCCGATTTTGCAATCTTTTGCCTTGCCAAAAGATTGGCGCGACTATATGGCGTCAAGGCTGGAGCAAGACAGAGCCGAGCTAGAGAATGAAAGCAAGGCGATGATTGACACGCTGCGTGGTGAATTGGACGCCATAAGCGCGAAACTCAAACGACTTTTTGATATGTATTTGGACAGTGATATTGACCGCGAGGACTACAAAGACCGCCAAGCCGAGCTGATGAGCGAGAAAAAGTCGCTTGAGGGCAAAATCGAGCGCGTTCTGGCGAACGCGGGGTACTGGATTGAACCTATGCAGCAATGGTTAGAAACTGCCGTTTCTATCTGTACGATAGACGAAAAATCGGAGCATAGCGAGATTGCGCGGGCTTTTCGCCAAATTGAAGGATTGAACCTAAAAATGAAAAACGAAAAAGTCGTCGCGGAGCGCGACGCCAAATCTCATTCCCCCCAGAATAACAGCTGGCTGGCGCTGCGCGCCGCCAGAGAAAAAACCGCCCGAATGGGCGGCAATTTCCGTAATTCTGCCATTTTGGTGCGGATGAAAGGACTTGAACCTTCACAGGGTTACCCCCACTAGCACCTGAAGCTAGCGTGTCTACCATTCCACCACATCCGCTTTTAAGATCCCTTGAAGCTGTCTCAAAATAAAAAAATAAAACTTTGCTCTTACGGTATTTCCCCTTACAAGTAGCACTTCTAAATGGCATTAAAGCAAAATATTAAAACGCTAATGTTTTGAAAAAGCTTACATTATTATTGTACAATATAATTAACTTTGGTTGAGCGGCTCCAATAGAAATATAAAATAAATAATAATTTATAAAAAAATGAAAATAAAATATCTTATTAAAAGATTACCCACAGTTTCGTTCTTTGTATTAGTGCTAATTATCACCATGTTACTACAGAGTATTTCTTGGTTTAAGAGCGAGACAAAAGCTGCTAAGCCCATACACCCTATAGGTAGCATAGTTATGGATCAAGACAATCAACAGTACTATATGATCTATAAGGATGGTAAAAAATCTATTAGCTCATTAAAGAAGCGGGAATCATTTATTGGGCTACGAAGTTTTATGATGACTGAAGCAGAAAAAGAATTACCGGTGCTATCAGAAACATCATGGCCAGTAGGAACAAAGATATTGGAGCTACAAACTAGAAGGATATGGTATGTGGGCCTAGAGAATGGCAAGCCTAGGAGAATGGCTTTTAGATCTTTGTCTGATTATTTAAAACAAGGATTTAAAATAGAAGAGCTGGTTCAAGTAGACCCTAAGGAAATTAATCTAGATTTATCGTCGACTATTATCACAGAAGATAAAGTATTGTTCGGGGGAAGATTAATATCTAACCAAGGAAAGTTTTATCTATATCTGGATGATGGTTTTCATCCCTTTATCAATGAAATGGCCATGCAAAGCTGGGGCTTTAGGGCGGAGGATGCTAAAGTACTTAGCGCTATAGATAAAGCTAAAATAAAGAATCAGATCAATTATAGAATTGGATCATACTTAAAAGGATCTGGAGATCAATTCTACACCTTGACAGGAGATAGTCCTGATAATATATTTGCTAATGTTAAAAAAAGTGCTTTTGCTTCTGTGGGAGTTTGGAAATCTATGGGTATTAATGAAAGTGATTTTCTGCAAGTGGCAGATAATCTATTGCCTAGCGAAAATGATCAAGTCATAGAATTTGATTTTTTAAACAAGAAACCACAAGCCCCTACGGCCGTGATAGACATTAATAGATCCAAGGGGAGTAATATTCTGTCTGTAGATTTTGATGCTAGTGGCAGCATAGATCCGGATGGAGAGATAGCACATTATTCTTGGAGATTTGATGATGGAGAAGTGGTTTCTAATCAAAAGAGAGTGAATCGTATTTATACAGATAAAGGCAAGCATCAAGTGGTTTTAGAAGTTTGGGACAATGATGGTCTGCATGCCAAAAGCGAAGTTAGTATAGACCTTGTCGATACTCAGCTATCTACTCAAAGCACAGTTATGCTGGCTAGTGATATAAAAAATATAGACCAGTATCTGAGCATAGGACCCAAAGCTATAAATATTATTTTTGATATTAATAGTGAATATATTGCTTCTAATTGGTCAGAGGCTTTAAATAAAATTAAGAGTAAGGGGAGTAGTGTGGTGCTAACTCCGGTGCTAAATACAAATCTACCATTCTCTTTAAGTAAATGCTCTAACTGTTCTAGATTAAACACCAAGGCTTTAATCAGATTAATGAAGAATATTACTGATGATATGGACCAAAAACAGATCCCTTATTTAGTTGAATTTATAAATAGGGCAGATGCCAACTGGAGTCTTGCTTCTAATGGCCTAGGAGAAAGTTATAATCCTTTAGGGTACAAATTGACTACAGATGGAGGAGATATCATTCAGAAAATAGTAATAGACCGAGATGATATTAGCCAGTACCAAGATGCTTTTAAGGGGCATTTTAGTTCAGGAGGAGTATTCTTAGGAGGAGCTGACAGTAAAAATAGAACAGTTTGGGGTAAAGCCATGCTATCGGCTGATGTAGTACATTTGCATTACAGCTATGATCCCAGTAAAGATACTACCCAAGCTTTAGAGGCGATCAATAAACAAAAAGATCTGTGGACCAAGGCTGGTTTTAAGGGCCAGTTTATACTGACTATATATCCTTCTGTTATGGGGAGTAGTGATTATGCTAATGCAGTAGGAGTCACTAGTCTTAGTAAAGAGATATCTACAAATTACAGCAGTATTTTTAAATATACTTTTGGGCTTACTGTTTATCCATAAATTGTTTTTGTCACATTTTTATATAGGCTATATGTTCTTTTTAAGTCTTTGATTAGAAGTAAAATTGCTTTTGCTTAACTTAAGTTTTACAATAAATGTATGGTTAATATTATTATAAAAAAATCTGTATCTCCAAAATCATTAAACCAAAAAGAAGAGCTAAAGTCTCTTAACAAAACTAATAAAGTAAAAGTAAATGTTGGCAGTAGTACAGTAATGAGTTCTTCTATCCGACCTCAGGTCAAAACAGCCGTTAAAAGCAGTATTAATACTACTAAAACAGCTAAAACTGATAATGACTTTATGGTTTTTCGAGACCTTAATAATAAAGCCGTGAGGCAATCAAAACAGTTGTCTGAGCAATCTAAGCTTAAAGATAACGTCAATCAAAAACAGACATCAGTGCACAGCAAGGGTGATATTTTAAATACTAATCATTCTACTAGTATTAGTAAAGATATTTTGCATCCTAAGACTATAGTTAAGGAATTAGGATATATTATCAAAGGCGATATCACTTCTGACAGTAAAAGCACAGAATATTTCTCAACAGATGGTAGTATATTTAAAATCAAACCCACGATTGTGATGTACCCAAAGAATGAAATGGATGTGGTCAAGGCTGTTTCTTATGTGGCCAGCAAGGCTTTAAATGGTCAGATTATCCCTATTACAGCCAGAGGTAAGGGGACAGATCAGGGCGGAGGAGCTTTAAGCGAAGGTATGTTGATGGTGTTCCCTGGATATATGGATCAAGTATTAGCTTTAGGGAAAAATAGTATTACCATGCAGCCAGGCACAAATTATCAAGTTTTGCAAAATGTACTCTATGCCCACAACCGTTTTCTGCCTCCATATCCAGCCAGCTTTCGCTATAGTACCATAGGTGGAGCTATCGGCAATGATTCGGCTGGAGAAAAAACAGCCAAATATGGTACCACCAGAGATTATGTCATTGCTATGAGATCAGTTTTAAGCAATGGGGATATTATCACTACTCATCGTCTTGATAAAAAGGGTCTAAAAAGAAAAATGGCTCAAAATAATTTTGAGGGACATATATATAGAGGAATTAATCAGTTGATTGAAGATAATAAGGAGCTGATTCTAGCTACACAGCCCCTAGTCAGCAAGAATTCGGCTGGCTATGCCTTATGGGATGTTAAGAAAAAAGATGGGTCTTTTGACCTTGGTAAGCTATTGGTTGGCTCACAGTCCACTCTGGCTATCACCACAGAAGCTACACTAGAGCATGTTGAATTTAACCCCAATACTAAATTAATAGTAGCTTTCTTTGATGATAATCAAAAAATGACTAAAGCCGTGGCTGATATTATGCCTTTACGGCCTAGTGCTGTGGAGATAGTGGACTATCATTTATTGGATATGATAGATGATCATTACCCCAATCAATTAGAAGCAATAGTTCAAAAACAGATGGATGGACAAAACCCTCGCTCTGTTTTATTAATAGAGTTCGATGACAATAAATCTAGAACACAGAATAGAAAAGCGCATATGGCCAGCAAAATCATCAGACAAAAAGCCTACAGTTGGCAGACTGTTGACGATTTAGATGAGCAAGATCAATATTGGAAGATTAGGCGAGGAGCAGCAGCCACTATTTGGATGATGGATTCCAGCAGTAAGGCCTTGCCCATCATAGAAGATGCCATTGTTCCATTAAAGCACATGCCTACATTTTTGCAAGAAGTATATAAACTCTTTAAAGCCAGAGGGATCAGGCATGCTATGTGGGGGCATGGTGGTGACGCCAATTTTCATATACAGCCATTCTTTGATTTGTCAAAAGAAGAGGACAGAAAAATGATATATGACTTGCAGGATGATTTTTATAAAATAGTTTTTAAATACGGTGGTAGTACTTGCGGAGAACACAATGACGGGATTTTGAGGGGCAAATATCTACCTGGTATGTATGGTTCAGAAATGGTCAAGGTTTTTAAGGAAGTTAAAAGACTATTTGATCCTTTGAATATCCTTAATCCACTATCTAAGATAGGATCAATAGACCTAGACTCTAGGCAATTCTTAAGACGAGAATATAGCATGCCGCATTTATTAGACTATATGCCGCATTTTGGTCGACATTAATAATAGTCCTGCAAAATTCTCATAGAAATTGGTTATAATATAAAGATGCATTGGGGAAAAATATTAGCAGATAAAGTATTAGACAATTTTGGCGATCAAGACATATACACCACAGCAGCCGGAATTAGCCCCTCGGGAATCATTCATTTTGGTAATTTAAGAGATATTATCACTGCTTATGTGGTGTCCGAGGCCCTAAAAGCAAAAGGTAAAAAAGCTCGTTTAATATTTTCATGGGATGATTTTGATAGATTCCGTAAAGTCCCTGCTAATATTGACCCTAGTTTTGAGCAATATATAGGCCTGCCTTTAGTAGATGTACCTTGTCCTGATGGCAAGTATAGCTCTTATGCTCATAAATTCGAGTCTGAATTTGAGAAATCTTTACTAACCATGGGCATAGAAACAGAATATCGTTATCAGAGTCAAAAATATCGGGCTGGAGATTATGACCAAATGATCATTGATAATATGCGTAGTAGACTAAAGATAGCTGACATATTACTGTCTATGATGTCTGATAAAGCTAAGGCCGCTAAGAATATTGATATTAAGCAATATAGAGAGAATTATTATCCCATTAGTATTTACTCACGCTTTAGCGGCAAAGATAAAACCAAAGTTTTAAGTTATGATGATGGCTCCAAGGTTACTTACCTTTGCTTAGAAACCAATAAGCAGGATACCATTGATCTAAAAAAAGATAGAGTGGTAAAGCTAGGATGGAAAGTGGATTGGCCTATGCGCTGGGGCTATGAAGGAGTTGTTTTTGAGCCAGGTGGCCATGATCACGCCTCTCCTGGCAGTAGTTTTGATACATCCAGTCGTATTGCCAAAGAGGCCATGGGGCTAACTCCTCCCTTATTGCAAGAATATAAGTTCGTGGGGCTACAAGGCCTTGGTGCCAAAATGTCAGGATCAAAAGGAGGGGCCGTCTCTCCTAGTGAATTATTAGATATATATACTCCAGAGATGCTCAAATGGCTATATATTGGCAAGGCTCCCAACCAATCTTTTGAGCTCTCTTTTGGCAAGGAAATATTTAGACAATACAATGACTTTGATCAAGCTATATTAGAATTTAAAGAAGCAAAGACAGCAGACGATATTAGAGATTTCACCATATCATTGGCCGGGGCTAATCATATTGATGGGAGTAAGCAGGTGTCATTTAGGCAGCTGTTAGGACTGGGGCAAATAGTGAGCTGGGATCTTGATAAGCTGATGGAGGTTTTAGATAAGGTAGATATTAAGTATGATCCAAAATCACTTAAAGCCAGAATGGCTAGGGTTCGCAATTGGCTAGATAAATATAATCAACAGGAAAAGATTGTTTTAATGGATTCTGTTAACAAAGAATATGTCACAGGTCTAAGTATTAGAGCTAGGAATGATGTCTTGCATTTGAGAGATTATCTGGCACAAAATCAGTCTGCTTCTATGATAGAGATAGAAGAGCTACTATATGCTATTCCAAAAACAGATGGATTGAGTGAACAAGAGCTCAAGGGGGCTCAGAAGCAATTCTTTGTAGATGTATACAATTTATTGATTAATAAAGATGCCGGGCCTAGGCTAGCTACTTTTTTATGGGCTGCTGACAGGGGCAAAATATTGTCTTGTCTATCGATTGATTAGATAGCTGATGATATTAGCCATTCAAAACATCTTAAGTTTAAATTATTTTTAGGCTATAATATTAAGAAGATAATAGAAGATATAAGCGGATGTGGTGGAATGGTAGACACGCTAGCTTGAGGTGCTAGTGCTTTATTTTAAGAGCGTGAAGGTTCAACTCCTTTCATCCGCACCAAATCCATAGGGAGAATATATAGGTGGATAAAAAACAAGTTTTAGGTAATATAAACCAAATATTTAAAGCTATTTTTGGGGTAGAGGGCAATTTTGCTGATCCTGATATATTTAAAAAGGTTTATGCCGCTGATTTATCAGCTCTACCTCATCAAAGCATATGTGATGACAATAAAGAGCCCACCACTGTTCGAGCCAGCGATAGTGGATTCAAGGCTTTATCCAGTAGTGCTATAGATGAGCGTTTTATGAAAGATCAATTCATAGAACCAACGCGCAAAATCAGTGACCTGGATGATTTATTTACTGCTTTTGATAAGATTTCTACCCGCAGGGGAGATGCGAATATTAATAGTAATTATGTGACCGATTCAACCAATGTCCATAATAGTAGTTTTGTGTTTGGCTCACAGGGGGTTAGCCAGAGTCAGCATGTATATTATAGCTATGGGATAGAAGAGAGCGAATTTATAGCTGCTAGCAGTGATGTTTTTAATAGTCAGTATTGTATCAGAGCTACGGGGGTTAATAATTGCCGGCTCAGTTTTGCTATAGATTTCAGCTCCAAAATAGATAATAGCTTTTTTATTCATAATGGACTTAATTTAACAGATTGTATGTTTTCACATCATATCGTTGAGAGACAGTATTGTATAGCAAATATGCAGTATGAGCCTGATGAATATATTAAGATCAAACAATTAGTATTTAACAATTGGCCAGCTATTGTTAAAAAATATGTATTAAAGATATAGGTTTTTGTCCGAATTATTTTTATAAATACAAATATTGAAGTACGAATATTTTTTGGTGGGCAAGGAGGGACTCGAACCCTCAAGCCATAAAGTGGCATTGGATTTTAAGTCCAACGTGTATACCATTCCACCACTTGCCCTTATATATTATTGTGGAGGTCTGTAGCGGGATCGAACCGCTGTAGAAGGTTTTGCAGACCTTTGCCTAACCACTCGGCCAACAGACCATCTATTCTTGATAACAGACTTTTATAAATAAAGTGCTCTGCTTAAAGCATTTTTCAAAATACTTATCTACTAATATGTATTATACATTCTCATTCTAACCAGGTCTAGTAAATATAATCAGGTTTTTGTTAAAATACTTTTATCCCTTAATGTTATCCTTATGGCGACTTAGCTCAGTTGGTAGAGCAGAGGCCTGAAGAGCCTTGTGTCGTTGGTTCGAATCCATCAGTCGCCACCATTTTATACATATGCGGGTGTAGCTCAGTTGATAGAGCGCTTCCTTGCCAAGGAAGAGGCCCCGAGTTTGAGTCTCGGTACCCGCACCATTCGCAACGTAGCGCCTGTAAAAGGGCGCTTTTTATCTGTTGTGGGCAGGTTTTAACCTTACCCAACTCGTTTCTAAAGCGTTTTGCGTTATTTTTAACTGGAATTAACCATTCATCTGGGGTAATAGTAAGTTTTCCGTCTAATAATACTGGGTTTTGACCGATTGCTAGCAGTATCTCTTTTTTGTCTGCAAACTCGCCATTTACGAACTTATTAGTTGCTCCTGTGAGTTTTAGGAACGTATCACTCATGAAGTCGTACCAGCTTTCAACTTTCTTTGCAGTATCAGCTTGCTTCTTATGAAGTTCTTTTAATTGACCTTTAAGCTTACTGTTTTTAGAAACAAATGTTTCCTCATCTACAAGCCCACGAGTGGACATATCAAGTAAGCGGTCTAACTGGTTCTCAATATCTTGAATAGCTTTACTCTGCATTTCAATGGCATTATCACGCTCTGGCTTTTCTTCCTGTAGCATTTCGTTTAAAGCTTCCATGCTCCACTGATACAGTTGTGGCGATAGTTCGTATTCGTTTAGTAGCTTTTCGCATTGCTCATAAAGGTCATCTTCTTTTATCATCTTACGTTGACTACAGTTAATAGTGCTGCTCCTGCGAGTACAATGATAGTAAACGTGCGTATTACTACCACCGTCTTTAAGCTTTCGCTCTTGGCTCTGTGCTGTAACCATACAGCCACACTCACCACAGCGTATAAGCCCTCTTAGAGCGAACTGCCTACGTGTAGCGAACTTCTTAGCTGCCTTTGAGCCTAGAAGCGTCTGAATGCGGTCAAACTCCTCTTGAGTCATTAAAGGTGGGTAGTTTGCAGGATACATTTTTTCAGGGTCATGTGGGTCTGGAACCCAGCCAGCGTACCTGACGTTATTAAACACTCTGTATAAAGAAGCTCTACCGAGTGGACCACCACCTCTCTTATTGTGCTTTAGCGTCCGATAGCCTTTTTCTTCATTTAACCACTTGAGTATAAGAGGAACACTATAGTTACCAGTCAACATCATATCTACGGCTTCTCTTAGTAGTGGAAAGCGCAACTCGTCTTTATATACTGTTTTCTTGATTCGGTCATTTAAGTAACCCTCTGGCGCACAGCCTGTTAATCCGCCATTCTTGCGCTTCTGCTCATTGCCACGCTTTACATCTTTGCTTAACTTGGCTGAAAAGTACTGTGATTGGCTCATAGTGAGCTGTAACATCATTATGCCTTCTGGGGAGTTATCAAAGGTGTAGTTAGCAAATGCTAGGTCTTTAATGATTCCACGTCTTATGCGATACGTAAGGGCTGCTGCGTCCTGTTCATTCCTGGACAGTCTGTCAGGGTGCCATGCCACTATTCCGTCAATCTCGCCTTTATCAAGCATTTCTATTATCTGCTTAAATACTGGTCGCTTGTCAGGCTCAAAAGCACTTTTGCTCTCGTCTAAGAACCTGACGATGTTTAATTTGGGGAAGCGTTCTTTGATTTTATTCTTTTGGGCTTCCTTTGATAGAACTTGTCGTTCTTCGTCTTCTGTAGATTTGCGTACATACGCAACGTATTTTAGGTTATTTAGTTTATTGTTTTCGTAATTCATTTTTTAAATCCGTTCTTTAATCCGTATAGGCAGTTCCTAACTGTTATATGGACATTTATATTATAGTTTGTCAAAGTGGTTGGGTACAGGGTGTTATCTGGTGCGGTAAACACCCTGCGTCCTATTTTGTTTTAGACTTTCCATTTAGGGTAAATCCATTTACTGCGCTTATCTCCGTAAAGGGGTGCTTCGTAGTCAATTAGTCCACTAGCTTCTAGTTGAGGAATGACCTGTTTACGCAATTCATCGTAGCCGAGGAGTTTTCCTGTCTTTTCAACGTAGTGCTTGCTAAGAGTGCTAATACTGAACCCAGTTCTTACTTTTGTGTCTGGATTGTGCAACTCTTTGTATAGCTCAACTATGAAATCTTGGTAAAATCGCAGTACTGTAGGTGGAACTCCAAGTTGCTGGCTCTCACTAATTTGCTCCCAAAGTGTAATCGCTTTTTGTACATCTTCATTGGAAGCTAAATAAGTACCATCAGATTGTTTTCTGTGCCATATATTGAGGAGCGCAATAGCTTTTATGAGTTGTTGAACATGGGTGAATGCTCTTGAATCTCGTTCCTGTAGTCTTCCGAACTTTATAAACTTATCTCTAAGCTCATCATTATCAGGAAGTTTAATGTATCTTACTTTTTCATCTCTTATAGCGACTACTCGTTCCATAAGATACTTTCTTTCAACTTTAGATTTCAGCCATTCGTTAAAAGCTTCTTCATCTCTACCACGCCTATCTTGGAAGACAATCGTTTCAGCTATTTTGCGCTGTGACTGTTCTGGACTAAGTAGTAACTGGCGTGTTTGTTCCTGCTCATTTATTCGCAATGAAGCGGAGCAATAGAAGATTGCTGGAAAGCCGATTATTTTAATTTTGTCTGTTTTGTTCGTACCGTTCTTTGTTTTATTCGTGTAAAGGTGTATCTGTTCAAAACTATCGTGCGAAGCAATTGACCTTAAACGCTCTTGAACTTTTTGGTCTGGTAGTTCGTAGAAAATGAGTATCTTATTCTCTAGAACCAGATTGCGGAAGCCAGTATCTTTGTCCACTTCACCATGTTGATAGAACAATGCTGTTGGGCTTGAACCACTAATCTCAATCTTATCTTCGTGAGGGAACAGCTTAGCTACCTCTTTAGTGATGTACGTTTTGCCAGACGAACTCGGTCCATTCAGACTTATATTAAGTTGGCTGTCGTATGTGTACGCAGATAGCATTCCTAGAAAGGCTATTGTCTTGCACAGATAGTCTTCCTTGATTGTTAGCGAAAGTATTTCCGCTAACTCATCTAGTTCCATTTCTGGGTAAGGCTTTGTACTTAGTTCGGCTTGAGCTTCATCAGGCGCACTGCTGATGTAACCGTCAAAGGCAGTGTTAGCTTGTTGCATATTGCACCTCGCAAGATTTCATACCTTTTAAGCTTCTTAAGTATTGCTTTAGATTTTTATTTAATTCTAAATCCCTATAAAGTCCATTGTCGTTCAGTGAGATTAACATGAGTGCCATTGCTTGGTTTTCTATGTTGTGTTCTCTTAGTTCGTACTTGTTTAATGCGTTCTTAATTGTGCTGTTCATTGCTGAACTCCTTTTCGTAAGTTTGGTAAAGTTTTATGCCTACTAGCCGAAGTATTGCTCTCCCTGCTGCCTGTGCTTTTTCTGTGTCGCATTCAATGTCGTGTTGCTGTTTTAGTAGGACTTTCAGCTTCTGAATGCTCGTGTCACTAATTGTCATAGTGTCCCCCCGAATGAAATTCTTTATGAATGCTTTCAAGTGCTTGGTAGAACCAATATGGCTTTACTCTCATTCTGCGTTTTTCAAATAATGAAACCAGCCGAAGCGCACTTTGATTTTTCTTGAACGTATACATGTAGTTTCCTTGACCAATCTCTTTGCATGTCACAACTGGGTGTTCTTTGCTTACCAGTGTTGCTGCCAATATGATGTCAATCGTTACAAGGTATCCGTCCTTATTTAGTATTGTGTTTTGGGACATATCGTCCTCCTTTATTTAGTTAATTATTGTTTGTGTAATCGCTTGTCCTTTCTGCCTTGCGCAACCGCTTTTAACTGATTACATTTATAGTTTTTCAAAAAACAAAGGAGCCTAGGGTAGGCTCCGAAACATGGCGATTAAGCCACGATTTTATAAGTGTTTACTTACGATAATCTGCGATTTTTTACGATTTAATCACGAATCGTATTTAGTCGTAATTTGTATGATTTTAGTTCATTACCAGTCAAAGTCTTTTCAGGAGTGAAGCGAACATTAGATTTAGTAGTACCCTCAAAGAAGATTTTCTTTAGTTCTTTATCAAAGCGAGAAGCTCTAACAAGTTCGGTCATATCATTTTTAGTTTTACAGTTATCAACGTTTTCTTGTATATCGTTTTTGTTTATGGAAGTATCGTTGTGTACTTCTAGATAGTGCATGAAGTTATATGCTGGGCTATCAAAACGCAGGGGGCTACCTAGTGGAACAAGCTCTTTGCCTTTAATACCTACGTATACTTGTGTGCCTTCAATTTTAGCGATTGCAGTTTCTTCTTTGTCGTCAGGAACACTGTCCGTCCTATTTACTTTTGCAATGTACTCTTGGCAAGTTTCATCTACAGACTTAATTGACTCAATAACTATAAATCCCTTGATTGACATTGAGAGTATAGTTTCTAAAAATTTCTTGCTGTTGCTAGTCTGCTTGCCTTTAATCTCTCTAGTTACATCTGACGTACCAAGTTTGCTTATCACACGAGCTTCATGCTGGGCGTACAATGTGATTGAGTTGCCAGTCGGTGCGAACATACGATTGGTGTAGAAGTAATCAACATAACTGCGCACCATGTCCTTAAACCACTTTGTATCGGCAGTTGTAACTGCGTTATCTATACTTTCAATTTTTGCTTCTGATTTAAGCTTTTCTAAAATTGCTGAACAATACTCAATATTATCTGGGTAGCTTATGTAGGCATTAAGCAAATCCTGTAGCTCATTTTGCTCGGCTTTAATATACCCACTAAGCAAAGCGTATATGTAGAGTAGTCGGCTATCCCAAAACTGTGTTATAGGCATTTTCATATCTATGTTTCATTATATGCCATTTATTTGTGTCAGATAACTAAAGAGCTGTTTTTGCGATAATTAGAGTAGAGCAAATAACAAAACAAACAGGAGTTTTTATGACAATCAAAAGGACAGTCGGCAGACCAGTTGAGATGAACTATAAAATAATGAGTAAACTAGAGGACGCACTAGAACATGGCGCAAGTGTTACGGAAGCTTGTAGATACGCTAAAATTAGCAGAGAAGGATTTTACAGGTATTACCGAAACGAAGAAGTCTTCAAGCAAAAAATGCAAATAGCTCGTGCAAACTATCAGTACGTTATCAAGATTGGTGGCATTATTAACGCAAGGATTTTTTGACGGAATTACCAAAAACTCACTGTTCGGTCAGAGCAGAAAGACTTCTAAGCGTCACATAATTCTGTGCAGTTTACGAATGTTTAACTTTGCGTGGCTTTTGCGTGTAAGTTTTTAATCATACTTTTAATCGCAGGAGTAGCTGGTGGCTTGATTTGTGACATGTCTGGTTGGCTTTTTAGCTCTTGTAGTTTTAAGTCCTTCATTACTTACAGTATATGATGGAATGTATGTGCTTGTAGAGGGTTAATACAGGCGTTTTAAGCCCTGTTTAGCTACAAAGTGGAGTATATCTACTATTGTCCTACCAACAGAGGTGTTAATAGGTTACAATGTTATATAATATGGCAAGCTTATTTGGAAAAAACAAACTTCGTGAAATCGCTTCAAAACTGCAAACATCTGAGCTTGAAGATAAGATTGCCCTCGTAAAGACATGGCACAACGATTATCACAACGGAAGTCTAAAAGCAGATAAAGAAACTTCTCGTGAGCAAGCCTACAATCAAGACTTCTTTATTAAGGTTTTAGGTTATAAAGAGAAACCTGCTGTTCCATACAGCTTTGAGCCAAAAGCCACTACAGATAAAGGTCAGTTACCAGACGCAGTACTTAGTCATACTGACACGAGCAAAGACCTAAAGAATATCGCAGCAGTCGTTGAGTTAAAGGGTGCAAGCATTGAGCTTGACCGACCACAGCGTCGTGAGGGCAACATGAGTCCTGTACAACAAGGATTCAAATACAAAACCCAGTATCGTAACTGTCCTTTCGTAGTTGTTAGTAACTTTTGGGAGTTCCGACTTTATCACGACAACCAACTGGATTATGAGCTTTGGACACTTGATGACCTCGTAGACCCAGAAGATGACTATCTAAAGTTCAAGACATTCTACACGTTACTACACAGCGATAATCTCACTACCCCTAAGGGTGCAAGTAAGACCGAGGGTTGGCTCAGCGACATACGTTTTGAGCAAGAAGAAATCGGCAAGAAGTTTTACAAGATATATCGTGAAGCCAGACTTGAATTGTTGCGAGATATATACAGGCACAACGAAAACGTCAGAGCAGATATTGGTATAGGAATTGAGAAAGCTCAAAAGATTATTGACCGTATTGTCTTTGCTTGTTTCGCAGAAGATAGGGGCTTACTTCCAGACGATACTTTGAAACGTGTTATTCAAGCAGCCGACAACTCAACATTTGGTGGTTCGTTATGGTCTACGTTTAAGGCATTCTTTGAAGCGATAGATGTTGGTAGTACTAAGCTAGAAATTCCTGACGGCTATAATGGTGGACTATTTGCCCACGACCAAGAACTCAACTCACTAAAGATAAGTGATGAGTCCTTACGCAAAGTAGCCAACATTAGTGACTACAACTTTGTTGAAGATTTAAGTGTCAATATCTTAGGTCATATCTTTGAACAATCCATCAGCGACTTAGAGGAAATTAAAAGCAAGGTTGAGGAAAGCCAAAACCTAGACTCAATCCAACAATCACGTCGCAAGAAAGACGGTATATTTTATACTCCTGACTACATAGTTCGCTACATCGTAGATAATTCACTTGGTGCATACTTGCGTGACGAAGAAGAACGACTAAAGATTGAGTTCAAACTTAAAGGTGACATTACTGACAAGAACTATGAGAAGCGTGAACAGCAAGCATATAACAAGTATCAAGAGTTCTTACAGAATGTAAAAGTTGTTGACCCTGCCTGTGGCTCAGGCGCATTTTTAGTTTACGTATTTGATTACCTACTAGCAGAAAATAAACGTGTAGCAAGTATTCTTGGTAACAACTTATTTAGTAGCGAAGATTACATTAGAGATATTCTAAAGAACAACATTTACGGCGTAGACCTTAATGAGGAATCGGTAGAAATTACAAAACTATCTCTTTGGCTAAAATCTGCTCAAAAAGGAAAGAAACTCACCACACTTGATAACAATATAAAGAGTGGTAACAGTCTGATTAGTGACCATGGCATAGGTACTAACAAGGCGTTTAACTGGCAGTCTGAGTTTAACGATATATTTAATAATGGTGGATTTGATGTTGTGATTGGCAATCCTCCTTGGGTATCTCTAGGTGGTAAGCATGGGCAGAAAGTCAGTGAAGCAGAGTTAAAGTACTATACTGAAAAATATGACGGCAATACTTACATGCCTAACTTGTTTGAGTACTTTATAAACCTAGGAACTCAAATACTAAAGCCCAACGGCTACTTTTCTATGATAGTACCTGACAGATTTGGCATAAATGGAGTATTTAGTAATCTAAGAAAACGAATATGGGAAAGCTACACACTGTCAGAAATTGTTTATAAGTGGGACTTTCCGTATATCGTTACGGACACAATGACATTCGTAATTAAAAAATCTCCAAGTTCCGTAAAAAGTATAAGAGTAAAAGCGAATCCTAAGGCAGATTTCTTGGTGCTTAAAGATAGTGAAGTAGACAAGTCTACCTACGAATTTAAATTATTCAGTTCATTGGAAGCAAAGACACTTGTAGACAAGCTAATGCGTGACAAGCATTCATTAAATGAAATCTCAAAAACAACATCTGGCTTCGGAGGTAAATCTAAGTTAATAACCAATCGTAGAGCTTCTACATCTCAACGGGAAGTTCTCAAAGGACAGTCTATTGGACGCTATTTGATTAAAGAAAAACTATTCTTTGATTTCATAGACGAAAATATCACAGGCAGGACTAGAGATGAAACTAAACTAGGCGCAAATCCAAAAGTGCTACTGAGGAAAACGGGTTCAGGGCTTATTGCTAGCTATGACGATAGTGGTGCATACCCAGAGCAGTCACTTTACTTCCTCTATAACTTCAAAGACAAAGTTAGTCCACTGTACATACTCGCAATACTAAACTCAAAACTAATGAACTGGCTTTACAGGTCTAATTTTATTACTAACGCAGACAGTACACCTCAGTTGAAAAATGTTGATTTGGATAAGTTTCCCATAGTACTTGCAAATGATGAACTTCAACAGAGAATAACTACTGCCGTGCAAAGAATATCTTCTGCCACAAAGCAATTATATGATTCCTCAAAAAGAGTTGATGATTTAGTCATGTCTGAATTTAATGACGCTAAAGCCCCTTCAAAAATTACCTCATGGTGGGAGCTAGATTTTTCTGATTTCATAAATGCACTACATTCAAACATTTCACTTTCTCAAAAAGATGAACTTCTCCACGTATTTAATAAATACCGAAAGGAATTCTCAGAGCTAAGTGACGAAATACAGAAGACCGACCAAGATATTGACCAACTCATATATCAGATTTACGAATTGAGTGACAAAGACATCAGTATTGTAGAAAAAGGCTGAAATGAATATATACAAAAACGCTGCCTACAAAGTTTTACTAGAATCAGATAAGCCCCTTCATTATCGTGAAATTACAAAAAAAGCTCTAGATATGGGAATACTGGAAACCGTTGGCGCAACACCAGAAGCAAGTATGAACGCTCAAATTAGCGTAGATATAAAACGAAATGGCAGTTCATCATTATTTGCTAGAACATCACCTGGCAACTACAGCCTAAATAAAAATGCTCATAAACCAACTGTCAGTGAACTTGCAGTTGAGGAAGATGAAGTTGCAGATGAGCAAGAGAAGCTAACAGTAGATAGTGGCTATACAGGCAAAGGCGGAGAGCATTTGGTTTGCTCCGAGTTACTTTTCAGGGGCTTTAATGCAAGTATCATGAGTGTAGATGTAGGCATGGACATCATTGCAACAAAAGACAGCCAATTATTCAGTATTCAAGTAAAGACAGCCAACTTAAACCGATTTGATGTTTACAACTTTGACGTAAGGAAAGTATCTTTTGAACGCCACAACTCTGGAAATATCTATTATGTATTTGTTTTACACACCGACACAAAGAGTGACTTCTTAATCTTGCCCCTACTTGAGATGGAGAAAAAGGTACACGAAAAAGCAATCCTAGAAGTAGGTCACGGTAAACGCTATCGTGTGAATATAAAGTTTCGTGATGGAACGATATATCTTGGCACAAAGGCACACGACATGGCTTATTACTTAAACAACTGGTCGCTTATCAAATAATGTATCTTTCTAAGTCAGACTTTCTAAAATACCAGTGTTGCGCAAGTTACCTATGGCTATGGAAATACAAAAAAGAAGTCGTACCAGTAGATGATGAAGAAGCTATCAACCAAAGGCTAGAACAAGGTAACGAAGTTGAACGCTTTGCTCGTGGCTTATTTCCTAATGCAGTGCTAGTTGATACTCACGGCAAAAAAGCACGAAATGAAACCGAGAAGCTTGTAGCTGACGGCACTAAAGCTATATTCCAAGCAACTGTTTATACCGACAAAGAACTGCTCGCAATGGCGGACATCATTGAGTTTGATGAAGACTCGCAAACATGGACTCTGTACGAAGTAAAATCTACTAACTCAGTTAAGCCTGAGCATATATATGACCTTGCATTTCAGCGTGTAGCCTTTGAAGACGCTGGCTACAAAATTGGTAAAGTAGTTGTAATTCATTTAGATAAAACTTACGTTCGCAAGACAGTAGTTGAGCCATCAGCACTCTTAACCCAAACTGACGTTACTGAAAAGGTTGAAAAGATATTGCCAACCATACGACAGCAAGCCTATGACGCTCTTGAAGTATTGAAACAAACTGACGAACCAATTAAGTGTAGTTGCAGACTTAAAACACGTTCAGGACACTGCCCAACTTTCAATTATCTTAACCCTGATATTCCTGAATACTCTGTATTTAACATTTCAAGAATTGGAGCTAAGAACTTAGCTGTTCTTGTAGATGGAGATATTCACAATGTCCACGATGTACCAGAAGACATCAAACTTTCTATTGGTCAGAAAAACCAAGTACTAGTAGCTAAGAGCAAAGAGCCAATTATTAACAAACCAGCTATTCAAGAATTATTAAGTGAGCTTGAATTTCCGTTATATTTCCTAGACTACGAAACAGTTTCATCTGCACTGCCTATGTTTAATGGCTGTACGCCTTTTCAGCAGATACCATTCCAGTATTCATTGCATGTTTTACGAGAGCCTAATGGCGAACTAGAGCATTATGAGTACCTTGGTCGTGATTGCGTAAATCCACCTATGCCAGAGCTTCTTGAGAGCCTAAAAAGGCATATTGGCGATACAGGTAGTGTTATCGTTTGGTATAAAGTTTTTGAAACAGGTCGCAATGCTGAAATGGGTAAAGCATACCCTGAGTATGCCGACTTCTTAGAGGGCGTAAATAATAGAGTGTTTGACCTGATGGACATATTCAGTAAACAGCATTATGTACATCACGACTTTAAAGGCAGTAGCTCAATTAAGTATGTACTGCCAGTACTCGTACCAGAGTTCTCTTATAAGGAAATGGACATACAGAATGGTTTAGTCGCTTCTATACGTTGGTATGACGCAGTTATGGGTAATACAGACGAAGAACAAGCTCAGAAGACCTACGAAGCACTTTTGAAGTATTGCTGCTTAGATACACTAGCTATGGTTAAGATTTACGAGTATCTCAAACAATTTTAAGTAAGTAGTACCAATGCCTAGAAGTTTCTAGTCTTCAATACCTAGCTTACGGAAAAATACTTTATTTCTTTGCTTAGAATCTTTCAGTACTTTATTGAAACTAATCACTTCAAAGTAAATCTTGAATGTAGAATGGAATCCAAAGTAAGACTCTTTGTCTGGGCTAAGCGTGAGTTGATATGCTTCACAAAATTCAATTATTTTAGGTGTTAAATCACAAATTACGAAGCCGTATGCAGGAGTATTGTCGTCTGCTAATATCTGTCTTCCTTGAGGGTTAGTATATTGTCCTGTTCTTATTTTCTTAATGTACCCTGCAACCTGCGCAAGAGGGTTCTCGGCAGTTGTATACGCAGTACGTCCTGGACGTTTTAGCTCAAATATCGTTATTGGGTTGCTGAGTTCATCGCCTTCACGTACAGCAATTGGTCGGTCAAAAGAAAGTAAATCTGGTCGCTCATCGCCTGTATTCAAGGGCTGGTCAGAAGCAACGTAATTAGAGAAGCTTAGCCTTTCGTCTAGCAACCATAGGTTATGTGATTCATAGTCAATAGTGTCGCTATCTTTTCTTAAAGGGAAAATTATCTTGTGAACGATATTTTCAAGTTCATGCTTATTGTTGTCCCTTAACTTTAAGCTCTTTTCAAATACATCAAGAATAGCTCGTCTTAAAGCAACATAATGGGCAAGCTTACCCTTACCAAGTTCTGTAACTTGCTGAGCAATACCCTGAACCTTTTCATCTATCTCTGTGGCATTATTTGAACTCAATAGCTGGTGTACGTTAGAGCGAACTTCCTGCTCTTTATCGTAAGCAAGCTTATTAACTGCAACGTCAATATCCTTATCCGAAGCGTTAAAGGCAATAGTATCAAAGTCTAACTCACTAGCAAGACTTTTATTCCAAGGCATATTAGCGTCAATAGTAGCCTTTATTCGTTCTACTTTCTTTTCCTTTAATGGTTGGAGGTGGTCTTTGAAGTGTGAAGCAGCAAGTTTTGTTACCGCAGATTCAACATGCTTCTTAGACAAAGGGAACATCGCAGTTTCGTCGTCATCATTAAAATTAAATGTACCACGCTCAGTAGTTACGTGCCTGTCTAAGTAATCACCAATTACGTAGGCTTTTATAACGTAGTTGCCTGACGCTGTTTCATCATCATTGTCTGGCTTATTCTCGCTAAACCCAGAGAAAAACTCAGGGTCATAGTGGTGCATAGAGTTACTTAAAACTTCTCTATGGTGCGCAGTAAGCACTACTCTGTTATTACTTTGTGAGTGGAATACTTTGAAAATCTTGACCTGAAATTCTTCAACTTTATCGTCAAAGCCAGTTTCTAGTTCAAGCTTATCGTCATGTATCAGTTGAATCTTATCGTGTTCGTCAAGATAATCATTTAGTACAACTTCTTCACGCTCAGCAGGGTCTTTAATAATTATTTTGGGTGGTTTATAGTCGTTTGTGACGAAGTAAGGAAGCAACACTTCAAATAATCTACGAGCTATTGTATCTAATTTTAGATTGAGTTTATCTTGATGTTTCTTCTTGATATTACGCAAGCTTACGGTGGTTTCATACTTCTTTAGACTTGAAGCGGAAACTTGTTGGTCAGATATGAACTCATTTCTATCGGAGTGAAAGGTGAATGTTCTCTTTTGCCATTTCTCATCAACCTTGAAGTGGCTTTCAACATCTGTAGATGTGAAATATTTAAGATAGGTAAATCTACCAAAACCTTTACCACCAATCTTTAGTTTCTTCTCGCTAAAAAGTTCATCAAATGACTCTGTGTTTTCTTCTGTAAATCCAATTCCGTTGTCCTTAATGATGATTGACGTAACAGGTGCAACACCACTGTCGTTTGATTTTATAAGTTGTGGGTTACGTTCAAGCTCAATGTTGATTACACCATTTTTTGCCCCAAGTTCCTCAATAGCGTCAATAGAGTTAGCTATTGCTTCAACAATAGGCATATAAACGTTGGTTTTAACGGCAACAATATCAACTAATCTTGAATTTACAACTTTTGGCATATAGTGTCTTTATTTTAACAGGGTTAAACACTCACAGCATTACAATTCTTGAAATTTTTTACTTGGTCGGTTTAGTAGTAGCTTTTTTGGAGAGTTCTGCTTGTATTATGTTTGGTAGTTCTGGGTTTTCTTTTCTAAGAAAGAGTGTGATTCCTTTTGGAATAATTCTAGGCTTAAGTTTGCCTTGATTTATAAGTTTCTTGATTGTTTGCTGATGAAGTCCGTACTTCCAATTAAGTTGTGAAGCAGTCACATGTTTGTTGTTGTCGCTGTCTTTGAAGACGTAGCCTGGCACAATCTTTTTATTTAGTGCTTCCTGACAAGTCATACACTTCATGCCCCATTTGTCATACCAAACTTCACCAAATACTGATGTATGACACAAGCAACAACTTCTACCCTTACTTGGAATAGCAAATCCAGATGGTTCTGTCTTTAATCGTTGGTCCCAGCCATAATGCTCACGTGCAGAGTCGTATGTAAGTCTTACAAGCTCTACTAGATTTCTAGCTGCTGCTTTATACTCGGCTTCTGTTTCGTAACTTATGCCTTTTTCCTTACATAGAGCCTTGAACTCTGCATATTCTTTTTCAGTCATTTCCATACACAAATTTTAATACGATTTGCAACAAAAATCATATTGTAGAGCAGGTTTTGTCTGCTCCGTCTTACTCTCTGATATAATTTGAACATGACGAGAAATGAGTATAAAACTATCTTACTAAGCAAGGGTTTCATGTTTGAGAAAACGCAAAAGGGCTACCCTTCTAAGAGAGGGAATGATGACGTTTATACTCACCCCGACTTTAAGTTTAATTTCTACATAAGCCATGTCAGTGAAGATAAGTATGGGCTTTTGACTGGTAAAACAGTTGGTACGCAACTTGAGAGTGTCTGTCCACCTAACTTTGAGGATTCTTTTGCTCCTGAAAAGGGCTATTACGTGTGGGTAGATGACGCATTTGTGCAGCTAATGGAGAAGCTGTAGTAGTGAATAATCCTTGGTCAAAATTACCTGCCACCGAACCATACATTCTCAAAGAAGATTTAGAGGTCATAGAAAGCCACAAAAACTTTGTAGGTCTTAGACTTGATACATTCCCAGAGCCTTTGGTGGGCGGATTAGATAACGCCAAAGTAGTGTTCCTGGCACTCAACCCAGGCTTCGCAGATACTGATGTAGATGTAAATATGAAGTTGCCAAAGTTTATTGAGGGCTGTCGCACTAATCTAGAGAATCCCTACACTTCGCCATTCTATTATTTTAATGGTGGATTAGAAGCAACAGGTGGTTATAAGTGGTGGAGTGCCAAACTTAAACCGCTTATAAATGCTGGTGTTTCAGAAGAAGTACTGCGAGATAAGATTATGATGGTTGAATACTTTCCATATCATTCTATTAACTACAAACATATCAACAGCTACACACCCTCACAACTCTATTCATTTGAAATTGTTAGAGAAGCCATCAAACGTGGCAAGACAATCATTATCATGCGCAGTAAGGCGCTTTGGCTTGAAGCTGTCCCAGAGTTAGTAGGCTACAGTTATATGACGTTAAGCAGTGCGCAGAATGTGGTTATATCTCCCAAGAATATAGGCGAGCTTAATTTTAAAGCTTTATTACAAGAACTTGCATAAATCTATATAGGAACGCAGGTGTTTGTATTTTTATACAGTTTTCTGATATTCTCTAAGGAGTAAAGTTTTAATTTCGTAGCTTAAAGCGCACCAAAGATTAGAATTAGAGCCCAAAAGGGCTTTTTTCTTTGCCTCAACAATTGTCTTGAAGGGGTCATTCAGTATATAAGACAACTTTTTATCTTTCAGTTCAATGTTTGAAAGTACATATTCTAGAAGTTTGTTTTGCAGTGCTTCATCGCTTTCCTTGAACAGCTCTTCTGCTCGTTGAGCTAAGTCTAACAGGTAAGAGGCGGTTAGCTGGAATGATTTGTTATTACTTGTTAGCAACTTTAGGCGGTCATTCAATTCTTGCTGCCTAGCCTCAAGCTGCGTAACATATTCGTCGTACTGGTCTGTAGTAATACGCCCAACTAGCCTGTCTTCGTACAAAGTTTTCATCTTACTCTTTATTGTGTCGTACTCTTTACGAGTCTGCTCAATGTTCTGCGTGTAGTACTGTTGCTGGTTATCGTGGCGTTTACGAAGCTCCACAATTACCTTGTCTAGCCACTTCTCTGGTATATCGGTATAGCTCATATCTGCCTTAACTCCATCAAACACAAGGCTCTCTGCAGTGTTTGGGTTGCTACACCTTCCGTTCGCACAGCGTAAATACGTGCTGTTACGAGCCCTAAAGGGTGATACCGCACGCCCACAGTCGCCACATTTCACAATCTTCTTAAAGGTGAAGTCTTTACTGTCATATTTTGTTTTCTCGTGCTTTCGTTCGTCTCTAACTTTTTGGACTTGGTTGAATAATGCACGACTTATTAGAGGTTCGTAGTTGTGGGGGTACTCTCTGCCAGAATGTACCATAACGCCATAATAAAACTTGTTGTTCAGTATTCGCTCAAGGAAAGCCTTGCTTGGGGCTTTACTAGTAGCTATGTTGCTACGAAAGCCCATCTTGCCCAAATCTTTAGCTATGACGGCATAAGGAATGCCTCTTGCTCGCATCTCAAATGCTTTTACCACGTAGTGAGCCTTGTCGGTGTCCACTTCTATACCTTTGATTGGCTTTTGAGGTGTACCGCCTATTAAGACATTCTTATAACCAATAGGGGCACGGTGCACCCAAATACCATCGTTAAGCATTTGCTCAAATCGTCGCTTTACATTATCTCGGCTTGCGTCTGAATAAT
>CAYZIP010000004.1:0-67912 GCA_964478695.1 uncultured Candidatus Saccharibacteria bacterium
TGTTTCCAGCTCCCCCAAGAAAAAGAAATTATACTATTACCAATCATTGACCATATTCAAGCAATTGGTTATAATATCAAATATAGAGAGTTTTATCCTCTCATTTTTATTAGGCCTAATCAAATAGTTGGTAGGCATATATTAGTATTAGAAAGGTAATTTTTAGGATTATATGTCAAAGACAAAAGCCGGTGGCTCAACAAGAAATGGTCGCGATTCTCAGTCCAATAGACTAGGGATTAAATTATATGGTGGACAAAAAGTTAATACAGGACAAATCATTGTCAGACAAAGAGGCTCTCATTATGAGCTAGGACAGAATGTTTTTATGGGAGTAGATCACACCATACATGCCGCCTGCGATGGGGCCGTTGCTTTTCATCAAGCTAAAAAGAGATCATTTACCGGCAAAACATCAACCAAGACATTTGTTGACGTAGTTATATAGTCGTATAACTTATAACCAAATACAACTTTTTATAGATTTAAAGAAGTCTTAGCTTAAAAGACCATATAGTATATAAGTCTTAATTATATTATATGAAAGTCTATTAATTAGACTAACAAAACATATACTCTATAATAAGACCACTAAAATGTCTTTGTGGTCTTTTGATTTAAAGTAATTATATATTTATTTTATAGATATTAAAGAGACAGGCTAAGGCCAGGCAACATAGTGGCACTTAAGCTAATATTCTTGATATATGTTCCTTTGGCTCCACTGGGTTTTGCTTTTAATATAGCCTTATGGGCAACCTCAATATTTGAGATTAAATCACTAGTATCAAAACTAAGCTTACCAACACTAAGGTGTACTATGCCATAGCTATCAGCCTTAAACTCTATACGACCGTCTCTTATTTCTTTGATAGCGCTGGCTATATCTGCAGAAACTGTATTATTTTTGGGAGTAGGCATTAATCCTTTAGGGCCCAATATCTTAGCATATTTACTAAGCTCAGCCATTTTTTTTGGATTTGTAATTAAGACATCAAATAGTATTTTCTTTGAGCTAATCTGTGATATTATTTCTTCTGGATTAGCATAATCGGCTCCATCTGTAATATGCTGCTTTTCATTTTGACTATCATCAAAAATAGCTATGACTATTTTTTTACTTAAAGCTTTTGGTAAAGATAGATTACCGCGTACAACTTGATCGGCTTGCCTAACATCAATACCTAGATTAAAGTTGAGCTCAACCGTAGGGTCAAATTTAAATGGATTAATTTTTTTTAATAGCTCCAAGGCTTCTTGAGGGCTATATTTCGCATTAGAATCAATCTTTTCTTTGAGGGCGTGGTAGCGCTTTGATCTTTTTTTGACCTTAACAACTTTTTTAACAGTAGCCCGTACCACCTGATTTTCTTTAAGATCCTTTTCTTTTGATGTGTCTACTTCTTTGTCGTCATCTTGGCTGACTACTTCTATATTCTCATCGATAGTAATATCTACGTCCTGCTTAATTTCTACCTCTAAATCTTGTACTTGCTCTACTGCCTTCTTCTTTTCTTTAGACATTTGTGATCCTTTCTATAGTGGTTATATTAAAATATTTGGCGAATTTTAAGCATAAAATATATTAAGCCTAAAACTCTCCCATCATAAAAGATACTTATAAAAAATATTTGATGGCTAAATACATTAGCCCTCTACTACCTCCACTCCCATAGCACGGGCTGATCCAGCTACAATCTTTTTGGCAGCCTCGATATCATTGGCATTGAGATCAGACATTTTTTCTTCGGCTATATCTTTTATTTGAGACCAAGTAATCTTGCCAACTTTATCTTTATGCGACTTAGCCGAACCCTTATCGAGGTTAATTGCCTTTTTGATTAATTCTGTTACTGGAGTACCGGAAGTGGTAAATGTGAATGATTTATCCTCAAACACAGTGATACGCACTGGGGTAGTCTGCCCCTTACGCTGATTGGTGGCTTCATTAAAAGCATTAACAAATTCCATCATATTCACTCCTTGTGCACCAAGAATAGACCCTACAGGGGGGGCAGCACTAGCGCCGGCACCAGGCAAAACCATTTTTAAATTTGCGATAACTTTCTTTTTTTCAGCCATATTATTCCTTTTCTCTATCTAGTAAATATTTATTATATCATTAAATCTTCTTAACTTGAAGAGAGTCTAGCTCTACAGGCGTCTCTCTTCCGAACATATTAACCAAGACTTTTATTTTACCCTTAGCTTCATCTATATCGTTAATAGACCCATCAAATCCTTTAAATGGTCCATCCACTATACTGACAAGCTCCCCAGCAGTAAAAGATATATCATATTTAGGATTATCTTGTCCCATACGTTTTTTAATAGAACGCACTTCTTCGCTGCTCATAGGGATAGGAGTAGCCCCAGATCCAACGAAACCAGTAACATTAGGGGTATTACGTACCACAAACCAAGCATCGTCTCCCATAATCATTTCTACCATAATATACCCTGGGAATATCTTTTTTTCTACTGTTTTGCGCTTACCATTACGTATTTCTATTCTTTTTTCCTTAGGTACAAGTATTTCTATAATTTGTTTAGAAAAACCTAAGTTTTCTGCTCTTTGAGTCAAGGTTTGAGCCACTACATCTTCATAGCCAGAATATGTATGAACTACATACCATAGCGCTTTTGAAGTACTCTTAATTTTGCTTGCTTCTTTGCTCATAAAAAGTCTCCCTTATATCAATTTATTAATACCTAATCTTATTAAAGCCTCAAGTCCACCTACATAAATAGCTATAATAGTAGAAAATACTATGACAGTTACCCCGAACCTCCAGGCTTCTTGTCTACTGGGCCATGATAATCCTCGAATTAGATCTACATAGCTGTTTAGAATAGAAAATATTTTTCTCATTTTAAAAGATCAACCTTTTTTATTAAAAAATTTATCTTACGCCAAATAAAAAAGACCTTATTCTTAAGGTCTATATGTCAATATTATATAACTACTCCTCCCTTGTCAATGCTTCGAGACAATAGCACTATTTTAATACATATTTTCTTATAGGATTATTTAGGCTTAATGGTGGGCAGTAGTGGTGAACTCAAAAAAGATTCTAAGCTAGCGCCTACTTTTAATAGATATTGATTAAGACTATTTTGAAAAACTAAGACCATAAGACTTAATACAATCACTGCTATGCTCAGCCATATAATACTATTTTTGACCCTGACTAGACTTATGCTAGGATATGTATTTAAAATTTCCATTTTAGATATATAGAAGTTGGCCCATATGTATATTAAAAATGACATAATATAAAAGATGATATTAGACAAAAATATATGCCTAATACTAATAAAAAATATAAAATACATCATATTTTTTACAGTTAATATAAGGGATAAAATGTCGATTTGATATTGTCTCTTTTCATGGATGGCAGCAAACATAACTGCATGCTTGATTAAGACAAATCTCAGTAATAAAAACAATATAGACGAAATAGTTAATATAATATTGTTGGTAGTAGATAAGATAAAATTATCTCTTATAAATAGAGAGAAAACATGATAAACGCTGATTATAAAAATAATATTGATTCCATACAAAAGTAGTATTCTTTTTTTTAAAATGCCGTAATAAACTCTAGGGGATATCCTTGGGGATAATAATAACAGCAGTAGCATCACGTAGATTAAGATTAAGCTCAATATAACCGTTCCGATACTAAAGCTACTAAAGACAATAAAAACATCTCTTAGGGGCTTATGAATAATATGATTAAAAATAGAAGCTGCTGCTACCGAGAGAGTACATATAAAAAAATCAAAGCTAAATAAATAATAAGTTAAATATTTAAGTATCTTACTGCGCTTAATCAACCAACCCTCCTTCTAAGATCAAAGATAGTATCTGTTCTATTTTTTCTAAATATCAAAGTTAATATTACTAAGGTCATAGCAATAATGAGAGATACTAAGGAACTAGGGTGATAAAAATAAGTACCAATCCCAGTATAAATAGTGATTAAGACAAGGTTATAATATAGACTAAGTTTATTAATTAGTAGGGTTAATAGCATTAAAATAGCTAAACCCCAAAAAATTATATGATAAGGTATCCCTTGTCTTGTTTGTATGTTTAATAATATCATCAAGGGAGCAAATAAAGTTACTGCCATTCCAATAGGGATAGAAAATCTTTTCGGGAGTATTAAACTCCCCACATACAGGATCACATTGACCACCAATATGGCCCATATTTGAGGCTTGACCCAATTTAGCTGTATCCCTAAAGCCGTTAAAGCTAGATTGATAGCAATAATAATAATTGGCATTAGATTGGGCCAAGAGAATTTGATACTAATGGCAGCTAAGACTAAGGCCATACAAGCAGCTCCAATCACCATGGCCATAGGCCCACTATAATAACCTATTATTAATCCGAGTAAAATCGATATATTAAGAAATAATATATTAACAGCCTCAAGTTCTTTAAAATTCCTGGTATTGAAATATAAAGTAACGGCTAAGAGTATTAAACTAAAAAGGCTATAGTAAATCACCAGATTGGTGGCAGGTCCTAAATAAGAGAATAAGGACATACTAACTAGTACTGGAGATAGTATTAGCCCTAATAATAAATTAATCCAATCCATTGGATTTTTATAAATACTATATAAGATAGTATGAACTAAGATAATCAAAGTAAGTAAAGTTAATACTAAATATGGATCTGTCCCAAAAATAAAGGGGGCAAAATTAATGCAAGCGATAAGAATAAAGATTAACTTTCGTAAGAAACTAAAATCACTAGACTCATTGGGTTCAAGATATTTAATATAATACCAGCTTAAGCTCATTAAGATTAGTCCTATACTAATAACAAATAAATATTTTAGCTCAAGGCCATAACTTAGTATAAATGTTAATAGTAGCAACAATACATTGCCTATTAATAAATAAATAGTTTTTAGCAATATTTCATTGGTAGTGAAGTATAAATAAATAAAATATATAAGCAGTAAGGCCACGCTAATAGAAGCCGACATAAGACTTGGCCTAGATACTATCATCAATACAGTTAACAGTACCCCTAACACTATTCTATGGATATTTAAAAATATAGGGGCAGACTTGGTGATGTTATTTAATAAGGAAACAACAATAATATGAAGGGTCAGAAGTGGGTATATAAAATCTAGATTTATTATTCCCAAAGCTGTCATCGATGATAATAGTATGGATATGAAGATCGAACTCATGATAAGCCCCATATTCTGATTACGAAGATAAAGAAATATATTTAATAAAGCCAAAACTATGATGGATAACCATTGGGCAAACTGATAATGTACTAAATGAGTGTTTAACCACCATATTAAATATGAACTAATAATAAGACTATTAATAATACTGGCTATCCAGATAGGCATATAGTTTTTGGGGAGTAATAAATAGATAATATAATTTAATACCAAAAGCACAGCGATAATAATAATATTTTCTTTAGTCCCCCCATAAAGAGTGGTGATGATAATAGCAATGCTAGGAATCAGCCCTAATAATATATAAGCCAATATAGCTATAGGATGAGTTGTGGTAACACTTTTTCTAACCTGATTAATACTAGCCTCATCACTAGCGAAGAGCTCTTTAAAATCTGATGATAGTTTTTGTGTTGTAGTGCTGGCCTTATGAGAAGTATTAGGATTTAAATATCTAGTTGTAGTGGTTTTGGTAGACACAATATCTTGGATTAATCTAGGATTTGGATTAATGCTTATTGAGGGCTTGGCCGTGATGTCATTTAGTACATATCTATTATTTATATTATTATCTAATCTATTTTTTTTAACCCTGTCCCCTGCCATATTTGGCTTATACTGATCATGTTCTATATTGTTATTAATCTTCTTATGCTTAAATAAATGCATCACGCCCCAACCTCAAGCTTTTTCATATACTTTTATTATAGTACAGCAGACTTTAAACCAAAATGAATATATCTTAAGGCCAGAAAAAATACATACTCGATTTGATCATGATATTTTTGCATTATATTTTTTGAATACTTGATATGTGGAAAAAAGTATATTTAAAAAGACTAAGGCTTGGTCCAAGAAGCATATTTACAATCAGGATATTGATCGCAGCCATAAAAAACTCTACCCTTTCTGGTTTTCTTAGCTACAATCTCTCCTTTTTTACATTCTGGGCACTTAACATTTGTTTTTTCTAAAGCCTCTTTTTTAATATAACGACATTCTGGATAATTAGAACAACCTACAAATTTACCATAACGGCTGCTACGAATTACTAAAGGATGCTTACATTCTGGACAATTTTCACCAGTCTGCTCAGACTCTACTTTAATACGCTCTATGCTATCTTTTTTATTCTCTATATCTTTAGCTAGTGGATTATAAAAATCGGCTACTATTTTTTGCCATTTATCCTTGCCTAAGGATACGGCATCCAGTTCTTGCTCTAATTTTGCCGTTAAGTTCACATCTACTATAGAAGAAAAATTATCTTCTAGCATTTTATTCACACTAAGCCCTATTTTCTCAGGGACTAATTTTTTGTCTTGGCTGATAATATAACCTCTATCTACTAAGGTAGAAATAGTAGGAGCATAGGTGCTAGGCCGTCCCACCCCCAAACTTTCTAATACCTTGATCAAGGTTGCTTCTGAATAACGACTAGGAGGGCTGCTAAACTTTTGCTTTGTTTCTACTTCGACTAGTGTCAGGCTTTCTCCTTTTGATAATTCAGGTAAAATGATATCTTCATCTTTTTTATAGGTATATATCTTAGTATAGCCATCAAACTTAATGGTTTTGCCAACAGCTCTAAAACTATAATTTTCTACCTTAATAGTAGCGACTACTTGATCTACCAGCTGAGCAGACATCTGAGAAGCGATGGCTCTAGTTCGAATTAAATCATATAATCTAGCTCCATCTTCTATTTTTAATTCTTGAGCATTCTTATTAAAAACTGTGGGCCTAATAGCTTCATGGGCTTCCTGTGCTCCCTTCTGCTTACTTTTATAAACCCTGGGAGTTTGGCTTAAATATCCTTTTCCAAAAGCTAAAGTAATATAATCTCTCATCCCAGCAACAGATTCTTGACTTAAATTCAAACTATCAGTACGCATATAGGTAATGTGCCCAGCTTCATATAGCTTTTGAGCCACGGTCATAGTTCTTTTAGCTGAATATCCTAAGTGAGAATAAGCTGCTCTCTGTAAAGTAGAGGTAATGAATGGAGGTAAGGGATTGCTAGTTAACTGCTTTTGATCAATAGATGCTACCTCTAAACTACTTTTCTCTACTAAAGCTTTTAGATTAAGAGCCTGCTCTTCATTCTTTAACATAATATTCTTGGTATTATTAGGATAAAGATCGAACAATATTCTATCCTGATTTTTATTATTAGTATGAATGGTAAATGGCCAGTACTCTACAGGCACAAAAGCCTCTATTTCCCTCTCTTTATCAACAATAATCTTTAAAGCCACAGACTGGACTCTTCCAGCAGACAAACCTCTTTTAATTTTTTGCCATAGTAAAGGAGATAAACTATAACCAAACAATCTATCCAATACCCTTCTACCTTGCTGGGCATCAACTAGATTGATGTCAATATCTCTAGGGTGTTTTACGGCTGATAGAATTGCATTTTTAGTAATTTCGGAGAAAGTAATTCTGACAATCTTTTTATCACTATATTTATTTTTTATTAGCTCTGACAAATGCCAAGCTATAGCTTCACCTTCACGGTCAAGGTCAGTCGCTAAATATACTACTAAAGCATTCTTACTAGCTTCTATGAGCTCATTAGCTCTCTTGCGTACCTTGGGACTGACTATATAATCTGGAGCAAAATTATTATCAGTATCAACTCCTATCCTAGATTTAGGCAAATCTCTAATATGACCAAAACTAGCCATCACTTTAAATTCTTTACCAAGATAATTCTCAATTACTTTGGCTTTAGCTGGACTTTCTACTATTACTAGATTGATTGACTTTTTCATAATTAATAACTTATCAGATTATCTTTCATAGTAGCAATACTATTGTTAGCGGCAGTAGTCTTTAATATCAAAAAGTTTTTAAAACTTTAAGAGTCTTTTTATGGGATAAGACTTTAGTAAACTTTAAGAATACATAAAAAGACTTTAATACTAAAGTTTATAATTTTATTTTGTGTTGTATTTATTATTGAAGCTTATGCCTTTAAAGTTTTAAAAACTACTATATACTATTCATAGATGAAAAATAGTAAAGAAGTAGGGCTATCTAATCTATATATAGTACTAGACAATATTCGTAGTTGTTATAATGTAGGTGCTATTATGCGTAGTATGGGATTTTTTGGATTTAATTCTTTAATAGCCATTGGATCTACTCCCTATCCTCAAATTAAAAAAGATATTAGACCAAGATATATTATTGATAAGAATACTCAACAAATTGCCAAAACTGCTTTAGGGGCAGAAAAATATATTGATGTATTCTACTATGAATTTGATCATGAATTCTATCATAGCCTTGAATCTAATGATATCTTAATTTCATTAGAACAAAATTCTAAGGCCATCTATATGCATGATATAGTCACCATTGATTGGCCTAGGAAGACATATATAGTATTAGGATCAGAGGATAAAGGGGTTAGCCCATACTTATTAGAAAAAAGTAATTCTATAGTTGAAATCACAGGACTAGGACAAAAAAAATCTTTAAATGTCAGTTCTGCCGCTGCCATGGCTTTATTTTATATAAATACATTAAAAGCCAAGGCTAAATATGAAAATTAGTCACAGTTTTCAGTGCCAGAATTGCGGCTATTATAATGACTCTCATCCTATTGGAACCAAGCAAAGGAATCATTGTTCTCAATGTTTATATTCTCTTCATTTAGATAAAGCAATACCAGGAGATAGACTTTCGAAATGTAAAGCATTAATGATTCCTGTAGCTTTATATTCTAAAAAAAATAACAATAAGTATATTAACGATCAAAGCAGTATAGGTGAAATTAAAATTCTACATCAATGCTCGCAATGCGAGAGTATTAGCAGTAATAGAATAGCTGGAGACGACAATGAAAGTGCTATTTTGGATTTACTAGAAGACAGAACAGATAATAGCCTAGAGCAATTAAAAGGATACAATATATTAAACAAGGACTCATATCAAATGGTTTTAAAGCAACTAAAAGGGAGTTAAATTTTTTTGAGTATCAGGCATTTTAATTTAAAAGTTAGAGGGAAAAGCTGCACGACACCATTATTCATGCCAGTAGCTACACAAGCTAGCTTTAAATCTATGGATTTATCAACAGTACAAAATATCGGCTTTCCTGTTGTTTTATGTAATACCTATCACTTATTCTTAAGCCCAGGTACTAGTGTTATTAAAGAAGCAAATGGACTACATAATTTTACTAATTATAATGGTCTAATTTTAACTGACTCTGGTGGTTTTCAGGTATTTTCACTAGCCAACATGAATCAAGTGTCTGAGGAAGGAGTTTATTTTAAAGACCCAAAATCAGGAACCACACATTTTATATCGCCAGAGATATCCATACAAACTCAATTCGATTTAGGGGCTGATATTATTATGGCTTTTGATCAACTCATTGGCCTAAAGGAGCACGATCACGATAGGCAAACTGAGGCTAGTGACAGAACTAATCGCTGGCTGTTAAGATCTCTTAATAAATTTAAAGAATTAACTAAAGATATTGCCCCTGATCAAAGGCCTTTATTCTTTGGTATAAATCAAGGAGGGTTAGATTTAGACCTACGCCTTAAAAATCTAAAATTTATACAATCTATAGATGTAGATGGGATTGCTATTGGTGGGCTATCGGTAGGAGAAAGTCGGGAAGATATGTTTAAGGTTATATCTTTTTTAGAGCCCTATCTAGACCCTCAAAGGCCACATTATTTAATGGGTGTAGGTCATCCCATAGATTTAGATTTTGCCTATAGACATGGAATTGATATGGCTGACTGTGTTTTGCCTACTCGTAATGCTAGACATGGACAGGCTTGGTGCAAAGACCCAGAACATGGATTTAAAGCAATCAATATTACCAATGCTAGATATAAAAACGATTTTACTGCTCTAGACGATTGTCCTTGTAAGCTGTGTCAGAACTTTAGTAAAGCCTATTTACATCATTTGTTTAAAAATAAAGACAGCTTGGCTGGACAACTATTGTCTATACATAATCTTACTTTTTTATATCAGATGATACAAAAAATGCTATGATTTCAAGTACTCCTAGCCATAATGATAGCAGCCGTCTCTGATCGCAGAATATTGCCATCCATTTTTACTGTTGTAATATGACTTTTACTAAACCATAGCCTCTCTTTATCACTAAATCCCCCTTCTGGTCCAATTACAGCAATACTACTATCTAGAAGAGCATTTGAAAGTAGTAAGCTACTGTGGTGATCTAAAATTACTAAATTACTGTACTGATCATATAAGTCAGCGAAACTCATTTTACATTCTATATCAAGTAGATTACTTCTACCTGACTGCATACAAGCAGCACGACTCAGGGCTTGCCAATGTCTAATTTTACGATTAAATAGATCTATGCTTAAAGACTGGCTATAATCTGTTTTCAGTAGGATAAGTTTAAGGCATCCTAGTTCTGTTAGTTTTTCGATTACTAAATCTAGCCTATAGTGATCTATCATGGCTAAGACAATAATTTTATTAGAAGTATAGCTATTTAAAACTACTTTATCATCTATTTTTAATATAAGATCCTGGCCTTTACTAATAGACTCTATATGTACTTTTAAAAAATCATCTTCTATCCTAATGATAAATTTATCATTAGCCTTAAATCTTCGTACTCGAATTAGATAATGATAGTCTTTACTTTTAAAAGATACTAAATATCTATTATCTTTTAAAGTATAGTCCTGCAGCCAAAAGTATGAGCTGAGGTCAGGATTAACGCTTGGAATATTGCGGTGCTTTTCTGGCTCCACGCAATCCTGGCTTCTTTCTTTCTTTGACCCTAGGGTCTCTAGTGAGAAGTCCTGCCTTTTTCAAAGTAGTCTTCCATTCAGGATTTAGTTCTATCAAACATCTAGCTATAGCCAATCTACTGGCATCAACTTGCCCTTTTACCCCACCCCCTTTGGCCTGTAGAGATATGTCAAACTCTCCTTCTTTAGATAAAATCTTAAATGGCTCATTGATTAAATCTATCAATGTTGGATTATTAAAATAGCTTTTATAATCAATTTTATTAACTGTAATATTACCTTTACCATTGGTATGAAGATGTGCTGTTACTACAGATTCTTTACGTCTTCCTACACTATAATAATAATGCAATTTTTCTACTTCTGATGTAGTCATAATTATTTCTTCTCCATGATTATAGGTTCTGGTTTTTGGGCCTGTTCTATATAAGTACCATCACTATATACTCTTAGTCTAGCTAACTGTTGTGCGGCTAATTTATTCTTTGGCAACATTCTCTTTACTGCTAATCTGATCACCTCTTTGGGGTGACTTACAAGCATTTGTTCTAATGTCTTTACCTTTAGCCCTCCTGGGTATCCACTATGACTATAGTAATTCTTTTCAGTCATTTTATCACCAGTAACAGCAACCTTACTGGCATTAATCACAATAACATAATTTCCTGATAACATATGGGGAGTATACTGAGCACTATCTTTGCCCATTAGCCTAATGGCTATCAAACTAGCTAATCTACCTAGATTTTGACCTTCGGCATCGACAATATACCACTTACCAATATTATTAGCTTTTAAATTGAAGGTTTTATTTCTTAACATTATTTACTTCCTTCACTTTTTATGGTTTCCTTCTTTTTTTTATTGACAGTTGTTGGCTCTATAGTTTCAGTCTTATTCTCTAGCATGACTTGGCTTGTTTCAGGAATATTCTCTGATAAATTCTTATCATTTTTCGTGGCCATTTTAATAGGCTCATTGATAGTAATAAGTTCTATTTTAGACATCAATGCTCCATCTCCAGACCTATATCCTAGCTTAATAGCTCTAGTATATCCAGAATTTTTAGTTTCCCACAGTGGCAATAGATCTTTAATAATTTTCTCTGTTACTATCTTTGATCCAACCCTAGAAGCCAGTAGTCTTCTTGACCCTAACTCAGGTTTTTTAGCCAATGTAATTAACTTATCTATAATAGGCTTAATTTCTTTAGCTTTTTTGTCAGTAGTTTCTATAGATTCATATAAGAACAAAGATCTAATCAATCCACCTATTAAAGCTTTTCTTGGTCCGCTCTTTCTAGAAAATTTACGTCCTTTATATGAATGTCTATGCATATTCTACTCCCTTATTTCTCGCTTGCTTTATTGAATCTCTAAAGACATTTCTTTTAATTTAGTAATAACTTCTTCATAAGCCTTTTGTCCAAAGCCTTTAAGATTTTTAAGCTCTTCTCTGGTTAAGTTAGATAGCTGTAAAACCGTGCTTAAACCATTATTGTTTAAAGCATTTGTAGTTCGGGGGGTCATACCTAAATCATCTATAGATACATTCTTTAAATTACTAATCATACTATGTTCATCTTCAATATCAATAACTGTCAGGGTCTCTACTCCGGCTAATGCCTGAAAATGTGCCACCAAGATAGCACTAGCTTGCTCGACGGCCTTAAGTGGACTAATAGTTCCATTAGTCTCTAGAGTTAATACTAAACGGTCTAAATTAGTCATTTGTCCCACACGTGTATTCTCTAAAGTAAAATTGACTTTTTTGATGGGAGAGAAAAGTGAGTCTACTGCTATCACTCCTACTGGCTTATCTTGATTGACTCTATTTTCGACAGGGTAAAAACCTCTTCCTTGCTCCAAATATATCTCTATATCCAAAACGGCATTACTATCATCTATATGAGCTATTACTTGGTCTGGGTTGGCTATTTCAACATTTTGATTCAATACTATGTCGCTAGCCTTAACTACTGATTTACCTTTTTTCTTAAGTTTTACCACTACTTTGTCATCTTGGTGAGATATAAAGTTAATAGATCTAATATTTAAAACTATATTAACTACATCCTCTACCACTCCCTTAATGGTAGTAAATTCATGGCTGGCTCCTTCTATCTTTACTCCACTAACAGCAGTACCAACTATTGAAGATAAAAGTATGCGTCTTAAAGCATTCCCAACTGTCATCCCGTACCCTGGATATAAAGGGGCTATCTCAAATTCGGCTAAGTTACCTTCTTGCTTTAAAAGTTTTATGTCTGGCATAGTGATATCTTGAATCATTTTATCTCCTTAAAAATTACTTATTACCTTGAATAAAATTCAATAATTAATTGTTCTTGAATATGCGTATCTAACTCTTCTCTGGTGACTGCTCCTACTACTTTTACTTTGCCACTTTTCTTATCTACAGAAAGCCAACTACTATCAACAGCTACAGTGGTATGATCAGTAAAGTATCCATTCTTTTTGCTTTTTTCTTTAACAGATATCTCATCTCCAACACTGACCTTAATAGAAGGAATATCTACTTTTTTGCCATTTAATAATATGTGAGCATGGCTAACTAGTTGCCTGGCTGCTCTACGAGAAGTAGCTAGTCCAGCACGGTAACAAACATTATCTAATCTGGATTCTAATAAATGCAATAGATTTGATCCAGCTACACCTTCCATCTTAATGGCCTTATATACATAGCGCCTAAATTGCTTTTCTAATATTCCATATAGTAATTTTACCTTTTGTTTTTCTCTTAGCTGAACGGCATAGTCACTTGGTTTGGATCTACGCATAGCTCCATGTTGTCCAGGGCCATATGCCCTCTTATTCATATATTTAATTGCTTTATTATGAAGAGCTACTCCGTCTCTACGAGATAATTTAGTAATAGAATTAAGATTTCTAGCCATTATACTCTCCTTGCCTTACGAGGCCTACACCCATTATGCGGAATAGGGGTGATGTCTTTAATCTCATTAACCACAATATTGGTATTAGCCACGGCTCGCACTGCAGATTCTCTTCCTGGGCCAACCCCTTTGATAAATACTTTTAATTCAGACATACCAATTTCACTGACTTGAGATAAAACTTTTTCAGCTGCGACCTGAGAAGCATATGGAGTACTTTTTCTAGAACCCTTAAAACCTGAAGCACCAGCACTATTCCAAGCCAATACATTGCCATTATCATCAGTGATAGAAATAATTGTATTATTAAATGAAGCATGGACATACATACGACCAGAGCTAACTCTAATCTTGCTTTTTTTCTTAGTAAATTTCTTGCTTGCCATAATTAATCTCTTTAAATTTTCTCTCTTATAAATCTATATTAGGTTTTAGATGCTGCTCTTTTTCGTCCACTACCCATGGTAACACGCTTACCTTTTCTGGTTCTAGAGTTAGTCCTGGTATTCTGTCCTCGACTAGGCAGTCCAGCTTTATGCCTTAACCCACGATAGCTACCTATTTCCTTTAGTCTTTTTACATTTAAAGCTATTTCTCTTGCCAAATCAGCTTCAACAACAAAATGAGAGTCAATATATTCTCTTATTTTAGTTACTTCGTTTTCAGTTAATTCTTTGACACGAAGATTAGGATCTAGTCCCAGGCTTTTGATAATTTGTCTACTTCTAGATAATCCAACACCATTAATATAAGGTAAGCTATACTCTAGTTTTTTGTTATCTGGTATATTAGATCCTGCTATTCTCGCCATACTTTATTAGCCTTACTCCTTTATCCTTGTCTTTGCTTATGTTTAGGGTTAACACATATTACTCGCACCACACCTTCTCTGCGAATAACTTTACACTTAGAACATATTTTCTTAACGCCAGCTCTTACTTTCATAATATAAAAAATTATTTTTGTCTAAAGACAATCCTTCCTTTATTAAGATCATATGGTGTTAATTCTACCTTAACGGTATCCCCAGGCAATATTTTAATATAGTTCATTCTCATACGACCAGAGATATGCGCTATAATAATATGCCCCTCGCTAAGTTCTACCTTAAAAGCGGCATTAGGCAATGCTTCTAATACTTTGCCTTCTAGCTCTAATATATCTGCCTTCTTTGACATTACGTATCTATTATTATACTAATATAGTCATTCATATGTAAATACTTTTTACCTAAAACTTACTATAAGAAACATTAGTATTGCGACTCTCTAATTGTTTTAGCGTTTCTATAACCACAGAAACCACAATCAATAACCCTGTTCCACCTATAGTAAGTTGAGAGCTGGCACTTAATTTAAAGATATGACTTAGTATAAATGGAGCCACGGCCACGATAGCCAGCCCCAAGGATCCTATTAAAGACACTCTTAATACTGTCTTTTGTATATAATTAATAGTTTCAGTACCAGGTCTAATACCAGGGATAAAACCCCCTTGTTTTTGAAGGTTCTCATTCATTTCAACAGGCTTGAAAATAATAGAAGTATAAAAATATGTACATACAATCACTAAAGTAAAGTAGGTAATTATATAATACCAACTAGTTTGTGAAGAAAAATTAGCAGTTAGCCAAGCCGCAATATCAGCCACTGTTTTAGATTTAGCATTAGCAAAAGCATTACCTAACAAAGTTGGAACTGATAAAAATGCTAAAGAGAAAATGATAGGCACTACTCCAGCACTAATTACCCTAATAGGTAATACACTTTCTATGGTTTGATTAGATATCATCTGTTTTTTCGTATATGTAACTGGTATTTTCTTTTCACCTTGGTTCAAGTAAACAACAAAGAGCAAAGCCGCTATACTAAGGGCTATAATTAAAATATAAGAAAATATTTTAGAACTATCAGACAGTACCAAACTATAATTACTTAATGCCATTCTTGGTAGACCAGCCACTATTCCAGCCATAATAATAATAGAAGTTCCATTGCCTATGCCTTTTTCTGTGATTAATTCACCTAGCCAAATTAGAAACATGGTGCCAGCTAGCATGGATGCTACCATAACCGCCCATTGATATAGGCTTGGAGACCCGATCAAATCAACTCCCCCACTACCTCCTGTAGATTGTTTGATTAGTAGTATTGTAGCTACGGCTTGCAGCATACCTAGAGGGACTGTCAAAAGCCTAGTATAATTATTAATCATTCTTCTGCCATGCTCTCCTTCTTTAGAAAGAGACTCCAGTTTTGGGACAACTTGAGTTAATAACTGAATAATAATTGAGGCATTAATATAAGGTCCTAACCCTAGCATAATTACAGAAAAATTACTAAGAGCGCCACCAGAAAATAGATTGGCAAATCCTAGCAAGTCATTGCTGGCGAATAAACCCTTTAGAAAATTTTGAAGCTGGGTAACATTTGGAACCGGTACAGTGATATTGGTTAATAGGGCATAAATAGCCAAGATAAATAGAACTAAAGAAATACGTCTCTTTAAGTCTGGATTTAATAATAGATCTCTAAAGTCTTTGATAGAATTCATGCTTTACTTTTATTAAAAGTATCCCTCTTTATATTTAATATATTTAGCAGTTATATAAAAACTATTATATAGTTTTGCCACCTACTTTTTCTAGAGCCTTTAAAGCCTTAGTACTAATAGCATCCACTTCAACCATAAAAGCTTTATTAAACTCTTGGTCAAATAAAATTTTGATAGGTTTAGTAATATCTTTAATAAAACCACTACTTAATAATACTTCTCTTGTAATATTGTCTGTATCAGAGAGAGTATTAATTTGGCTCACTTTTACAATTTGAGCTTTAGCCCTTACTGGCTTATTGCCATTATATTTTGGCAGTCTTCTAGAAAGCTTGGTTTGACCTCCTTCAAACCCCATGGCAATAGAACCACCCTTACGGGCCTTCTGCCCCTTAGTCCCACGGCCGGCAGTTTTGCCTTTACCACTACCTATACCACGGCCTACTCTTTTAGCTTTTGATACTAATTTTTTATGTATCATATCTTAAGCCTCCTCTTTCTGATCAAAATCATAAGGGTCAGGATCAGGTAGTTTAAAATGACGCAAAGCATCTAGGGTAGCCAAAGCATTATTCAGAGTATTATTAGATCCTAATGCTTTAGTTAAAACATCTTTAATTCCACAAACTTCTAAGACTGATCTTACTGCTCCACCAGCGATAACCCCGGTTCCTTGGGATGCTGGTTTGAGCATAACTCTAGCACTGCCAAGTTTGCCATAAATTTCGTGTTTGATTGTATGATTATCAAATATATCAACCACCATGGTATTACGCCAAGCTCTCTGAGAAGCCATAGATATAGCCGTAGCCACATCTTTTCCTTTAGAAATACCTAGCCCCACTTGACCATTCTTATCTCCGACTACAACAGTGGCTCTGAATCTAAATCTTCTTCCTCCCTTTACTACTCTAACCACCCTATCTAAGCTTAGTAATTTTTCTACTTTTTCTTCTGATTTAATGATTGCCGGTGCAGTGTCTAGCGTTGTTGTGGGTTTAGATGATTTCTCTATTTTATCTGCCATTTCATTACTCCTTATTTAGAACTTAATCCCATTTTCTCTTAACTTTTGAGCAAAAGCCTTAACACGTCCATGATATAATTTGCTACCTCTATCAAATACTATGGTATCAATTTTGGCTTTCTTTAGTCCAGCCGCTACATCACCACCGAAGTTTTCGGCCAAAGCTATCATAGTACTACTTTTATCTTTTTTAATAGAAGCAGCATATACAGTATGTTTATTCTTATCATCTATAGCCTGGGCATACAAAGCTCTCGCACTTACCCTAAAAGATAGCCTGGGACGATCATTAGATCCATTAACCACAGACCTTACTCTTTTTCTTCTTAAAAATCTTTGTTGATTAATACTAATACTACTCATAATTATCTCCTATCCTTTAGCCGAAGTCTTACCGGCTTTTCTTCTAATAACTTCATCACTATATTTAATGCCTTTGCCTTTGTATGGTTCTGGCTTTTTAAGGCTACGAATATCAGAGGCAACTTGTCCTACTAATTGCTTGTCAATGCCGATAACAGTAATTTGATTGTTAGTCACGTTAAAAGTAATTCCTTCAGGACATTTAAAATTGATTTTATGAGAAAATCCTAAGCTAAATACTAGATCCTCTCCATTTTTCTCCACCCTATAACCAACACCATTGATTTCTAATATCTTTTCAAATCCTTCAGAAACACCAATAACCATATTATCTATTAGTGTTCGTAAAAGCCCATATTTTTTTCTAGTATCTTGATTATCTGTTAACTGTGTAACCTCTATTTTGCCATCTTGAGTTTTAATTTCAAATCCAGCAAATAAAGGCTGCTTAAGTTCTCCCTTAGAGCCATTAACAATAATAACATTATTATCAACACTTATCTGAACTGTTTCTGGTAATAAAATTGGTTGTCTGCCTATTCTACTCATAATCTACCACACCTTGCATATTAATTCACCACCGATACCTAGCTTATGAGCTTCATAACCAGTCATTACACCCCTAGAGGTGCTCACTATAGCGATGCCATAGCCAGATAAAACAACTGGCAATTTGTCTTTAGGCACATAAACTCTTCGCCCTGGCTTACTCATTCTCACCAAAGAATTAAGCTCTTTCGTTCCTGGCAATATAATCTTAATATTCTTAAATTTAGCGCTATTATCTAAAGATACAGCTCCGATAAAACCATTCTTTAATATGATCTTAGCAATTGTATATTTTAGATTAGAATATGGGACTAATAACTCTGTTTTTTTGGCTAACTTAGCATTTCTAATCCTAGTTAACAAATCAGCTACTGGGTCTGTTGTATACATATTATCTCTTATTCCTTTCTCTTACCAACTAGATTTCTTTATTCCAGGGATATAGCCTTTGGCTGCCAATTCTCTGAAGGTAATTCTAGATAGACCAAAAGCTCTAATATATCCCCTAGGGCGCCCGGTAATAGAGCATCTATTCTGAATACGGATGGGATTCGAGTTCTTAGGAAGTTTGGCCAAACCCTCAAAGTCCCCTAGTTTTTTTAGCTCTTTTCTCTTATCAGCATACTTCGAAGCCAATTCTACTCTCTGTAAATTTTTAACTACTTTTGATTTTTTAGCCATATTATTTGCTCCTTTCTAGAGGCATACCCAAACTATTTAATAAAGCTATGCTATCTTCTTTTTTCTTGGCCTTGATAATGATATTGCACTGTAAACTATGACTAAACATAGTATCATCCATAGGGATTTCTGGAAAAACATTGTGATCAACTAAGCCAATGCTATAATTGCCCTGTCCATCAAATGCCTTAATACTTAATCCATGAAAATCTCTTATTCTAGGTAAGGCGGCATAGATTAGTTTGTCTAAGAAATAATACATTTTACTGCCTCGTAATGTCACTTTTGCTCCGATTTTCATACCATCTCTTAATTTAAATCCAGCTATGCTTTTACGAGCCGTAGTTAGTATGGGCTTAGACATTGATATTGTTTCTAGATTTCCTAATACTTTTTCCATATAAGCCTTGTCTTCTTTGAACTTACCAAATCCTACATTTAACACCACTTTTTCTATTGATGGCACTTCATTTATATTGCTATAGCCTAAGTCTTTTTGAAGAGCAGCTTTAATCTGCTGATATTTACTTAATGTAGTAGAAACTAGTTTTTTGTTAATCATTTCTTTGCTCCTTTTTCATCTTCAATACTAGTTTTTTCTACTTTGGTTTTTTTAACCGCCTTACTATTATGTCCCAAACTTTTAATCACATTAAAGACTCTTTCTTTTTTACCATTCTTGATTAGATAGGAAATACGAGCTGGCTTACTACTGGATGGATCTAGAGGAATCACTTTAGAAATATCCACCATGCGAGGAAATTCTAGTATTGTTCCCTTAGGGAACTTGCTATTAGCCTTTTGGTGCTTTTTAACCATAAACATATTTGCTAATGCTATCTGTTTTTTACTATGATCAATACGAATAATTTTAGCTACCTGGCCTTTATCTTTGCCAGATATAATCATCACTTGATCGCCTTTAATAAGCTTCATCTATATTACCTCCGGTGCTAGTGATATGATTTTCATATATCCTAGATCACGCAGCTCTCTTGTAACTGGTCCGAATATTCTGGTTCCTCTAGGGACACCGGCCTTATCTATAATAACTGCTGCATTTTCATCAAAACGAACTAAAGAACCATCATTACGAGATAATTCTTTACGAGTACGAACTACCACTGCTCTGACAACTTCTTTTTTCTTCACTACGCCATTAGGTGCTGCTGCCTTAACTGTAGCTACTATAATATCACCTATTCTAGCATAACGACGTCTGGAGCTACCCAAAACCTTGATACAAACAATACGCTTTGCTCCCGTATTATCAGCCACACTAAGGGCGGTTAAATGTTGTATCATTTTACCTCCTTAATAGCACTTAGTATAAAATATTTTCTCTTCGAGAGGGGACGAGATTCTGTTATTTCTACAAATTGTCCTTGTCTTAGATCAGAAAAATTATTAGTATCAACTAAATACTTTTTACTTACTTTATATCTCTTCTTATATATAGGGTGAGTCTTGACTCTAGTTACCTTGACAGTAATAGTCTTGTCTTTAACTTCAGATATGATTTCACCTGATAATACTCTAGCCATTTTGTTCTCCTATCTTTTCCCTCTTACTAATCTCTGTTAATACTGCTGCTATCTCTTTTCTTAACTTTGGGATCAAGGCCGTATTGTTACTTTTTTTAGTTAAAACCTCTACTCTATGTTCTGCCAAAGCATTTCTTTTTTCAGACAGCATCTTATGTAGCTGTTCTGTAGCCGTATTCTTAAAATCTATTTTATCTTTCATTTTATTCTCCTACTCCATGCTTAACTATAAACTTAGTCTTAACCGGTAGTTTATTAGCAGCCAGACGCATAGCTTCTGCTGCTACTGATTGGGCGACCCCATCCAATTCAAACATGATAGTACCAGGTTTGACCTTGGCTACATAATGGCTAACAGCTCCCTTCCCACTACCCATTCTTACTTCGGCTGGCTTGCTGGTGACTGGTGTATGTGGAAAAATTCTAATCCATATCTTTCCACCTCTTTTAATATATCTAGTCATAGCCCTACGAGCAGATTCTATTTGTCTAGATGTAATTCTCTCTGCCTCCATTGACTTAAGAGCAAATTTACCAAAGCTAATTTCTTGGCCACGAGTAGCAAGACCTGTATTCTTACCTTTCATTTGTTTGCGATATTTCAGTTTTCTTGGTAATAACATATTATTCTCCTAAATAAATCCAGACCTTAACACCAATAACCCCATAGGTGGTGCGAGCTTCGCTAGTGTCATAAGCTATATTGGCCTTAATGGTATGCAAAGGAATACTTCCTGCAGTTAGGCTCTCAGTTCTAGCCATTTCAGCTCCATTAAGACGGCCTGAAACCATGGCCTTTACTCCTAGCGCACCAGCCTTCATGGTAGTTTCCATAACTTGCTTTAACACTTTCTTAAAAGGCATTCTTTTTTCTAATTTTGCAGCCATAGTGTCGGCCACGATCTTAGGATCTAGGTCGTATTTTCTGACTTCTTCAATAGTAATCTTTATGCTTTGATCACTAAATTTAGATATTGCTTTTTTAATAGCATCAATTCCAGACCCTGATCGACCAATTACAACTCCTGGCCTAGCACTGTAAATAATAACCTCTATATGCTTCACTGATCTTTCGATCTCTATTCTAGAGACAGAAGCTTTTTGATTTAATATATTTAAAATACTTTCTCTTATCTTATAATCTACTAAGATATAGTCTTTCATGTCTTTACCAGAAAACCAACGACTATGATAGTTCTGTCTAACTATTAATCTAAAAGCATTAGGGTTAACTTTTTGACCCATTAATTACCACCTTTCTTGTTCTGATCTTGAGCCTTATTCTTCTTGGTATTAGTATTGGTCTTTTGTACAAGAGCTAAGGTCACGGTTAAATGAGATCTACGAGAAACTAATTTTCTAACACTTCCACGAGAAGCTGGTTTATATCTCTTAATCTTCATACCTTCATCTACTCTAATATCAGACACATATAAAGCATTGGGGTTCATTGAATAATTATGTAAGGCATTAGACATAGCACTCTTTAACGTGGCTGCAACAATAATTGATGCTTTTTTATTAGTGCTAGATAGTATGTCAAAACATTCATTAACTAATTTTCCTCTTACTAGAGTAATAACTAATCTTAACTTATAGGGTGAAATGTTGGCATTTCTTAGTACTGCTACGGCTTTTTTCTGCATCTTTATCCTTTCTGTGCCTTAGCTAATTTACCACCATGCCCACGGAATTTACGGGTAGGAGAAAATTCGCCTAATTTATGTCCTACCATATTCTCTGTAATAAATACTGGAACATGTATTTTCCCATTATGAACTGCTATAGTTTTACCAACAAAATCTGGACTAATGGCTGAAGCCCTAGCCCAAGTTTTAATGATAGTACGATCGTCAGCTCCTAAATTAGACACTTTCTTGGCCAATTTATAGTCAATATAAGGGCCTTTTTTGCTAGATCTACTCATAGTTTTACCCCTTTCTCTTCCTTATTATGTACTTTTGACTAACTTTATTATTTCTAGTTTTGCGACCTAAAGCTGGTAAACCTGATGGAGTTTTGGGATGTACTAAACCAATACTATTACTACCTTCACCACCACCATGAGGGTGATCAACGGGGTTCATGGCCTTACCTCTTACTTGCGGACGACGTCCCATCCTACGCTTTCTACCAGCACTACCAATACGTATATTAGAGTGATCAACATTGCCAATACGACCCATGGTAGCAAAGCTTTCACAAGAGATTAATCTTACTTCTCCCGAAGGCAATTTAACCTGAGCATACTGTCCATCTTTAGCTACAAGCTGAGCCTTTGTTCCAGCAGACCTAACCATACAAGATCCTTTACCTGGAGTGATTTCAATATTACAAATAAAAGATCCTACAGGTATCCTAGATAATGGTAAACGATTTCCTTCTTTAATATCAGCCTTAGCTCCAAAACTAATATTTTGTCCTGGCTGATAGCTATCTACAGACAAGGTAAATGCTTTTTTGTTACTGCTGTCTTCAATCAAACTTAAATTAGCTGATCTATTTGGATCATAAACATTACCAATAATCTTATAATCTCCTTGATTAAGAGCAAAGTCTATAACTCTAATCTTTCTTTTGGCCCCACCTCCACGGTGCCTAACAGTAATACGACCTTGATTATTACGACCAGCTTTCTGCTTTTTAGTAATTAGCAGAGATTTATAACTACGTTTACTAATTCCTTTTGTAAGCTCGGTAAAGCTATTATAGCTTATGGCTCTCTGGGCGGATGTATTGGGTTTGACTACTCTAATTGGCATTTTCTACCTCATATAAATCTATTTTCTGCCCAGGCATTAAAGAAACTATGTACTTGGTTTTTCTACTGGCGCTATAAGCTCTAGACTTAAATTTCTTACTCTTAGATGGCAGATTAACAACTCTAACACTGGTTACTTTTACTTTATAAGTCTGATCAATATATTTAGCGACCTCTATTTTGTTAGTAGGAGTAATGCTATGAAAGACATATTGATGCTTTTCGCTCATAGCAAAAGACTTTTCTGTAACTACTGGCACTAATTTCATTATTTGCCTCCCTTCTCTGTCTTTAATATTTTCTTAAGATTATCTAACAAAGAATGAGAGCAAATAATAGTATTGCTACTCACAATGTCGGCTGCATTTAAATCCTGCCATGTAACAATATTAATTGTAGATAAGTTCATATATCCATTCAGATTAATTTTATCTGCATTATCAATGACAATCATTAAACGTCTTTTCAGGTCAGCTCCTAATGCCAAAACATTAGATAAAGCCATTTTAGTTGTTTGAGCCTCTAGTGAGTCACTTACAATAATATCTTCTGATTTTAAGATAATAGCCCTAGATAAGGCTACTTTCTTGCTAGTTTTAGATAAGGATAATTTATAATTTCGTTCTGCTCTTGGTCCGAAGACAACACTACCGTGTCTCCATATTGGGTTACGAGCATAGCCTACTCTAGCTCTACCTGTTCCTTTTTGTTTCCATGGTTTTTTATTAGTTCCACTAACTTCACCTTTAGTCAGGGTATTAGAATGACTATGCCTTCTGTTAAAGGTAAAAACTCTTAATGCCTGGTGCAATATATGATCGGAGGTTGTGATATCATTGTCAACCTTGATGTTGCTAGTTTTATTGTCAACAATGATTTTCATATTATCCCATCCTTTGTATTTTAACTATAGATTTATTAGCTCCTGGGATTGGGCCATCTAGAATAATAAGATTATCATTAATATCAATGTCTGCTACTGCAATATTTTTAAGAGTAATAGTATCTCCACCCATTTGTCCAGCCATTTTTTTTCCTTTAAAAACATGCTCTGGATACATAGCTCCTATAGAACCAGGGGCTCTATAGTTATGACTACCATGAGTTTTAGGCCCTCTTTTAAAATTATGTCTTTTGATAGTTCCAGCAAATCCTTTACCTTTTGAAGTAGAAGTGATTAACATCTTATCATTAACATTAAAGTTTTTTAGATCCAAATTACTACCAACACTATAGCTATCATCTATTAATCTAAACTCTGTTTGTTTCTTATTGCGACTAGAAAAATCATATTCCACAACAATAGCATCATAACCATCACTAGATATATTCTTGATCCTACTAACGCTAGCTTTTAATGCCTGTAAAACAGTAACGGCTTTAGCATCACCGCTCTCTGTGATAATAGTGGTCATTCCTAATTTTCTTGCTAATATGATACTCATTTTTCCTCTTTTTGATATGCTACGCAAAAAAAAGACGAAGCAACAGTTTCTTCTTAAGAAAGTTTAAGAAGACTTGTCTTTATACTAGCTTCTGTCTTTTAATATTACTTCTCTAAAATTATACTAGATCAAAGTTCTCTCTGTCAATAAGAGATTAGTAGTAAAGAAATATAACCTACATCTTCAGTACTATGTCGACCCCAGCTGGTAAGTTAAGATTCATGAGAGAATCAATTGTCTTCTGAGTAGGGTTAACTATATCAACCAATCTTTTATGAATCTTAAGTTCATAATGCTCCTGAGCATCCTTATGCTTATGAGGAGATTTTATAACACTCAGTCTTGTCTTTTGAGTAGGCAATGGGACTGGGCCCAATACGCTGGCTCCAGTCCTAAAAGCAGTATCCAAAAGCTGTTTAGTGGATTGGTCTAATATCTTAGAATCATAAGCTTTTAGCTTGATTCTAATTCGTTGGGTATTGCTGCTACTCATAATTTGATATATCTTTCTATAGTTTATTTAGATATTTTAGTAACTATACCAGATCCAACAGTCTTGCCTCCTTCGCGAATGGCAAATCTTAAGCCTTCATCCATGGCGATGGGAGCAATTAACTTAACGTTAATCTTAATATTATCTCCTGGCATAACCATTTCTACTCCTTCAGGTAATATAACCTCACCAGTTACATCGGTGGTACGGAAATAGAACTGTGGTTTATATCCCTTGATAAATGGTGTATGACGTCCACCTTCTTCTTTTTTCAGAACATAGACTTCTGCCTCAAATTCAGTATGAGGAGTAATAGTACCAGGCTTAGCCAATACTTGTCCTCTTTCAATTTGGTCACGCTCAATACCACGTAACAAGACTCCAACATTGTCTCCAGCTTGTCCTTGGTCTAGCATCTTTCTAAACATTTCTACTCCAGTCACAATACATTTTTGAGTATCTTTAATTCCAACGATTTCTACTTCTTCGTTGACCTTAACTATTCCTCTTTCTACTCTACCGGTAGCAACGGTACCACGACCCTTGATACTGAATACATCTTCAACAGGCATTAAGAATGGCTTGTCTATATCACGAACTGGCTCTGTAATGTAATCATCCATAGCTTTCACTAATTCTCTTATGTTCTCTTCATAGGCAGAATCACCTTCTAAGGCCTTAAGAGCAGAACCACGGATAATAGGAGCATCATCTCCTGGGAAGCCGTATTTACTTAGTAATTCTCTAATCTCTAATTCTACTAAGTCAACCAATTCAGGGTCGGCCATATCCATTTTATTTAGAAAAACAAGTACTTGCTTTACTCCAACCTGACTAGCCAACAGTATATGCTCTCTAGTTTGAGGCATAGGACCATCTGCAGCAGAACATACTAGAATAGCAGCATCCATTTGAGCGGCTCCGGTAATCATATTTTTTACATAGTCAGCATGACCTGGACAGTCAACATGGGCATAGTGATACTTGTCAGATTGATATTCTTGATGAGAAGTAGCAATGGTAATACCACGAGCTTTTTCTTCTGGAGCATTATCAATCATGTCATAGCTACGAGCTTCTGCCTTTCCTTCTTTGGCTAATACGCTAGTGATAGCAGCAGTTAAAGTTGTCTTTCCGTGATCAACATGACCAATAGTTCCGACGTTTACATGCGGCTTGCTTCTATCAAAGTTAGTCATCTATCTTATCTCCTTTTAAATTTATTAAAAAACTAATTGCTTTTATTAATTATACTCAATCATATATCCATAAGTCAAAGCTTTGAACTATGATCCTTTACTGCCAACTAACTGAGTTGCTACTTGGCTGGGCACTTCATTATAGTGATCAAACTCCATAGAGTAAGATGCTCTACCTTGTGTCATAGACCTTAAGCTGGTGGCATAACCAAACATTTCAGCCAAAGGTACAAAGGCCCTAATGGCCTTAGCTCCACTACGATCTTCTATCTCGTCAATTCTACCTCTTTTTGAGTTTAAATCACCAATGACATCACCCATAAAATCTTCTGGAACTATAACCTCTACCTTGGATATGGGCTCTAAAATCACGGGACTGGCTTTCTTCACACCATCTTGCAAAGCCATAGAGCCAGCTATTTTAAAAGCCATTTCAGAAGAGTCTACTTCATGAAAGCTACCGTCAAATATTCTGGCCTTAATGTCTACCACTGGATAGCCAGCAATGACTCCACTTTTCATGGCTTCTTTAATGCCATTCTCAATAGGAGTAATATACTCCTTTGGAATAGATCCCCCCACAATATTATTCACAAACTCAAATCCTTTGCCACTCTCTAGAGGAGAAACCTCCATTACTACATGTCCATACTGCCCACGTCCACCAGATTGTCGTACAAATTTACCTTCAGCTTCAACTGTCTTTTTGATGGTCTCTTTATAGGCTACTTGTGGCTTACCAATATTAGCTTCCACCTTAAATTCACGCTTCATTCTGTCTACTAATACCTCTAAATGCAATTCTCCCATCCCTGAAATAATGGTTTGGCCAGTCTCTTCATCTGTACGTACTATAAATGTAGGATCTTCTTCTGACAATCTACTCAAGGCTAAGCTCATTTTTTCTTGATCAGCCTTAGTTTTAGGCTCAATAGCAATAGAAATAACTGGCTCAGGGAATGTAATAGATTCTAATATGACAGAATCGCCAACATCACACAAAGTATGTCCAGTCATAGTTCCTTTTAGCCCAACAGCCGCAGCTATTTCTCCAGAATAAACTTCAGATACTTCTTCTCTCTCATTGGCATGCATTCTTAATATTCTTCCAACACGCTCTTTTTCACCGGTAGAGCTATTTACTATATAGGATCCAGATTTTAGAACTCCAGAGTATACTCGAATAAAAATCAATTTTCCTACAAATGGGTCTGTGGCCACCTTAAAAGCTAAAGCTCGGAAAGGGGCTGAGTCTGATACTTCGCACACAACTTCTTCACCAGTTTTGAGATTAATACCTTTAGCAGGCTCAATGTCTAGAGGGCTAGGTAAATAATCATTAACAGCATCAAGCATTTGCTGTATTCCTTTATTTTTTAAAGCACTTCCAGTAAATACTGGATAAAGCTGTCCATTAATAACAGCCTGACGTAGAGCAGCCTTTAGCTCAGTAGTGCTAATGTCTTCTCCATTCAAATATTTTTCTGTTAGAATGTCATCTGTTTCTGATATTCTCTCTATAAGTTTATCCCGATATGAACTAACTTCATCTTGCATATTAGCCGGGACTTCTTGTTCTTCTGATACCTTGCCTAAATCATCCATAAAGATAATAGCTTTATTTTCTATCAAATCTACTACTCCTTGGAATTCAGATTCTTTGCCAATAGGTAGTTGAGCTATTACATAATTCTTTGTTAATCTAGACTCTATACTTTCAACATCTTTATAGAAATCAGCCCCAGTCCTATCCATTTTATTAATAAAACAAATCCTGGGAACATTATATTTATCAGCTTGACGCCATACTGTTTCTGATTGTGGCTCTACTCCAGCGACACCATCAAAGATAACAACACCACCATCTAGTACCCTTAAACTTCTTTCTACTTCTACCGTAAAGTCTACGTGACCAGGAGTATCAATTATATTAAATCTCTTACCCTTCCAAAAACACGTAGTAGCAGCCGAGGTGATAGTAATGCCTCTTTCCTGTTCTTGCTCCATCCAGTCCATGGTCGCTTCACCTTCATGAACCTCTCCAATTTTATGCGTTTTACCAGTATAAAACAGGACCCTTTCTGTTACAGTTGTTTTACCAGCATCAATATGGGCTATGATACCAATATTTCTTGTATTTTCTAATGAATATTCTCTTGCCACTTTATGATACCTTTAAACCCTTTCTTACTTAAATTTCAAATCTACTTTTATACTAAAACAAAAGCTATATTAGCCTATTAAGAACTCCTAGAAACGAGCAAAATGAGCAAAAGCCTTATTGGCTTCAGCCATATTGTGTGTGTCTTGCTTTTTCTTAACAGCCTCACCAGTATTATTATAGGCAGCTATTAATTCGTCAGCTAAACGCACATCAAATGAACTACCTTGTTTGGCCCTAGCGGCATTAATCAGCCAGAATAAGGCCAAGTGATACTTGCGGTCCAGGCGTACTTCTATGGGGACTTGGTAGTTAGCTCCTCCAATTCTTTTTCCTTTTACTTCTACGCTAGGATAAACATTGTCTAGTGCTTGCTCCAAAACCTGTAAAGGGGTGATTCCTACTTTTTGGGAAGCCCTATCCATGGCCTTATATACCAATGTTTCAGCCAATCTTTTTTTACCATTCTTCATAACTTTATTCACTAATCTAGTGACTAAAATACTATTATGTAGTCTATCTGGGGGTAATTCTCTTCGTAGAGATTTTGTCTTTTTTCTAGGCATTATTTATCTCCCCCGGCACTAGGCTTTTTAGTACCATATTTACTTCTAGCCTGTCTTCTTTTATCTACACCAGCTGTATCTAGGTTACCTCGAACTATATGATAACGTACACCAGGCAAATCTTTCACTCTACCTCCACGAATCAAAACCACAGAGTGTTCTTGCAAGTTATGCCCTTCACCAGGGATATAAGCAGTTACTTCAGTCCCATTGGTAAGCCTAACCCTAGCCACTTTACGCAAAGCTGAGTTTGGCTTCTTGGGGGTTTGGGTTTTTACTTTAACACAAACACCTCTTTTTAAAGGAGCAGGAGCAAAATAACTACGACCCTTAATGGAATTCATGATATTCATCATGGCAGGAGCTTTAGACTTCTTCTTGGTCCTAGATCTACTGTTTCTAACTAATTGATTTATTGTTGGCATATTAAACTCTATATTATCAAATTATTCTACTATTGGTCAATGCCAGAAGTGTCATTCATACTATTATCATCCCCACTAGGATTGGCATGTAAGCCTGTTCCAGCAGGTATTAACTGTCCAATGATCACATTCTCTTTTAGTCCTCTTAAGTAGTCGACTCTACCGTTAAGACTAGAATTAATTAGAACCTTAGTAGTCTCCTGGAAGCTAGCTGCGGCCAACCATGAATCTGAAGATACTGATATGCGTGAAATTGGCATTAGTAGTAGCTCTCCTGTTGGCTTTTCTTTTTTATCTTTATCGGCCTGTTCAACTGCATCTTGAAAAGTCTTAATAGATACTATTTCACCAGTGACCAATTTACTATCTCCCACATCAGTTACTCTAATTCTAGAAAACATTCTTCTGATAATTAGCTCAATATGTTTAGAGTTAATACGTTCCCCTTGAGAGAAGTAAATAGCTTGTATTTCTCTAATTACATATCTTTGTACAGCTTCTTTATTTTTTAGACGCATTAAGTCCTGGAGATTGAGTGATCCTTCTGTAAGTTGATCTCCAATGCTAACTTTCTGGCCATCATTTATTAATAGTTTCTTGTTTTTAGCCACAGTGTATTCCACAGCTCTGAACCCAGCTGTTAGAAAATCTATTCTATCACTTAAAACCTGAACTCTAGCATCTACGCTAGCGAAGATCTTTTCTTTTCCTCGAGATATAACCACTGCCCCAGCTTTAATTTCAGCTCCGTTTTTTGCTTTGACTTTATCACCTTCCTGCAAGACAATACTGTCAATAATACTAGATTCTGTCTCTATCCTAACTGTACTACCAGCATCTCCTTCCACGATGGTGGCTGTGCCATTAATATCAGCCAGAAGAGCTTCTCCCTTAGGATTACGTACTTCGAATATCTCTTCTACACGAGGCAATCCTTGGGTAATATCTTCCATGAATACTCCACCACTATGGATTGTACGCATGGTTAGCTGTGTTCCGGGCTCCCCAATCGACTGAGCGGCAATAATGCCAACTGGTTCCCCAACCTTAACAACAGCTCCTCGAGCCAAATCAATACCATAACAATTAGCACATATACCTTCTTTGAGTTTACAGGATAAGATACTACGAATATTAAATGACTCTTCTTGATCCTCTATGGCCTTAGCCTGTTTCGCACTAATTATATCTCCTTTTTTAACAATACCAGCCAAATCTTGGGCTGCCATACGTCCCTCTATCCACTGCATGAATTTACTCTCTCCGGATATTATAGTGTCAGCTTTGTTGATACTATAACCTTGATCGTCTCCACAGTCTTGGGTTTTAATGACTTGGTCTTGAGCTACATCTACTAGCTTTCTGGTCATATATCCAGACTCTGCTGTTCTTAAGGCCGTATCTACTAATCCTTTTCGAGCACCGTGACAAGATACAAAATATTCTAAGCTATTTAAACCAGTCTTATAATTAGACTTAATGGGTAATTCTACCACCCCACCACTAGAGTCGGTAATCATACCGATCATACCAGATATTTGATTTATTTGATTAAAATTACCTTTTGATCCAGATCCGACAAATTTTGATAAAGCATTTTGATTAACTGTATCTTGGAACAAAGTTTTTAGTTCTTTTTCTACTTTCTTAACGGCTTCTTGCCAATAAGCAACTACTCTATTGTGCTTTTCCTCACTACTAATTAAACCTTGTTCAAACAAATCATCTAAAGCCACTACTTGCTTTTCAGCCTCTCCTATATATTGACGATGAGAGGTGGTATAATCCATATCTCCCATAGAAATAGAAAGGCCAGAAATAGAGGCATAGTGAAATCCTAGATCTTTAATATTATCAGCCACTCTGGCCGTAGTATCGCTATCTGAGCTTTCATGTACTTGAGCTAAAACTTCTTTTTGAGCAGCTTTACCTAATTCACGATTGACAAAACCAATCTCTGGAGGCAAAATTTGATTAAATATAATTCTACCTACAGTAGTTTCTACAATTTCTCCATCAATTAAGATTTTTATTAAGCTTCCTAAAGCAACTTCTTCTAGGTCATGAGCTATAATAGCCTGCTCAGCATTGGCAAAATATTTACCCTCTCCTTTTGATCCTTTGGTAACAGTAGTTAAGAAGTAAATCCCAATCACAATGTCATTAGACGGGCTAATAATAGGATCTCCACTGGCTGGCTTCAATAAATTATGCTTGGAAAGTAATATATTTTCTGCCTCCCACTGGCTGGCAGCAGACAAAGGAAGATGTACTGCAGCTGTATCTCCATCAAAGTCAGCATTAAAAGCAGCACAAATCAATGGATGTAAACGTATGGCCTTACCTTCCACTAAAATTGGCTTAAAGGCCTGAATACCCAAGCGGTGCAAGGTAGGAGCACGGTTTAGTAGTACATATTTACCCTTAATCACTTCCTCTAAAGCATCCCATATTTCTGTATAGCCCACCTCTATCATACGATTGGCACTACGTACATTATGAGTAATTCCATCACTAATTAGCTTGCCCACTACAAATGGTCTGAATAGTTCCATGGCCATGGTTTTGGGAAGTCCACATTGATCTATTCTTAGGTCTGGTCCAACTACTATCACTGAACGACCAGAATAATCTACTCTTTTACCTAATAGATTTTGTCTAAATCTACCCTTTTTACCTTTTAGTAAGTCAGTTAGACTATTGTATCTCTTACGTGCCGAAGCAGCTGTATTCATTTTTTCTCGACGAGCATTATTGTCGATTAAAGCATCTACAGCTTCTTGCAACATTCTTTTTTCATTACGACAGATTACTTCTGGAGCGTCTAATTCTTTTAATCGTTTTAAACGATTATTTCTATTGATAACTCTACGATATAAATCATTAAGATCACTAGTGGCAAATCTTCCACCATCTAGCTGCACCATAGGTCTTAGATCTGGTGGGATAACAGGCAAGCTGTGAATAATCATCCACTCTGGCTTGATATTAGCCAGCCCTAGTCCCTCAAATAATCTTAATCTTTTTTGATATCTTTTCTTCTTTTGGCCTTGAGCTTCTTCAACATTGGCCTTGATTTCTTCTATACATTTAGAAATATCAACTTTTTTTAGTAATTCTAAAATAGCCTCGGCTCCAATACTGGCCTTAAATAAATCACTATAATGTTCAGTCAAAAATCTATATTGAGATTCGGTCAACAAAGATCTATTGTTTAAATTAGTTAGCTCTGTTCTTTTATTTTGATACAGAGCATGAATTTCTTCTACCATAGCAGTCTCTGGATTATCCCCAAGATCCTTGATAGCCTCATTATGATCTTGCTTGATGGCTTCTAGAGCTAGTTTTTTCTTATCTTGATCTAAACTAACCACGATAAAATTAGCAAAGTAATTCACTCTCTCCAAGTCTTTAACAGACATATCTAGGATTAAACTTACAGTAGAAGGAGTATTACGTAAGAACCATAAATGAGTCACTGGCACTGCCAAATCTATATGCCCCATACGTTCACGTCTTAAAACGCTACGACTTAACAAAACCCCACACTTATCACAAGTAACACCCTTGTATCTAATGCCTTTATATTTACCACAATAACATTGGAAGTCCTTGGTTGGTCCAAATATTTTCTCACAAAACAAACCATCTTTTTCTGGTCTTAAAGAGCGGTAATTAATAGTTTCTGGTTTCTTGACTTCCCCGTAAGACCATTTCTTAATATCTTCAGGTGAAGCCAGACTAATCTTGAGGGAATTAATCTTGATGGACTGTGTATCTTGATGACTGTTCATATTAAATCTCCTCTTCTACATTAATTATTGTTTCTTCAACCGTTACTACCTCTACTGGGCTTGGTAAACTTTCGTCATTTTGTTCTGACAAGCCCTGAGCTTCATCATCGCTAACAACCCCATCTACTTCACCATCCATAGTGTCACCACTACCCATACTATCTATATCCATCTCTGTTGATTCGCTTACTAATACCGCTGAATCGACCTGAGCAGCATCAAAACTATCCTCTACAGTTACTGTTAGACATAGTGCTTCTAGCTCTTTAATCAAAACCTTAAATGACTCTGGTACTCTAATTCCACTGATAGGTTCATTTTTAATCATTGACTCAAAGGCCTTTGATCTACCAATCACATCATCAGATTTGGTAGTTAACATTTCTTGTAGTGTGTAAGCAGCTCCATAAGCCTCTAAAGCCCATACTTCCATCTCTCCGAATCTTTGGCCTCCTAATAAAGATTTACCACCGATAGGCTGCTGAGTAACCATGGCATATGGACCTGTCGAACGGGTATGCATCTTATCATCTACCATGTGACTTAGTTTTAGCATATACATTTGACCAACAAACACTTTATCATCAAAAGGCTTGCCGCTCTTACCGTCATATAGAGTAACTTTTCCAGATGAGTCCAGATTTGACTCTGCTGCTAATTCCTTAATAGTATCTAGACTAATACCATCAAAAACAGGTGTGGCTACCTTAATATTCATCTTGTGAGCTATTCCTCCCAGGTATGTCTCCATCACTTGTCCAATATTCATACGAGAAATAATACCCAAAGGATTTAAGATAATATCAACCGGATTACCTTCGCTGTCATAAGGCATATCTTCCACTGGCAATATCCTAGAAACAACTCCTTTGTTACCATGCCTTCCAGCCATTTTATCTCCAATAGAAATTTTACGCCACTGAGCTACAGAAATATGAATTTCTTGTAAAACTCCTGTACTAGTTTCTTTAGGCAAACCTTTGCCAGAAAACACTTTAACATCTATTACTTTACCTGATTCTCCATTAGGTAATCTCAGTGAAGTGTCTCTGACTTCTCTAGCTTTTTCTCCGAATATGGCTCTAAGTAGTCTTTCTTCAGCTGATAGCTCAGACTCACCCTTAGGAGTAATTTTACCTACTAAAATACTTCCGGCCCTAACATCTGCTCCGATGCGAATGATACCATTCTCGTCTAAATCTTTTAAGGCATCTTCGCTAGCATTAGGAATATCTCTGGTTACCTGCTCGGCCCCAAGCTTAGTATCTCTAACATCTACTTTATGTGTTTCAATATGCAAAGAACTGAATTTCTCGGCACTAACTACTCTTTCTGATAAAATGATGGAATCTTCAAATCCTAGTCCATTAAAGCTCATAAAGGCTACTGATACATTCTGCCCTAGGCTAAGTTCTCCTCCAATAGTACTAAAACCGTCTACCAAAACATCACCTTTTTTGAATTTATCTCCACTGACAAAACGAGCATATTGCTGAATAGCTACACCTTGATTACTTCTAACAAATTTTTGTAAATGATAAACTACTGATTTGCCTCCACTATATCCTACGGTCAAATGATTAGCATCAATAGATTTTACTACTCCATCATCTTCAGCCACAACAACTACAGAAGAAGATTCTCCTACCAAACGCTCCATACCAGTCCCCACAATAGGGGATTCCGTGATCAATGGAGGGACAGCTTGTCTTTGCATATTAGAAGCCATAAGATTTCTTCGGCTGGCATTATGCTCAAAGAAAGGAACCAAAGATCCAGATACACCAACTATTTGACTTCCAGTAATATCCATATGAGTGACTTCATCAGAATCTACTTCTTCGGCATGAGCTTTGGCTGTACGTACAGAAACTCTACTATCTATAATTTTTCCTTTACTGTCTAGATCCATAGTAGATTGAGCTATGACTGCTTTTAGCTCATCATAAGCATCTAAATATTCTATTTCATCGGTGACTACCTTATTTTTAACCTTAAAATAAGGTGTTTCAATAAAACCAAAGTCATTCACTCTGGCATAAACACAAAGATTAGACACTAGTCCAATATTGGGACCTTCTGGGGTTTCAACTGGACAAATCCTTCCATAATGTGATGGGTGTACATCTCTTACTTCAAAGCCAGCTCTTTCTCTAGATAAACCTCCAGGACCCAGAGCAGTAATACGCCTTTTATTGGCAATCTCTGATAATGGATTAGTTTGATCCATGAATTGTGACAACTGTGAAGAGTTAAAGAACTCACGTACGGCTGCCATAACAGGTCGGACATTAACTAAGTTCACCGGCATTACTTCTTCGGCAGAAGCCATAGTCATACGGTCTCTGGCTATTCTCTCCATACGCAGCATTCCAGAACGAAAAGCTTTGACTGTTAACTCACCCACTGTTCTCAGCCTTCTATTATACAAAGCATCTATATCATCAGCCGGGACACTAGGATCAATGTATAGTCTAACTGTCTCATGAGCTACTTTTAATAAATCATCTAAGCTTAGAACTCTACTGCTATTATTTTCTACATCAAATCTTTTAGCAAATTTATAACGACCTACTCTAGATAGATCATAACGACGGCCATCGAAAAACATTCCTTCTAGCATAGCCATAGCTCCATCAGCCGTTAGTTTGTCGCCTGGTCTAAGCTTAGTAAATACATCAGTTAAAGCCTGAGCCCTACTGGTAATATGATCTTTTTCTAAAGTTTTATTAATAACGGCCATCCCTGCGTCTCCTAGATCTTTGAACAAGGCTTTAATGGCAGTATTAGAATCAAGACCAAATGCTTTTAATAAAATCGTAGCTAAAATACGACGCTTTTTATCTATCTTGGCCGTCATTAAGCCATTACGATTAATTTCAAATTCTATCCAGGCTCCTCTACTGGGAACAATTTTAGAAGCAACTTGTCCATCTATTTCTCTACTAAACAATACTCCTGGACAGCGATGCAGCTGCGGGGTTACCACTCTTTCTATACCATTCACTATGAATGTTCCATCTTTGGTAATGATTGGATAATCACCAAAGTAAAGCTCCTGAGTTCTCTCTTCTCCAGTAGATAATATTTTTAAAGTGGCTTCTAGCCTAATAGTAGCTTCATATGTAGCATTGGTAGCCTTAGCTTCTTCTGGGGTAATGCTTGGTTCATCAAAATAATAATCACCAAAACTAAGTTCATATAGTTTATTATTAAAGTCCGAAATAGGGGAAGATGCTGCCAATAGTTCTCCCAAGCCCTCTCTTTTGAACCATTCAAAAGATTTATTTTGTATCTCTATTAAATTAAGTTTTGGTAATGATTTTTTATTTTTAATATTGTTAAAGTACATCCTTTTATGGACTAATTGGGCATTTGCTAAAGAGCTTGACATTCTCTCTCCTGTTTAAAAGGTTATTTTTAGGGACAATAAAAAAATACCAGACTTTAAAGACATTTCTTTACCCTTAAAAGCAAGTAAAATAAAGAAAGATCTTTAAAATAGCCTGGTATTCCTTTGTTAAAAACTATGATAACATGGTAGTTTATGAAGCGTCAATAACTTTATCAACTAATCCATACTTTTTAGCCTCACTGGCACTTAGCCATGTATCCTTATCTGTATCCTGAGTAATCTTATCTAGGCTCTGCCCACTATGATGGGCTAATATTTTATCTAATTTCTTACGAGCTAGTATGAGCTCTCTAGCCATAATCTCTACCTCATTAGAAGTTCCCTTAAAGCCACCACTAGCTTGATGTATCATAATCCTAGCATTGGGTAAAATAAATCTTTTCCCAGGAGCTCCGGCTGCAGCCAAAACTGCCCCCATAGAGGCTGCCTTACCTATAACAATAGTACTAACTGGTGACTTGATAAAGTTCATGGTGTCATAAATAGCCAAGCCATCATCAACACTGCCTCCAGGAGAATTAATATACATCTTTATTTCTTGTCCGCTGGCAGCATTTTCGAGAAATAAGAGCTGTGCCACTATAGCATTAGCTATTTGAAAATCTACATCTGTTCCTAAAAATATTACCCTCTCTTTTAATAATCGAGAGTAAATATCATAAGCTCTCTCTCCATGAGGACCTTCTTCTACTACCATTGGAATCATATTATTTATCTTCATTATAAACCCCTTAAACTTTTAAGATTTCTTAACTGATTTATTAACCAGCAATAAGTCTCTGACTTTACCAGAAAACATTTGCCAGATAATAGATGCTCTAAAATTCTCATAATTACGCCTATCAAGACTCTTATTTTTTTTCTTATTAGGCTGATAGCCATAAAATAGGGACATGAGCTGATTATCATCTACTTTGACCTCTAGCTCTTCGGCTAAAGTGGCAAAAATTAGATCTCTACGTATCTGCTCTTCAATATCTTTAATATCGTGGGAATGATTTTCAGAGCTATCATGTTCTTGATGTTGCTTTAAGGTATCATCAATTAATTTTTGAGGTATTTTCACTATACTATCTTGACTGATTTGATCAAAGAAACTAGATATTTTCTCTGATATTATTTGATCACTATCATCTTTACCAATAGCCCATTTTTTATCTTGGGCCTTTTTCTTATAATCAGACAGTGTTACTTTTGGTTTTAATATAAATGACATCTGTACATAAAAGCCATTATCTTTAGGATTAGCATTAAAATCGATCACTTCTGAGCGACCTATGTAATCTATATCTTGGCTTTCTTTATCCCGCAGAGCTTGGTCTGCTAGCTCTAACATAATATCAATAATCAACTGGCCTGGTTCTATTTGACTTTTTATTAATGCTAATGGGACTTTACCTTTTCTAAAGCCACTAACACTACTTTTGGTAGCCATTTTTTTTAAAACCTTATTCTCGGCGGCTAAATGTTCTTCTATAGAAAAAATATATTTTACTTTTAGAACTCCATCTTCTACTTGCGACTTCTCTACTTGCATAAATATTCCTTAAAGCTCCTTATACTAACAATAAATTTAGGAAGTGTAGGTATTTTACCACTTATTTATATTATAAAGTATTAACTATTGAGTGGTCTAGTAAGTTCATTAATATTTAAATAGGGAAGACCCCATCCCACAAAGAACCATTAAATAGTTCTTTGATGCAGGATGAGGTCCGTATTACTTACTTCTGCAACTCCTACTCTGACTTGTCTCCACCAGATGTCTGAGTATCGATGTCCGGAATAATAGTCTCCGGCCTAAAGATCACTCGATAGTGGTACACATCCACATCTGCTGGACTGATTTGTTCCACAAAATAAGACACATTGTCAGACAAACCAAGAAAGTGTTTCTTGTAGGATTTCCTGCCATCTTTGCAGGTTACCTCGATCTGATCATCCATACTATCTGCTTGGATAGAACAAAGTCCCTGGATTTCCAGCAGATAGGTGTCGGTGATACCGTTGAAGAAGACAATTCTTCGATTAATTTCGAAGGAATCGGCAGCCTTCGAGAGATTCTCAGAGGCTACTTGAGCCTTGCTGTCACATGCTGCCCCCATCATCAGCATTGAGATGGCTATAATGGCCAACGGCATCATGGCTACTTTTTTAATTAACTTACCCATAGTTAGTTCTCCTTTTGTGTGTTGAAATGGGATGATTAAATATATTTTCATTATCTTTAATCATCCCATTTCAAAGAGAAATAAATAAACAGCCATATTAATGGCCTTGCAGGCTAGTCTTCCCAGTAGCTAATAGATCTATGCTTGAACCAAGTATAGTACAGATACTATAATAAACTATTATAAAAAAGTCAATATTTTTTAACCTAAATTTTCGCCATAATAGTTTATAGACTATGACAGCCCAAAAACTTTAATATCCAGAAAATTTGGATTAATAAAATGGTTAACCGAGACAACTAAAGTTTTAGAGCGACTCTAGATCTATTGAAAAAAAAATCAATTTTGGTGCGGATGAAAGGACTTGAACCTTCACGGGGTCACCCCCACTAGCTTCTAAGGCTAGCGTGTCTACCATTCCACCACATCCGCATTACTACTTTTTCACCAGATAAATTATCTTTGTCCCTCCAAACAACCTCTCCTTATAAACAGAAGCTTTGGGGCCAAAAGAATTTAGCTGTATTTTCGAGCTCATAGAAAGTACCATTACTCCTTTTGATTTTAGCAAATCCAAGGCATCTAAAGCTATATTCTGATCAAATAAAGCATATGGTGGGTCGAAAAATATAAGGTCATATTCTTTATTATTAGATGTAATAAATGTTTCTACTTTAGTATTAAAAATATTCATTCTATCTCTGTAAGTATCATATTTATGCTTAATAAAATCAAGATTAGTCTTAGATATATCTACTAGGTCTACTGTGCTCGCACCTTGGCTTAAAGCTTCTATAGCAAGGCTACCAATGCCAGCATATAAATCCAATACACTCAGCCCTTTAATATCTCCTAAGGTATTAAAGATAGATAATAGAACTTTGTTTTGTATAGGTCTAACTCTCTTGGCATGATGAGACTTAAAGTCAATTTTAACCTTTCGGCTCATAAGCAATATCTCTGGCGGCTGCCCAGGCCGAAGCAATTAAGATTACTATAGATGGAACGGTTTTTCGCAGTATCATATGAGCTACCTCTAAAGACCATCCTTTGTCTAAAAACTTATTATATATATCCAGCTTGGCTATCTTCTTTGATTCTCTCACAAAGACAGCTTCTATGCCTTCCTTTTTGATTTCTTCTACCAACAGCATATGTTTAGTCTTATCTATTTTTCTTAACCACAGTACCCCTCCAGTAAGACTTTCAAAAATGACATGTTGCCTGGGGATGGACTTTAAAAACTCCCAAGCATTTAAAGCTGATATTCTTCGAATCTTAGGCATATATAAATCATCTATATGATGAGCTGGAGTCAGCCCATCAGTCAAAAAATGAGCCAGCCAAGCCATTTCAAAAGCGGCCTTATCATCATCTCTATTTCTAATAGCTGCTACTGTATTATCAAAATTAACCTTAACAAATCGTTTTAATTGTCCAATCTCTTCTATTGGTTCCCATAAATGATTAGTATCGTGCTTGCCTTTAACCTTGAGTCCATCTGGCCCATTATAGCCCTCAAAAAATAAAATATCACTTAAGTCTGGTAATCCTTTTAATAAAGATTGCTGTTTTAAAACACTATAAGCAGCTTGATCCAGACGCTGATGTACTCCTACTTTTTTAAGCTTCCCCTTGGTCAGCACGGTTAAAAAACCAGAATTCATATAAACCTTTTAAATTATTAATAAACTTCTTTAATTATAGCAATTACAAAGCTTTGATGCCTATTTTGTTTTCATATAGCTACTAACTACTATTTTAATTCTATTGATCTCTACTGGAGTTAGCATCTCTGGGCTTAGTATATCTCTACCAAACATACCTAACCCAGACTGTTCTGGCCCGAATATTTCTCCTGGCCCTCTGGTAGCTAAATCTGCTTGAGCTAAGGCAAAACCATCATCGACTTTTTCTAGTACCTTTAATCGTTTGATGTCGCTATTTTTATCAGTAGGAGAAATAAAGCAAAAGCTTTTTAAGCTCGACCTCCCTACCCTTCCTCTAAGCTGATGCAATGTGGATAGTCCAAAAAAATCAGCCCCCCTAATCCACATCACTGTAGCATTGGCATTATCTATTCCCACTTCTATCATGGTAGTGGCTATTAAAATATCTATCTCCCCAGTAGTAAAACCAGTCATAATTTCTTCTTTCTCAGCAACCTTTTTTTTACTATGTAAATATTCCACTTGATAATCACTAAACATGGTCTTTATTTCCTCATAAACAGCATGACCATTCTCTATCTTGATTTCACTTTCTTCTTCTAGCTGAGCGCTGCCAATACGAGGGATCACTATATATATCTGATGCTTGGCTTTTAATTCTGATTTTATTTTAGTAATTATTCTACTATCATTTTTATCTAATAGCTGTGTGGTAATAGGTTGTCTTAATTTTTTAATAGTTTCCAAAAATAGTATATGCCTATTGGCAAAGAGACTCATGGCCAAACTTCTGGGGATAGGAGTAGCACTCATACTAATTAGATGTGGAGTAATATTAAAATCATTTAAGTATTCTTCAAAAAATCGTCTTTGCTCTACGCCAAATTTATGCTCTTCATCAAAAATGATCAGGCCCACTTGTCCTAAATCAATACCACTTTTAAAAATACTATGAGTAGCAAATAAAAGAGAGGTTTTTTGACTATTAAAACTAGAAACAATATTGTCTTTTTCACTCTTTTTGTTGGCTGCTGTTAAAATATTAATCTTTTTTTTGATCTTAGTAAAATATAGTAAAGCATTCTGATAATGCTGCCTAACAAGGCTGGCTGTAGGGGCAATGAACAATACTTGTTTATTATTTAAAATAGCATGTATAGCCATCATCAAAGCTACAATAGTTTTGCCAGAACCCACATCTCCTGTCATTAAAATATTAGCTGCTTCTTTGCTGCTAGTAGTAATAAAGTACCAGATATTTTTCTTCTGACTATCTGTTAGCTCATAAGGTAAATTATTAATAAAGCTCTTGAAGTCTTCTTGATGGAATACTAGATCATGAAAAGGTTTATTCCTACTATCTGCTTTAGCCAGTAAAGATTCATGAATAATAGAGAAAATTCGTTCTGTGGTAATCGTTCGCTGAGCTTTTTTGACCTGCTCTAAATTTTGGGGATAATGTAAGTATTTAATTGCTTCTTTAGTAGGATATATACCTAGTTCTTTACTAACTAGCTTTGGCAAGTTATCTTTTTGGGTAGAAAAAAGAGCTTCCCAATTACTATGAATTATTTTATTAATTTGAAGAGATTTTAGACCAGCAGTAGCAGGATAAAAATTAACAATACCTTGATTATTCTGATCATAATCATTCACAATCTTGGGATTCTGTATGATTAAACGACCATAAGAAAAATCATACTTACCTCGTAAATAATAGCTTTCTCCTATGCGTAGACTTTTACTTAAGTAAGGCTGATTAAACCAAACTACTTTAATCACTCCACTGTTGTCACTAAAAATAGCCTCTATTATGGACAACCTTTTATTTTTTGTTCTACCTATTTTAAAATCATCTAAAGTAGCATATATAAAAATATTCCCTATTTTAAGACTGCTAATATTTTTAATTAACCCATAATCTTCATACCTATAAGGCCAATGTCTTATAAGGTCAGAACTACTATGTATATTTAATTTACTAAACTTTTTAATAGTTAAAGGACCTATTAAATGTAATTTCTCTAGGCTAGTATTAACCACTATTGTGCCTTTCTGATTAAGGATTCTTAAGTCACTATAAAATGCCTGAGTTTACCAATAGATAATATATCTTTACTCTGGATCACCATAGTATCTGATACTAATATTTTTCCATTATGCTTTAGCCCTTTTTGAGACAAAAGCCTTCTAGTTTCAGATTTGCTAAGTTTAAATAAATTTGAATATAAATCTATCACTATATGTGATCCATAATCTAGAGCCACACTAGACATGTCATCGCTACTGATCACCTTATCACTAAAGCGCTGGACCCATTTATCATGAGCCCTAGAAGCATGTTCTACCCCATGATATATGCTAGTAATATTACTGGCTAATAGCAATTTAATATCTCTAGGATTGGCTCCGTTCTCGATTTCTTTTACTAAAGCATTAGTCTCATCCACGCTAAAACTACTGCACTTATCCATATATATTTTTAAGTTATCATCGCTAACCATCATGAGTTTAGCAAACATCTCATCAGCGCTATCTTTTAGATTAATCACATTCCCCCAGCTAGAACTCATCTTACGGCCATCTGTGCCTATTAATAGACCAAATGTCATTAGGCTTTGTGGCTTTTGTCCGAAATGCCTTTGCAGAACTCTACCAGCATGAAGATTGAAAAGCTGGTCTGTTCCCCCTAATTCAATATCTGCTCTTAATACTACAGAATCATAGCCTTGCATTAAGGGATACATAAATTCTTTAAGACTAATTGGTTTATTGGCCTTAATCCTTTTAGAGAAATTATCGCGCTCTATCATCTGAGCAACAGTAAATAAATCACTTAATTCTAGAACATCATCTAGCTTAAGCCCCTCTAGCCACTGGCTATTATAATGAATTTCAGCTTGATCCAAATCTATTATTAAACCTATTTGATCTATATAATCTTTCATATTACTAATAATTTGTTTTTTACTCAAAGGCTTTCTTTCACTATCTTTATCACTAGCATCACCTATTTGAGCTGTAAAATCTCCTATTACCAATACCACCTTGTGTCCTAGGTTTTGAAACTGTTTTAACTTATGTAGAGGAATAGCTCTTCCTAGATGAATATTTCCACTAGTAGGATCTATGCCCAATTTTACTCTTAATTTCTTGGTTTTAAGATCTTTTATTAGATCTTCTTTACCAACAATATGTTCCACGTTTCTAGATAATAGTTCATCTATTAATCTATCTCTAACTTCTTTATTCATATGTATAGATTACTATATAATTTATTATCAACGAAATATCTTTAAAATAACTTAAGAGCTATAGTTGAAAGAGACGAATTAAGTGTGAGATAATTATAAATAATATTGCTATGCCAAATAAGAATACTCCCAAAAAAGCTCGTCAAGTTAATCGTAGTAGTTCCTTTAATAGAAATATAGATAATAGAATCACCTCTAGAACTGCTACTAAAAAGCAAAAAAAAACTATTAAACTAAAAGAATCCAATTGGCAAAAGACTAGATTAAAATTCAGCCGAATAGGGAAAAAGAACCCTAAAAATAAGAAAAGCAAAGTTAAAAAACTATTAAGAATAGCTATTATAATAGCTATTATAGGATTCATAGCCGCTTTAGCTATATTCCTATGGTATGCCAAGGACTTACCTAGTCCTGATAAAATCAATAGCAAATTTAATTCTGAACAAACTACTAAGCTATATGACCGTACTGGTAATACCCTGCTATATGAAATATATGGAGATAAAAATCGTACTATAGTGGGCTTTGATAAAATGTCAAAACATATCAAAGATGCTACTGTAGCCATAGAAGATAAAGATTTTTATAAACATGGAGCATTTAGCCCACAGGGCATAGTAAGAGCCTTTTACTTCACATTAGTAAAGCGTAATACCCAGGGAGGCTCTACTATTACGCAGCAGTTAGTAAAGAATGCACTATTAACAAATGAGAGAACTGTCCCCAGAAAAATTAAAGAACTCATACTGGCCATAGAAATCGAACAGATATATAAAAAAGACGATATATTGAAAATATACCTAAACGAAATACCATATGGCTCTACTACTTATGGAGTGCAGGCAGCAGCTAAGTCCTACTTTGATAAAGACGCTATAGACCTAGATATAGCTGAGTCTGCTATGCTAGCTTCTCTCCCCCAAAGACCAACTTATTATTCCCCTTACTTTGGGAATACAGAGGCTCTAGTGGCTCGTCAAAAATTAGTACTAAGTAAAATGCTAGATCAGAAATACATTTCACAACAAGAGTATGACGAGGCTATTAAGGTGGATATTCTAGCCAAAATCAAACCCCGTAGAGCTTATGTGGATGCTAAAGCTCCTCATTTTGTTGAATATGTAAGGTCACAATTAGAACAAAAATATGGTATTAAAAAGGTAAATGAAGGTGGCTTAAAAGTAATCACTTCACTAGACATTGGCAAACAAGAGCTAGCTGAGCGAACTATCAATGAACAAATGACCAATGTCCGTAATCTTGGAGGATCAAATGTGGGGTTGGTAGCATCGAACCCTCAAACTGGTGAAATACTGGCCATGGTTGGTAGCCATGATTATAGTGAACCTAACTATGGTAATGTCAATGTAACTACATCACTAAGACAGCCTGGATCTAGCATCAAGCCCATAGTTTATTCTTCTTTATTTAAAGGAAATTGGGGGCCAGGTAGTACAGTTTATGACGTGCCTACAGACTTTGGCTATAACAATTATAAGCCTCATAATTATACTCGTAAAAATTATGGAGCCATATCTTTTAGACAAGCTATTGGCTCTTCCTTAAATATCCCAGCCGTAAAAGCCATCATGATTGGAGGTATACCAGAAACATTACAAACTGCCACTGATATGGGTATAACTACCATAGGAAACTTTCAAAATTATGGCCCGAGCTTTGCTCTAGGAGCTAGTGAAGTTAAGCTCACAGATATGATACAGGCTTATAGTGTCTTAGCCATGGGAGGCAATAAAATAGACCAAAGATCAATATTAAAAATCACCCAAGTAGACCCTAGAGGAAAAGAAAGTGTCCTAGAGGATTTTAAGGCTGATAAAATAAAATCTACACCTGTATTAGATCCTCAAATTGCTTTTTTGGTAACAGATATGATGAGTGATAATAACGCTAGAACATCTCTAGGTCTATGGGGAGTAAACAACCCTATGTACTTAGGCAATAGGCCAGCTGCAGTAAAAACCGGTACGACCGAATATTTCAATGATGCCTGGGCCATTGGGTTTACGCCTAGTTTTGTTACTGGAATATGGGTTGGAAATAATGATAACGCTCCCATGCTTTCTTCTAGTGGAGCTATAGCTGCCCCTATTTGGAATAAATATATGCGCGAAGCATTGTCCGGACAACCAATAGAACAATTCTCTAGGCCGGCTGGTATTCAAGAAATTACTATTGATGGATTTACTGGTAAAGCTGTTACCCCCGCTACTAAACAACAAAGAAAAGATCTATTCCCCAGCTGGTATAAAGTCATACCGGCCAAAGATGGCAAAAAAGCTGTAATAGACAAAGTCAGCAAAAAACTAGCTACTGACTGTACCCCTGTCGATGCCAGAGAAGAAGTATCTTCATCTTATATACAAGCCGAAATTGATCCTGGTAACCCTAACTTTAATAACTGGAATGCCCCCGTTCAAGCTTTAGCTGGCAGTCTTGGAAGTACCATAGGAGCTATCCCCACAGAGAACGATGATGTGCATAGCTGCTCTGATGCCCTACCGGGCATTAGTATTAGCTCTACTGGAGGAGGCCCAACATATACTATTGTGATGAATATATCAGCTGGTACTCATCCCTTAAAAGAGGCTATTATTTTAGCTGATAATAATCCAGCTCTCAGAATAGATATTACTAGCCCTGGAACATATAACACCACATATACCTTTAACACACCTGGAGCGCACTATCTCAGTGCTAAAATAGTGGATCAAGCCCTATATAGCAGCGGGTCCAATACCATCAATGTATCTTCTGCCAATGCTCCGGCTGGGTCCATCAACTGTGCCGGGAATACTTGTAGTGTTAGCGCTAGCAATGTAGCTCCTTATACCATTGCTCAGGTGGAGCTATTTTATAATGGAGTGAGTCAAGGAGTGGATAATACCATGCCATATAGCTGGGGAGGGTTTAATAATAACCTAACAGGCAATGTTACGGCTACTATTACTAATAGTGCTGGAGTTAGTACTAACCTTAGCTTCTAAACTCTAGAATTTTATTATTTCAACAATATTAAGCTTTTCTTTAGCGCTAAATATTTAATAGTCGCCAAAGCTTTGTAGTAGAAATAATGATAAAAATATTACTTTTACAGCTTGGTTTCTCTTGGTTCTTATAGCTAAAACCTCTAGTCGTTTGAATCAACAACTGTCAAAAAAGCTTGTCTCCATCCTCTGTATTGATGGTTGCCATTTAATTTACCATTATCAGGGTTAATGGCCTTTTTGTCTATCTGCTTTGCATAGAGATCAGCTGGGATATCATTAATCTTCTTTACTATAGCCAGTAATCCTCCATTACCATCATGCATACTTTTAGCAATTTTAGCGATAGTAGCAGAGCTAACTCCTGTCTTTTTAGTGATGTCTCTATAACTAGATCCTTCATACAACATCTTGGCTACCCGTAAACGATCAGCGAAAGCACTAATTTCTGTAGATGATGTCAAATCTCTTAAAAAGCGGTAGCACTGATCTCTGTCTTCTATCGATAATATGGCTCTAATGAGATCTCTAACCTTGTCTGAATCAAATGCTTTGCCTTTCATATTTACTATTATAAATGATATTCATATAGTTTTTGCAATAATCTTAATTCTTGCCCAATAAATATCTGATTCTTTGTAGGCTTAAAATGACCTAATATTATATTTCAATCTCTTTCATCTCTATAAAAATAATGTAAAGTTAATCTAAAGATACACGCTAGATGCCTAAAGATTTTTTAGCTACATTAATCTAGTCTCTGTTTTAAGGCTGACTATTAAATGATTTAGTGGCCCAAAAAAGGCTTACTTAAGCTCCTAACTCATGAAATTGTTTTTAATATGATAACAAAGAAAAGAGGCCTAAGGCATATAGTAAAACCTAAACTATTTCAGCAAAAATCATTTTCCCAGCACTAGTTTGAAATATTTTATTAACAACAATATTAACATTCTTATTAATCATTTTGGAGGCTTTATCCACTACAATCATAGTTCCATCTGGTAAATACCCTACCCCTTGTCCCTTTTCTTTTCCAGCTTGAATAATTTTAATATTAAATTTCTCTCCTGGAATCAGCACGGCTTTTAAGCTATTGGCCAAATCATTAATATTGAGTACTCCAATACCTTCGACTGATGCTACTTTGTTTAAATTATAATCCGTAGTAATAATATTGGCCTTATATTTATTGGCTAAATAAATTAATTTACTATCTACTTCTTTAATATGAACAGGGTCCTCATCTATGACTTTATGTTTGGCTAGCTGGACAATCTGATTTAATACTTCTAGCCCCCTTCTCCCCCTAAGCCGTCTGATACTATCAGTACTATCGGCAATATTTTGTAGTTCTAATAATACAAATCTGGGGGTGATTAATTCAAAGTTTAAAAAACCACTAGAAACCACATCCAATAAACGTCCATCTATTAAAACCGAAGTATCGATTAAAACCTGTTTTTCGTTTTTAATGATGGGGGTATTACTATTTTTTAATAACTGTAGTATCATTAATGCTAATATCACTACCAGCATTAATATAATTAAATAATCTAACATATTTATTCTCCTTTTTTCTCTTTAATCCAAGACACCAAATCTTTAATTTGGTTAAAGCCAATATAGCTTATGTCCTGATCTTTATTTTTATAATTACTTGGGCCGATAATATATTTAATGCCATATTTCTTAGCTTCATTAAGCCTATCAGCCATATAGCTGCACTTTCTAATCTCTCCCCCTAGTCCTATCTCTCCCAAAGCTAAATAATTGGAAGGAATAATATAATTATAATAACTACTCATAATAGCTAGTGCTGCTGCTAGGTCTAGGCCAGGATCTGTGACCTTAACTCCTCCAATTATATTAACATAAACATCTAAATTCCCTAATTTAGTCATATTACCTCTTTTGCTTAATATGGCTACTAGCATATTTAGTCTAGCCAGATCTACCCCGCTACTACTCCTTTTAGCAAAACCAAAACTAGTGGTCGATGTGAGGGCCTGTACTTCTAATATCAATGGTCTTTGCGCCTCTTTTAAAGAAAAGAATACACTACCAGCAAAGTCTTGCTTTTCGGACATTAAAAATTTACTAATATCATCTACGGCCATTAGCCCACTACTAGCCATTTCAAATCCAGCTATCTCTCCAGTCGATCCAAAGCGATTCTTAATAGATTTTAAATAACGTACTGTGCCATTAGAATCTCCTGTAAAGAATAATACTGTGTCTACTAAATGCTCTAAAGCTTTAGGTCCAGCCAAAGCTCCACTTTTAGTAATATGGCCTACAATGATAAAAGCTGTATTACTACTTTTGGCTATAGCCAATATTTGAGCAGTATTATGGACTATTTGATTAATAGTACTAATCATCATACCCCCTGAACCAAATGTCTGAATAGAATCTATCACTACCACCGCTGGCAACTCTTTTTGTACTAATTCTCTGAGTTTATCTAAGCTATTAGTATTAATAATGTCAAAGTTTAGATTCTTTAGTCCCAACCTATGAGCTCTATCAGATACCTGGTAGCTAGTCTCCTCTCCACTCACATACAGGGCTTTATGTTTAGCGCTGATATTATCTATCACCTTTAATAGCAAAGTTGATTTTCCTATGCCAGGGTCTCCAGCTAGCAGTGTCAAAGACCCAGGCATAATTCCTCCACCCAAGACCATATCTAATCCGTTAATATCTGTGGCTAATCTTTTTTGATCAGACTTACTGATTTTATTGTCACTAGCCTTTACTCGATTAAAATTATCTATAACATTAGCAGTAGAAACATTCTCTATAATCGTATTCCAGCCACTACAGCTACTACATTGCCCTTGCCATTTAATATAGCTAGCACTACATTCGCTGCAAATAAATGTTATTTTTTCTTTGGGCATAATACGATTTTATCGTTCTGATAATCTATAATCACTTTATCACCAGTCTTAATTTCTTTTTGTACTAGTTTTTGTATTAAAACTCGCTCAACATGAGAGAGCAATATTCTGCGCATAGGTCTTGCCCCCATGTTTTCAGATAAGGCTAGATTTATTAAATATTTTTTGGCTGCTACACTTGCGCTAAGCTTTAAATCATATTTACCTAAACGTTTTATTAACTTACTAAGCTCAAGATTAAAGATCTGTTCATGGTCTTTATTAGACAAGCTAGAAAAACCAATCACAAAATCTAATCTGTTAATGAACTCAGGAGATAAAGATTTTAATAGTTCACCAGAGATAATAGACTTAACTTCTTGGCCAGATAAATTGTCATCAATACTAAAACCAAACCCTTTTTTACTGCCTAGTTTGTGTGCACCAATATTACTGGTCATGATGATGATTGACTGACTAAAGTCTATCTCTATACCCTTGGCATCAGTAATTTTACCATCTTCTAATATTTGCAACATCAAATGATGTACTTCACTATGAGCTTTTTCTATTTCATCAAATAAAATTACACTACCAGGTCTCTTTTGTACTTTTTCTAAAAATATATTACGGTCATTATGACCTACATACCCTGGAGGAGCTCCTACAATTCTAGCACTATGGTGGCTGGAAGCGAATTCGCTCATATCAACTTTTATAAAATTGTCTTTACTTCCGAATAGCTCTAGAGCTAGACTAGACGCTAAATAACTTTTACCCACCCCAGTTGGCCCCAAGAATAAGAAGCTGCCCAAAGGCCTGCTGCCATCAGTTATGCCAAGATATGCTCTTTCTACCACTAAAACTAAATCATCAATAGCCTGATCTTGGCCTATAATAATCTTTTTTAACCTTGAACCAAGTGAAGCAATATGCTTAGATTGATCTGCTTTAGAATTTATTTTATTTAATAAATATTCACTACTTAGCCCAGAAAGCTCTTCTACTCTAGAAGCAATATCCTTGATAGTAATAATATTTTTTTTAATTTTACTATTAACTATACGTAGCTGCTCTTGCAGTCGAATCAACTCCGTCTTAACCTCGGCGGCCTTCTGATAATCTTGTAATTGTAAAGCCAATTCTATTTCATCTTGTTTTTCGCTAATACTACTGATCAGCTCAGCTTTATTGGCTGGCTCGCTCTTACTGGCTAATAGTAGTTTATACGCCACAACATCATCTAATAAATCTATAGCTTTGTCTGGATTTTTACGATGCAAATCAATATAACTACTCATTTCTGTTACGGCCTCCAATACCCCATTATCTATACTGACATTTTGATTAGATATTATATAATCTGAGGCTTTGGTCAGGATTTCTAATACTGCTTCTTTACTAGGTTCATTAATATCTATACTAATAAACCTACGGCTTAGGGCATGGTCTGATCTAATATGTTTATGGTACTCATCTTTTGTGGTGGTCCCGATAATCTGCAATACTCCTCTAGATAAGGGGTTTTTTAAAATATTAGCTGCATCCAGTGTCCCGTCCGATGTTCCCGAACCTACAATTGTATGTATCTCGTCTATTAAAAGAATAATATTTTTATTATGTTCTAATTCTTTAATAATCTTTTTAATCTTCTCCTCGAATTCTCCTCTATATTTAGTTCCAGCCACCACACTAGCCATGTCTAACATCATAATAACTTTATCTTTAAAGTTGGCAGGTACATTTTTTTGTACTATTCTCTGGGCCAGACCTTCTACTATAGCAGTTTTGCCCACACCAGCATCACCTATTAAAATAGCATTATTCTTTACTTTACGTCCTAATACTGTTAATAATTTATCCACCTCATTCTCTCGTCCAATCACTGGACGCAATTCTCCCTTAAGAGCTTTTTCATTTAAATTAATGGCCAGACTATTTAATATCACAGGAGTATGGTCTTTTGCTTTTGCACTCCCATTTTGATAATGCTCACGCATCAATAAAGCTAAATCTTCTACAATCTGATCAATCTCAGTTATAGACCTTATTTTGAGTAAAGCTTTACCTGTTCCTTGGGTAAGCATAGACATTAATAAATGTTCTGAACCTATCCAATGATAGCCAAAGTCTCTGGCAATTTTTACACTATCTAGAACAATATTATTTACTCCATTAGACCATTTTAAATCATCACTGCTATCTACAGGCACAGGCACAGCTACTCTAATTTTATCTAAACTAATACCATGATCCACCAGTATTTTAGAAGCAACAGAGTCAGTATTTTTCAAGATAGCCAGCAATAAATGTTCGCTACTAATCCACCTATCTCCCAAATTCTTAGCAATATCGGTAGACATACTAAGAATAGTTTTATAATTCTTAGTAAAACGCTCAAATTCAGGGCTATTAAGATCTATCATAATTTTATATACTCCCTTATATTATAAGTATAGAATTTTGAAGCTTCAAATCCAAAACCATGATGACTATATAGTAATCTACTAAATTACAAGTTATTATTTTGACTTATTAGATTACTATAACAACCAAGTTTTAAAATAATCAGTTCAAAAGTTTAAACTATTCCCCATCCACAGCACTTAATAAACTGTCTTCAGAATCTATTTTTTTCTTATTTTTTACTACAGTAGCATTGGCAATCCCTTCTACTTGTGCTATATCTAGATTCCAGCCAGTTAGGCGAGAAGCTAAGCGGACATTTTGCCCTCCACTACCAATGGCTAAAGAGAACTGATCTTCAGTTACATTAACTTTAGCACTCTGATTATCTTCATCTAAATCTATAGAGGTTATCTGAGTTGGGCTCAAGGAATTAGTAATATATTCTTTAATATCATCGCTATAAACAATAATATCTATTTTCTCACTACCAATTTCAGAACGCACGGCTTGTACTCTAGTCCCTCTGCCCCCTACAAAAGTACCAACAGGATCTATTCCTTCCATGGTGGCCTTAACAGACATCTTAGTACGAACTCCAGCCTCTCTAACTACAGAAACAATCTCCACTGTGCCACCCTCTACTTCGGGCACTTCTAGATTAAACAATTCTCGAATTAGACCAGCAGCAGCTCTAGAAACTATCACCCTTGGGCCTCTTAAATCTTCTTCCACTTTGGCAATATAGACCTTCAGCCTTTGTCCAGGATAATACTTTTCGTTTTTAACTTGTTCTCTATAAGGCATAACTCCTATGCCTCGTCCTAGATCAAAGTAAACATTACCATACTCTATCCTTTGTACTATACCATTAATGATGGTATCTACTTTTTCTGAATATTCTTCTATAATCATTTCTTTTTCTAAGTCTCGAATTCTGGATAAAATAACATGCTTGGCAGCCTGTGCAGCAATACGTCCAAAGCTTTCAGGATGCACCTCTACCTCCATAGTATCTCCAGCTTTAGCCTTGGTATTTTTCTTTAATACTTCAGACAAAGAAATATAGCTAGCATCATCAGACACTTTACCTTCTACAATTGTTTTCTCTACAAAAATAGATATCTTTTTACTATCCCTATCGATTTCTACTCGTACTGGTTGCAAATCATCTATAGCATAGTCTTTTTGCCAAGCACTAGCTATAGCTTGCTCTACAACTTCATACATTTTATCTTCTTCTAGACCTTTTTCTATACAAATCTGCTCAATGGCTCCAATAAATTTTTCATCCATTACGTCTAGCATGATTTCTCCTTCATTTTAAAATAATGATATTAATAAAAAAAGCCAGCCCATTGAAGGCTGGCTTTTTTGTCGTTAGTCACAGTCTTTAATTAAATACTGAGTTCTGTTGATGAGAACAAAACTCAGTCTAAATAGTTTAACATGAACTATAATTAAAAGTCAAAAAAAACTTGTGTAATTCATAACTACCTAGCCATTATACTCTATACAGTCTGGATAATAATTGATAAAATTATCCTCACCTTTAATCAAAATAATCACAGCGTCAAAACGTATATGATATCCTTGATACTGCTTATACCTATTCCGTATCCAGGGGATAGATCTAAGCATAATTGCCTTCTTTCTGTAATTGATAGCACTAACTCCTCCTCCAAAACTATCGGAGCTTCTAGTTTTGACTTCCACTATAACTAAATATGGTGGCTTAAGGGCCAATATGTCTATTTCAAATAGTCTCGCTACACTAATGTTTCGATCAATTATTTCAAAACCTTGATCTAATAAATAGCTCACAGCCACATCTTCACCATATGAACCAAGACTTTTAGACATAGAGCAATAAAATTAAAAGATAAAAGTTATTTTTTAGACTTCTGTAGCTACTTGGTCTTCTACTGGAGTAGATTTATTGCCATATACACCTTCTGATGAATTCTCATCTTCTGCATTGCCACTTGCCAACTTCTCATCCACAGCTTCATTTGACGGACTTTGGCTATTACCAAGATCTTGTTCTATGGTGGATTGTAAATCTTGTGTATTTAAACCTAAGTCTTTTAATTTTGCAGCCTTGCCCCTCAAACCTCTCAGATAAGTCAAGAAGGCTCTTCTGACTTTTGATCTTTTCATAATTTCTATTTTTTCAATATTAGGGGAGTGCAGTAACCATCCTTTTTCTACACCAACAGAATAAGATACTTTACGTACCAGAATACTAGCCTGCAGAGATTTGGGCTTAGTATGCCTAATAACAACTCCTTCAAAGACTTGAGTTCTAGTTTTATTACCTTCTCTAATGATCTGATGCACTTTAACTAAATCACCCACCCTAACATCAATCAGGGATGGTTTCTTGAACTTTTTAGAGTAATTTTGCACCAAAACATTTGACATATCTATAGTATTGTACCAAAGCAAATATTAAATTTCAATGGTCTATTAAAGACCTATTTGGACTAGAAATTTATAGCACTTTTTTTAAAGCTTCCTCTAATACCACTAAATTCTTTACTTTATTTGGTAGTTTAAATTTCTTCTTGATTCCCCCAGATACAATCTCTAAGACCACCTCCATCTTCCCACTGGCCATCACCAGCCCTTGACCAAGATCACTTAATGTCTGAGCACTATGATGTCTGATTATAATATATAGCTTGTGGTCTTTTTCATATATATCTACATCTTTATTAATACTAATGACCTCTGTCTTTACTGGCTTCATCTCTTTATTAATAGTCAAATCATCGGAATCATGATTTAATAATTCCTCCATCTTATCAGCCAATACCTTGGATCTATCCAAAACATTATTGTTTTGATCATACATCTGCAACTTTCCATATACATATAAAAGCTTATCTATGACTAATACATCAGCATATTGTTCATATAATTTAGGGAATATAACTACTTCAATATCACCATAAACACTAGCCAAAGATACAAAAGCCATCTTCTGCCCATTTTTGGTTTGTATGTCTTTAATACTACGTATCACCCCACCTGTCTCAATAGATTTATTATGATCTTCTACGATATGGTTCCCAAAATCATATGTTTTAGCTTTTAAATATGATTGCCACTTCTTTAATGGATGATCCGATATATATAGCCCTAATAATTCTTTTTCATAAGCCAATAGCTCTGATGGATCTATATTTTCAAAAGCAGTATCAAATACTATATTAAGCTCTAGATTTTTTACTAGCTCCCCACCGAATAGATCGGTCTGTTTATTATTCATACTCTTGCCAAATGAAGATATACTACTAGTAATTTTATCCATATTTGCCAGTAACATAGGACGTATATTTATTGGATCCAAATCCTTAAAGAGGCTATCAAAAGCTCCTACTTTGATCAAAGATTCTAATGTTTTTTTATTAGGAGAATCACTAGATTTGGCAATCCTGGTTACAAAATCATTAAAGTCACGGAAATGGCCATTAGTATCTCTTTCATTGATAATAACCTTAACTTGATTAGTAGAAACATTTTTAATCGCCATTAAACCAAATCGTATATCATATCCATCGCCTTCCTCCCTAGAACTGATGGCAAACTCAGCAAAGCTATGATTAATGTCTGGGGGCAAGACATTAATACCCATCTTAGATGCTTCATCTATATCTACGGCTATTCTCTCTATGTCCGAGTAATCACTAGTCATTAAAGCAGCCATAAAAGGAGCTGGATAGTGTGCTTTAAGATATGCTGTCCAGATAGCAATTAGACCATAACAAGCAGCATGAGATTTATTAAAACAATAAGCCGAAAAGTCCTCTAAGCTAGTCCATAGCTGCTCTACAAAATCCCTCTCTACCCCACTGTGTTCTATGGCTCCCTCTATAAAACTCTCTTTCATTTTCGCTAAAGTATCAGCCTGTTTTTTGCCCATAGCTTTACGCAGAGTATCAGACTGGGCCCCTGTAAAGCCACATAAATCTTTAGATATCTGCATCACTTGTTCTTGATAAACAATAATGCCATAAGTACTTTCTAGAACTGCCTTCATCTTAGGATGTCCATATTGGATTTGGTCAGGGTGGTGTTTGCGATTAATAAAATCATCTATCCACTGCATGGGCCCTGGTCTATAGATAGCTACCATGGCTACTATATCTTCAAAGCTAGTAGGAGATAATTTCTTAATATATTTTTTCATGCCATTAGATTCTAGCTGAAATACTCCAGTGGTCTTGGCTGCAGCTAGCAGTTCAAATGTTTTCTTGTCATCAATAGGGATATTTTCCACATCAATGTCTTCTCCATAAACTTTTTTAATAATTCTAAGACAATTTTTAATGATAGTTAGGTTTGACAGACCCAAAAAATCAAATTTTAATAGGCCCACGTCCTCTATTGGATTCATAGAATACTGAGTACATATCACTCCAGAAGAAGCCTTCTTTAAAGGAGTAAAATTAATAATTGGTTCTGGAGCAATCACTACAGCCGAAGCATGTACCCCGTCATTGCGAATAGTTCCCTCTAAGCTAATAGCCCCATCCAATAATTGTTTATAGATTGGATTTTTATAAAATACCTTTAGCTCTTCCACTTTTTCTAAATGTTTTTTTAATGGGGTATGCTTGCCTTGTACAGGAGGAGGAACTGATTTTGCGATCTTATCAACCTCAGCCAAAGGTATATCTAATACTCGCCCCACATCTCTGATGGCATTGCGAGCTGCCATAGTACCAAAAGTAATAATATGCGCTACCTTATCTGCCCCATATTTATCGGTAGCATAATTTATAATTTCATCTCTTCTGTCATCGGCAAAATCCATATCAATATCAGGCATACTAATGCGATCTGGATTTAGAAATCTCTCAAAGAATAGCCCCCAGCGCAGAGGGTCAATAATAGTAATATTAGAACAATAAGCAATAATAGAGCCAGCTGCACTTCCTCGGCCAGGGCCACATAGTATGCCATTCTCTTTAGCATAACGATATAGATCAGATACTATTAAAAAGTACCCAGAAAAACCCATTTTGCTAATAATAGACAACTCGAACTCTATTCTTTCTATCACTTCTTTTGACAAAGAAGCTATAATATCTTTTTCATTCATGGAAGCAATTTCTTGATCTGACTTATGAGCATATTTACGTGCTGCCCCCTTGAGAACAATATCTTTTAAATAATCATCTTCTCCAATTCCTTTAGGGGTATCAAAAACTGGTATAAGCCCTGTTCCTAGTTTTAGTTCCAAATCACACATCTTGGCTACTTCTATCGTATTAGAAAAAGCCAATTCCATATCTGCCTTATCAGCAAAGTTATTATTAAAAATCTCTTCTTGGCTAGCTACATATACAGCTTGCTCAATCCTAAATCTATTCTGATCACTAATCTTATTACCAGTCTGTACGCACAACAGTAGATCATGATTAATATGATCACTGGCAAAAGTATAATGACAATCTTTGCTAACAATATATCTAATACCCAGCTCTTTAGCCAAAGCTATTTTGGCTCTATTTATTTTTGCTCCCTCTTCCCAGCCAGGGTGATCTTGCAATTCTAAAAAATAGTTATCTTCGCCAAATGTCTTTTGATACCAAGTGGCTATCTCGACAGCTTTTTTATTATCACCTTGTGTAATAGCTTTAGCCAGCTCTCCCCCAGCACAACCAGACAATACTATTAATCCTTCTCTATGTTGCTCTAGTAAATCATGATCTATCCGCGGCTTATAATACATGCCTTCTAAATGGGCAGTAGTAGTAAGTTTCATTAAATTATGATAGCCAGCCAAATTCTTTGCTAATAAGATTAAATGATATGGCTTGCGGTCCAGTTCGCTGCTGCGATCATTAATAGTTCTAGGGGCAATATAAGCTTCCATCCCAATAATAGGCTTAATATTTCTCTTAATGGCTTCTTTATAGAAATCAATGGCCCCGAACATAACTCCATGGTCCGTAATGGCCATAGCAGAGTGTCCCAACTCCTTAGCCCTATCTAGCATGGAAGGCAGTTTTTGCAATCCATCCAATAGGCTATAGTGGGTATGATTATGTAGGTGAACAAAGTCTAATGGCTTTGTTTTTGCATCAACTGCCACTGTTAATATAAACCCCTCTTTAAAATAATATTTCTATGGTCAATCTATTAAGGCATAAGTCTTAATAGATTATTAAGACTATTGAAAGACCTTATTTTTTCTTTTTTAAATATTTACTCAGCAAACTAGTGGCTATAGCAGACAATGTTGCTGGACCGATGATTTTAGTCCTAACATCTTCTATAACCTCAAAAGCTGTTTTAGTACCGTCTTGAGCTGTCTCAGATATACGGCGTACTATTTTTAGTATCTTAAATACTAAAAATAAAATAGCAAATACTATCAACAGTAATAGTATAGTAGCCGAAGCCATAATAATGGTTAGTATTTCTAGTCCCATATTTAATATTATAGGCTATTTTGACATCATTTCCAATAAGAGCTTATTCACAATCGCTGGATTAGCCTTGCCTTGGCTTTCTTTTATCACCATCCCCACCAAGAACCCTAAAACCTTGCCATTTCCTCCCTTATACTGCTCTACTACTGAAGGATTTCTATCTAAAACTATTTGTATAATTTTTCTTATCTCTTCTGGATCAGAATCTTGCCTTAACCCTCTAGCCTGGATGATGCTAACTGGGCTCTCTCCTCGAACGATATCAGAAAAAATATCTTTAGCGATCTTACTGCTAATAGTCCCATCAACCGTTAAAGTAATTAACTCAGATAAATTTTTGGCAGTTAATTTAGACTCTATATTACCCTCATTTAATATATTTTGATAATCTCCAATAAGCCAATTAGTAATTTTAGAAAAATGGTCTTGGCCCAAGATATCTAAACTATCAATTAATAAATTCATAGCTTCACTATTGCCCAAAAACAAATCATGTAATTTTTCTTCTAGCCCTCCAATAATCAATATCTCTCTCTGGGTCTTTGGTAGTATTTTAGGGTCTAAATCCGTCTCTAGTTCTTTCGCAAAAACCTGCCATAAATTAAAAGGAGGTATATCTGGCTCTGGAAAATATCTATAGTCTTGAGCTAATTCTTTGCTTCTTTGTGAAAAAGTAATATCTTTGGCTTGATCATATCCTCTAGTTTCTTGAGGTATGTACTCGCCTTTGTCTAATAAATCCGACTGTCTCTTAAATTCATAATCTAATGCTTTTTGAGCAAAACGAAATGAATTGAGATTCTTTAGTTCAACCTTACTGCCAAAGTCCTGTGAGCCCACCGGACGTAAAGAAACATTAACATCAAACTTAAATTGCCCCTTTTCCATGTCAGCATCACTAATGCCTAGATTCACAACTGTATAATATAATTCCTGCAAGTATAGTCTAGCTTCTAGGGATGAGCGTATTTCTGGCCTAGATACTATTTCTAGCAGTGGAGATCCTCCTCTATTGTAGTCTATCAAGGTATACTCTGCTCCTGCCGGGTGATGAGACTTTGCGGCATCTTCTTCTAAATGAGCTCTTTCAATACCAATCTCTTTCCATTTTCCATCAATATATATTGGCAAATGCCCATCAAAGACAATGGGATAGTCATTCTGAGTAATCTGATATCCTTTAGGTAAATCTGGATAAAAATAGTTTTTTCTATCAAAGCGAGTGTGATAATTAATTTTAGCTTGCAAGCCTTTAGCCAACACTAGTGATAGCTCGAATGCTTTTTTATTAGGCCTGGGTAAAGTTCCAGGTAATCCTAAACAAACTGGGCATATATTTACATTAGCCTGCTTTTCATCCATATCTAAAGCACAAGAACAAAACATTTTAGTCTTGGTTTTAAGCTGTACATGAGCTTCTATCCCGCAGACTAATTCATATTTACTCATATTCTTGCCCCCAAATCTATAATTGATTTCTTCATGTCAGCAACTGCTTTTTGTACCTGACTGGGGACAAGATCCATCCCCAAGTCATGAGCAAATCTATTCCGCAGTCTGTGTGCTTTCCATAAATCCTCTTTATTATTAATCTTATGCTCCACGGTTTTTAGCCTATCAGCGAATGTAGTCCCCTTGGCCCCGCTATTTTTTAAGGTATAATCCACTAATTTATCCATCTCTAGTAATGCATTACGAACAGATGCTGGACTACCTTTTAGCAAGCTATCAATTTCATATATTTTCCTACTAATCATCTCTTGATCCAAACTTATTGTTTCTTTTTGCATAGCATTCTTCTTTCCACCCTTACTAGCCAAAGCTAGCAGTAAAATCCAAATAAACAATACAGAGGCAGCCCAAATTATAATCACTTATTAATCTCCATCTTTCTGTTTTTCTAAATATTTACAGAAATCTAGCAGGGCATAGTCTTGCTCTTGAGCACTAATTAGCTGTAGGCCATAAGGCATATTATCAATACGTCCCATATCCATACTTAAGCTAGGTAAACCAACAATATTACTGGCAACTGTCATAATATCAGCCTGATAAGCTTTAACAGGATCCAAGCTCTCTCCCATTTTAGGAGCAATATCTACGGTTGTGGCTCCTAATAAAACGTCATATTGAGTAAATATCTGCTTGAATCTCTGTGACAATAAACCCCTAACCTTAAGGGCTTGATAATAGTAAGCATCTTTGTGTCCTTGACTTAAAACATAACTACCAATCATAACCCTACGCTTAACTTCTAAACCAAAGCCTTCGTCTCTAGTCTTGGCATAATAATCATCTAAACCTTGATAATCTTTAGTTCTATGACCATATAAAATACCATCATGACGGCTCATATTGGCCGACACCTCAGCTGGAGTAATAATATAGTAGGCCGGCAAAGCTAAAGCCAGTTCTTCTATACTAATTTGATCAACATAAATGTCCTGATCTTTTAAGGTCTTAACAGCCTTATCAATAACAGCTTTTTGTTTTTCTCCTAAAGGATCATAATATTCTTTTATCAAAGCTACTTTAGGAGTTACAAAAACTCGTTTTGAATCAAGACTAAAGCTAGTAAAATCATTTTGATCTTTCCCTTTTAAGGTTTCCATAACCATTTTAACATCAAGGCTATTGCTGGCTATAACAGAGACAGTATCAAGAGAACTAGCCATACTAATGACCCCATAACGGCTAATGGCTCCATAGCTAGGCTTAAACCCAAATAGTCCATTATAACTAGCTGGATTTCGAATAGATCCACCTGTATCTGTTCCTAGAGCGAAACTAGCCATATCTTTAGCAACAGCTACAGCCGAACCACTAGATGATCCTCCAGCTACACGTTCTTTGTCCCAAGCGTTCTTGGTGGGCCCAAAAGCACTATTCTCCCCTGTTCCTCCTTGGGCAAATTCATCTAAATTAGCTTTGCCTAGCAAGATAGCTCCAGCACTCAAGAGTTTCTCTATAGCAGTAGCATTAAAGGAGGCTTTATAATTTTCCAAGCCCTTACTTGCTGCTGTGGTAGGCAAGAATTTATCTAAAAATATATCTTTGGATATAAAAGGGATCCCTTCTAATGGCAGTAGCTTTTCTCCACTACTGATCTTTTGATCTACCTGATCAGCAATATCAAGAAGCTCTTTTGTCTCTCTATAGCTAATTAGAACATTATAATCCTGACTATATTTATTAATATTTTCTAAACAATATTCTATAACCTGTTTGCAGGTTAGCTCTCTATTGCTATAGGCTTGGATTAGTGATGCTATACCAAGATTCATTTCATAACCCTTCCTACTTTGACATATCTATTATGAATATAATCTGTGTTGACTAAAGATTCTAAAGATATTGGGCAATTAAAAACCTCATCTTCTCGAAATACATTCTCCACATTCACGGACTGATATAAATCATCATATATATCTAAAAGTTGGCCAGATAATATCTTAGTAAATTCTAAAATAGAGGCTATATCTTGCTCTAATACAGCTCTCTCTTCTGCCTCCAAGGATAAACGTGATAATCTCGCCAGCTCATCAATACTAAAATCTGGATTTAATTCTACACTCATTAAGTTATTTTAACATTTTTTTAAACTGATCTAGGCTTACAATCTGACATCCTTGATTTTTAGCATCACCAAACTTTGATCCAGCATTTTCTCCTAATAATAAATGTGTAGTAGTACTATTGATGCTATTAGAAACGCTCCCCCCTGCCTCTATAATCATGCTCATAGCTTGCTTGCGAGACACCCCCTCCAAGCTACCACTTAAAGCCCAAACCGTATTCAGTAGAGGTCCTGTATTAGCTTTATGAACATCATCAACCTGCACTCCTAGCTTTAACATTTTATTAATCAAAGCGATATTCTTTTTTTGACTAAAATAATCTGATATAGACATAGCTACCTTGTCCCCAATGCCATCAATCCCCAGTAGTTGATCTCGTAAGTCTGGGGCTGATAATAAATTATGTAGAGAGATGAAATGTTCTGCTATTAATCTAGCTGTAATTTCTCCAATATATCTAATTCCTAAGCTGTAAATAAATTTATCTAAAGAGATAGTCTTTTTATTATTAATACTATTGATAATATTTGAAGCTGATTTATAAGCAAAACGTGGCAAGGTAATCAAATCGTCTATAGTTAAAGAAAATATGCTAGCAATGTCTTCTATTAAGCCTTCTTCTATCAAAAGGTCTATAGCCTTCTCTCCCAATCCATCAATATTAAACGCTGGGGCAGTGGTAAGGTGTTCTACTCTTTTAGCCAAAACCATATCAATATCAAGAGAAGATAGTCTATATATAGCCTGTCCTGGATCTAGCACAAGGCTGACTCCATCTATACTCTGGGGCATTATAAATTTTTTAGCTGAATATGGCCTCAAGCTTTTAATGGGCCCTACTATTTCTGGAATAATATCTCCAGCTTTGCGCACAATCACAGTGTCACCTATCATCAAATCTTTTCTATCTATCTCTCCAATATTATGCAGAGTTGCTCTGCTAACAGTTGAACCATCCACTACCACTGGCTCTAGAACAGCATATGGAGTCACTGCTCCAGTTCTACCTATACTAACTCGAATATCAGTCATAATAGTGGTTACCTCTACTGGAGGGAATTTATAAGCTACAGCCCATCTAGGAAATTTTCCTACCACCCCCAGCTTTGTGTATAGATTTTTATTATTTACATTGATCACTAGCCCGTCTATATGGTAGGCCAACTTATCTCTAGATAAGCTCATTCTTTCTATTTCTAGCCAAAGGTCTTTACTCTCTGATATTTTTTGGCTACAAACAGCTATCATAAAACCCAATTGCCGCATTAATTCGTGTTGGTATATATGAGTTGCAATATTGTTAGAACTAAATATACCATAAGCAAAAAAGCTTAGATGAGATAATCTTAAATGATCTACTTCTTTTTGACGCATAGATCCAGCTGCACTATTGCGGTGATTGGCAAATACTTCTTGTCCTAATTTTAGCCTAGATTTATTCAAAGCTATAAAGTCTTTTTTCTGAATAATCACTTCCCCCCTAACCTCAAATCTGCCTGTGTAAAATACTTTTGCTTCATCTATATAAACCAATTTTTTAGGGATACTCTTTATCTCTAAAGCATTGTGAGTGACATCTTCTCCTATATTCCCATCTCCTCTAGTAATGGCTTGTATCAAATATCCATTTTCATATATTAAAGATAGGGCCAGTCCGTCTAGTTTTTCTTCTACTGTTAAATCTATTTTGTCACTACCTAATATCTTTTGGATTCGGCCTAACCATTTTGTGATTTCATCAGGACTAAATACGTCCTGCAAAGATAGCATTCGTTGATCATGTTTCACTTTTTTAAACTTACTACTATCAGCCTCACCTCCGATAGAGATGGTAGGAGAATCGCTACTAAACTCTCCTAATTTTTTTTCTAGCCTCCTGAGTTCTTGCAATAAATCATCATAGACATTATCACTAATCACAGAGGTATTATTAATATAATATTGATGCTGATATTCTTTTAAAGACTTCCTTAAAGTATTTAATCTAATATAGTCATCTTCTCTGGTTGACATTATTATTTAGGTATATAAATATTATTTTTTTGGTTTATTAAGACTAATAAATGTTCCATAAACACTTTTAGCAAATATAAAATATATATTGACAATAAGTATATAACTGACATATTGGAATATATCAGCTATATTATATGTACTATCTTTCAGAACATTAATAGACAGCCAGTTCTGACTTTGTCCCAGCAATAATATAAGGATAAATATGATCATTAATAATATAAAAGAAGCTATTGTTACTGCAAAAAAGTATTTATGTCTATATTGACCCCAGCTACTTAGTAGTGCTTCCTTAAAAGATTGTTTTTGCATATATAGACTAAAGGGCAAAGATATTAAACCAAAATACATCCTTGATATAGCTAGAGAAAACGGAATATATACAATAACCATTACCCATACTATCATATTGTCAGGGCTATATTTTAAAGATACTAATAGATTTAAAAACAAAACAAAGCTAGCAATATAAATAGCTAAACTAAATAGTGTGATTACGGTGGATATTAGACCAGTATAAAATCTATCCCCTGAAGATTTAATAAAATAATAATACTGTTTTATCCCCTTACTTTTAAAACCAAAAGAACTGTAGTATGAATTATCTAAAGCCCAATAATATCTATATATAGCCAACATTGACAAGAAAGTCAGGAGCATAGTTAGCCCAAAGTTGATATTTTCATCTATCTCTCCCCTCAATAAAGCATAGAGGATATATATAATTACAAAAGGAGCACTGATAATAATCTGTTTAAGATAATGGTTTTTGATATTGATCAAGAATGTCTTTAGCAATACCCAGACAGATTTAACAATAAAATGGATGTTGGCCGCTCTTTTAAACCTGTTAATTATTCTTGCCAATATTCTACGCATAAGTCATATTTTTATTTATCCATTTCTTTTAGCCGCTCTACTCTACTAGCAATAGGAGGATGAGAACTAAATAGATTGGATAAACTTCGAGTTTTTAGTAATGGATTATTAAAATACATGGGGGCAGTAGCGCTATTAGCCCCAGCCTGTGTGTTGGCATGATCATTCTCTATTTTACTTAAAGCACTAGCTAAACCATCTGGATTCCTAGTCAATAGTGCTCCGGAGGCATCAGCTAGATACTCTCTCTGTCTACTCACAGCCATTTGAGCTAAAGTAGCAAATAATGGAGCAATTAAACCTAAAATAAATCCAACTGCTACGAACACTATTCCTAATGATCCACTATCTTTTTGATCATCAGACCTATTACCAAAAATAGCTCCTCTAATCATCCAGTCGGCCAGCATAGAAACGATCGAAACCATTACTATTACTAGGCTCATCACTCTAATATCATAATTCTTGACATGACTGATCTCATGAGCTATCACTCCTTCGAGTTCGGTTTTACTGAGTTTCTGCAAAGCTCCTCTAGTAACAGCCACACTGGCATGCTTTGGATCACGTCCAGTAGCAAAGGCATTTATGCTTAAATCATCTATGGTGTATAGTTTGGGCATAGCAATACCATCCGTAATAGCAAGATTTTCAACAATAGAATACAGCATAGGCTCTTCGGAGCTATTAACAGGCTGTGCTCCAGATGATTTAATAGCAACTTTGTCAGAGAAAAAATAGCTAAATGCAGCATAACCAATAGCGAAAAGGGCAGCACCTACAACGATGCCAGAGTTATTATAAACATTGGCCAGTATATTCGCTATAAGCATAACAAATAAGAAAAAGCCTAACATAATCATATAGCTTTTAAATTTGTTGTTTCTAATATAGTTATATGTTGTCATAATAGTTTTTTAATTATTGAGTTAATGTTAATAATGATATTTAACAGCAGTAATAGCCTTAGAATTTCACTTCTACTGGCTTTTCTACGGCCTCTTTTTCATCTGCACCTACTTCATAAAAAGTATATTCTTTAAAAGAAAATAGTCCAGCCAAAATACTTTTTGGGAATAGAGCTATATTAGTATTATATTCTCTCACGTTGGCATTATAGAATCTTCTAGAAGCCTGAATCTTATCCTCGGTATCGACTAATTCTCTTTGTAATTCTAAAAAGTTAGTATTGGCTTGCAGCTGTGGGTAAGCTTCACTGACGGCAAACAGTGTCTTTAGGGTTGAACTAAGGGCATTATTGGCTTCTAGGCTAGCCCCTACATCACCTTTGTCGGTGGCCTGCATTAGTGCAGTTCTGGCTTTAGTCACACTCTCTAGCACTTCCTTTTCATGCTTAGCATAGCCCTTGACTGTTTCAATCAAGTTTGGAACTAGGTCTAATCGTCTTTTCATCTGTACGGTTATATCAGAAAAAGCCTCCTGAACTCGCACCTTGTACCTAACCAAACTATTATACATAGACAGTACATATAATGCTAAAACTACTATAACTGCTAATGGAATCCACATCATAAATCCTCCTATGATTTTATTAAATATTTTGTCAAAAATAGCAATCTTTAGAACAAAAGAATTACTTTGGATTGCTGTATGGTGGGTCGTATAGGACTCGAACCTATGACCTCCTCGGTGTAAACGAGGCGCTCTAGCCAACTGAGCTAACAACCCAAGATATTGAAATTACTATATTCAGTTTTAGTCAAACTAATATAGCAATAATTATAGCTATTCTCAAACAAAATGTCCAAAAGTTTTTCGTCTAGAATTTGATATGATATAGCACCTAGAAGAGCTTTAGACTTTGATAAAATCAATTTTTAACTTTTCTTATGCAAGTATAAGACACTAGATAGTATCAGCATAAATATTAATACAGAAACTACAAGATCACTACCAGCAGCTGGTAGTATGGTGGTTGGGGTTGTGGTAGTAGGAGTAGTAGGGACTGTAGCTACTAAGAGTTTGGCTTCACTATCATTATTAGATAGATCTGGGTCTATGACACTATCCATACCTGCTTCATATCCTCCAACCATAAGGCTTTGTCCAGCAGTAGCACTAGAGCTAGCACAAACATTAAGACTTAAGACTACTGATTCAGCTGCAGGGATATTGTCTATAGTATATAGGGCTGGAGCAGTAATAGCAGTAGTGGGAGTAAAGGTAGTGATATCATTACCATTAATTTCTTGTAAGGCTCCACTAGGAGCTATGGGTTGAGAGTTTAGCATAAAGGTAGTATTAACAGCATCTCCTGATACATCTAATACTATTCCAGCTGAACTGGAATCATCTGGTCCTAGGTTCTCTAGCTTTACTTCTACTAGTTCACATTTTCCAGGAAGTATAGTAGTAGCTCCACTAGTAATGGTAGTAGTTACTTTAAGATCAGCTTGAGCACAAGCTGAGTCATCATAAGTCACATCTAAATAGACATTTTTCCAATCATACAAGCGGTGTACTGCTGGATCCTCTTCAGAGCTAGATCCATCCATGGCAAGGTAAAACTTAGCACTATTGTACTGAGCTGCTGTAATGGGATTAGAAGTGAAAGAGAAGTCAACAGCTGGAGATCCATATTCTAAAGGAGTAGCATAGCTATGAGTAATCAGTGAATTAGCAGCACCTAGCCAACTCATGTCATTAGGATCAAAGAAAGCCATACTGGCAGCAGCATTACCATCAGTATCAT
>CAYZIP010000005.1:0-31892 GCA_964478695.1 uncultured Candidatus Saccharibacteria bacterium
AAAAATTATGTGGATGGCCAGTAAATGATAATTATCCTGGATGTGGTAAAAGAAGCACTAGATGGATAGGTTTTGTGGCAGATAGTCCTAAAATAAAAAAGTTTATTGTAGTTGTGGGAGACGATGATAGCCTTAAGGGAGAAAGTGATGGAAATACAGAACATATATCATTCATTGGGCCCACTATAGGATATAAAAATAACCAATATTCACTTAGTGTTTTTAATGATAGAAATAATAATTCTTTATGGGACGATAATGAAAGCCCAATCCCTAAAACCAAGGTGTCATTTGATGGGCAAGAAGTACTCACAAACGATGCTGGTTTAGCAAGTTTTAAATCATCTACTAATAAACAAATTGTAGCCAAGATTGACGAGAAACAATTTGAAGGTGAATATAAATTAACAACTAGCAGCAAGGGAGGTACATTTAATCAGACCATAAGTAACCTCAGCCCTAGTGGACAAAATATAGGAATATATTTTCCACCCAAAAAAATTACTGGTAAAACTAGTAGTGCCAATACAATTAAAGACACCCCAAAATCAAAAGAGGATGATAGTTTAGATAAAGATGCGCTCAGTAAAGATAAGCTGGCTAAAACAAGCGAAGAAACTGGCAAAAATGCTACCAAAAGTCTTATTGATAAAGATAATTTAAGTACCTTAAACACAAAAAATGGCAAGAAGGATCAAGATTGGCTTAGCAATGCTTTTGCTAAAACCATTGTGATTAATAAAAACGATGAACCAAAAAGTGAAACTAATGACTCAGTCGACAATAGTAATTCTAAAAAGAATATTAAAAATAAAGCTATGAAAATACAAGAAGAATTGCTTGCAATGGATGATATTGTTCTAATAAAAGACCAAGGAATAGATAGTAAAACACAATCACCTACCAAAGAATCTAATGAGAGTATAAAAAATATTGATCTTGATAAAACCTTAGTTCTATCTACAAACAGCAATAACAACTCCAAGACAGATAGCGGGGTGGAGTATAAGTCTGCAAATGCAGATAATCCTACTCAGAATAAAAGCAGTAATCAAATTAATAATAACAATAGCCCTAAAGGGGAAGAAGTCAAAACCATAGCTAGCAGTAATGCTGCATTATCTCCAAAAAAATCATTATTAAATGATGATAATAATAATAATAAAGAGCGGCCTAGCAATGTTAATACATCTATGCACTATACTGTAGTATTAATGATTATGGGAATTATGGCTTTCATCATTAAGCAACTAAAAAACAAACATGAAATAGGAAAACCAAAAAGTATTGTTTAAAAAGACCTAGGGCTTATAGTTAGCTACTACATTCAAGCTATCTAGCTTTGATACACCATGCGGAGAAGAACCAATCACAGTACTAAGGTCTCTGCCACACATTGCCATGCCTCCACTTGGAATATGTTTGCCTCCCAGCCATAAAGACGTCTTGTCTAAAGGTATATTATAAACTTTACCATTAACAGCCACATAACACTGCTTACCATTAGTGCCATCATACTCTTTCAGTTGTGATGAAGACATTTCTATACTAGTACTGGCTATCTTTTTACTAATATCTTGTACTGTTAACTTTTTCTCACTCCCATTTATGAAATAAAATAAGATACAAGCTAAGAAGACTGCTGTAATTGATAAAATAGCTATAATACGCATAGTATAATACTATACTTTTTTGCTAGACTTTAATACCTTCTTATTACTCCCACAACCACTCCTTGTATATCTATATGATCCTCTGCTGAGAGTATTATGGGCCTCATAGAACTATTGGCTGGCTGTAAACGAATTTGCCCCTTTTCTTTATAGAAACGCTTTAACGTGGCTCCATCACCCAATACCGCCACGACAACTTCTCCATTGCTAGGGTTCTTTTTTTCTTGTATTACCACATAGTCCCCGTTTAATATACCGTCATCTATCATACTATCTCCACGTACTTGCAGTACATATGTGTTTTTAGCTTTGGTTAACATAAACTTAGGGACATCTATAGTCATACTGTGCCCCATAGTGGCCTCAATAGGGCTACCAGCAGCTATTTGGCCCAATACAGGGATCTCTGAAGCATCATCTATTGGCAGAATTGATCTAGAAGAATTATAGTTATGAGACAATACGCCTTTGTTTTGTAATGCTTCTATGTGTTGAGATACAGTAGCCACAGAACTAAGACCAACCCCTAGCCCTATCTCTCTATAGCTTGGGGAATAACCATTGGCGTCAATAAAGTTAACCACATAGTCAAATATAGCCTTCTGTTTTTTGGTAAGAGCTGCTTTATACATAGATAAGATATCCTCTATTATTAGATAAATAATTAATATATTCATTATACAAACATAATACGAATGAAATCAATACTAAAACCGAATAAATATCTTATATTTGACTTTTTTCTCAATAAACAGTAAATTACAGTTAGTATTAACTAATAAAGGAAGGGTATATATGGCAGCATATAAACATACTAACTCAAGAGGTGTAGCTTATTATCTACACAGTAAAGAAGTTACTTTAAAGGGTAATAGAAAAGTTACTATTTATTTCTTCGCCAAAGAAGAGAAGCCTGAAGGTGGTTGCGCTAGCGTACCAGCAGATAGGGTAGTAATGGAAAATGCCACTACTGGCTTACCATTTCTTAAAAAGAAATAGATTATAAGAACTGTTCTTTATAGCCATAGACAAGACTACTTTAAGTCAATTAATTTTGACTTAAAGTATATGTCATGGCGCTATTAAAATAAATTATTTAGCACTATGGGCCTGTAGCTCAGTGGTTAGAGCAGTCGGCTCATAACCGATTGGTCGTTGGTTCGATCCCAACCAGGCCCACCATGTTATAATATTCATATTATTGATCATAAATATAATACAAAATGAAAAATAGATTAATGTCTCTAAAAGCTCTCCAAAGTCCTATTATTATAATAATCATTGCTGTTTTGTATTTAATAACAATACTGGGGAAGGTCAGCAGTAGCAATATTGAGCTTAGTAATAGTAATCAACTACTAGAAGACAGAATAAAACAACAGGAGTTAAAAAAGAAAAGACTGGGACTAGAGCTTTATTACTATGAAACTGATAGTTTTCTAGAAAAAGAGGCTAAAAATAATCTGAATCTTAAAAAAGAAAACGAGAAAGTTGTTATCATACCAGATAGATTATCTGTTAATAATAAGTCCAATGGACAGATCGAAATAATAGATAGTAGTAATAAACGCAGTAATATCACAGGCTGGATACATTTCTTATTTGGAACGAAGTAAGGCCTTTTGTTATAATAAAAATGTAGCATAGGACGCGGGGTAGAGCAGTCTGGTAGCTCGTCGGGCTCATAATCCGAAGGTCGTAGGTTCAAATCCTACCCCCGCTACCATTAATCTAATTTTGCATTATAAGAATATTTATTTAGCCCTTGGCTTTAAAGAAGTATTCTTATGCAGCAAAAAGGAATTGCCTCTAGTATTAATAAATCTCAAGGCAAATTAAGGGTAGTAAATAATATACTAAGCCTTATAATTTGCATACTATGTCTGTATGTGATCATAGCCCCTATCGCCCCCACTATTAGTAGCTACTGGTATAATAAAATGGATCAAAGTAAGGGCTTAAAATACAAAGGCCAATTAGCTAAACAAAGCGGAATAGATAGCAGCAAATTACAACCAACGCCCAAAGCTAATACTATCGTCATTCCTAGCATAGGTGTAGATGGAGAGGTAATAGTAAGTCCAGATCCCAGTTCACTAGACAGGGGAATATGGCATAGACCAAATACCAGTACTCCAGATAAAGGGGGGAATACAGTAATGGCCGCTCATCGTTTTCAATATACCAGTGGTCCAAAGACTTTTTATAATTTAAATAAACTAAAAGTAGGGGATAAGATTACTGTTTTTTGGTATGATAGTAAAAATATTGGTTATGAATATATATATGAAGTAAATAAATCTTTTATTGTTCCACCTACAGCAGTAGAAATAGAAAATCAAACCTCCAAAGAGAATATACTAACCTTATTTACCTGTACTCCTTTATGGACGGCTAAAGATAGGCTAGTAGTAACAGCTAAATTACTAGATAAATATGAAATTAATAAGAATAATACCTAATTTCTTTATAGGAGAATGAATCAATATGCTAACTGAAGGCAGAAAAACAATTTTATTAATATTACTACTACTGGCCACTATTGCGCTTATCTACTGGATGCAAGATGGCTTTAGCAGGGTTCTTAGATAAGGTATAGTAACACCCCCTTTTTTTTAAGATAAGGTATCTATATTCCTAATAGTCCCTTAGATACAAAGTTTACTATACCATAAGCCAGCACTGTAATAGCTAGGCCTATCAAGGCATTGATGATGGTCTTTATCGCTGAGGCTACTTTTTTATCATCTCCTGCCGACAGCACAAATGTTAAACCAGCATATATAACCATAAATACAGCCAAGGCTCCAGCAAAAAATAGGAGGGTGTTAATTATTTTAGGTAATATAACCGTGGCATCGCTTGGACCTGGTGTCTTTACGCAAGTCTGAGCATCTGCAATACTTCCACCTATTTTACAAGCTAGAGCATTAGTGGCGCTAGTAATAAAAAGCCAAGGGACGGATAAAGCTAATGATATTTTAGCTGTTACCAGCATCCTTGATTTCATTTGTTTTGACTGATCCTTTCTGTAATCAAAATAAGTAGGCTGTTAATAAATATCTCATTGTCCTTCTTATGGGAGATTTTAAGATAAATATTAATTAAGTTTTTGTTTGTTCTTTATTAGTTGCCTAGGAACTGATTAACTACAAAGTTAACTAGCCCATAAGCTATAATGGCTACAATTAAACCTATTAAAGCATAAATAATTGTATTTCTAGCAGAACCAACTGCTTTTTCTTCACCTTGTGATAGTACAAATCTTAAACCACCATAAACAATCATAATGACAGAGAGTGCACCGATAATAAATAGTAAAGTATTAGTGACTTTTTTTAGCTCAACAGTAAAGTTACTCTTAGTTTTTTGTTCTGCGGTAGCAGGGCATTCTATACCACCCCTTAAACCAGAGCTTAAATCACATTCGGCAGCCATGGCGGTACTGCTAAGGGCCAATGGAGCAACCAAGCCAGGCACAGTCATAATATACTTTTTCATTTTTTATTCCTTTTAATTAACTTACCTTAACTATAATATAAACTATACGTGAATGCAAGCATAAGTATTTTAAAAAAAATGATTTCTGTTTATGGTAGGCTTTATGGGTATAAGGTATGGCTATTTTAGCGACTTAATGACTAGGTCAATAATAGCATTGGCCGATAGCGAAATAGCAAGACCAATCACAGAATATAGTAGCCAGTTCAAGGCTTTCTTAAATTTATTAGAATCGCCAGTGGAAAGCATGAATTGTATACCCACCATAATAACGCAGAAGACGGCAATCACAAAGCTAGCCCACAGCAAAACCCGTCCAGCTATTTGTATTAAATCTTCCACACTATTTATTTCTCCAGGCACAGACGGTATAACTACTCCTTGCTCAGCATGTGCTATGAGATTCGATAAAAGGCTAATCATATATTAGCTATTATATATTAAAAGTCATCTCAAAATAAAATAGCTATTTAATGGGGCTACAATCTTATCGACCAATAGTAAAGACTAGCCTAATCAAGGCTCCAACTACTAGAACAAATACTATGGATCCGGCGGCATAAGTAATACTATTCAAGGCTTTTTTAAATTTATTAGAGTCACCAGCAGATAACATCATTTGAATTCCAGAATATATTATCACTAAAACGGATATGGCTATAACCAGCGTAGCAATATAAATAGATATTTTATTTATCATGGTGGGGACTATCTCTAAACCACACTTATTAATATCTCCTACCGAAGGTAAGAGGTTGCCATTGTATTCACATCCTGATAGTGCCATAGTGCTCCTTATTCTAATATTCTTAATGTTTTTAGTATCAAACGCATGGTAATGAGGAGTACTAGTCCCAAAAAAGCATTTTTAATATTACTTTTACCTTTTTTTATACTATCTTGATTCCCACCCGATAATACAATCTGGCCTATAGATATCATAATGGCTAGCATAGCAAGAGACCCTATCATATAAGTTAGTACCTCTATTATTCCATTCATTAGTTGATATATCTCATTTCTACCGCTACCATTACAAATCTTGGAAAGTCCAGGAGTTCCTACTTGCTGACCTCCACATTTTTCTTCTGCAAAAGCCACAAAGTTAAAATAGAATTTATGTATGTATTCAGAAAAAAGCTTATTTATCATCTATATGATATTTTATATCTTAGTAGAATATAATACAATTATTGTAAGGACAATAATAAAAGAATCAAAATGCAAGATAGCTCTCATTCTACCAAAGTCGCTAAACCTATTGGTAAATCTAACAAACATATAAGGAAGCCTAATCTATTTTTTAGATTTAAGGCTCAGTTTATACTATCTTTTATATTCATCAATATCATATCTTTTTCTAGTCCTATTTTTAATAGTAATTTTATTGCTAAAGCTAGCCCCATACAAGATAAAGGAACTACTCCCTCAGATTGGGCTAGTGTCGGTGATGATAATGGAAGTGTTAGTAAGGGTGATGATTTAGAGTGTGCTTGGGCCTCCACAGCCAGAATATTTTGTAAAGTTAATCAAGCTGGTGGTGACAATAAAAACAAGCAGGCTAGTTTCTTCTATGATCCAGAGATATCATCCCAGGTTGGACATACAGTATTTGCCTCCAATAACCCATCAGAGCATGGTTGGATTCATTTTTTTGATAGTAGCAATGGAGATATATTAGGTTCATTTAATATTATCAACCGAAGCGGTACTCCTGGTCATGAAGTTGATAGTGGTATGGGTATTATTGAAAATAATATAACAGATGAAGCTGATGGTAGTGGATATAATACATTACCAGAAAATGATCATGACAGTAGCTTTAAAAATGCCAACTACTGTAGTACGGACAAATTCAAAGATGCCAGCGATCAAAATATCTCTTGTGTCTTAGGGGCAGGAGCTGGAGGTAGGGCAGGGAGAAGTGTTACTGTTGCCAGTAACAGTATTGTAAAGTCTGGCTTAGATGAAGCTAATAATAAGAAAAATTTTGACAAATCCTGCCAGGACAATGGTGGCGTATTAGGATTCTTCTTGTGTCCTTTTATAGAATTAATGAAACAAATGATTGGCTGGCTCATAAGTGGTGATGATAGTATAGATGCCAACGGAGTAAAGAGAAAGGGTATTCTAATATCATTATTGGAAGTTCAACCCCTGAGCACTAGTACTGGCCTATATAATGCCTGGAATAATATGAGGGATATTGCCAGTGGCATATATATAATTGTTTTCTTAATGATTATTATGGGGAATATTTTTAGTTTTGGGGTAGATAATTATACGGCCAAAAAGCTATTACCGAAGTTAATAATAGCTGCCATACTGACTAATCTTTCTTGGATAATATGCTCTTTGTTAATAGATATATTTAATATTTTAGGTAATGGTATAGCTGACTTGATATTCTCTTCTACTCAATGCAATAGTAGTTTTTGTTCTACCTCTGGAGGCCTGAGCGGAGCATCTATGGTGGCTGCTGGAATAACCTCTATAGCGGCTGGAGGGGCAATTATAGGGGCTGGGGCGGTAGCTATAGCAGGGGGGGTAGGCCTAGCCTTAATCGGGGTGGTTCTAATATTCTTAATTGGGGCTTTGGCTAGTACGATTGGAGCTATTGGAGCCATGTTCGTCCGTCATCTTATTATACTAGGACTAGTCTTTGTATCACCTATTGCTTTTGCTTTAATGGTTTTACCTGGAACTAATAAATTCTATAAAAAATGGTGGGAAAATTTATTTAAGATACTAATCATGTATCCATTAGTGATTGGGCTATTATCTCTATCTTTAATATTCGCTGACCTAACAGCTGGTGGAACCAGGGATAATATGGCCGGTCATTGGCAAAATATTATTGCCGAAGCCCTACCGTTTTTTGCCTTAATGATGATTCCGAAATGCTTTAAGTGGGGAGGGAGCATACTATCTAGTGCTGGAGGGGCTATGGCTGGATTCCTGTCTGGTAATGCTAAAAAGCTACAAGGCTCTCAGTGGGCTAAAGACTTAAAAGAGAGACGCAAGCTTGGATTCTCTGATGTGGGTAATAAAGAACTAGATGAAGATGCTAAATGGCAGGATAGGGCTAAGAGAAAAATTGGCAATATGGGATCTGATGGAGGATTTAGAGATACAAATGGTATGCCCTTTCGATTTGAAAATGGAAGACTAAAACGAATCCCGCCAGATCAAAGAATGCCTCACACTAAGAATGCGCAAAGAAGGGCTACTGCCAGAGGACGTAAAGAAACTGAATATTATAAAGAATATGAGTCATTAGAGACAAGTGATTTACGCAAAGTATTAGCTGGAGCTGATAATGATATGCAAAAAGCAGCAGCCTTGACTAGATTATATGAAAAAGACAAAGGATTAGCCGAAGATGTAGTAATGGGGCGAAAGCCTATTATAGATGGCTCGACTGTATTTTGGGGAGACAGAGACAATGAGGGAAATGGTGGTAAAGAAACTAAAAAGGGTAAAAGAAAAAGCGAAAGCGATGAGCAAATATCTAAGCTATACTTCGGTAGTGATGAGAAAATACAAGAAAGCAGCCCTCATTTAGCTAATAAATATCAAAGGCCGAATATCGATCCAGTAACTAAGCTAAAAAAAGCTCCCAATGATATTGCCTTGTTTAGCTTGAAAAACTTGTCTACAGATAAAATAGGTAAGCTAGATGGTAATTTCTGGCAAAGCCTATTTGATCCAAACAAGACAGATATATGGGCCAGGCAACTAGAAGCAGCACAAGATAAAGATCCAGCGACATTTGGGCAAATGGATACTACGCAATATGCTCGACATCTTCTTGCTGAAATGGATGAAGATACTGCCCTAGCCTTTGTTGCCGCTAATCATCAAAGTCTGAATGGTAGAACAATTCAGGCATTATGGAAAGCTTCTGAAGCTGCACCTGGAACTGGATTTAATACAGCTATGAATAAGGTATTTGAAGACACAGGAACACCAATGAGTCCTAGGCCTGAGTTTAAAAGCCATTATGAACTCAGCAAACATCTATATAGATTTAATAGGCAAGATTTTGCTCAAGTTAATATTCCTGGATTTGGCGGACAAAGCTTTTCTAGTCCTAGTCAGTATACAAACACCACTATGGATACTCGGCTAGGTGCTGGGAGTATGGGGGTAGATGCTTTTACGTCTATAGGTGGAAATGCTCAAGATGTATTTGGTCTAGAAGAATTAATGACTATTAATGATGATAGTTCATTGCAGCACAAGATATCTGGTAATGTCAATTTTACAGAGACAATTGAAAAAGTAAAAGAGGGGCTGGCAAAAGATATAAACTTTACGCGTGCTAGTACTGTAGTTGGTAGTAAAGAATTCAAGATAAAGAAAGAGTTAGATAATATTGTTATCAACACTAGCAGTACAGGAGTTAAGAGTGTTAGCTTTACGGCACCAGCAGTGACAAGAACTTTTCGTACAAGTGTAAATGTAGCCAGCGAAACTCCAAATATAGTTCATGGTTTTGATACCCGTTCTGCAGATGAACAAGATAGAATCATTAAAACAATGAATTATCAAGATGTAGATAGAATATCTCACATGGTTAAAACTGGTATTATAGACAAAAATAATGACGGGGCTAAAGAAATGGCCAGAATGATATATGATCGTCAAACGGAGTTAATGACTAGCGATAGGCCTGAGGATATCGCATTACTAAAAAAGATTGCCAGTACTATAACCGTAATACCACCAGTAAATCCTAGTGGTTCTAGAGAATTCTTGTTTAAATAAATATAATAATCTTGAGGATAAAATAAATGGGACAATACAAAGTACCACAAAATGTAGAATCAGAAGATAAATTAATAGGCCCACTAACTATCAAGCAATTCGTATATGTTATGATTGCACTAACTTGGGGAGCATTAACTTGGAAGCTATTGTGGAAATTAAGCATACCTATATTTTTTCTAACAATGATGCCCATTACTGGATTTTTCTTAATCCTAGGACTGGTTAATAAAGAAGAGCAGAGCTTTGAAAATTACTTCATTGCCTTTATTAGATACCTAATGGTGCCACGCAAAAGAATTTGGATGAAAGATAGCCATCAAGATGTTATTATCAAAGATGAAGCTCCCAAAGTGGTAGAGGTAACAGAATACGTTAATCCAGTAGAGTTACGTGGTAAACTGAAACAATTAGCTATGATAGTGGATAATAGAGGTTATTATAAAAGTGAAGAAATTAATACACCTGATCCTAATAATATAGCCCAACAAAATGCCAAGAGGGTATATGTGGCGCCTAGAGCGCAAAAACAAATGGTAGAGTAAGTATAAAAACCTGCTCTAAAAGCTTTTTAATCACTACTGATATAAAGACTAAAAGAGCTAGAAAGACTATCTAGTTTTCTAATATCCAACGAACAACATCGGCTTTAATTTTAAAATATTCTGCCTCTTCAAATTGCATATTGGCTATACAGAAATTTTTGTTGTTAATATGTGAACAAAATATACATTCATATAAATCTGCACAATCTTGAATGAAAAGACTATTAACCACTCTGCCTGACCACACTACAGAAAAACTATTAGAGCACTCCCCACTATCTTCGATTCTGATGCAATATGACAAACTCTGTGAGCGCTGACTATCGGCAATATATGCACTATTATTAAACACTCCATCTGAAAATATAACATTTTTAGATTCTCCTACATCCTGAGACATATATACATTTTCTGAATTACGAATATTATCAGATTTAGATACATTTAAAGAGTTAAGATGCCTATTGGTAGATATAAGATTAATTTTGCTCCAAGCAGCCAAAATATCCTCCATACCATTTATTGGGATTTTTGACTGCGAATACCAATCTTCTTTTGCCCATACATTCTCTAATGATATAAACTTACCAGGATTAACAGACTGAGTATATGTAGTTTCACCAGTTGTAACATCCTTAACTTCCTGAGGTAATCTAATATCAAAAGCATATTTTTGGGCAAATTGATCTAGGGATAGATTATTTTTATGTCCGAATACTTTGTTAAATATCTTGTCTAATGTATCTTGAGCTTCCTGAGGAGACATTTTATTTTTCCTTTCTTTGATGTGCCCTAGATCTGCTAGGTGATTGTTGGGCCAATATATCGCTAAGATTAAATAGTCCAGCGGCCTTCTCCTGGGTTTTATTATCAATAAAAGGCTTCATATTATGTATATCTTTAGGCAATGGTTTTAATGATTCTGATTCTATTATATCCTCTTTGCTGGACGCATTAACAGTCTGTGAAGATATTGAGGGAGAAGCAGGTGGGGGAGGAACAGGAATTGAGATTGGTGGTGCAATAACGGTATCTTTATTAAACTTGACTGGCAATCTTTTAGATTCTTGTTGATTGATCTGAGCACCATCAGGTTGCACAGCACTACTTGCTGGCACATCTACTGTTCTAGCCTTTATGGCTGGAATAATTTGGCCATTTACCAGAACACGTACAATACATTCTCTGGAATGCAATTCTGTCATCAGCTTGATGCGGATATCGCTTTCTTTTAGGCCCTTTTTCTTTTCTTCTGCTATGATCTCTTTGGGAAGCTCAATATTAAGATTCCCTTCTAGGCTGCGAGCATCTTCTTGAGAGACCTTAAAGGCATAATAATTATATACATTAGAAAAAATAGCATCCCTAAGGTCTTTTTCAATTTGACCAAAATACTGCTGGGTCAAAACCACACAAAGATTAAATTTACGAGCTTCTGATAGTATGGCAGAAAGAGCTGGATTCTGCACCACAGAAACCTCATCAATAATTAATATTATTTTTTGTTTAAAAGCTCTAGCCTGAACAAGTAAGAATATTTGCTGTATCAGAAGTCCAGCAACAGTTTTAACCACTCTCTCTCCCATACTGACTTTATTTAAAGAGAATACTGTCAGAAAATTATTTTCTATTGTTTCAGTTAAAGATATTTCTCCTTCTCCCACAAGTACTGGCTGGAGCTGCATCTCATCTACCAAGGCCACTAATGGGGCTATGGATTGACTATAGTATTTTGTTCTCATCTCATTAAAATCAGCGCCAAAGAACTTCACTACATTAATAGGAACATATCCTGTAACATGCTCCACGATCTGATTTTTAACATCTACATCAGTTAGAAAACTCTTTAGGCTATCTAGCGACATTGTTTGGGCTGTAAATAAAACAAATAGACTAAAGCGAAGCAACCTATCTAGGGTAGAGTTGTATTGATTTCCCATAAGTGACTTAAATAGGGCAGCAGTTAGCTCGGTGGCAGCGGATATGTCAGACGCTGCCCCGGCGAATAATTCTGTTCCTTCATTATTAAAATTTATTATCTTCGATGCTGGAATATTGGCAAAATCAGCAGCCAGAGAGGCATGAGGGTCTATAACTATTACTCTATAATCATCCTTGAGCCCTGCTTGATATAAGCGATCTACAAATAAACCTATAAATTTAGATTTACCGCTACCACTAGCTCCAATAATAAAGGAGTGTTTATCAAAATCATAATTAGTGATATTTAAGTAGTATTTTTTAGAAAAATATGGAAATGTACTTACAGTAAATAAATCATTTGTCTTTTTTAGTGAAAGTATCTTTAAAGATTTTTCAATATCAAGATATTTTTCGGCTGTCTTTTTTAAGTACCTAACATTACGAATAAAGTCCACAGATAATAGTTTAACAGGGAAGAAAAAGGCTATTCTCTTTAATTTAGACCATTTACCACCAGTATTTTTAAAAAAATAGCTGCTTCTAGTGATGGTGCTGTCTGTATTAATTGTTATGACTTTAAATTTTGCATACTGTAAATCTTTTGCTCTCTTGATGGATATTTTTTCTTTTAAGTCAAGAATATTTCCTCCTGTTATAAACTGTACAAATCTTTCTTTGGAGGATGTTCTAGGCACATTGAGCTCTGATGGGTCTACTGAGTATAAAACAATACCTTCAATACTATTAGATAATGTACTCAAGTCTTTGTCTGAACTTATAAAAAAACGAATAACATTATCTGTGCATTTAAAGATAATTTCAAATTTACCAAACATTCCTAAATAAGAGAATAAGGCCCTATAAAGTTTTGTCCAGTGTTCTGGCAATAACTGATCGCTCAATATATATATTTCAAAATTTTGCTTCATAATTTATTTACATTTCTTGCTTGCTATATTAGTCAATTATATACTGAATATAGCCATTAATTGCACTAATTTGTCTGCATATCAAACATTAGGTATATCTTAAAATAAGAATAATATTTTATTTAATAGCGAACTATTAAGGCTAATGCTTTCTAAGGGTTAGTGAATAGATATATTTCTGAACCTCAACAATAGCCAAAACACTAGCCATCATAATCAGAGAGCTAAGTACAAGTACTTCGTATGGTACTTTCTCTATACCAAATTCTTTACCAAATCCTGTAAACATCACCAAACACTGTAAACTAACGGCCACAAATAGTCCTACAATCAGGCCTTTGTTTAGTTTTTTAATTCTACTAAACGATGACTTGAACTCACTTCTAGCATTAAAAGCATTCATCCATTGGGCGGCTATTAATGTCATAAATGATACGGTTCTGATTTCTCCTTCCGTATATCCATGTTCTCTTAATATTACAGCTATTATCATGATAATCGTAGCCATAGTGACGGCAACGAGTATCATCCGTTTTATTAACATTTTGCTCAGCAAAGGCTCTTTTGGATTTCTTGGTGGCTTACTCATATGCCCATCTTCTGCCGGCTCAAGCCCCAAAGGCAATACCATTACTGTATCTGTCACTAGATTAATCCAAAGTATTTGAATAGCCGTAACGGGTAGTGGTAATCCCATAAAAAGAGCTCCTATCATAGTAAGAACTTCTCCTAGAGAAGTGGATAGAAGATAAAAAAGCATTCTTCTAATATTGTCATATATCTTTCTGCCTTCAGATATTGCCTTTATGATAGTAGCAAAATTATCATTTAGCAAAATAATATCGCTAGCATCTTTAGCAATATCACTACCAGAACCCATAGCAATACCTATATGTGCATTTGATATAGCAGGAACATCATTTACTCCATCTCCTGTCATAGCGGTAATTTCTGATTTCTTAAGAGCTTTGAGAATCATAAACTTATTTTCTGGTAAAATTCTGGCAAATATTGTTTTATTAGAAATGGCAGATGTAAGCATATCAATATCTTGAGGCATATCACTACCTTTCATGAGCTGATCCTCACGAGTAATTAGTCCAAGTCTTTTCCCTATATTAAATGCCGTTTCATAATGATCTCCCGTAATAAGCCTTACGCTAATTCCTGCTTTTTGGGCAGCATCTATAGCGGCACCTGCTTCGTCTCGCAATTCATCGGCAAAGGCCAAAAAACCAATAAAATATAGGTTTTCTTTGGAAAGTACTGCTAGGTTTTCTAGTTCTTGCTCCGATATGTATTTGCAAAATGCTATGACTCTATATCCCTGTGAAGCTAGCTCATGCATTTTTGATTCAGCCTTGTGACGATCTTGTGATGATAGATTAGACAAAACGAGCAGATGTTCTGGAGATCCTTTGATATATATTGTTTTGTCCCGTATTACATATACTCCGCTCATACGCAACTTAAGGTCAAAAGGATAGGTTTTACTAGGACTTGTTGGAGGTAAATTATATTGCTCGGATATTGCAATATCAAGAGGATCGGTCAAGTGATCATTTAGATTCAAGGTAAAGGGAGCTATATCTTCTACCTTAGCAGAGCCAATAGACCAGTGGTCTGCTACCGAGAGATGATTCTTGGTCAATGTGCCAGTTTTATCGGTGGCAATAGCTGTAACAAGACCAATATCTTCTATTGCTTTAAAAGACTGTACTAAAGCCTCTTGTTTAGCCAAGCGACGCATACCAAGAACAATGATTACAGTTAGAACTACAGGTAATCCTTCTGGCACCGCTGAAACGCTTAATGATAATACAAACCTTATTGCCTCAGCTATTGGGATACCACGAAGAAGAGATAATACAAAAACTATTAAAGCTAAAACTGCAATTATTCTGACCAGAATAGATATAAGGTTATCTATCTTAGACTGAACAGGGCTTTTTGATAACTCATTTGATGCTAATTTAGCGATCTTACCAAATTCAGTAAAACCACCTGTATTCACTACCATACATTGGGCTGATCCCGATATAACATATGTTCCCTGAAAAACCATATTATCCTGTTCATATAATTCTTTATTAGAACCAAGGGTAGAAGCATGCTTGTGTACAGAATTTGATTCTCCTGTTAATGATGCCTCGTCCACCTCAAGGCTATCTGTGTGAATCACCCTGGCATCGGCTGGAATACGCTCTCCTTCAGATATAGTAATAATGTCACCAGGAACAAGATTGGTGGATGGGGTAATTTTCTTTATTTTATTTCTTAAGACAGTCACTGTTTGTATACTGTGCTTTTTAAGACTACGCAATACTCTACTGGTGGCATATTGTTGAGTATAAAAGATAATAGAATTAATCAAAATAACAATACTTACAATGATTGCGTCCAAAATTTCATGGCTTAATAAACTCACCACAGCAGCGAGCAGAAGAACATATATAAATATATTATTAAATGGCTCGATGATAATACGCCACAGTGGAGTCTTATGTATGGCTAGCTGATTTGGTCCATATTCCTTTAAACGTTTTTGGGCCTCCTGGTCCGTAAGTCCACTCTTAGATGATTTTAGAATTCTATATAGATCTTCAGCTGTTTCTTTATACCATATCATTTAAATATAATTATAGCAATTTAAGCCCAGCTCTATAAAATGGCCCTTCTTTATAAGCTTCTTAGTACAAAGTCTTGGGGGGGGTTATCTACATCCACAGTGGAAATCATCAAATCAAAAATATAATCTCAACCATCCTTTTTATTTTTTTAGAAGTTTTGTTTTTGGGGCTAACTATATGACGACGGAAAAAGTACGTGTTTTATTTTGCAGTTATATGCATGTAGAACAACCAATTGACGACGTGCTAAAATTAGTACAAAGTCTAGATTTTATAGGATAATAAATCTGTAATAAGAAAACTAGTTACTAAGATAGAAGCAATGAAATAGGAGATTACTATATGAGGCCATATTCCAATTCCAGCCACAGAACAAGTTGGGTACTATGCCAATGATAGCAACGGAAACTTTAGAAAACAACTACCTGAATCTAATTTTTCAGACCAGCCGTCAGATCATCTGTCAAAAGACGGAGAGGTTGGGTTAGATGCTAAGTATAGGTACAGATATTGCGTAACACAACAGCCTTTTGAACTTAAATTGAAAATGCCACCGACTGATAGAGGTGGTCGGGGCTACTCCGATGAACTAGTAGCTAAATCACAAGAAACCCTTAGCAATGAGTAGATACTTAGGCTTTTGAAGTAATTTGGTCGTAGGCGTTATTGAGCGTAGTAATAAAGTCTACTTGTTCTGCTTCTGATAGGTTCTGTAGTTCATCAGCAGCGTATTCATATCGTATACCGACTTGTTTGCCTTCAGTATCTTTGCCTGCTTCAAGACTGACATGGATAAGACTTGGTATCGTGCTAGGTTCTTCGAGTAAAGTCAACAGGCTTTGCTGTGATAGGTTATCTGAGTCAGCAATTATTGCTTTAGTCTTTTGTGGGTCAGCTGTAAAGTCCAGTGTAATTATTGTGAACAAATTTTGGTCATCATCAGCCTTTGGTGCCCAGGCCAGCCTAGCACGCAACAAACTCACAGATTCTTCTTTTGGCGCATAAACATCAGCAAATAGCTCTACATCATCATAAACGATAAATCCGGTACGGTCAGTATATCCGCCGGCTGGTGCTGACTTCTCTTGATTCCATGTGTGCACTCGTTCCTCTAGCCCACTGGTTAATTCAATGATTCGCCGTGCTGCTGCTTTGAGAGATTGTATAAATTCCATATCTACATAATACAATACATACTTAGACCTGAGTTTCGTAATCGACAACCTGTTGGTCTGCAACTGAATTTACGACCGACTGATAGAGGTGGTCGGAGGTACTCCGACGAATATGCTGAAAGAGCCATACTAGAACTCCACCAAAATAAACTAGCTTATGGTCTGCTATCTAGTGTTTCTGGTTGCAGTGCCGCCTGGTCACCCATGTTTCTTAAATCATTAAGTGCTGTTTGAAATTCTTCAACAGTCTTTGCAGTATTAACCCCTACTCTATTGTCAGACTTGCCAAACATGTGCAGTGGGTTAGATGAAAATGAGAATACTTGACCCGTACTTTTTAATATAACGATTGGACCATTGCCGATAGTCATTTTTGAGTCATCTTTTGTATCCAGAAATTCTCTGGGTTGAGTATCAATGTAAAATGCAAAGCCACGGTCTTCGATTCTATCAGAGCTGTCCGCCTCATTAAACTTAATTTGGACGAATTTCCTCACTTGTTCTTCAGTGATGCCTGAATCACTACCGCCAAACTTACCTTCATCAGACCTTTTACCGTCTTTGTAAGCTTGTATGAGGTCCTCGGGGGACACAATGCCAGTCATATTTGAAAACAACACACCACCATCATTGCCAATAATTATTGATCCGCCACCTCTAACTTCCTGCCATACTAGATAGCCGACACCATCAGCCTCCTTAATACCAAACGTGCCTGAATAGTTGGGATCGGTTTTTCGTAATAAATCTTCTGCTTTAGCTTTGGCTTCATCAAGACTCACTGCACTAGTTGGCTCTAATTCTTTCCCATAGGTTTTCAAATAAGCTTTTTTAATTGTGTTTTCATCCTGACTTATAGTTGTTTCTACTAACTCACCTGTATCTAAAACCCATCTTCTTCGTCCATCCCTAGACATAAACATGCCATCGATATAATATGACCATGCTTTATGCCCCGTTTCATTTTTTTCTTCATCTATCTCGGCTTTCCCAAGCTCATTCTCGACATTATTCTCATCAAAATATTTTTGCCATTTTTCACGAACTACAGTATCGACAAACTGTAAAGCTTCTTCCTTGTTTTTTATCTGCATATTTTAGTCCTTTCTCTCTTATATTTTAGCACTATCTTGGACTAAATCGTTGTTCGTAATCTGGCACTACTTTCTTCACGTCTATGCCAATAGTTCTTGCAACTTCGGAGAACGGTAATCGACTAAAATCATTGGGTTGTAGATTCTTGCCAGTCTTGGTTGTCAACACTGCTCGTAAATAGTGCCAAGTGTCACCACCATTACCTACTACAGCAGCAACCGTGTCTGGGTATCTACTACCTTCGGGAACACGTGATGCTACACCAGCAAGCTCTTTTGTTAAAAATGCTGCAAGTAAGGGTGTTTTTTCTAAATCAAACTTACCTGTAAAGTTTTCCTTTGCAAAAAGTATGCGTTCACGCCTATCATCAGGCACCCTTGCAAGCATTTCTGCCTGAGGGTCAGGATTACCCTGTTCTGGAATATTATGAGCATCCCCTGTCGGATTCTCTTGTACATCTACTCCATATGCTTCCTCTACAGCAGTACGTGCTTCTGTCTCGTGAGCTTCTTTCGCTTCCTGTTGTTTCTGCTCTTTCGTCACCCATACTGTCATACCGCCCCGCTTCTCAGGTATCCAACGACCGTTAGCACCATGTTCTTCACCGAATGTATCTCTATCTGGGTTGGCTTTAATGCGGTCCTTATGATATGTATGCACATCAGAATGCACCGTAAACGCATCAATGTCATCACCGATATATTCTAGGTCAGGACGTTGGTCGAAGAATCCCGCAAATCTCTCTGTTATACCCGCAATTGCGTTTGTTTCTTCGACGAATGAAGGGTCGTTAAGAATCGAATCTGGATTGATTTTCTTTGTATGTTCAGTAGCTGTCTCGGCCGCCCAAGATAAATCATCAAAAGTAATATTATCGCCAGGCTTAGCTGATTCCATGAGCTTGTGTAGTGTCATCTGCATACTACCTACGAAAGCTTTGTTAAATAATGCCTGTCGGCTACCGTCATCTTCTGCATATTGACCCGCAACTTGCTGAAGTAGCTCACTCATTTTATCCAAAGGCAGCGGAGTCATGGTGAGCTTTTCGATATAATCTGGCTCGGCTTCCAATGCTTCCAAATCATCAACGACCTCTTGCTGACCAGACAAGCCAAGTGCTTCTTTGTCGCCAGAAAAATTGTGCTGAATTTCTTCAGGAGTCATGCGGTAGACATCTGGTTCTCGTTCAAAGTTGTTTGGGTTTGGTGTTTCCATAATTAGAATTATAACTTTTTAATTTTTGCTTAACTGTCTAGATTGTAGCATAATATGTATTATAAGTCAACAGGGGTTTCGCTCACTAAAGTCAGGTATGCAATTTACCTTGGCTTTAACAATAAGACAGCTCTTATACCTCTCTCCGTACGTTCCAGGGGGTATCAAAACCCGTTCACCTAAATACTAATTCTTATCAAGAGTATCGTTGGATATGATTTTTTCCAGAATTATGACCCCTCAACGCCATTTATCTGACGCTAATCCTCTATATTCGTCCACAAAACGACTAGTTCAGCTAGAAGTAAGTACGAAAATTAAAGCTCACTTTTTTAGCGTTTTTATGAGCAGTAGCCATTCTGTTTGCGAACAATGGTTCAGCCTTTAGATAACGATAGTATGTGTCCTTTGATATACCGACCACCCTACAAGCATCGCTGATGCTGTAGTTAGATTCAATATAGTCAGCCAACCTATTAACGATTTTAAGATTGACCTTTGGCGGTCTTCCAACAGCACTTTTGATTGCCACAATCTCACCTTTCATTTTTGTTACTAGTCTCTATATCTATTATTACAGATAAGCACTAGTGGTCGTTATTGATTGTTGGTAGTATTACCGTCACCAATTCATCAGCTTGCTTTTGTTCTTCGGTTTTTGCAGGCGAAGTATATTTTTTATTCTTACGAGTAAGTCCCCACAAGAGGAACGTGGCCAGTGAAACTAGAAATACAGTCATATCACTTCAATCGTATCATTAGAAGATTTTATTGCTAGAACAATGCGATAATATCCACATGAATCTTCTCTATCATCAAGTCGGATTTGTATATGACGATAAGACCAGAGTGAAAGTCCATTACACGGTACAGCAAATTCTGTGGCGATTACGCAATTACAGCGATAACGGTCCAATACCGATGGGGGGTCCACTCCGTTTCATACCTGCCATGGATTCAAAAGACGGCCGCAAAATCATGGAGATTCTAGAAATTCTTGCAGAGCATAACATACTGCTCTTTCGACATTCTGATAAAAGTCCTGCACTTTTATTTGAAATCTTTGTTACGAATAGGTACAAACTTGAACTACTACTCGCTGAGACAAAGTGGCTGGGAAAGCCTGAAGATAAGCGTAGCGATGATCCAAAAATTGATAATCTTGTATATTACGATTTGAAGTCAGGACGAGGATTAGTGAATGGTAATCCCGTCTTTTTGAGAGGCAGAAGCAAAAAAGTATTCAAGGCTCTATTCAATGCAGCACCAAATACTGTCGATAAACCGTCACTTAAAGGTCCTGTCATGACTGGCCATAAATATGACGACACGAAGTACGCAATGAATGATGCGTTCAGTGCATTACGAAAAGCATGTAAGGTCGATAAGTCCGTTATATTCCTGCGTGAAGATGGCGGTAGGCTAAATGCAAAAACATTTCCCTTGTCGGTTCAGCTCTTTGAAGAAGCTTTTGGTAAAGAAATAAAACAATAAAAAAGCCACCGAAGTAAACTCCCGAATAATGCCATTATTACCCCTGTAATATTAGGTAAAACTACCTAAGAATACGGCTCTCTCCACCGTAAAATTAAGCCCAGGTTCGCAGGAGCGCCGACTGAATAGCGAACCCGTCGGCGGTCCATAACCTGAGGACAATAACAATGAATGACTTTAAGGAAGAAAGTCGTACTAAAAATAAACAAAATGGTTCGGAACACATAAATAGTGCTCCCGACCACCAAACACCGATTTATGACACGACTTTACAGCGTAAAGTTTCGTCTAAAATCGAAATAACAATCACACGTCAGCAGCTAAATAAGGCTAAGTGGCTTTTTGAGCAAGCTGGCAAGCGTAAACCCGATTGGTTACGCCAGAAGTTCGGGATAGACCAACGTCGTCGCAAGACCTTAAACGTTGAGCTTAAAGAAGCACAGCTTGATGAGGTGTACTGCAGCCACGCTCAGAACAAAGATGAATGGGATGGGTTACTGCATGAACTGTGGCACCAAATAAATGGAGTGCCGCCATGCAAATAGATTTCAGCCATAACTTCCCAGAAGTTAGTAAACGCAATAACGGTACATACTTCGTCAAACTTCACTTCCCAACTCTCGGGTTCTACGTGAACGGTATCCGTGTCATACCGTCAAAACTTATCGAGGGCGAGTACGTTGTCTATAAGCCAGCGATACTCAACGCCAATGGAGAATGGAAGACAAACTACGATTACGAAAAATCGTGTGAACTCTGGTTGTACTTACAAGAACTAGCCTTGAAAGCAGTAGCTGGGTACGACGACGCTTCAGAAGTCTTTGAAGATATTGAGGGCATAGACGTTGAAGCGGAGCTAGGTAAAGCCATTGACGAAATGGAGGGTAAGTCTAACTAAATCTCACATAAATAAACCTATTTGATTACTACAGCTATTAGATACCTAATTCTATATAGATAACTAACTTATAGGATTACCAACACTATGAGATAGCTAATTCTAATAGATAACTAATTAACCTATAGGATTTCTGTTTAAGAGATAGCTAAGACTTAGAAGATATGCCATGAAAAGGAGAGATGAAAAGAGGCCGTCAGAAGAACCAACATTTGAATACCTGGTCGTAGAGGATGAATTCAATATCTTAGACGAAGTGTATGACGAACTATTTGAAGCAGTAGAAAAGGAGATTAAAAATACAATATAACAGATAAGCATTGACATTTACTTATAATTGACTAATAATGGAGATAACATGGTTAGCTATAAATTTTATACGGTCCAGGAAGTTGCAGATTTACTGCAAGTCCACTGGCAGAGCGTACTTAACTATATAAAAAGCGGAAAACTAGAGGCCGTCAAATTAGGCAAAGGTTATCGCATTAGTGAAACAGCTTTACAAAAATTTATGGCTAACCACTCCACAAGGAGAAAGCAATGAAAAAAGCAGCAATCTACATGCGGGTCAGTACCGCAAATCAAGAAGAAGAACAGACAATAGAAAACCAAAAAATGGAAATACTTGAGCGTATCAAAAAAGATACCGACGTTGCTCTGATACCTGGTTACGAGTACAAAGACGAGGGTTGGAGTGGAGCTATTATCGAGCGTCCCGACCTAGACAGAATGAGAGCAGATGCTCGTGATAAGAAGTTTGATGTGCTGTATGTATACGACCGTGGTCGCCTATCCCGTAAGTTCGTACACCAGGAGATCATTCTGGAAGAGCTTCGTGAATGCGGAATTGAGTGCATAAGCCTCCACGATATTAACGGTCAAACAACTGAAGAAATGCTCATGGGCAGCGTTATGGGCATATTCCATGAATATGAACGTGTGAAGATAACTGAGCGTATGCGTATTGGAAAAGTACGAAAAGTACGGGAGAATAAAAAATTACTTGGCTATAACCCTAAATACGGTTACGACTACTTCCCTCGCATTAAGACTGGTCCTGACGCTCGTGACGGTTACTTTGAGATTAACGAACAACAAGCCAAAGTCGTAAAGCAGATATTTGAGTGGATCGCTGCGGGAGTTTCTAAACACGAAGTGAAACGCAAATTGTACAAAATGGGTATTCCCCCGCCCAAAGGTAAACGTGACCAGTGGAGTGGCGGTACATTAGACCGCATGGTGCGTGACACAACCTATATGGGCGACCATTACTACAACAAGAGTGAAAGTATACCAACTACCAATCCTCGTAACCCAGAGCTGAAGTACCGCAAGATCACTAAAGGTAGTCGCAAGAGCCGACCAAAAGATGAATGGCTCCTTGTAAAAGTACCAGCGATTGTTAATCCTGAACTCTTCAATAAGGTTCGGGTACAGCTAGAGAGGAACAAACGTACAAATACTCGTAATAACAGCGTAAATCATTACCTTGTAGCTGGAATGATTGAGTGTGCCTGTGGTAAATCACGTACTGGTGATCCTGTCAGTAATGGTAGCTTGTATTATCGCTGCACAGACCGCTTGAGCAAATATCCACTAGCTCGTGAGTGTTATGAAGCTGGCATAAATGTTCCCGTCTTTGATGCACTGGTATGGCGCAATATTAAGGAACTGCTTCTGAACCCTAACTTAGTGATTGAGCAAACAAAGCGTAGACAAGCCACTTCCCCACTTCAATCTCAATTAGACTCACTTCGTGAGACACTTAAGAAACAGGATGAGGAACAACATCGCTATGACAAGGCATACGGTCAGGGAGTAATGTCAGAAAGACGTTACAAGGATGTCATGTACGAACTTAATCAAAAGCGTGAAGCTACGGTTGCTGAAATCTCCGCCTTGCAGGATGAAATTCAGAATCAAAAACCCATTACTGCTGAAGAATACTTTGACGGAACCGTTAAAAGAGTGGGAAACTTGAGCTTTACAGAGAAAAAAGCGATAATTAAGAGAGTAATCACTAAGATTGTAGCAACAAAACAGGAAGTCAGGATTTGGGGACGTATACCTTTGTTAGCTACGCCTGAAAGCGGAACTATAAATAATAATGGAAATTCGATTTATGCAAACTATCTGGAAAATGAACGTGAGGTTGGGTTAAATGTTGAGCATAGGTATAGTGGGACTTCCTAATGTAGGCAAATCATCACTATTTAATGCTCTCACAAAGGCAGAAAATGCCCTCAGTGCTAATTATCCCTTTGCTACCATAGACCCAAATCAAGCCATCATAGCTGTCCCGGATAATAAAATTGATGAGCTCTCTAAAATATCTAACAGCAAAAAAACCATCCCTGCCACTATAGAATTTTATGATATAGCCGGGCTAGTAAAAGGGGCTCACAAAGGAGAAGGTCTGGGAAACCAATTCTTATCTCATATCAGAGACACAAATGTAATAGTGCATTTAGTCAGAGCTTTTAATGATGATAATATCATCCATATTCCTGGCGAAGTTAATCCTAAAAGAGATATAGATATTATAAATACAGAGCTCATTTTGGCTGATCTATCAACTATATCAAAACTAATTAGCAGTCTAGAAAAGACAGTGAAATCAAACCCCAAAACCAAAATCATAATTACAGAATTAATGGATATAAAAAATCAATTAGACCAAGGGGTAATTCCAGACTATGGTCAATATGAATCCGAGGTGTGGCACTATATTAAATCCATTAATCTATTAACAGCCAAAACCATGATTTATGTTTTTAATACAAGTGAGTCTGATTTAGTTAGTTTTGATGGTTCAACATATATTCAAAAGGGGGCTACGTGCATTAATATCTGTGTGGCTCTGGAAAATGAAATTAAAGACTTACCCAGCCAAGAGGCTTTGGAACTATTGGATGCATTGGGGCTAAAATACAGTGGACTAGAAAGACTGAGTGCCATATGTTATGACGCTCTAAATCTACAATCTTTCTATACGACTGGACCAGAAGAAAGTAGAGCCTGGACTATTCATATGGGTGATAGTGCTCCCAGGGCGGCAGGAGTGATTCATACTGATTTTGAAAATAAATTTATTAAAGCAGAAATTATTAGCTATGAAGATTTTATGGCCAATGGGGGATGGATGGCGGCTAAAGAAGCAGGAAAAATGCGGCTAGAGGGTCGAGACTATATTATGCAAAAAGATGATATTGTTATCTTTAAACATGGCTAATATAATAAAGCTTAAAATAAACTTTATTAGCACTCTTGACAGTCGAGTGCTAATAAAGATAATATACTAATATGTTTGGCACTCACTTGCCACAAGTGCTAATAAGCAAGTATAATATTTTAATAAATAATTGTGAAAGCATAGTATGAGTGTAGGACTAACCACTAGGCAAAAAGAAATACTTTTTGCTATTATTGAACAACATTCAGTGAGTGCTGAAGCCATTGGCTCCAATACCATCACTGAGCACTTTGATATCAGCCCAGCCACCGTAAGGTCTGAAATGGCAATACTTGAGCATACCGGCTATCTTTATCAACCACATATCAGTGCGGGAAGATTGCCTACAGATAAAGCTTATCGTCTATATGTTAATAGTATAGAAAAGCCTAATCTACACAAAAGAAGGTCTGACTCTATCAATAAAAAAGTTATGTCGCATACCAATAATATAAAAGGTATGGTTAAAATGGCCACTAATGTTTTGAGTGAAACCACTAATAGTATGGCCTTTAGCGTATTGTCTGGTGACTTTTATTCTGTTGGGCTAAATAATCTTTTCAGCCAGCCAGAGATAGCTTTTTCTGAAAAAATCAGCGAAGTAGCTAGATTTATAGACTCATTACAAGAGTGGATTATGTTATCCGAGATAGTAGATGTGTTATCTATATATATCGGACATGAAAATCCAGTAGTAAAGACATCTGGGCTCACAACTGTTATTGCTAAATTTCGTACTCCCTTATCTGAACATAATTATATTGGAGCCATTGGACCGGTGCGTATAGATTATCAAAACACATTAGCCACAGTGGCATATATTGGACAGACTTTAGAAAAAGAATTAATGGGAGAAAATTAGTACAATGAAAGATAAATTAAATACTAGTAAAAGTAGCAGTAAAGATCCTGGTAATTCTTCTACTAAAGACGACAAAGCTTTAATAGAAGAAAATAAAGATCTCATCAGTCACTTGCAAAAACTACAAGCCGAATTTGACAACTATCGCAAAAGAGAAGAGGCCAGTAGGATCAGTCTAATAGATCGAGCTAAAGAAAGTGCTTTAACAGAAATATTGCCTGTGCTCGATAATATTGATAGAGCTAGCAAGAGTATTCCAGTAGATATACAAGATAATGCCTGGGTTAAGGGGATAGAATTTATTTCCCTACAGATATCTCAAACCATGAATTCTATGGGAATAGAAAGGTTTGATAGTATAGGAGAAATATTCGATCCGAACAAACATGAAGCCATAGAAGAGGTAGGCTCAGAACAAGCAGCTGGCACTATTGTAAAAGAAGTAAGTGCTGGATATAGAATTGGCGACAAAATAGTGCGGCCTGCTAGCGTGGTAGTAGCAAAAAATATTAATCAAGAATAATGAAAGATTTTAATTAAAAAATTATAAGGAGAATAATATGGGAAAGATATTAGGAATAGATTTAGGTACAACCAACTCTGCCATGGCAGTCATGGAGGGTGGTCAGCCGGTAGTAATACCAAATGCAGAAGGAGGAAGAACAACCCCTAGTGTTGTTGCTACTGGAAAAAATAATGAAAGAATTGTGGGCACATCTGCTAAAAGACAAGCTGTAGTTAATGCTCAAAATACTATATTTAGTGTTAAGAGATTAATAGGACGTAAAATAGACGATAAAGAAGTCAAAAGAGACATTGATTTAATGCCTTATAAAATAGTAGGTGATAAAAATCATGTCAAGGTAGTAATGGGAGATAAAGAGTATAGTCCGGAAGAAATATCTTCTCAAATACTATCCAAGCTGAAAGCTGATGCTGAAAAATATTTAGGTCAAACAATCACAGAAGCTGTAATCACAGTACCAGCTTACTTTGATGATGCCCAAAGACAAGCCACCAAAGATGCTGGTAAAATAGCTGGCTTAGAAGTAAAGAGAATTATCAATGAACCAACCGCTGCCGCACTAGCTTATGGCTTAGATAAAAAAAGTGAAGAAAAAGTAGTAGTCTATGATCTAGGAGGAGGTACATTTGACGTATCGGTACTAGAACTAGGAGATGGTGTTTTTGAAGTAAAAAGTACTAATGGAGATACTCATCTAGGAGGAGATGATTTTGATCTAGTCATCATGAATCATATAGTAGAAGAATTTAAAAAAGATCAGGGCATAGATCTTACTAGCGACAAAGCTGCTATGCAAAGACTAAAAGAAGCAGCTGAAAAAGCTAAGATCGAATTATCTAGCACAGCAGAATCTAATATTAGCCTGCCATTTATCACAGCAGATAGCTCTGGGCCTAAGCATTTAGAAATGAACTTAACTAGAAGTAAGCTAGAGCAATTGGTATCTGAATTAATAGAAAGAACTTTAATCCCATGTAAAGAAGCATTAAAGGATGCTAAGTTGGATAAAAAAGATATCAATGAAGTAATACTGGTAGGAGGCATGACTAGAATGCCTATGGTACAAGCTAAAGTAGAAGAATTCTTTGGCAAGAAACCATTGCAGGGAGTAAATCCTGATGAAGTCGTAGCTATAGGTGCTGCTATTCAGGGTGGTGTTTTGGCCGGGGATGTTAAAGATGTTCTATTATTAGACGTTACTCCTTTATCCTTAGGACTAGAAACCTTAGGGGGAGTTATGACTAAACTAATAGAGAAGAACTCTACTATTCCTACTGAAAAGTCCCAGGTATTCTCTACTGCAGCCGATAATCAAACCAGTGTTGAAATCAATGTCTTGCAAGGAGAAAGAGAAATGGCTACAGACAATAAGTCTCTAGGAAGATTTATTTTAGAAGGTATTCCTCCTGCTCCAAGAGGCATACCACAGGTAGAGGTTGTTTTTAAAATAGATGCTAACGGCATAGTAAATGTAAGCGCTAAAGATAAGGCTACATCAAAAGAACAACAAATCACTATTACTGGCAGTGGAGCTTTGTCTAAGGAAGAAGTAGAGAAAATGCAGGAAGAAGCAAAGGCTCATGCTGATGAAGATAAAAAGAAAAGAGAAGAAGTAGAGGTACGAAATACATCCGAGAGCTTAGTCTATACAGCCGAAAAATCACTTAAAGATGCTGGAGACAAAATAACAGATGAAGAGAAAAAACCAGTAGAAGAAGCTATTAAAGACTTAAAGGAAAAATTAGAAACTAATGATATTAGCGCTATGAATAAAAGCAGCGAGAACCTATCTAGCGCCCTTCAGAAGATAGGAGAAAAACTATACAGTGCTGCGGCCGAAGAAAATAAGGCTGATGCTAGTAACGCTAGTGCTGATAATTCTGCTAATGCTGATGATTCTAAGGAAGCCGAGTCAAAGAGCAAAAAAGATAAGGGAGAGGATGGTCCCGTAGAAGGAGAAGTAGTCTCGTAAACAAATAGACTATTTTAACTATTTGCTATAGCCATTAAAGTTTTAGGGTGGCTATAGCAAACCACTGTATCAATGATATATAATTAAAACCCAGTATTATGAGTAAAAGAGATTATTATGAAGTATTAGAAATAGACCGAAATGCTAGTGCTGATGATATTAAAAAAGCTTTTAGAAAAAAGGCTGTTAAGTTGCACCCAGATAAAGATGGGGGGGATGAGACTAAGTTTAAAGAATTAAATGAAGCATATGAAGTACTGGGCAATGAAAGCAAGAAAAAAGCCTATGATCAGTATGGTCATGGGGCTAATGCTAATCAGGCTGGAGGTGGTGGTTTTAGTGATAGTATGAACTGGCAAGATTTTTCTTCCGAAGGTGGTTTTAGTGGATTCAATGTTGAATTTGGGGAGGGATTTGGTGGTTTTGGTGATATATTTGAAAACATATTCAGTGGTTTTGGTGGCGGTAGAGCTAGAGCGGTAGAAATACAAATAGCCATTGATTTTATGGAAGCTATTAATGGTTGCGAAAAAGAAATAAATCTGATGTTAATGGATCGAACTACTAATACCAGAAATAGTGAGAAAATAAAATTATCTATACCAGCTGGTATAGATAATGGACAATCTATCATGGTCCATGGCAAAGGAGAAAAAGGCAAGGATGGCCAAAGGGGTGATCTATATGTACAGGTTATGGTCAGAGAGGATAAAAGATTTGAAAGAAGAGGATCAAATATAATATCTAAATCAGACATTGATATTGCCACTGCAATTTTAGGTGGAGAAATTAATGTAGATACAGTACAGGGCTCGGTACGAGTCAGGGTTCCAGCTGGAACACAGTCTGAATCTGTAATTAAAATAACAGGAAAAGGAGCTCCCTTGGTCAATAAAAAGGGCTCTAAGGGAGATCACCTAATACTGATAAAAGTATTAATACCAAAGAAAGTCAGCAAGAAACAAGCTGATTTGATTAAAGAATTTTCTAAAGAAAAATCTAGGAAATTTTTTTAACTAGCCAATATTTATTAAATTTATCAATTTCAAACTTTTCTTTAGTATTAGACTTAAACTCTTTTATTACATCCAAATCATTGGTTATATATAAATTATCATTTTTGATAATTCCTGCCCTAAAATTTTTATCATCATATAGAGCATTCTTCGCCACCCTGTTTGGTATTCTGGCCAAATACATGGTATTAAGATGCATGTTATTATGAATGCCCCACCAAGCTACCTCAATATGTTCATTGGGGGTATTAACAGCAGGCCCAACCAATATAAGATTGTGGGTCCCTAGAGCATATTGATTAAACAAAGCCTGTTCTTGATCTCTGCTTTTAGTATCTCGAATATAACTTATTTTATAAGGAGATGGGCCAAAATAAATATTATTTATGTCTATGGCTTGAATTACTATTATAAAAAAACAAAGTACTATAATAGTTTTCTTGTACTTAAAGATGCTAAAGGATCGTATTAAGCAGATAGAAACAAAGGAAATTATTAAATAATTAGCAGGCCAAATAAAGCGCCCAAAAGCCCTAAACAGGTATAATGAGCGCATAATTCTACCTGGCATCAATGACTGCAAGTTTAATATAATGTGCTGATTAAAGGTAAATTGTAACCCAGTAGAGAATGTGGTAAATATTAATATTAGCAAAATATAATACATATTTTTTCTAATAAAATCCATGAATGTATTTAGAATATTCTTAGATTTGAATAGATTAACTGCATAATATATGACTATAAAGAATAGGGAGGTTAATATACCCAATCCCAAGTATGCCGCACCTTCATATTGACCAAATAATACAGGCATCTCTGGGATAAAAGTTGTATTATTATTGTTTAATGTTAATGGATTAATCCAGGTATTTAAATTTGAATTTAGTGAAAAACCAAAGACAACTTGTATTAAATCCTTTTTAAATCTAAATCCATTCAGTGCTCCTAATAAATAAGTCCCCAGAAATAGTGGTAGCAAAGAAACTACTGCATATATCCCTGTCTTAACAATTTGCCTAGTAACAATAATCTTCTTAAGAAGTAATACGCTGTATATGATGATTATCATCATAGTAAAATAGCTATGAATAAAAAAAGATATTAGTAGTAGCAAGGAAAATGACATATACACACCAGGGTTTTGCTGTGATATATTTTCTTTTTTGTGATTGTAAATAAATAAATAAAGTCCCCACACAATTAACCAATGAGCCGATAAGGCTTCATGGCCACCAGTGCGCCAAAACCATATTGGTGTTAGGAAAAATAACCAAGCTAGTATAGAGGATAATATTTTTTGCTTAGTCACGTGAGCTAACAGCAAATAACCAAATAGATAATTTAAAACAAATGATGACAGTATGAATATACCAAGGTACTGAAAATTGTTTGGAAGCAAAGGATTAAATATCTTAAAGAAAATTGCTAATAGTGGTATACAATCAAAATACATAATAGAAACAGGTTGATAATTATTAAATATTTTAGTCATCCCAATATGTGGCAAAATCCATGGATTATATCTATATACCTGCCATCCTAGATAATGTTGAGCCCTATCGCCATTGGTAATCCAAGCAATATTAGAAGGTATTACTTTATCAAAGCCAAAACTATAGTTAAATATGATAAGTACTAGTGCTATATTGAGTAGCAAAATAAGTCGTGACAATAAAATTTTATTTATTTTATACATCAACAATATTATATATTACTCTAATAATTAGTATTGTTAAGGTTTATTTTTAAAAGAATCTAATATCTCAAAGGCCATGCGTTTAACAGTACTAATAATATTCTTTTTTCTTTTTTTAATTACCAAAGAGAGCTGATCATTATCAGTTCTTGCTTCATGTAATTCTTGCGCTGTTTTATGATAATGTTTAGCTAGCTTTTTGTATTTATTTTCCAATTCCTGCACTGTTTTATGATAATGTTTAGCTAATTTCTTATGCTCTTTATCCAGATCAAGGTACAACCTTCTAGCCTGCAGCCCAATATCATAACCATGCTTATAGCTATTAATCTCTGTTGTGCTAATATAGTGATATTTTTTATTTTTGCTGATTTTTTTATTAACAGACTGCATATTCTCTGAGAGAGAATATTTTTTAGCATATAGTTTATTTAATATAAGAATATCACTATAAGCCTTATCAAATCCATTTACAATATCATTAACAACTTCATCTACTGATTTGGCCTCAAACCCTCTGCCAGAAAAATTATAGTGGCTACATTTAATAAAATTATTCTTATTCAGATATCCTGGACCACCAAAGCGATCATATACATATATCGGTTTTTGTGCCAACAAACAATATTGCACTGTTTTACCAATGGATATTATCAAATCAGCTGCCGTAATATCGGCTTTGGTAATGCGCTTATAGGTGGATCCAGAAATACCAAATAATTCTACCTTGTACCCTT
>CAYZIP010000005.1:31992-34198 GCA_964478695.1 uncultured Candidatus Saccharibacteria bacterium
GTAATGCGCTTATAGGTGGATCCAGAAATACCAAATAATTCTACCTTGTACCCTTGTTTGGTAAGGCCATTAATAATTTCATTTTTTTGGGGGTAATCTCTATTAGAGATAATACGAATTTTACTTAATTTAGTAGGATTTTTTAACTCACTGTCTTTAACCATAAAACTATCTGGTGCAGGATTGTTTAAAACCATACTCCTGGGATATATTTTAAAATTTTTGTTTATATTTTCTTTTGTTTCTAGTGAGTTATACAAAATTAAATCAGCTAATTTATTTTCTAAACTAGAATATATAGGTAATTCCAGGGGAGTATAAAAAGACATATGATGAAAAATAATCTTAGCTTTAATTTTTTTACTATTATATAAATCAAATAAGTTATAAGGGATAAGCTGATGATGTATCCAAATCAAATCCATAGCCTCTAGATCTATTTGGCTAGAGTCTGTGAATACTTTAATATTCTTTTCTTTTTTAAAGAGATTTTTCATAGGTTTATCATAATAAGATGTATATATAAATACGTTTTTAGCCCCTTGAGATAAAAAGTATTCACAAATTTCTAGCGAAACCATCTCCGAGCCACCAATATGAAATAATTCTCTTTGTGTGATTAAAATATTATCAAACATTTAGTAATAACCCCATCCCTTGCTTGGTTTAATTATATCCATAAAGATAGATAATATAAAATAAATTAGGTATTATGTTCTTATGGACTTAAATATGATTTATTTATCTGTTTGGGTATTATTTTTTATAATCATGCTGTTATTTGGTAAGGGTAGGTCTAGATATTTGCTTTTATCTGGATTCACAGCATCTATATTAACAAAAGAATTATCCTACTCTTTTCCAGATATAGTACAGTATTATCAAAATATAGAACTTACATTTATTATATTCTTGGCCATAACTGTTGTGATCGGGTTCTCGCCAAAAGCCAGCAAGGGAAGTTTTGGTTTTGATACTTTACTGCTAGCCTTAACCGGATCGGTTTCTATATTGATTAATGGGCTTAATGCCGCTAGCATAAAGGCTCAAACTATAGCTAATAGCCAATCTACTATCATTAATATGATTTTTCCATATAAAGGATGGATTCTACTGGTGGCCGGAGCTTCTATTGTATTGGTTGAAATACTAAAAAAACCAGAAACCAAAAAGATCAAAAAGAAATAGTTATTTTGAGTCTAATAGCATAAATATTTTGTATTGAATTAGGCTATATGTTAAAATAAATTCTAATAAAGAGCCTGTAGCTCAGTTGGTAGAGCATCTGCCTTTTAAGCAGGGTGTCGTGGGTTCGAGCCCCACCGGGCTCACCATAAATGGAATTATATATTTTAAGGGGGATATAAAAGTAGTTGTTTTCTGGCCGTATTTATATAGTATTAATATCTCTTATATTAGTTATTCTGTTTAAAGAGTTTTATATATCTTTATACACTCTTTATATATCTTTCATCATACTTATCATCTTTACCAAGAAGATTTTGGGCCGGAATATGCTTGTGCTTATAGCGTTATCTACCGTAATTATGCTTTTAAGATACCAGTATAGCCCTGTTGAGAATAATCACTATACAAAGGTCTATGCCAAATCTAGCATTAATAAATCTTATCAATATAAAACATCGGCTGGAACTATTATTAGTAATTATTACCTAGAACCAGGTTGGTCTATTAAAATAATGAATAGTAACATTAGTAAAAATGGAACTATCTATTATCCAAAAATAGAGATAATGAGCAAAGATACTAATTGGTCCTATATGGTTAAGAATAAAATCATACAAGACATAGCAAAGGTTAGTAGTGGTAATAGTAAAGCATTGTTTGGAGGAGTATTGCTAGGGGACACTAATGGCCTTGAGACTAAGAATAAAAATAGCTTAAATATATTAGGGTTAAGCCACATTATTTCTGTTTCTGGATATAATCTAACTATTATTGCTGCTTGGCTTAAAAAGAAATATAATAAACTTCCTTGGCATAGTTTGCGTATTATTAGTATTTTAACCGCCATATGGACCTTCTCGGCCATTAGTGGTATGGGGAGCGCTGTTTTGCGGGCTACTTTTATGCTAACTATATTTTTAATATTAAGCTTCTATTATATAGAGATTAATATTCTAGAACTATTCTTGATTAGCTCATCAATTATGCTAATAGTTAGCCCATCATTTTTTAGTGATAT
>CAYZIP010000005.1:34298-44508 GCA_964478695.1 uncultured Candidatus Saccharibacteria bacterium
CAAGTATTACCGCTTATATACTACATCCTATTATAGAACTAATAGATTTTATATTAATTAAACTAGAGCAACTTTCAAGATTGAGTTTTGCCAAAATAAGCTTTGATAAAAATAGTATTAAATTTTTTATAACCATATGGTTTTTACTTATGATTGCTATATTGATTAAATATATTCATCAAAAAAAGAATAGCTCAGTTGCAAGATTAGTTGAACAAAGTAGTAGTTTTATCTTTAAAATGAGATAATATTTACCATGAGCAATTCTAGAAAAATCGCTACAGATACAATTATTCGCTTTATAGGACAACTAGGGATAGGAATTATTACCACTATTTCTGCTAGATTGATTACTGGCTATTTAGGGGTCGATAGATATGGAGTGATTACAGCTGCTACTTTTTTCTTCTCTATGTTTGCCAGTATTAGCGACTCTGGAACAACTACCGTTGCCATAAGAGAGATATCGAAAAACCCAAATAAGGATCGGGGTATATTGGCCAATGTACTTGGTATTAGAATTGTTGGATCTATTATTCTTAGTATTTTATGTATTATCCTGGGATATATTATATATGCCCCTAGAGATATGCGTATATTTGAGGCATTATTATGGATGGTATCCACTTTAATATTTATCAATTTTTCTAGTAGTTTTAAGATAACCCTAACCACTGGCTTTAGGGCAAAGCAGTTAGTATTATCTGATATAATATCCAAAATTCTAAGCCTGGCTTTTTTATGGTATGGAATACATTATAATTGGGGCATATGGGTAGTATATGCTTCTCCATTAGTAATGTTAATTTCTTTATCTATATTTGTTGTATTACTTAATAAAAAAGAATATAGGGTTTGGCCTCGTTTTGATAGTAAAGAATGGTCTACTATTATAAGGTACACAGTACCGATAGCTATAGCCAGCATGCTCAATATTATTTATTTAAGAGCAGATGGCATGATGTTGTCTTTTTATAAAAGCACCACCGAAGTTGGTCAGTATGGACTGGCCTATAAGATTGTAGAACTTTTAGCTGTACTGCCTAGCTTGTTTGGGTTGGTAGCGATGTCTGCTGTAGCCAATTCTGACAAAGCGAAACTACATAATCAAACTATGTTGGGACAAAAATATTTAGGCCTTATTGGTGTTCTTAGTAGCTTTTCTGTTATCTCTATTGGTAGATTTGCTATTAATATACTATCTAGCGGGCAAGAGTCCTTTGCTCCCAGCTACGGACCACTTATAGTTTTACTCTTAGCCAACATTATTATTTTTTATCACCAACCAATATCCAATGCTCTTTTTGCCCAAAATCTACAAAATAAAATTATGAGAGTTAGTCTATATGCCACCATATTTAATATAGCCATAAATCTTTTGATGATACCTCTTTTGGGGGCATTGGGTGCCTCTGTATCTGTACTAATTACTGAAATTATAATATATGCTTATTTTAGGAAGCTTTATAGTGATCATATTCATAAAGGTAAAGCTATTACCCCCATTAAGCCCTTTATAGCAGGAGTATTAATGTTTATCACATCTTCTATAGTTCGCCAAGTGCTTAGTGCTTATGATCTCAATAAAGTAATAATAGAGGGGCTGGCTTTAATGATGGCCTTGCTAATTTTTATGATAACAATTACTGTCAGTAAATTTACGACAATAGAAGAAATAAAGGCGCTTTCTAAAAGAGCATAGGATTAAAAATATGATAGTCATCGAGTCTAGCCCCATCATGGGACGCATAACTGGCATAGGAAAGTATACACAGAACCTTATTATGTCTCTTGGTAAATCTAAAAAGCTAAAAAATAAAATTAGATTGATAGATTTTTCTTTTCTCAACCTCAAAGCACAAAAGCCTGATGGGTTTAATAAATATAAATTCTATTTTTGTCCATATATGTCTGGTAGATTATTTTATAAGCTAGAAAGAATGGGAATCAATATAGCCTATCAGTTATTTTTTCCTTTTTTCAGTAAAAAGAATATATGGATCTTTGCCAATTTTAAGGTCCCCAAGATTTTTTTTAACAAAAATATAATCGTTGTTATATATGACCTATCTTATATATTCTATCCTAATGTTGTTTTCCACAATGAAAAGAAATTTTTTAATAAAAAAGTTCCATATTCTATTACTAAAAGTAAAAAGGTTGTTACTATAAGTGCTAGAGTCAAAGCTGAGATTATGTCTGTTTTTAATATAGAAGAAGATAAAATCATAGTAGCCGAATGCGGTGTTGATCATAATATATATTCACCTAAGCCAGAGAATCAACAAGTCCGAGATAAGTATAATTTACCAAATCACTATATTCACTACCACGGTACCCTGGAACCAAGAAAGAATATTATTAATATATTAAAAGCATATAAGGGCCTAAGTCCTAAATATAGAGATCGATTTGGGCTGGTATTAAGTGGGGGAAAGGGGTGGTATGATGAGCAAATAAATATCTTGATTAACCAAATGCAAAGTGATGGGTTTAATGTTATTACCACCTCGTATGTTCAAGAAGAAGATTTGGCTTATATATATTCAATGTCAACCTTATTTTTGTTCCCTAGTCTTTATGAAGGATTTGGAATACCTATATTAGAAGCTATGGCTTGTGGCAAACCAGTTATTACATCCAACTGTTCTAGTATGCCAGAAGTGGTGGGGGCAACAAAAATAGACCCTGATTCAGATAAAGTATTGCCAAACTATAAATGTGGCCTTAATGGAGCCGCTTATTTGGTAGACCCACAAAATCATACTAGTATTTCTAAGGCCATAGAAGAAATCTTAAATGATGATAATTTAAGAAATAAAATGACAAACTTATCTATTAAAAGATCTAAGCATTATACGTGGGAAAGAGGTATGAAAAGTCTTATAAATGAAGTGTCTAAAATGGTATAATTGTACTATATGCAAGAGGGGGTGATTGACATATCTATTATCATTATTAATTTTAATGGTATGAGATATATAGATAGATTAATGCAATCAATTATATCTAGTAATAATAATGGTATTGTTGTTGAAACAATATGTGTTGATAATGCTTCTAGTGATGATTCTAGTGATTATGTTAGCAAACAATACCCCTGGGTTAAGTTGATCAAATCAAATCAAAACCTTGGCTTTGGAGGAGGGGTTAATTTAGGAATAAAATCTAGTCAAGGACAATATATACTCCTTTTAAATAATGATGGATATTTAGACAGAAACTGTATATATAATTTATACAAAAGTATTAGAGAAAATAATTTTGGGGCAGTAGTACCAAAGGTTGTTCTAACTGATAGCGGAAAAATAGATAGTGCGGGATGTGTTTGGCAGACCACCCCTCTCTGGCCTATTTTACAAAGAGGATATGATGAAATTGATGATGGTCAATATAATCAAGAGGGGGAAATAGAAGCCTGGTCCGCCAATGCAATTCTATTGTCTCGCAATATGCTTTTAGACATTGGCCTTTTTGATGATATTTATTTTATGTATTTTGAAGATACAGATTTATGTTGGCGAGCCAAAAATGCTGGATATAGATTTTACTACCAACCAAAAGCGATTTTTAATCATGATCATTCTGGAACTGCCATAGAGTGGTCTGATTTTTTTACTTATTATGTAATCAGTAATAGATCATTAATACAACTTAAACTAGGAACAATGCAAAAATTCTATCTTACCATCCGCAATAGTTGCCGCGAATTCTTTATAGTTCAAATGATACGTAAAGATATTAATTTCAAGACGAAAGTTGGCAAGGCTATTTTATATGCCAAAATAATAGGGCGTATTACTATTAATAGTATTAAGTTCATGTATAGACGTAGCCCAGAATATCAAGAGCAGGTGTTATGAAGGCTAAAAATATAGCATTATTTTGTCCTTATTTATCATCTTTAGGAGGGGGAGAAAAGGTTGCTTTAAGTGTTGCTAGCAAATTGGCTGTTAATAATAAAGTTGATATTATTAGTGAGAAATATGTTGATTTAAAACAAGCCTTTAGATATTTTAATATAGACTTTATCCCTGATAATATCAGCTTAAAACAAGCAAAATACACCAATGTCGGTAAGCATTTTATGGCAAGATTTATCCCCTTGCCTAAAATACGTTTTATATTCCATCATCACTATAAATTTAATCTTGAGAATAATGATTCTTATGATCTTTTTATTAATAGTGCTTATTACAGCTATCTTAGACCAGCTGCAAATAAGTCGATATATATATTAATGTTTCCACAGGAAATAAAGTCTCTGCCGGCAGACAGACCCGTCATATCAATCATCGAGAACTGGATAATTAAAAAATTCTTTTCTGATTATGATAATGTCAGTAAATTTATTACTGACTATGATTTATTTTTAGCCAACTCCAAATTTACCGCTTCGGTGGCAAAACACAGGTGGGGTATTAGTGATAATAAATTACAGGTACTATATCCAATATGTAGTAGTTTTATGAAAAAGAAAAAAGAAAAAATTATTGTTAGTGTTGGTAGAATATTTCCACCAGATCGTTTTGCTAATAACAAAAACTATAAGTTTATGATAGATTCTTTTAAGAAAATAAGTTTCTTACATCCAGAGTGGCGTTATGTTATTATTGGTACATGCTCTAAGCAGGATAGGCACTATCTCCAGGAGCTAATTAGAATGTCCAGAGGATATCCTATAGACATCATCACAAATGCCAATCAAACTGTGCTGGAAGAATATATTGGCAAGTCCTCTATATTATGGCATGCCTGTGGTTATCCAGACATATATAACTATCCAGAAAATAAAGAGCACTTTGGAATGTCTATTGTTGAGGCTATGTCGGCTGGATGCGTTCCCGTTGCCTATAATGCAGGAGGTCCAAAAGAAACTGTTAGTGGTGATGCTGGGATACTGTGGAACAATCAAAGCGAGCTGATTAATAATACTAGCTCTTTAATTAGTCAGTCTCATACATTAAACAAAATGGCTTTAGCTGCTCAAAAAAGATCTAAGCACTATAATGAAGATATATTCTTTAACAGGATTGAAGGTATTATTAAAGAATATATATAGCAATCCTAGATCAAAATGAGTATTTGTTTTAGAATTTATATAGCAACTTATATCATATAATATAGTAAGGAATTATTGAGTAATATATGGCAATGATCAATCAAACTAATTTATTTCTAATTACCGAGCTGGTTAAAAACGATTTTAAAATCAGATACCAACAAAATGTATTGGGTTATTTATGGTCACTGATCAAGCCAGCCAGCATGTTCTTTATTATGCTAATTGTTTTTACTCAAATTATTAAAATAGGTCAGAATGATCATAATTTTCCATATTATTTATTAATAGGTATTATGATTTGGAATTATTTTTCTGAAGCCAGCATATACGGCATGCGCTCTATGGTGGACAATGGCCATCTGGTTAAAAAGGTGAATTTAGCCAGACAGAACCTAGTGATATCAAGTATTATATCTTCTACCATAAATTATGTGCTTAGTTTAATTATTATCTTAATTATTATTGGATTTAATGTGGGATGGGGCTGGATTTATAATATACATCTTATTATGCTATATTCGTTACTAATATTGATGCTGATATCTAGTATTGCCTTTATTCTGTCTGTTCTATATGCACAATATAGAGATGTGCAAGCTATATGGGAGCTATTTTTACAAATTGGATTTTATGCCACCCCAATTATATATCAATACCAAGCCATTCCTAAGCGTTTTTCTTTTATTTTATATAACCCCATTGCCTTAATTATATTCAAAATGAGACAGGCTATTTTGGGTAATGCAATTATTAAAGATCTACCTATATATAATAGCTTTACTGTCTGCATAACCATCATTAGTATTACTGTAGGTTTATTATTATCTATGCGAATATTTAAAATGCTATCCAGGGATTTGGCGGAGAAAATATGAGTCAAGAGTATGCCATATCAATTCATGGCCTAGAAAAAGATTTTTCTCTGAATAAGAACAGGAGTATAAAAAGCCTATTTATTAGACGTGAAAAAAATAACAAATATAAGGCGCTAGATAGTATTAGTCTTAATATAGAAAAGGGTAAATTTATTAGCATCATTGGTGGTAATGGTTCTGGTAAAAGTACCTTGCTCAAGATTATTAGTGGTATATATAGTCATAGTAGGGGAAGTATTAGTGTTAACGGCAAAGTGGTCTCTTTTATTGAATTAGGAGTAGGGTTTAATGAAGATTTAAGCGCCAAAGATAATGTTTTTTTAAATGGGGCCATACTAGGTATTAGCAAAAAACGCTTAATTAAGGAATTTGACACTATTGTTGATTTTGCTGAAGTTAAATCATTTATGAATCAAAAATTAAAAACTTTCTCAACAGGGATGAAGATTAGGCTAGCTTTTAGTATTGCCATCAAAGCCAGTGCTGACATATATCTGATAGATGAGGTATTGTCGGTGGGAGACGAAAGCTTTGGTAAAAAATGTTTATTAGAATTTGAAAAATTGATTAAGGCCAAAAAGACAATTGTTCTAGTCAGTCACTCCATGGAATTAGTAAAAAGAATGTCTAATACAGTAGTTATTATGGAAAAAGGGAAGATTATTAATAGTGGCCAAGCTGGTGATATGGTAAAAGAATATCAGAAGAGACAAAACCAATCCTTCGCTGATACCATGCCTATTGGTATTACGGATAGCCCCATAATCAAAAAGGCTGGCGTTGATATTATGGACCAAAAAGGTAGCAGCCTAAAGCATTTTAATATTAATGACAATATATTAGTTGGCGTAAATTTAGACATGAAAGATAGCCTTAGTAAAGCTCTATTAATATTTAGTATCTTTGATGAGCAGGGCAGGGTAATATTTGCTAAAAATTATGCAGATATAGATCTACCAAACAAATGTCTGGTATCGCTACTAATACATGGGGCTATCGGACCAGGGACATATTTTATAAACTTTGCTATTTTTTATAATCAAGAAATAATATTTCAAATGGATAATGCTAATTATTTTTATATAGAAAATACCAGTGGAAGCCAGGGGCTGATAGCAGGCTTAAAGACAACTATTACTGTGGGAAAAGTACAATAGAGCTGATAAGCAATGAGGTATTTATTTCTTTATATTGATCAATAGTCAATATATCATTATTGATAATTAGGTCTATGGAATATGCATTATCTGTTGGCAGGGTAATGCTAATATATTTTAAAGCAATATTAATATCTAATTTAATTCTCCTGCCATTGACCTTTACTATGAGTCCAGATTTTGACATATATTTATACCATATTTTTAATATATGTTTTGTGGTTTGTTTTGTTTTAAAATAGAAGCTATTAACATCAGCATTCTGGCCAAGCATAACCCCATGATTACTATTGGTATTAAATTTGCCATAAATAGTTATTTGATTAACGATATTAATGGAGTAGGGAACAATATTATTAACCAGAATGTTATTGATCTTGTTTTTATATTTATTTCTGTAGCTCCAATACTGCTCTATATCACCATTAAAACCAATAAACTTAATATACTTTTGCCATAAATTAAAAAATATTTGATGAGCCCGTTTGTAAAAAAGGTCATCTATTAAGTTCTTATCTTGCAAGTAAATGAATTCTTCTACTGATAGATGTTCAATATTCTTTCTAGATATACTGTGATTATTAAGAGTCAGTGATAGTTTTGGTGGTGGTGTATATAGTGGCCAGCCAAATAGAAAGCTCATCAAATCCAAACTCTCATAAAAATAGTCGAAAACTCCCATAAAGCTATAATTGTCCAGTACGGTCAAAGCTTCTTTTTGAATATCTAGACCATCTAATGAATCAATGTTCATCATAGTCCGAACACTCACCAAACTTTGATGATTTAATAAATAATTATTATTAGTAAAACTAATCAGATCCAAATTAGTTTTATCAAAAGACCAATTGGCATAAAGCCAATCTGTGGGTTGTCTAAAAAATAAGATTTTTTTAGCATTATCTTGCAGTGGTGCATGGTGATCTTTAAGTATTTTTATACTATTAAAATCACTAGCCTGGCCTGCCAAAAAGACATTAATACTCTTTCTGGTTGTTCTACTTATTTTATTAAATAAAATAATATTATATTGCGACAAAAACTATCCTCCCCTCTGATATAATAGAATTATATCAGAGGGGATCATTTTATAATGGCTAAAAAAACTAGCAAAAATAAATCGGATTTATTATTAGACAAGTATGAAAAGCTATTAGAAGAAAATTTCAAGCAAAAAGAGATTATTAGAACTCTAAGTTTTGATTTAGAGTTCTACGAAATGGAAAGAGCTGCTTTTTTAATTGAAGTTAATAAAACTATCAATAAAGATATACAGTTTATAGGCAATTTAGAAGATTTTGCTATAGATTATAACAAAATAAAATCTAATAGATTGGTTAATAAGATTGTTTATGGAAAAGATAATAAAACTAAAAAAATCTTTATAAAAATAATGACTGCTGTATTCTCTATACAAGAAAGAGTATATAGAAAGCTTGGTAGATGAAAAAAGAATTATTATTCTTTGAAACATTTATCCCGACTCCAGATAAAGATGCTGGATCATACCGATGTTTCTCTCTGCTTAAAATATTAAATAAAAAATATAATGTATCTTTGATTAGCATTCATCCTGGTAAAGATAAATATATATCTTTGCTTAGAAGTAGTAAAATTGGATATTTTTGTTTAAATAAATTGTCAGATCAAGCTATAGAGAAATTTATAAAAAAAAGTAACACTATTATAATCAGTCGTCCTTCAACTTATATAATAATATCAACTCTATTAAATAAGTATAACTATAAAGGACATGTCATATATGACAGTGTTGATTTACACCACCTTAGATTTAAAACACACATTGATAATTTAAAAACATTTAATAGAGATACGCTAAATAAACACAACTTTTTTACTCAAGCCTATTATAATCACAAAGCCATAGAAACTATGGCTATTAATAATACAGATGAGTCTTGGGTGGTTAGTATTGATGAAAAAGAATATATACAAAACGTAATGTGCAAGAATGATAAAAAAATTAAAATCATATCTACTATTTGGGATATTCAAAAAAATATTGCTCCATTTGCAGGAAGGACAGATCTACTGTTTGTAGGAACCATGGAGCACACTACCAACATAGAGGCTATTGAATTTTTTGTTCATAAAATTGCTGATAAATTATTAGAGTTAGGGGTAGATATAAAATTAAATGTAGTAGGACCACATATAGAATTAATAGATCACATAAAGCACCCTAGCTTAAAAAAAATAGGTTATATTAAAGATTTAACTAATATATATGGTAAATCTTTGGCTGTTTTTTGTCCTTTATTTTCTGGAGCTGGAATTAAAGGAAAAATAACAGAGGCACTGGCCAGGGGTGTACCTGTCATTACGACCACCATTGGAGCTCAAGGATATATTGATTATGACAAATATATGCTAGTTTCTGATAAAACTAGCTCTTTAATACAATATATTCAAGATATACAGAATAAAGATTTATGGCAAAAACTATCCAAAAATGGGAAGGAATATATCACAAACAATCTCTCTAGCAAGCAGGTGTCTAAATTGGTTTTTGAATAGCAAAAACTATATTACCAGGGCCCACAATACCATATATGGGGGCAAAAGGAGACAATATTTTAACTACTGCCCCCATGGCTTCAAATCTCTTTTTTATATCCCAAACTGAAAAGATCTGATAAACCAATATGCCTTCTGTTCTTATTGGATCTCGGTGATATATTCTGTCTAAAAGATCTATTGCTTGCCCATCTTTAGTAAAAGTTCTAATCTGATCTTTGGCTAGACCCAAACTACATGGAACACTAAACACATACCATCCACCCTGCTTTAGTATTCTATAACACTCTTTTTCCCCTTTTATATAATTTGGTATGTGTTCAAATATATCTTGGGTAATTATTAAATCAAAACTATTACTCTCATAACTGCTATTGGTGATATCTTGATTTAAAACACCATTTACGATCTGTCCAGACAAATAATCTGGTCCCATATATTCTGATAATGAAACTCTTTTGGGCCCGAATAACTTTATGAAGAATTTAGAGAATTTACTATTATCTTCGGTTATCCATATGTTTTTTTTATTCTTTACAATATAGTCTTTATATTCCATAAATGTACTAAAACCA
>CAYZIP010000005.1:44608-48560 GCA_964478695.1 uncultured Candidatus Saccharibacteria bacterium
ACCATAAATGAAAAAGCGAATTTTACTAGATGCCAGATGGATCAAAACCAATAAATATGATGGAATTAGTCGGTATAGCCAAAAGTTATTTGAATATTTATATGATCTATTTTCAGATGAGGTTGATTTTTATTTTTTAGTCTGCAATTACGACACCAAAAAACTATTACCTGGTGCTAATAGTAAATATTTTATAAAAACCAATCCACCATATAGCCCACTGGAAGTAGTACAGGCCCTAAAATTAAGAAAATATGATTTTGATTTAATATATAGTCCTTTTTGTATATTTGGATATTTTTTTAAAAACTGTCCATTAATTATTACAATACACGACATGACTAGACATAAAGACATCAATATTAATTGGAATACTATAAAAACTGGTCTTATGGATTTATTACGTAAAAAAATATATTTAAAAATGCGTCTAGTATTTGAAAAAAGAATATCTAAAAAAAGTAAGGTTATTACAGTATCTAAAACTTCACTTATAGATATAGAAAAATATCTTGGTGTATCTGCTAAAATTATTAGCCCAGGCATAGATGAAAGAGATATTGTTAGTTACCCCAGTAAAAAGTATAAAAATCAAATTATATATTGTGGTCGCTATGAAAAATATAAAAATATAGATAAAGTCGTAAAATTTATAAGCAGTGAAAAGGATATAAAATTTTTAATAGTCGGAGCTATAAACCCAGAAGATAAGCTCAAGATTATTCATGGGGCCAATAGTGAGCTTAAGAATAGAGTTATATTTTTAGGGCCCATCAATAATCAAGACTACTATCAAGAATTGCAGCGTAGTATGGCCTTAATTAATCTTTCTAGTTTTGAGGGATTTGGTATGCCTATCATAGAAGCCATGTCTCAGGGAGTACCAGTAATGTGTAGTGATATTGATGCCTTTAAAGAAGTGGGGGGAGGGGCAGAAATAATTATTAAAACAGAAAATGACTTCAAAGCAGCAATATTACTGCTTAGCAATCCAGAAAAAAGGTTAGCCATATCCAGACAGTCAATATTAAATGCCAAAAAATATACTTGGGACAAAAAAGCAAATATGCTTTATCAATATATGGATTCTTTGATAAGATAAACTATATGACAATTGGATCTTTACAAAAATGGTTTCGGTCAAATAATAAGTTTAGTAATTATTATTTATTATTATTTCTAGCTTTTTCTCTCATGCTGGAGAGAATTCCGTCTTTTGACGTTTCTGGCACTACTGTTAGGGTTAGCGGATTTATTGTTTTAATAATGTTAATTAAAAACTTTAACAAAATTATTCCGACTATTAAAAATAATAAAATATTATATATACTGTTTATATTTTTAATATCATATAGCTTATCTGCCACACAGTCTATTGATTTATTAAAATCAATCAAGGTATTTGCATTTACGGTCTATATTGTTATAACCACTGTTTTAATCATATCAATCTTAGAAGATATTAAATTTAAAGACATGGAGCCCTTACTGAGAGTGTTTAGGGTGTGTGCACTATTAACTATAATTCTTTGTATTTGGCAATATGGCACAGATCAAATGGGCCTTGGAGCAAATATTAGCACCTTAAGAGATATATACAGTAAGGGAGTCTTAGGTTTTTCAAGAATACAAGGGTTTGCTCTAGAACCTTTATATATGTGTAATTATTTATTGATTCCTATTACTTTTGGCCTAATGACCTATACTAAAAGTGGTAAATATAATAAGTTACTAATGCTACTTTTGGCAGTGGTTTTGGTTAGTGCTTCTAGGGGAGGAATGATATCAATGGCCTTGATCATTCTTGTATCTACTTTTCTTTATTGGATCTTTAAATTACTTTCTGTTAAAAGAATAGTCGGCTTGGCTTTAATTATATCTATTGCTTACGGAATATCTTTCATGGTTCCATTTTTGGCGGAATTATCCAAGGGTAGTGGTATTCAGGCTTCTACTCAAAAAGTAAGATCTTTCTCTAGCCATATTAATAACTTTTCAGAAGGATCTAGTGTGGTGGACAGAAATGAATCCCGCAGGGTTGCCCTAGAAATATGGAAGGACAATAAAATCCTGGGGGTCGGTCCTGGAAACTTTGGCCCCCAAGCCGCCATTGAGCTAAACGATAGCTCCCTAAAGAGCATTATCGTTAATAATGAACCATTAGAAATATTGGCTGAATCTGGTATTGTTGGTTTTATTATTATTTTAATTTTTGTACTAATGCTCTCAAGGGGTCTTATCTTAAATATAATTCATGATCATAATAGAGTATTATCTATAGCACTGCTTTCTATGTTGCTAGGTTTTGGACTACAATACCAAACCATATCGACTCTCTATATTATGCATATTTGGTTTATAATTGCTCTATCTATATATGCTATCAATAAAAAGAATATTATTTCTTATTAAGAAATAATACTTTGGTGAATAGACATTATAAATTCTTTTGGGTTGATAGTGTCTATGTTTGCATTTAGTTCGTATATTTACTATACTAGAAGAACATTCTTAATATAATAATTTCATATAAGGAGGGATTAATGCCAAGTACAGACAATACAAAAGACAAGGACAGTACCCAAAAACAACAGGCTGTTATGGTAGCCTTAGAACAAATCGAGAGACAGTTTGGCAAAGGAGCTATTATGAGGCTGGGAGATCAGGGGCATGCACAAGTAGAAACTTTTTCTAGTGGTAGCTTAAATCTAGACTTGGCCCTAGGTGGCGGTATCCCTAAAGGCAGGATTATTGAGATATATGGACCAGAGTCTAGTGGTAAAACCACCCTTGCTTTGCATGCTGCTGCTCAGATACAAGCTATTGGTGGTGTGGCCGCTTTTGTTGATGCCGAACATGCGCTAGATCCAGAATATGCAGCCAAAATTGGGGTTAAGGTGGATGATTTGTTAATATCACAACCAGATACAGGTGAACAAGCTTTGGAAATAACAGAGACATTAGTTAGATCCGGGGCCGTAGACTTAATAGTGGTTGACTCTGTAGCAGCCTTGGTTCCAAGGGCAGAAATAGAAGGTGAAATGGGAGACTCTCACGTTGGCTTACAGGCTAGATTAATGAGCCAAGCCCTGCGTAAACTAACGGCTGTAGCCAATAAGTCTAAAGCTACTGTCATTTTTATTAATCAGCTTAGAATGAAAATTGGAGTTATGTTTGGTAACCCAGAAACCACTTCTGGGGGCCAAGCATTGAAGTATTATGCTTCTGTCAGACTAGATATTCGTCGGACAGAACAAATCAAAGATGGTGATGAGTCTGTTGGAAATAAAGTTAAAGTTAAGGTGGTTAAGAATAAAGTTGCTGCCCCATTCAAAATAGCAGAATTTGACATTATGTTTAATGAAGGTATATCCAAGTCGGGTGAAATAGTAGATCTAGGAGTAAAAAATGATATCATCCAAAAAGCAGGAGCTTGGTTCTCATATAAAGAAGAAAAGATAGGACAAGGAAGAGAGAGCGCAAAACACTTCGTCTCAACACACCCCAAAGAAGCTGGACAAATAGAAAAAGCTATTATAGAAGCTTCTGCTAAAAACAAAAATATGCCTAAGAAAGCTTCTGTATAAGCATTATCTATAAAACATGCAGTCTTTGTCATCAGAACAAGAATATAAACTGTTTAAAAGGGCTCATTCTATTGCTTTAAGCTATTTAAATATAAAAAATTATTGTTCTTATGATTTAGAACAAAAGCTCAAAATCCGTATTGAATCTCCATACATTATCAAAACAGTAATAGAGCATCTGATAGAAAATGGTATCATTAATGATGATGATTATGCCAAAACTCTATCATCTAATTTGATTAAATATAAATTTAAAGGCTTGCTATATATAAAGTCTGTGTTGTTTAAAAAAAGGCTAGATTATATATTAAAAGATTATGCATTCTTGCAAGAAATAGAGGAGTTAGAAATAATTAACCTAGAGA
>CAYZIP010000005.1:48660-61135 GCA_964478695.1 uncultured Candidatus Saccharibacteria bacterium
AAAGATTATGCATTCTTGCAAGAAATAGAGGAGTTAGAAATAATTAACCTAGAGAGATATATTGACAAAATAAAGCATAGATTCAATACAGATAAACTAATTAGGCACCTTTTATCTAGGGGTTATGAATTTAATATAATTAAACCATTAATTGACAGTAAGGGATTAACTAAATAGCTGATAATCAATTTTGAGGTTAAGAACAGTTTCTTACAATATCCCCAATAGTTTTTTTACTTTTTATATAGAAGTTATTCTTGTTCTCTTCAAGTGATTAAGGCCTAGTGTTTCGGTATTATCGACATAAACTATCTTCTTTGTATGGTTTATTTGTCTAATAGAGCTAATCTTAATAATTAAATCTTCATAAATTGTTCTGTATAGCCAATTTGGCTTAACTATAATTTGTTCCATTTCTATGTATTTGTTAAACCTAATATCAACCACCCTGCCTAATATATTGGAACCCTGAACTACCTTGTAGTTAATCATTAATTGATTATTATTAACAACATGGTTATATTTGGGAATATCATCTAAAATGACTATGTCTTCTGTATGAAAGAGTAGGGTGGAAGCATCTAGTATAATTAGATCTTGGGTTAAGATAAATTTATCTTTATTGAGACCTATTAAAACACATTTATAATTATCAATGAAGATTTGTGGATTATGGTATTTTTTAAAGCCATTATCTACATCTATTATTTTGGCGTTCTTTATCTTACTTAAATAAAAACTATTCATGCTCTCTAATTATATTACTTTAATATTCTTATGGTTGAAATATTAGTGATCAATAAGTTATGATAGAAAGATATTATGAATAAAATTTATGAAATAGCCCTTGTATTTAACAGTGAGCTTGAGACCACGGTCGCCAACTCAATTGAGAGAATAGAGAATATTGTTAAGAAAAATAATGGCAAAGTACTTAATGTGGACAACTGGGGTAAAAGAAAACTAGCCTATCAAATCAAAAATGACTCTTGGGGAATATATGTTTTTATAGAAACATCATTAGATGCCAATAAGGTTATTGATATAGAAAAAGAACTTAGAATATCTGAAGAGCTATTAAGATACTTAATTGTTAAAAAAGAATCAAATGTTAAAAAGGTAGCCAAGCCGGCTCAAAGAGAGAATACAGACAAAGATCAATCTGATGGCAAAGAAATAGTAGATAAAAAACCTCAGAAGAAAACTAAAGAAAAAGAAGAGGAGGTGGCTTAGATGGCACGTGGAGTTAACTTAGTAATGTTGCTGGGAAATTTAACTAAAGATCCAGAAATTAGAACAACCACAAACGGTACATCTGTTTGTACTATCTCAATTGCTACAAATAGATCACGTAAAAATGATAATGGTGGATGGGATGATGTAGCCGAATATCATGACGTGGTACTGTGGGACAAACAGGCAGAACTAGCTAGCCAATATCTATCCAAAGGACGAAAAGTATTTATTAGTGGTAGACTACAAACTAGAAGCTGGGATGATGCCGAAGGAAATAAAAGATATAAAACAGAAGTTGTCGCTACAGAAATCCAGTTCCTGGATAAAGCCGATAGCAGTAACACAAACAATGATAATACTGTTAGCAACGAAAGTAGTAAAGAAGAGTTTGTTATTCAGGATCTAGGAGATGAGGCAGTTAATCTAGATGATATACCATTTTAAAAAGGATATTTAAAATATAATGGCACAAAATAATAGTGATATTTTTTTAGTAAAAAAAAGTAGGTTTTATAATGAGTCTAACGGATATATAGACTATAAAGACATCAAGACATTGCAAAGATACCTATCTAGTATGTCTAAGATAGAAGGCAAAAAAAGAACTGGGGCTAAAAGCAAACACCAAAGACAGCTAGCTAGAACACTCAAAAGAGCTAGGCACTTAGCCCTTATCCCCTATGTTTCAAAATAAAGTAGTAGGTTTTGTCAATTGTATAGCATTACAGAACTCAGAAAAGATACTTTAATAGATATTGATGGAGAACCATATAAGGTAGTAGAGTATCAGCATACACAAATGGGAAGAGGTGGAGCTACTGTTAGGGTTAAGATTAAAAGCCTAATTAGTGGTAATGTATTAGAAAAAGCATATAAAAATGATGAGAAAATTCCTCCGGCCAGCATAGAGAACAAAGAACTATCATACTTATATTCTGATGATTCTAATATGTATTTTATGGATAATATTGGCTTTGATCAGTTCTCTTTGGAAAAAAATAAATTCAGTGAAATCCCATTATTCTTTAATGAGGGTAGTAATATAGTTGGTGTCTTTTTTAAAAACAATTTGATTTCATTTAATATACCTAAAAACGTTGTATTAATTGTGGACAGTACTCCAGATGGAGATAAAGGCAATAGCTCTTCTGGCGCCACTAAAGAAGCTATATTAACCACCGGAATTAAAGTACAAGTACCAATGTTTGTTAAAAACGGAGACCAAATTAAAATAGATACCAGAGACCATGCTTATATAGAGAGGGTTTTGGGCTAATCAAGAATAGTATTCTACTAGTAATAAATATTCCGAAATAGAAATAACTTATAATAAAGATATGGAGATTCATGAAGCTATTTCTAATTACTTAGAATATTTAGAAATAGAAAAAGGTAGATCCTTAAAAACAATAGAGAATTATTCTCACTATTTGAATAGATTAGTTGAATTTATCAACGACGATAGTTTTTTGGTAAAAGACTTAGACATTAATATTATTCATAAATGGAGAAAATGGCTAAAAAGAAAAGGTAGTGATGATGGTAGAGACATCAATAACCAAACGATCAACTATCATTTAATCGCCCTTCGAGGATTTTTATCTTATTTAAATAAGATATCCATTAAAACTATGCCAGCTGGAGCTATAGAACTTCATAAAAATACCAGAAGAGAAGTTGATTTCTTAAGCACAGAAGAAATTATTAGAATGTTTAATACGGTCAGCAAAGATAGGCTAGTGGACTTAAGAAATAAATCTCTACTAAGTGTTTTATTCTCTACCGGATTACGAGTAGCTGAGCTAGTCTCTATTGATATAGGTAAACTAAATACAGACACAGGGGAGTTTTCAATAAGGGGAAAAGGAGGAAAAGATAGGTTGGTATTTCTAGACCAATATAGTTTATCTTTATTAAAAGAATATATTAAAAATAGAAAAGATCGGCAACAGGCTTTATTTATCAGTCTTTCTGGTAATAAAGCAGATCATAGTCGCCTTTCGGCTAGAAGCGTGCAAAGAATAATTAAAGGCATGGCTAAAAAAGCTGGAATAGTAAAAAAAGTTAGTCCTCATACCTTAAGACATTCTTTTGCCACAGACCTGCTAAGTAATGGAGCTGATATTCGTAGTGTGCAAACGCTATTAGGGCACTCATCAATATCTACTACTCAGATATATACTCATATTACCAACCCACAACTGAAGAAAGCCCATTCATCTTTTCATAGTGATATGGCTACTTTGTTAAAAGATAATAAATAAGTGTTAGAATAATATAGTTATAAAAAAGTTTTAATTAGGGAGTAAATCATAATATGCACAAGGCAATTAAGGCCATTAGAGAGCAGAGAACATTCTTATTAGTAAAACCTGATGGGGTTTCAAGAGGATTAAGTGGGGATATAATCAGCAGAATAGAAAGAGTTGGACTAAAAATAGTTGGGCTTAAGATGTTAAAGGCTAGTGAAGAAAAACTTAATCAACACTACCCATTAGAAGACACGGCTTGGATTGAGGGTATTGGAGTTAAGAGTTTGTCTGGATTTGAAGGTACGGGACTATCTCCGGATGAATTCTTAGAGAGTACTGAACATGCCCAGATCGGTAGAGCCATAGTTCAGGCTTTGGTAAAATATATGCAATCAGGTCCAGTAATAGCGGTAGTAGTAGAGGGAACCCAAGCCATTGATATGATACGTAAAATGACAGGGAACACATTGCCTTTTAAGGCTGAGCTAGGAACTATCAGGGGAGACTATTCTGTAGATTCTCCATTAATAGCCAATACCCAGAACCGGCCAGTACATAATATTGTTCATGCCTCTTCAACGCCAGAAGAAGCACAAAAAGAAATATCTATTTGGTTCAAAGAAGAAGAGATTTTCTCATATAAAACAGCCCATGAAGATATTATGTATGAGAAAAATTATTAATTACATTTAAGGTTGGCGCCCCAGGAGGGAATCGAACCCCCGACGCTCGCCTTAGGACGGCGACGCTCTATCCACTGAGCTACCAGGGCTTTCATAGTATAATAAATATTATACTATGAAAGAAAATAAAGATAGAGAATTCTTTCCCACCCAAGATGAAAATGAAATTATCATTGAAGTGTGTAGGCAATTTCCATGGAATCTCAGAGTTCCGTTTATTAAGCTTAGTTTATTAATAGTTATATATATAACTATTTTAATAATAGGCAGTATGATTCCACATTATCTATCTTTAGGATTAAATATATTGGTGTTAGCATTAACAATCTATCAAATTATGAAATTTATTGGAAGTTTTATAGCTTGGTACTACAGCGTATATATCTTAACCAATGAAAGAATTGTTGTAATTAAACAAACTGGTTTATTCGGCCGGGAATTGAGTGAGTTAGCTCTGCGCAATATACAAAATATAAATTTAAAGGTAGATGGATTTTGGGCTAATATATATAATCTTGGTAGCTTAGAAATAGAAAATTTATCTGGGTCAGAAAAAATGAGATTGGTCATGATTCACAGTCCAAATAAACTACATAAAAAGATTGTTAAGGCCATTAAGGATATATAAATCTTTATATGCTAAAATAGTATTAAATAAGTTTGAGAGGAAACATATGTCTGTAGAAAAAAAGGATTTGGAAGTTAATAAAAGATCTCAGTTCTTTAGAAAGCTCCAAAAAGCCACTGATAAAAAGAAAACTCCTAAGCAAATATATGGCATCATCATTGGTTCTATTTTGGGCTGTCTTGTGGTTCTTCTTATTACTGCTGGAATTTCAATCTACAGCCTCAAGTCAGACAGTAGGCCCGTTAGAGTAATTGCTAAGGTGGTTCCATTTCCAGCTCTTACCATTGGTGGTAATCCTGTTACTAAAACAGTTAGCTATCATAAATATTTATTTGAATTAGATTCTGTAAAACATTATTTTAGAAGTATTAAAAAAGATCTAGACTCTAAAGACTCAAAGGATGAGCTAAAAAAAGTAAAAGATGATTTATTTCTACAACTAGAAGAAGAAAGAGTTATAGTAGACCAAGCCAAAAAAAATAACATTACTGTTAGCAACAAAGAAGTAGAGGATAGATTCAACGAAATAGTAACTCAGTCTGGAGACATTAAAAAAGTCAAGCAAACCTTAAGTGATTTATATGGATGGGGAGTAGATGATTTTAAGGGCAAAATTAGATTTAGTTTAACCAAAGAAAAACTAGAAAAAAAAGTGGCATCAAATAAAGATTTAGAAGAGAAATCTCGTAAAATTGCCGAAGGTCTTATGGAGAGAGCTAAAAAAGGAGAAGACTTTGCTGCTTTAGCTAAACAATACTCTCAAGACGGTAGTGCTAGTCAAGGTGGAGATTTAGGATTTTTTGAACGAGGTAAAATGGTAAAAGAATTTGAAGATGCTGCCTTTGCTTTAGAGGTGGGACAAATTAGCAATGTAATAAAGACAGAGTATGGTTTTCATATTATTAAAGTAACAGAGAAAAAAGATAACTCTATTAGAGCTAGTCATATATTAATACCAACTCAAGACATTAATAGCTGGCTGTCTGATATCAAAGGTAGCTATAAAATAAAAAGATATATTTAATTTACCGTAATTGATATAATGATTTTAATAAGTTTTAAGGGAGTTTAGCTGATCTTAATAGCTTATTAATATGGATCTGTGGTGTAGTGGCCCAACATGCCTCCCTGTCACGGAGGAGATCGCCGGTTCGAATCCGGTCAGATCCGCCAACTTGAATTATAAAAACAATTATTTTGTATTAAAAATGATTAAAAAAATCGGATTAAAGTTATATTGATTTGTTAACAATGCTTATGCTATAAATATAGATAAGTTTATAAAATTTAATAAAAATAAAAGGAAAACTAAATGCAAAGTTTAAATTTATTGGTGAGATCCAAGAAGTATTTGTTATTAGCCGCTATTGCTGCCACCGCTATTGTGGGGTCAAGATTTTATCTTCAAAACAAAACTAAAGCTGCTTTCCAAACAGCTCCCAATGGTAGTGCTATAGAAAAAAAAGTAGTTGATAGTAGTGGAAATGATATCACTGCTCCAGTAGCTGGGGGTAGTACTGTTAAATGGGTTATAAATTATCAAAATAGTCAAAGCTTTAAAGATAAAGTAGAAATAACAGATGTTATTAATAATGGATTGACTTATGTGGCTAATTCATTAACTGTTCCTGAAAACTGGTCTAAGGCTTTTTCTAATAATAGTACTGCTAGTAATTATCCTGATGGTGACACTAATAGTGCTAAGAAATTACAAGCCATAGGAACAAATGTAGGTGTACCTGCGCTATCAAAAGGAACTCAAATAGCTCCACCATTGTCTCAGTCTGTAGCAACTACATCACTACTTGGAGGAGATGGGTTTACTCCTATCCTGTACGAAAAAGCTGATGGGACCTTAAATATATATGCTATATACCACCACAAAGAGTCTGTATCTTCTACGTGGAATGGATTTAGTGCTGCCTCAGATGGATTTGGTATAAATTGTGTCAGCCAATCTGGAGTTATTTGTCCTGGATATCCAAAAGCACTCAGTAGTGCCGTGGGAGTAAATGCTCTATATACCACCTATTTGCCAAAATACTATCAACCAGGAGGAAAGACTGGCAATAAACTGTTTTATTCTGTGCAGAGACAAAATGATGCTGGCGTTGCTTGTTTTGATCTACTAACTGGATCTGGATGTTCTCCTGTCGCCTATACTGTATTAGACAGTAGCTTACCATGGACTGGATTTATAGATTACAATGGAGTAACTCCTACATACCCAGCAAAGGTAGAGGGTATTGAGGTGGTTGGTAACAAGCTGTATATGATAGGAGCTAATAGTGATGGAACTATTACAACTATGTGTATGGATGTTTCTACTCAAGTTAGTTGTAGTGGATACCCAGTAGATGCTCCTGCCAGCGCTCCCAAATGGACTTCTTATTCTAGTATGGATAGTAGTGTTAACCCAAACACTAGTTATACTATGGAATTTATTGCTTCACACGAAACAATTGGTACCAAAACATATTGGGCTGTTAACTATAATGGAAATTGGCGAAATGACGCAAACTCTACATTGGCTAACAATGATGATATTGTTCTTTATTGTTTTGATTCTGCCACCAATGCATATTGCTCTACTCCTTTTACTATATATAATAGTGGCAGAAACCCAACCCAGAATCTATTTGTATTAGAAAACAAGATTTGCTTTAGCTTGGCTTCTGTTAGCGGAGGGCCAACCAATCAATGTTTTGACCCCAACACACTAGCTCCTACAGTTTTGACTAATAATCCTTTTGCCTCCATAGCTAGTAATACCACCTTGGCCGTAACTAGAGCGGTAGAAGAATATCCACTCACTGTTAACGGGGATGACAGATTGTACTTTGCCTTACGTGGGAATAGATATCCAACAGATAGCACTTCTCCTGTGTTACCTAGCACTCCAAATGGATGGACTTTGTGCTGGTCTAAAACAAATAATGCTCTTTGTAGTGGTTTTGGTAGCTCTGGCCTACAGACATGGAGTGGTATTAATACGGCTGGTACTGGGGCTGGATGTGTGGAACGAGGATATACATTACTAGGATTCCCCTCCACTAGCTGTACTGCTGGTGATCAAGGAATACAAAATAATGCCTATTCCACTATTAATGATGTTAGATACAGTACTATTGATTATGGATACAATGAAATTAATGGATGTATGTACGGGCTAGGTGATTCTGGGGTACTATGGAGTTTTGATCCTAGTACAGGATCATACCCTTGTACTAAGGCTAATAATACCGTTAGCATTAGTCTTGACTCTACCAAGTATTTTTGTGATGGTAAGGCCAGAACTTTGTCTTGGGACAAGATTATTATCAATAATACGTCAGCCAATACTGGCTTAAGCTATATTGCTACGATATATAGCGACTCAACCATGACAACTACTTTAATGCCTAATACTAGTATTCCGGCCAGTGGTTCATTGGATATACCAGGGTCTATTAGTGCTTCTAATATATATGTGAAGGTGGAAGTATCTGGCGCTTCAAGTGGATGGACACAGCCAGTAAAAGCTACCGTCAGTCTTAAATCTAGCGACAATGCTACCGGACCACAAATATGTTATCAAACAGTTGTAGCTAATGACTGTAGTATCACATCTGCCAATAATACAGCCAAACTGCCTGCAACTAGTAACAATAGTGGTCTTGGTACAGATTTTAGTTCTGACACAGTCAATATCAATATTACCCCTGGCGCCTCTGCTCCTAATTGTAATTTTAATTTGTCATTAGATAAGAAACTAACCAGCTCTAGTTTTAATCCAGGAGATACTGTTACATATGATCTTAAGGTATCTAATACCACCGGAATGGATGCCTTGGCTCCAAAAGTAACCGACACTTGGCCCAGTCAATTAGAACAAAGTGGTATCGGCTGGTCTTGTGCAGCTAATAGTGGCGGAGCCACCGTAGCTAGCAGTTGTCCTGGTAGTAGTGCTAATGGAACTATTAATGCTACTTCTGGTAGTTTTGATTTAAACCTTGGGACATTAAAAGCCGGACAATCTATTACTATTACCTTAACTGGTAAAATAAAAGCCGACTATGATGCATCTACTGTCAGTAATAGGGCGGAAGTATTCAACACAATGAGTGGGGCTATGGCCGATCACTCTGAAGAGAGTAATCCTACCTGTAGCCCAGAAATACCAATGGGGGACAATAACAATACTCCATGTCTTAGTGCTACTACTTTTGACAATGCTGATATCGCCTCATTTACCCCTAAACCATACAATCTTGCTATAGATAAAGTACTAACTACTACCAAAATCACTAAAGGTGGGCCAATAGAATATAAGGTAACTGTATATAATACTAAAATAAATAATAACTCTATTGGTGTTGATGTGACTGGATCCAAATTAGTAGAAGTATTTCCTGATCAGATAGAAAATAGTGTTGCTTGGTCTTGTGTAGCTAATAGCCCAGCCACCACAGGATGCCCTAGCCCAAGCAGTGGAAGCATTACATATAATTCATCTGATCTAAGTAGCTCTACTTTAAACCTAGGAACCTTAAAATATGGTGAAAATATTACCTTCACCTTTACTGGCACACTAAAAAGTACTATAGATAGTTCTGTTACCAATATAGTTAACGAGGCTAGGGTTGTTGCTCCCGATAATGATGAATTAAATCCAGATTGTAATAAAACACCAAACCCAATGAATAGTAGTGGTATACCATGTGTATTACCTACATTTGATAACGTAGACACTGTTAATACCCCTTTGTCAGATAAGATAGATGTAGAAATCACTAAGACCCATCAACCAAGTATCGTAAGCGCTGGAGGAGAAGTAAAATATATAATAACGGTTAAAAATAATGGACCTGCTACAGCTAATAGTGTAACCATTACTGATAATGTTCCAGACACTGTTGCTGTTAGCTCTTGGGAATGTAATATGTCCAATAATGAAGCTTGCGAAATGCCATCTCCAGTCAGTCAAAATCTTGTAATGAATGTTAAAGATATGGCGGCTCAAGATATAGTAACTATTCAAATAACAGGACGTATAAAAGATGGGTTTGTAGGAACAATAGAAAATACTGGTACCGTCAAGGCCGATGACCAAGAAGAAACTACTTACGACAACAATACGGCCAAAGATGTTATTACTATTGCAGCAGTAACTGCACCAGCAACTCCTTCATTACCAATACCATCTACTGGTATTAAATACCCTGCCATGATGTTATTTGGATTTGGTGCCCTACTGTTATGGCGCCGCTTTGCCAAGAATATATAAATAGAACTATTAATAATATGTCTAGGCGTCATAAAAATAAAGCAAAGAAAGTATTAATAGAGACTAATATTAGTGTTGTTGTTAAGTTAGCTTTGTACCTACTAGTGGGAACTTTATGGATATCCAAAGGGGATAAGAATGTATTTCCGATAGGAGTGATTTTGGGCTATCTGATAGCCAGAAAAGAGTTATTTCAAATAGATAAAAAGATAGAGTTCGCCATGTTGGTGATAGGAGCATTTTTATCTCTACATGGCATAGGATTATCTTTTAGCTACTAAGTCATTAAAGCTTTAGAATGGCCATGATATGGTCTATAATAACAATATAAGGTAAAAGGTTATAGTTAGTTTATGCCCCCCAATAAAGACCAAAGACAAAGTACTCAGAATCATCTCATGTTCACAGAGATTAGAGACGGTGTTGTTGTTATGCGTGATAGCAGTCTTAGGATGATTATCCTAGCCTCTCCTGTCAATTTTGATTTAATGAGCTCTGTAGAAAGGGACGGGATAGAATATGCCTATCAAGGATTTTTAAATGGATTACATTTTCCTATCCAAGTCTTGATTAGATCTCGTAGAGCAGATTTGGATGGATATTTAAGTGGGTTAGAAAAGACCCTAGGTGCTCAAAAAAATGAGCTTTTATCAGGACTAATGAAAGAATATATATATAATTTAAAATCACTAGTTAGTAATGTTAATATTATGGCTAAAGAGTTTTTTATTATTGTTCCTTTTACAGAGGATTCTGTTGATAAGGCTAGGGATAATATCATTACTAAAGTTAAAGGTCTTTTTACTGCCAATAATGAAACCACTCAAAGTGTATCTGATTTTGACAGAAAAAAAAGGGATTTGTTTCAAAGAACAAATATGGTAGCTCAAGGACTGGCTAGTATGGGAGTACGCTCTGCTGTTTTAAATACACAGGAAGTTATTGAGTTATTTTATAGTTCTTATAATCTAAACGAAGCTATCACCCAAAGCTTGATATCTGTTCATGACATGACAACACCAGTGGTGACTAGATCAGAAAAAAACCCTACCCCACACAGACCAGATGTATTGCCAGCAACACCAGATGATCTATACCAGAGTGCCCAAAAAAGACTGACTCAATTCAATCAACCCAATAGCTCTGTATTGCCAGGACAAAAAGCTCCTAGTCTAAATGTGCCCCAGGGCCAAAATGATGGACAGGTTAGAAGGTAGTTGTATATGGGGATATTAAATAAAAAACAAACCTTGACTCCTGAGCAACAAGCCATGCAGCAGGCCCAACAGCAAGCTGACTACATACACAGACAAGGAGTATTAAGTCTGAGGGATATTATTGCCCCCCCATCTTTTGAAGTAGAGAGTAATCATCTTAAAATAGGTAATAAGTTTGTACGTACAATTTTTGTTTATGGCTACCCTAGATCTTTGTTTACTGGTTGGTTGTCAGAAATAATTAACTTTGATGAGGTTATAGATATATCTCTTAATATTAATCCTGTAGAAAGTCGTGTAGTACTGGAGAATTTAAGAAAGAAAGTTGGTCAATTAGAGGCTAGCCTTAGTATTAACCAAGAAAAGGGATTAGTAAGAGATCCTGGCCTAGAGGCAGCTATTGTTGATGCTGAAGAGTTAAGAGATAAATTACAGGTGGGAGAAGAACGTTTCTTTAGATTTGGTCTATATATTACCATTTATGGCAAAGACATGGAACAGCTATCTTTAATAGAAAAGAAAATTGAAAGTATATTTGGTAAGAATTTAATATACACCAAACCAGCTACTATTCAAATGGAGCAAGGATTTAATAGTTGCCTACCCATTGCTAATGATATGCTGGGCATATATAGAAATATGAATACTGGTTCTCTTTCCACCAGTTTCCCCTTTACCACTTCAGAGCTTAGTAAGAATGAAGGTATATTATATGGAATTAATAGACATAATAATGGTTTAGTATTGTTTGATAGATTCTCTTTAGAGAATGCTAATATGGTGGTGTTTGCTACATCTGGAGCCGGCAAGAGTTTTGCTGTTAAAGTAGAGTGCTTGAGGTCATTAATGATGGGCACAGAGGTGATTATTATTGATCCAGAGCAAGAATATGAGAATCTTTGTAATGCTGTGGGGGGTAGTTATATTAGGGTCTCTCTGGCCTCAAATACCAAAATAAATCCTTTTGATATTCCAACAGCCTTTGACCAAGATGAAGCAGATAATGCTCTCAGAGCTAATATTATTGTGCTACATGGATTATTAAAATTAATGATAGGGGAAATGACTCCACTAGAAGAAGCTGATATGGATATGGGACTGATCAAAACATATGCTTCTAGAGGAATCACCAACGACCCTAGCACTCATCATAATAAACCACCTACTTTTGTAGATTTATATCATATATTAAA
>CAYZIP010000006.1:0-49537 GCA_964478695.1 uncultured Candidatus Saccharibacteria bacterium
TATATAGTCAACTCAAAACAAAATCAACAGTTTTGAGTTGGGTAGATTTGCCTAGATCCTGTACTCAAATATCCTAGACTTTAGTAGACTATTGAATTCATCTTTTAATACTATCCAGTCTCCACTATCACGATTAGCTAGTTTGGACTTAGCCCACTGCCAGACATGTTCTATTGGGTTGGTGTCAGGTGCATAGGGAGCAAAATTAATTAGATGTATTCTGCTTAATTCACCATCACTCGAAAGTGCTTCTCTAAGTAGCTTACCTTTATGCCACCTGGCATTATCCCAAATAATACAGATAGGCTGGTTATCTTTGTGCTTACTTACAAACTGAGTTAAAGCTTTGATTGTTTCAATCTGGTTACCCCTATCTATTTCATAGTTAAATAGCTCACCAGTATCGTTATTTAGGAATCCTAGGTAGTTCTGATGTAGTTTACTTCTTTCAGTTCTAACTATAGTTTTCTCACCTGTTTTGAGCCAAGCTCTCCTTATCTCTGAGCTATACTGAAGTCTAGTCTCATCAGATGAATAGAAAACCATATTTGGATATTTTTCTTTAAGGCTGGTAATCTCACTACGAATTTCTTGTAGCCTATTTTTTATCTCAGCTTCATCTGACCGTCTAGGGCTAAGTTTATCTGGATACTTGAAACTAAAACCTGAAAACTTTAGTAGGAAGTGATATGACTGTTTACTTTCATATTCAATTCCAAACTTGGCTTTAGTGTACTCCTTAAGAGTAGGCACATCCCAGAAGTCAGTAGGGAGACCTTCAGCTGAGGGTGGCAACTTAAGTGTAAGGGCAATCTGTTTCTTTTGTTCGATTGTTAGGTCTGCTGCATTTTGGTTACCTCTGTGGCCCGAGAAGATACTGGCCATTCTTCTATTAGACCAGTCAACAAGCCAGTTATGTACGGTTCTTGGTTTGCGATCAATAACATCTGAAATTACATCTGATGAAACTCCATTTGATGAATACAAAACAGCTTGAGATTTAAACCTAATTAGTTTAAGTGGGGATGTCTTCGCATAGGCTTGCAGTAAAGTCTTTTCATCCTCAGTTATTTTTATTTTTAGCATAAGCTTTAATTGCAAGCTTAGCAGACAGAAATGCTAAATTCAACAGACAGAAGGTGTTGGTTTTGTTTTTAACTGGCTATATATAACTAATATAGAAATAGGTTTTCTTTTAATAAAGAAGAATGCTTAGTAAATATAAGCGTAGCTATTAGCAGGGATCCATCTAGTGGTGGCCCTTCCCCAGTTACCATTAAAGTTCATTTCAGATATAAGAACCTGATTGCCATTAACCTGTTCAACGATAGCAACATGGCCATAGTACCCTATGCCAGTCCAAGCGATAGCTCCAACTACCGGGGTTGATCCAACAGAAAAGCCGGAGGCTTGAGCTCTAGAGTACCAAGTATTAGCATTCCCCCAGGTATTGGGAATATTTCTTCTGCTGGCTGCATACCAAGTACATTGACCATAAGAATATGTATTGGCTCTAGGGCTATAATTAGTTAAAGCCGTGCCAGCAACACCAGAGCTAACGCTAGCAACGGGTCTGTTGGCTGTATTGTTATTAACAACAACTTTAGGCTTCTCTTCTATTATTCCATCAGGGATAATAAGCTTGGTCCCTACTTTAGGTATGTTACCGTCCAGAACACCATTATAGCTAATAATCATTTCTTTAGTGCTCTTATATTTTGCAGCAAGAGAATCAAAATTATCTTGATCCGTTATAGTGTGCAATACTCCATTAGTGGGTAGAATGGTAATATTTTGTCCTTCTTTAATTTCTCCACCTAGGTCTACTCCATTATTCCATCTAATGGTTTGAGTAGTGATATTGAATTTACTAGCTACAGAAGATAAATTTTCTCCTTTAGCTACTATATAGCTAGCAATCTTACCCTGAGGGGTACCACTAGTAATTAAAGGTGTGCTTTTAGTAAGAGCATCATCTGTAGTAGTACCTAGTTTAGTCTGAATATATTCAGACTTTTGATTACTCTGTCCGCTATTTTCTAAAACAGTATTAGCAGATTTATAAATAACAGTTGAAGACGAAATCATTTCAGACTGTATAGAAACAGCTGTTTGAACATCGGTGTATATATTAGAAGCATTACTGCTTTTATCAGTACTTTTTTTAACAATTGAGTTAGATTCAAATTGATCAACATATCCCATACACAAAACAAATAATAGGGATAGGATTATAAAATTTTTAGAAACTAATTTAACATTTATTAAGCCTTTGGACTTAATATTACTGTCCTTCTTAAGCAGAAGAACTTTATTAAATGATTTTAAAATATTTTCCTTCCATTTTGCTATATAAGGCACACTATTAAGCCCAAGTAGAGCTTATGTCCTTAAATATTGATGCAAAATATTAATAGAAATAGTTAGCAATAAGACTATAAGGTTTTAAGGATTAAATTTTAGTATCTTAGTCCAAGACAGAACAACCTTTAAACCCTTGACAATTAAAGTACTAACTGTGATAAATATTATACTAAAAAGGCTCATTCTATGTCAATCTTTAACCATATATATGTTACTGTCCGGAAGTTCTAAATATACTTTTTATTATATTTTTTAATGATTTAAATATAATTCAATATTACTATTATGCTGCTCTAGGGTTTTACTATAATGCACTACCCCATTTTTATCAGCTAAAAAGAAAATATAATCATTAGGAATGGGTTTAAGGACGGCTTCTATTGCTTCCAGGCCAATATTACAAATAGGAGTGGGGGTTAAGCCTTTATTTTTATAAGTATTATAAGGAGAATCTATATCGATATCCTCTGGAGTAGTAACTTGATGCCCAGTAATATAGTCAATAGTTACATCGCTTTGCAGGGGCATATTAATGTCTAGTCTATTTAAAAATACTTGAGCCACCATCTTTCTGTCCTTAATAGTCATAGCTTCTTTTTCTACTATAGAAGCTAGAGTTAGAGCTTGATTAAAACTCAAAGATGAGCCATTAAAATCTAAGCTAGAAAATTTGTTTTGTGTATTTTGATAAATCTTTCCTACTATATCTTGATAGCTAGATCCAACATTAAAGCTATAGGTATCTGGGAAAATATAGCCTTCTATACTATTTTTGTTAGCTCTTTCGTTCACTATAGCACTGGTACTATTATGCAAAAACTCTTCCTTTAATTTAGCTTGATCTACCTTAGTGGCTACAGCCAATTGTTTAATCAGATCATCAGACCTCTTCCCTTCTAATAAAGTAATCTTAATCTTACTGGTTTTGCCATTACTAGTAAGATCTATAATATCGCTTAATTGCATATTGCCAGATAATGAATAGCTACCTTCTATCAGCCCTTGCCTATCTTTAATATAATAAAGTAGCTTAAAGGCAATATCAGAACGGATCAGTTTCTCTTCTTTTAAGTTTTTAGCTATAACAGAAACACTTTGTCCGCTAGTTATATTAAATATTTTAGGACTAGAGTTACTAGAAATAGGCTGTGTAAGGTAGTATAAATATGCAAGGATTAAATTTATAATAATAATTACTGCCAAAAATAGTCTTAATAAATACTTTGTTTTACTGCCTTTGCTACGAGTCATATTTTATATATATTATACCAATGAATGGATATAATCCCCCAAGATGATTTTGGCCGATATTTGATGTACCAGACCAGGGTCTAATTTTGCTATTTTAATAAGCTTGATAGCAGCTTCAGATGAACCAAATTCATCTTGGGGGATAATTTTAATATTTGTTTTCCCATTTAAAAGTAAAATAAAATCATCTACCAGGCCAGTAATTCTAGTATGTTTGCCATACATATCTAAAGGATATCCAATAACAATAAGTTCTATATTTAGATCTACTAATATTTCTAAAATTTTATCTATGACCTCAATATTGTCTAGTGTTTTGTAGTCACTAACTATATAGTTATTAGACTCTAAGCTATGGGACAGCCCAACCCAGCGTACCCCAAAGTCTATCCCTAAACTATTTTTTAAGTTCGGCATTCACTTTTATTCTATTAGTCAAAATAGGTAATTTAGGCCAAAATCTAGGACTAGAGTTGATACTAAAACCATCCATTTCTTTAACACTAGCTCTTAAAATACCTTCTACATCTTTGACTGATTTAAAACGTAATTTTCTAGAAAGTTCTTGTCTGGCAATAATGGCTCCAGACCACACTGTTGTATCTAAATCTAACATATATTGACCATCTCCAATATCTTTAACTGTGTTAAATTTAATAGATGCAAAGTCAAAGTCATATATCTTAGACCCAGCTTCTACTTTTTTATTAGCATTAGCCTTAATAATATCTTCTATTTCTGAGCTCTTGACGGCAGTTATGGAGTATTTTAAACTAAGTTTTAAAATTCCTTCTTTATTCTCACTGCCTACAGGAGCACTAAGCTCTTCTTTTTCTATAGTTTGTACTAAAGTTTCTGGGATCAAGACACTATCACTTGGTAATTTTTTGCTTAAATCGGCAATAATCTTATCTCTATTATATTCTCTTAATTTATTTTTTAAATTATCAACATCACTAGAACTAACTATTTCTATAAATTTCTCTTGTCCGCCAGTAGTGGTTCCTACGCCACCGATTAGATCTGGCATTCCTTCTATAGTGAAGAATGTATCACTTAAATTAGAAGACTCTCCATTATTAATGGCTTGTACTTTGAGTTCTACTGAACTAGATTTACAAACAGACCCTCCTCCACTAAACACTCCGGCTGGAACCTCTACACTATTGTTGGCTATAAATTCTTTTCCTTTAGATAATACCTTGGCCCCACTGCTAATAGTATGCCCACTGGTATCATCACAATTTTTTATCATTACAGACCCACTAGCCTTGGTCCCAATATCTTTTTTACCACTAGCCTGATAATGCTCTTCCACATACTGAGATTTGTCTAAATAATTAGCACTTAAAACATTGTTTGCTAAATCACTCTTAATACTATTGGTGTCTAGGGTAATGTTAGTATTAATCTTAACTGCTGCAGCTTTAATATAAACAATAATATTAGCGCTAGGAACTATCACCATTAATGCTATTAGCCCTAAAAGCAGCACTAACACCATAGCGGCTTTATTAAGCCTAGATTTTAATAAATCAAAATTGGGGACACTGGGCTGGCTATACCCAACCACATTGTCGATTGGCTCAGACTGATGATGGGTTTTTTTTGAGTCAACCCCACTTGCTTGAACATATGCTAAATTAGCATCTTCTATATCACCATATTCTTCAATAGTATCTATGTCTTTAGCTTGCTCCTCTGGGATATTCTCACTGAGCCTAGAGCTGCTATTGTCATGAATCTTAATATCTTTTATATCAGCCTTAGTACTGTTTATTTTTTCTAAACCATCATCATGAATACTATTTAAATATGCTATATCATATCTGGACAATACTTTATGCAGACTAGTATCGCTAGTGATAATTACAATACTTTTACCCATTTTCTTGACACTACTATCTAAAAGCTTTAGATTAATACTACTTTTGGCCAAAACAGAGCGGCCAGGAAGCACTAACTTAATACTACTACTATGATGTTTCTTTATTAAATCTATAGCCTCAGTAATATCGGCATCATTTTCCAAATATAAAATAGCGCTTTTATTATTCATTCTTAACCCTTATTTTTTCTTTTTAAATACGCAATGATTTACTTAATTTATCTAGAACACTATCTTTATGACTATCTGTACCGATAAAATCATATCCAACCGAAACTAGCCCTAGGGCAGTTACGTCTTGAATATCCATATCATCAACAGCAACGATTTCTACTTGTTCTTGACCACTAAGTCTAGTCTCATCCGAGCTTAACCTATAAATATCATCTGGACACAATAGCCCTATAGTAGGCCTACGGCCAAAACCAGCTTCCTTGTACCAATTATCATCTGCTAATAATACCTCTCTAATTTCTGGCAATAAACTTCCACCGCCACACAACAATATCTTATTAGGGAGTTGGTCAATATTATCAAACTCACTTAATGCTATCTCTACTCCACCACGCCAAACCAAGGCATCGTCAAGCATAGTTCTTTTTAAAATATCCATTTTTTTGCCTTTTAATGATTTAGAGCAGTGTTCTAGTTTAGCAATTTCAGCTCTAGCAAAATCTAAATCCAAAATTTGAGTTATTTTTTTAGTAAAAGACCTACCACCAATAGCAAACATTTTAGTCCCCATAATCCCACCATTATTAATAATAGCTATATCGGTGGTTCCTCCTCCGATATCAATAACAATAGCACTAAATTCACTGTCTTCAGATATGCCTTTAGCTACAGCAAATGGTTCAGCAGTTAGGGTTAATAGCCTTAAATCCAAACGGTTAGCAATAGTTTTAATGGCTCCAATGTGCACTAAAGGTGCAAAGGCATTATATATATCTAAAGTAACATCTTTACCCTGAAACCCAATGGGATTGGTGACCCTATATCCATCTATGTAGACATCGATGACAGCGGCATTGATTAGTTCTATTTCAGGATCTTCTTGCCCAGTATTCCAAGACAAGGCCTCTTTGCTTTTTTGCATGGCCTTTTTTTCAATATCCCCACTAACATCAAATAGCTCATTCAGCTCAATAGGCACTTCTGGCTGCAAACGTCGATAAGCAGTAGAAGTTACCTTGCCTTGTATTAACTCGCCAGCCAACCCAATCACCACGTCTCTAATGGTGATATTAGACATTTGCTCAGCCATGCTTAAGGCATTATCACAATTATCTACAACGGAAGCTATATCCATAACCGCCCCTGACTGCATATCGGTTAGTTTTTGTTTTGAACGCCCCAATCCCACCACCTTAAGTTGTTCATTCTCAACAATACACTGTACTACTTTTACATATTCAGTACCAATATCTAGCCCAGTAATAGTGTATGAATTATCTCCTTCTTTACCTCCTCTAAAATTAGTCAGTAGCGGAGAAGCTTTATCTTTTAGGGTTTTGGCAATGGTATTTAATAGGTTCTTATTAATATGTTTATTTAAGCTAATAGTTTTGGTCTTAGTGGCCACTTTGAAGCTACTAATTTTTTTGCTAGTTTTAGATGCTAGCCCATCGACACTGTTTTCTGTATCATGTGGTGTAGAAGGGCGAGATAAATTTAATTTAACTTTTCTCATAGTATAATTGTAATGTTTTTAAGTAACTAAAAGCAAAACAAGTTTAAGTTTTAATCATAGTCATTAATTATAGTAATGCCAATACTTTAATGGCTATATAGTTAATTAATAATAGCCTTAATACGTCTTACGCCAGACGAACTAGACTCTTCTTTGGTAATTTTAAAATTGCCAATCAATCCAGTTCGAGATACATGTGGACCACCGCATATTTCTTTGGAGAAATAATTATCATCAGATCCAACCGTATAGACTTTAACAATATCAGCATATTTCTCACCAAATGCTCCTAGAGCTCCTTGGGAAAAAGCCTCTTCTTTAGGCATCTGCTGATAAGTTATAGGTAAATCTTGAGTAATTACATCATTTACTATTTTCTCTATCTTGGTAATCTCATCGGCCGAAACTTTTTGAGGATGAGAAAAATCAAATCTCATTCTTTCAGTCGTTATATTAGATCCCCTCTGTATGACATGGCTGCCTAATACTTGACGCAAAGCTTGATACATTAAATGAGTAGCACTGTGATAACGAATAGACATTTTGGAATCATCCGCCAATCCTCCTTTAAATGCTCCCTTGGCAAATGATTGTGATCTTTGTCTTTGCTCCAACATTAAACCATCAAAAATTTGGTCTAAATCAGGCGCTAAATCAATATTCATGAGTCCTGCCTGTTCTTTGGTCAAATCCAAAGGAAATCCATAAGTATCAAAAAGCTTAAAGGCAATGCTACCAGTGATTACTTGTTGTTTATTGTGTAGCATTTTTTGAAATTCTTTTAGCCCCTTAGAAAGAGTTAGGCTAAATAACTGCTCTTCCGTAGCAATAATAGAGATAATATTTTTACTATCAGACAATTCTTCATAGTGATCTTTATATAAGTGAGTCAGGACTGGTACTAGCTCTAGGGCCAAAGGTTGTTTTATGTCTAATTCTTTTGCTCTGCTTATAGCCCTACGAAGTAATCTACGCATAATATAACCCCGACCTATATTACTAGGCTCTATACCGTCAGCAGCCATAAATACAGCACTACGGTAATGGTCAGCTATAATATGATAAGCTGCTTGACTATTAACATCATAAGCCTTGCTGCTAATGGCAGAAATGGCTTTTATGATTTCAAGAAAATTATTAGTTTGGTAAACACTATCAACTCCCTGCTTAACCATAGCAAGACGCTCTAATCCTCCTCCAAAATCTACATTTTTACTGTCAAGTTCTTTGTACAAACCCTCATTTTTTTGATAAGACATAAAAACACTATTACATATTTCAATAAACTCAGGGCTATCACTATCAAAGTCAGGATTATCATCTTTACCTAAATAATAAAATATCTCTGAATCTGGTCCCGCTGGAGAATTATTAGCACCAGCTATTTCCCACCAATTATCGTTTCTGCCTAATTTTACCCACCTTTTTCCTTCTGTAAAATCTATATTAGATCTCTTAAAGATGCCTCTCCATATCTCGATAGATTCTTCATCTGGAGGAATGGTGCTATCTCCTTCATATACCGTAACATATAGCTTATTTTGATCTAATCCTAGATAGTTAACCCCTGTCAGCCACTCCCATATCCATTCCAAAGCTTCTTTTTTATAATAATCACCCAAAGACCAGTGTCCCAACATTTCCAACATAGTTAAATGTGAGTTATCTCCCACCTCTTCTATGTCTGTTGTTCTAACACATTTTTGAGCATTGGCTAGTCTTGTCCCCATGGGATGTTTCTCTCCTAATAAATAGGGTACCAAGGGCTGCATGCCAGCAGTATTAAATAGTACCGTAGGGTCATTCTCTGGTATCAGACTAGCACTAGGGATAATGACACATCCCTTTGACTTAAAAAAATCCAAAAAGCTTTGACGAATTTGACTAGTATTCATATTAGTATAATCATATCATTAATAGAACTATATTATGATAGCTGAAGCAGCCAGTATGTCTTGATAATAAAAGCAAGCAAATTGGCCTGGGGTAATGGCCCTGGTGGAGGTACTTAAAATAACATTATCTCCATTGAGACTATACTCAATGGGCTTAGATTGATAGCGCAGCACCACATGGCTGGCATGATTAAAGAGATCTTGGTCAAATATCATTAAATCTTTAATACTAAAATTATCTTTTTGCAATCTAGCTTTATGATTTTTATCTATAACATAGACTATATTATTATCAACATCTATACTATGGACATAATACGGCCCTTGCCCACCTCCTATACCCAAACCTGTTCTTTGGCCAATTGTATAATAGTATGCTCCATGATGTGAACCAACCACATTACCATCTTGATCTATAATGTCTCCATTTTTTGGGGGCAAGTACTCTGCCAAAAATGTAGGTAAATTAATATTTCCTACAAAGCACAACCCTTGCGAATCTGCACGGTTATAATTACTAAGCCCTACTTTTTTGGCTAATAAGCGCATATCTTGCTTGGATGTAATGGTGGCTAGAGGGAATATTACTTTACTTAAGACCTCTTGATTGATACGAGACAAAAAATAGCTTTGGTCTTTTTCTCTATTATAAGCCCGTGCTAATAAATATTTATTATTTAAATGTACTATCTTGGCCCAATGTCCAGTGGCAATCATATCTGCTCCTTGGTCAAAACAATAATTAGAAAATAATTTAAATTTAATTTCTTGATTACAGATAATATCTGGGTTGGGAGTAAGCCCCAGAGCATAATTCTCAATCATATAGCCCAAAACCTGCTTTTGATAATCTTGCTCCAGATCTAACACTTCTAATGGTATTCCTAAATCATAACTAACATTAGTAGCCGAACGTAAGTCTTGTTCCCAAGGACAGTTATTCCCAGCCGAAGAAGTACTCCAGTTTTTCATAAATATAGCCTTAAGCTTAAATTGGCTTTCCTGAGATAATAAATAAGCGCTATAAGCGCTATCCACTCCTCCACTTAAGCCAATGTATATTGTTGTATCTTGTTTTAAGTCCATAAATAAGCCTTGATAGTCTTTAAGACAACCTATCAGTTAAACGAATAGCAATAATTTTAAAGTATTCTGATAATGTGATCTGCCATCCGAACCTACCAAAAGGCCATTTATACTTAGACCAATGATGGCTCTTGGCAGGATGATTAATAATCTCAATGTTATCTCCTAATACTTTATGGAATGTTATATAAGCCCGCCGCTGATGATAATCTGAAGTAACTAAAATAATGGACTTAAAGTGAAAATTCTTAAATATATTTAAGCTATTTTGAGCATTTTCCAAAGTATTAATAGCAAAGCTATCTGTGATAATTGCTGCTTCTGGTATGCCCATATCAATAGCTATTTTTTTCATACTAACAGCATTAGACTGACCTCCATCAATAGCTGCTCCCGAGAATATCAAGTAACGAGCCAAACCCTCATTGTATAGTTTTACCCCTTCCTCTGTTCTACCTCTAGTGTCTCCACCTGATACTACCACAATAACATCACTCTTGCTCAAAGAATCATCTATCACTAAATATTGGCCAGCAGCCACTGCCAATAAGTACAATATAATGCCAAAGATGATGGCTATTATAATTTTTTTTTGTAATAAAAACTTAATCATAAAAATCCTTAAAGTAAAGCCATTAAGTTCTGGCTTAAATAAGATACATCTGATTGTGTATTCTCATAACCAAATGTTACTCTTAATGTATTATTATACTTACTACGACTGTCTGGCAACAAATTAGCCTTGCAGGCTATATCTGCTCCAATCATAATATTTTTTTTTGACAGTTGGTAAATAATATAATCACTTTTGTTTTGTGATAGATTCAGAAAAGAGTAATTAGCCAATCTTGGTACTTTTTGACCAATGATCTTAATGCCTTCTTGGCCAAATAAACTATCCTCAAATTTATCTCTAAGTATAGCTAAGTGGTCTCCATGGGCATAATGAGTAGTCATTTCGGCCACTGCTTGCCTAAAAGAATAAATTAAGCTATAGCTTGGTGTCCCAGCAAAATTATTACTACTCTTGATAAGGCTATAATGAATTCCATTAGTAATAAGAGCTGCTATATCTAATCCATAAATCTTTTTGGCTGATAAAGTAATGTGGGAGGGACCAAAATTGCCAAGATTGTCTAGTCTATTATAGACTAGACTACTGATATCACAATGCCATAATACATTACTACCTTTTAAGATATTTTTTAACCGATTTGTATCATTTAATATTCCGCTGCCAGACATATTGGCAGATACAATTACTGCTCCAATATTATCTAAGTTGTGCTCTAAAGTATCAAAATTAAGCTGTTCATTTTTAAGAGGTATTTCTATTAATACCACCTTCATGGATTTGGCCCAAAAAAATAAAGGTTCAATAATAGAAGGATGCTCTAGTGGACTATAGTAGATACTCTTATTACCATCATGAAACACTCTGTTGACAATATCAAATATGGCTGTATTATTGCAGATGGTAGCAGAGGGGAAAAAATTAATATATTCTGCTCTAACAGATAATAAGCTAGCTAGCTGTTTTTTTTGATCATCAATCTTTGATGTTAGTGCTAGGCCTAAGCCATGAGCACTATTGGTATTAGTCCACCATTTTTCTTGGTTTAAAGCAAAAGAATTTAAAATACTAGCAGAGGGTGGAGTGGCGCTAGCATAGTCAAAATAATATAGTTTGTCAGTATCTGCAAACATATTATTTAAATCTTTCTGTTTAAACTTAAAGGTCCATTAATATCTAGATTAAACAGACGACAAACATTATCAAAAGTATTAGTAGATATATCTTCAATTGTCACTTGCATCAATTCAGCCATATATCTTGCTATATATGTGACCAAATATGGATTATTTTTCTTTCCGCGAAATGGAGATGGGGTCAAATAAGGACTATCTGTTTCTAGCAATAATCTATTAATTGGGATATTTTTAAATGCCATAAGCTGGTCTTGTTCTTTTGTAAAAGTAGCGATACCACCAACTCCTATCATGAGACCACTACTGGCAATTAAGGTATTCAGGACTGAGTAATCAGCACTGAAGCTATGAATAACTCCTCGAACTTGATGATATAGAATAATCTCTAAAAAATCATCCCAAGCATCACGACAATGCATAATGATAGGCAAATTCATTTCTTGGGCAATTTCTATTTGCCTAATAAAAGACTGCTTCTGAGCTTTAGCATCAAAGGGTTGATAGTGATAATCTAGTCCACATTCTCCAATAGCCACAATTGGAGCAGAATAAAAATTGTCTTTAATCAATAAAGATAATTCTTCTATATCTCCTGGGGCTGGAATATGGTGAGGGTGAATGCCTAAAGATATGAAAACCGGCAGAGATAGTGCTTGTTGTAAATGGCTAAAATAATTAATACATTCTATACTTTGATTTAAATCACAAGCAACATTGATAATTGCTGCCAAATCATCGTTTTGCATGGACTTAATATTATCCCAATCTTGCTGATCATAGTACTGTTTTAATAGATGAGCATGAGTGTCTATGAGGGATAGATTTTTTATGTTGGTAGCAGACATTAAAGCTTTCTTTTGATATTGCCACTGCTTTTAAAAGTAGTTTTGGAGGGAACTATAATCCCTTGTTCTTCTGGCATTACGCTCACTACGTCTATTGATTCGTCGTTACGGTTAGTGTTTCCCCAATTGTCGCTATTTGAAATAATAGCTTCATTAGAAATTATAGATGACGAGTCATCGATGGCAGATCTATCATTCAAAACATTATCAATATGAAATTCTTTTTCAGATAATTCATCACTAACTTTGTTCATGGATAAATCCGTATTTAATTCAGGACCCATATCTTGTTCCCAAGCGCTGATTGTATCAGTAGTCGTATTAGGCTCTGGAGGACGCAAAGCCTTAGTTTTTCGTTTGCTAATTGCAGTAATTTTAGAAGCAATATTTTTTCTAAAAGAGATAGCAAAAATGCCTATAAATAAAAGTCCCAGACCAGCTATTAGCCCAGAATAATCTAAGCTAGATTTAACCTTGAGTAATTCTACATCTTTTTTGTCTTTAGTACGACCCAGTAGCATGGTGTCACTAGCCCAAGACTGTTTGCCAAATATAAATTTAGATATTTTTACTTCTTGTAAAGGAGCTAAAGACCCTAAAGTAGTTTTTTTATTGCTCAGTTTTCCAAAGGAAACAAAAAAATTATCCGCTGACTCACTACTAGAAGCTAAAACTGTTACTTTCTGCCAAGAAATACCAGGGAATATTAATTTCTTGACATAGGATCCATTAGCCCTAGAATCACTAATACGTACTTTATCTGTTAAAGTAATGGTGGTATTTTCATACTGATAATTTAAATCTATGTTTTTATCCATAATAGCCGTAGGGAGACTGTCATTTTTTCCCCATAAGGCGAATGTAAGGTGGTCTAAATCCGAGTGACCAAAATTATCAAATTTCTCAGCCCAAGTTGGATCCAAATTAACCCATCCCAGATTTGGCATATATACCTCAACCCAACTATGTAAAGAATCAGCTACAGAATTAGAAGATTTAAGATTATTGCTATAAGCATAGCCCACCGGCATTCTGGCCGGTAACCCTATGGCTCTTAATAGAGATATGGTCAAGTCTGAATATTCTAAACAAACCGCATTATTAGGATTAGCCAAGGCGGCTTTACCCCCTTGCCTAATATTATATTTAATTTTTTCTAAATTATAGCTTAGGTGAGAAACACTAAACTGCTGTATTAATTGCACTTGCTTAACAATAGATTTTTCATTGCCTATTATTTTTTTAGCTTGATTTTTAATATTAACATCATCACTATTCCAGTATTTAGTAGGCTTGGTATACAAATCAAAGATTTTAGAGGGGATATCTTTAGTGGTGCCAACTTTAGAAAAGTCATATTCAATATAATTAATTAAAGCCACTAATTTTGCCTCTACATTTAGACTAGTCCCTTTTTTAACTCTATATTCAGCTAGAATATTACCTTCTTCATCTAAGCGTGTAGAGATAGGCTGAGGGTTAAGTGAACTAATATATACTTTCTGGCTTGATGAATCTGGAGGTAAGGTAATAGTAAGTGTAGTGTCAAATAAGCCATCATTTTTCAAGGGATAATTAATAGTAAATTGATATATGGTACTATCGCCAAAAACTACACCTATAGAATTATTGGCCAAATCAACTGAATTAAAATAATAGCTCTTACTGCTATTTTTTTTATTGATATCACTAAGCTCTTCGGCCACAGGCTTAATCCCAAAAGCATGGGGGTTACCAAAACTATCTGGAACTGTTAGGCGGACTTTTTGTTGACCAGATTGACTATCCCCAGATACAGCAGGTATATATACTACCTTAGCTTGGCCACGAGACTCTATCAGATCCTCGGTCTGATATTTCAGCTCAAAATTCCAGCTCTGATCTAATCCCACTATGACTTTAGGAAACTCTAGATCTATAACAGCTATACTATAATCTATGCCTTTACTAGAGACATCTTTGCTAGATACACTATGATTAATCTTCTCCCCATCATCATAATTGGCAGAAATATGATGTGGCCGAGGAACCGGAGTAGCTATTTTAATACCTTCTAGGTACTGTAGATTAGTTTTATTGGTCACCTTGATACGTTCTATGACGGTCATGGTGGGGCTATCACTAGCAACATATTCAACACTTCTTTCCATACTAAAGCCCTCTATGGCCATGGCTTTATGAGCATTAATAATGCTAGTACTAATAAACACAAAAAAGATAGCAAGAATATATAAACGCTTCATATAATATATTATATGTATAGATTAGCGTTTTAGTCTAGCTGATAAAGCCAGCCATTGATCCAAGTTAACATCTTCTGGCCTAACATTATCATCGAGTCCTAGATCAAGGCATATAGCTGACCACGAATTATCTCCTAAAATTGGTTTTAAATTATTACCAAGCTTTTTACGCGGAGCATTAAAGGCTATTTTAATTAAATTAAAAAGATCTTTTTGTTCATCATTACGAGGATATTTATGATGAGAAATAATCTCTACGATAGCTGAATCTACTTTAGGCTGGGGATAAAAGTAGCGCTTATGCACTAAGAACTTTAATTTAGCTGTTCCATAATAAGCTATTCCTAAAGATAATTTCGATGCTTTTGGACTTACTATACGCATGGCTACTTCTTTTTGTAACATCACAATTAGTCTGGCTGGAGGGTTGGGAGAGGATAATAAGGTTCTAATGATAGCCGTACTTATATTATATGGCAGATTACCCACAACAGTTTGTCCGGCATAAATCATACTATCTACATCTAGGATATCTTGATGTATTAAATTTACATTAGGATAGTTTTTGGATATAAACTCTGACCAAAAGTCATCTTTCTCAATCGCTGTTAACTGTTTGTTTTGTGATAAATAATATGTTAAAGCACCTGACCCAGGACCAATCTCTACCACTCTAGACTCATCTTTAGCCAAAGAGACTATTCTCTGTACTATAGAGTTACTGCACAAAAAATTCTGAGATAATGATTTCTTTGGACTAACCCCTAAGATGGCACACAGCTGCTTGGCCTTATTAGGCTCTAGCAGCTCTAACGGCACTCCCATTGCCTTGCTTGTCCATTAGCAAATAAGCGAGCTGCTTTTTCGATTTGCTCAACACCATTCCATATATCTCCCCCACCATTACCTCGCCAAGTTGATGGTAGAAATTGAAATAATCCTATTGCTCTGTTTTGAGCCATGGCTTGTGCCGCAGTCAATCCAGCGCTACGTCCATTATAATTACTAGCATCTCCTCCACTTTCGCAAGCCATAACGCGCATTAATTGTTCTACATTAGCTCCGTAGCGATTGGCGGCAGAAACTACATATGGTCTCCAGTATTCTACTGAACCAGAAAAATTACTTTTAGCTCCCCTAGATATTGTCGCTTTAACTGGACTTACCAAAATATTAGACGAAATCTCTTCTCTGGAAGATTCAACTCCGTCTTTACTGATCACTTTATATGTAATAAGTTTTTGTCCAAATTGACCTGGAACCAATACAGTTTCTTGTCCCACTGGTTTACTATAATCAAGCTGAATATCAGTCTCAAATGGTATATTAACTGTTTCTGTTTTAGTATTCTCTGAAATACGATAAATCGCAATTTCCATACCAGATTCTAACTTAGTAGCAAGAGGCTGGCTGATTTCATCACTAGGCCCCAAGGTGATATTTTTTTCTTTTAACAAATCGGCCACAGTATTCTGAAAAGATCTAATCAAAAAATTATTGCCATCAACTTTAAGTTTTAACATTAAGGAACGTTTTATAGTTATCTTTTGACCCACCATAACTTGATCCACAAAATCATTTACTAGCTCGCTACTTACTTTATCTTCTTCATATAAAGTAATACCAGCACTAGCAACAACTTGTCTAGGGTCAATATAGCCAGATGTAGCCATGATGGTTTTGTCTCCATCCACAATCATAGATACAATTGCTCTACGTACATTGACAACTACTTCTTTATTATTTTTTATAGAAGTACCTAGTCCTGGCTCAACAGTATCACCACTACCTAGCTCAATATTATTTTGTATTAGAACATCGCCAATCACATCGGCATTAGTGGTAGTAATTTTGCTACTACCATCAACATTTATTTGAACTATTTTTTTACTTCCCACAAATCTGGGTTTGTTACTGATAAAAAAGGATGGTAAAGAAATATATACTAAGAATAGTAATACTAATAAGCTCTTGATATTGACTAAATGAGAGTTCGTAGCAATGCTACGTAAATTAATTTGCATCAGAATAGTTAATCCTTGTTCGGATATTGTTTATTATACCGCAATAGTCTTACTAAAACAAAACAGTTACCTGAGTAAAAATAAATAATTATTACATGCTTTCTAGTAGATTCTGAGGTATATCGGACAAAAAACGAGAAATACTGCTAATAGTAATATTGCCATATAGCATTCTTTTCTGAGCAAAACTTAAAATTAAACGCTTGCGAGCCCTAGTCATTCCTACATATAACAGCCTTCTCTCTTCTTCAATTTGTTCTTGGTCTAGCAAAGAGTTATTATGTGGCAGAATACCCTCTTCAAGCCCAACAATAAAAACCATATCATACTCCAAGCCCTTAGCTGCATGCATAGTGAGCAAACTTAAAGCTCCCATATCTGGGTTGATCTTATCCAAATCGCTAGACAGACTTAAATCCAACAAAAAATCTGATAGTTTTTTATCCCCTGCATTAGCAGCAACAGAAATAAATTCTTCCATATTCTCTACCCTACCAGGACCAAATTCTTTCTCTTGTTGATAATAATGAATGAGTCCAGAAGCATTTAATATATCCCTAATCAGTAACACTAAATTGCCTACTTCTTGGGCTCTTGGTAGAAATCTCTCTATAAAATTAGCTAGTTCCACTACGGCCTTTTTGGCTCTAGGATTTAAATTACTACTATCTATGGCACTACTAGCTTCTAGTAGATCATAATCATGGCTATTCATAAAATCTTTTAGAGCCTGCAAAGACTTATCTCCCAAACCCTTGGGAGGGGTTCCGGCAACCCTGATAATGCTTTGAAAGTCTCTGGGATTAATAATAATTTTCAGATAAGCTATTAGGTCTTTGATCTCAGCTCTGTCATAGAACCTTAAACCTCCCACTATTTTATAAGCAATATTATTACTTAATAAGTACTCTTCTATAATACGTGACTGGGAATTTGTTCTATAAAGAATAGCAATATCAGATAATTTGTATCGATCAATGGTGGCATTATCAATCATTCTAATTATCCTTTGTATCTCATCAATATCACTCACTGCATTGATTAGACCCACCCGTACTCCACTACCAGCATCTGTCCACAGTTTTTTATCAGATCTATTATCGCTTTTAGCCATAACTGCTTGAGCTGAATCTAAAATGTTTTGACTACTACGATAATTCTGTTCTAGTTTAACGGTTAAAGTATCTGGATAATCTTTTTCGAAATTGAGAATATTACGAAAATTAGCCCCTCGCCAAGAATAGATACTTTGCCAATCATCACCGACAACGCATATATTTGGGATGGCTAGTTTCTTGATAAGATCATACTGAACTTGATTAGTATCTTGATACTCATCTACAAAACAATACTTCCATAGATTTCTATATTTTTCTAAAATATCTTCATGTTGATCCAAGAGAGATAAACTATAAAATAATAAATCATCAAAATCTAAGGCCATAGATTTCTTAAGTTCTTGTTGATAACGAACATACACTTGAGCTGCCATTTTCTGCATTGGTCCATATGACAACTGAGCATAAGCGCTAGGGCTCAGATATTCATTCTTAGCAGCTGAAATCAAGCTCTTAATTGCGCTGGGATTATATTCCTTATCACTATAACCCATTTCTCTTAATATAGATTTAATAACAGAGACACTATCTCTCTCGTCGTATACGCTAAAGTCACTCTTTAGGCCCATGACAGAAGCTTCTCTGCGGAGTAGCTTTAAGCAAATAGCATGAAATGTCCCCAACCAAATCAATGGACTACTATGCTCGGACCAATTCAATAAATTAGCTAATCTATATTTCATCTCATTAGCTGCTTTATTAGTAAAAGTAACGGCCAAAATTTGATATGGTAGAGTAAGTTTTTGGTCTATTAAATAGGCTATTTTATGAGTAATGGTTTTTGTTTTACCGCTACCTGCCCCAGCTAATATTAATACCGGGCCAGTAGTTTTTAAGACAGCCTCTTTTTGAGCAGCATTTAATCCTGATAGATAATCTTGCAACAGAAATCACCTCTCCTTTTTATTTTATTTTACAGCCCTAGATGCTTCAGCTGCGATAGCGTTATTAATAACCCTGTAAGCCTCTTGCCTATCCCCCCAACCATTAATTTGCACTGAGTCAGTCCCTTTACGTAAATCTTTATAATGCAAAAAAGTATATTCTAATTCTCTGATGAGATGAGCTGGTATATCAGAGAACTCTTGTAAGGCATCATAATACTTATCGCTATCAATAACAGCGATGATTTTATGATCATTCTCTCCATCATCAACCATATTCATCACCCCTAATACCCTGACCTCTGCCGTTATACCAACATGCAGGGGATATCGGCTCATAATCAGCACATCTAAATGATCTCCATCTTCAGAACGGGTTTGGGGGATAAAACCATAATCAACTCCGATAGAATTACTAAGCATATTTTGCTCTACTCTATCTAAAAATATAGTGTCATATTCCTCATAATATTCATATTTATTGCCCATTTGCCCTTTTGGCATTTCTACAACAGCATATACTTTGGCTGGAGCATCGCTGCCTACTGGTATATCTTTATAACTCATAATCACTCCTTTATATTTTAAAGCTAACAATAAATATTATATAGTAACCTTGAGGCTACATTATCTTAAATTTAAGATAATACCCATTAGACATATTTTATATAAAATTTATTTTTAACTATAAGAAAGATAAAGATATGAAAACAAATTATTTCACATCACACAAAAACTTAATAGAGCCAAATAAAGCTCTTGGCAAAAAACAGCTAGCCACTGCATTAAGACAAGACGGTTTGTCTGGTGTAATGTCAGATAAAGAGATAGCTGCACTATATAACAGTGGTGATATTATTATTCATCCTCTTGCCACTGGTGATATATCTCGCATCAAAGGATCTTCCATCGATCTTCGTTTAGGAAAATTCTACTTTAGGGTTGGTCAAAACTATCACGAAAAATATTTGAATGCTTTTGATAAAAAATCTATTAATGATTATTTTGGACCATATCAAAGTGCAATTCCTCATGATTTATGGTGTCAACAAAATAAGGCTAAACCTTTTAAAGGGATTTCTAAAGACAGTCTGATCATAGTGCTTGCTCCTGGGGAGCGTATATTGGGGCACACTCATGAATTTGTAGGTATTTCATCCGGAATAGGTACATCGTCAATGTATGCCCGATCTAGTAGTGGCAGACTGGGGCTTGCTGTTTGTGGTGATTCTGGATGGGGTGATCCTGGATACATTAATCGTTGGGCACTTGAGATAAGCAATAATAACCCATATCATACGCCTTTAGTTGTTGGGGCAAGATATATGCAGATAGTATTTTATTGGACAGGTATAGTGGAGCAAGATTATGGTAAAATTGGCAATTATCAAAGCTCTATATCTTTGCAAGAATTAATTGATAATTGGCACCCCAACAAACTACTACCTAATATACTGCAAACTGAAGGGGATATGCTAGAACCTTTAGATATAGATAATAAATTCTAGTTTAATCTTACTACTTTAAAAAAGCACTATAGCTATTTAGATGATTGAATTACAAAATCAATCATCTTACTAAACCCATCTGCCCTCAAGCTGGCTCCCCCCACTAGGTAACCGCTGCAATCATCAATATCAATATATTGCTCAATATTATCCATAGAGACAGATCCACCATATAGCAATGGAATATGCTCCCCTGGCTCTTTAAAAGAATTAACTAATATCTGACGAATGTGAGTATTCATCTTATTGATTTCCTCCAGACTAGCATCAATGGCATGTTCAGATGTAGATATAGACCATATGGGCTCATAGGCTATGCTAATAGAACGCAATTCTTCTAGGCTAACATTAGATAAATCGGCCAAGACTTGATCGGCTACTACTACATAGCTGAGTCCATCCATGCGTTGCTGATAATTTTCTCCCACACATAGCACCACCTTGAGATTGGCTCGCAAAGCTTGAGCTATTTTTTCAGAAATATTTTGATCACTTTGATTTAAATACATTCTTGATTCAGAATGACCAATGATAGTATAACTAGCAAAACTACCAATATCATCAGCACAGACCTGAGAAGTAAAGGCTCCATAGCTATGAACTGAAACATCTTGAGCTGATAATGACACCTTGCTTCTAGGATGGTGCTGCTTTAAGCACTGTTGTAGTATGGGCAATGATAAATATGAACTAGCTATAATAAGATTGCATTTGGCAAGCTCTTTGGGCATAACTCTGGATAAAATAGATTCTAGCAATACCTCGGCTTCTTTGACCGATAAATTGTTTTTCCAATTAGCAATGATGGTTTTCATTAATTACTCTTTTTTAAAGCCTTAATATTAAATATATTAGCATAAGCAGCTTTGTAGGCATTTGACATGAACCAGTGGTTAACAATAATATAGACTTATATTAAAATAAAAGTTATGAATAAAAAAACAGGGGTAAAAACAAAAACAAATATATTGCGTAAGTGGCTGATAGCACATAAACACAATAACCATAGACCACATCTTACTAGGAGTAAATCTTTATTAGTAATAATGTTTTTGGTGCTGAGTCTACAAGTATTTAGCAATGTGTTAATAGCAAAAAAACCTTCTGTATTAGGTTATGCTACAGATATTAATGCTAGCACAATTATATCTTTAACAAATTCCTATAGAAGTGGAGGGGGATTGTCGTCTTTAAGCTATAATCAGGCCCTAACTAATGCCGCAGCCGCCAAGGCTAATGATATGCTTAGTAGTCAATATTGGGCCCATGATAATCCTAACGGCACCACCCCTTGGTATTTTTTTAATGCGGCTGGATATAGCTATAGTTATGCAGGAGAGAATTTAGCTAAAGACTTTAATACTAGTGCCGGAGTACTAAGTGGATGGATGAATAGTCCTGGCCATAAGGCCAATATTATGAATGGTAATTATACCAATATAGGCGTAGCTGTAATAAATGGTACATTGCTAGGATCTCAAACAACTTTAGTGGTAGCCTTATACGGGACTCCAGCTGGGGTTAACCCTACCCCTACCCCAGCTGCTAAGCAAAATACCCAAACCAGCAATACTCAACCTTCTGCAGAGAAACAGCCAGATAATACTCCTAGTGCCAATCAAGGAAGTCAGCTTAATAAAGATTTGAATTTAGTAAAAGAATTTAACAAAGACACAGGAGGATTTGTCACCGTCTCAACACCAAAAGAAAATATAAATTATAAGAGACAATTACCTAATGTCAACCTACTTCTTAGTTCTAGTAGCTGGCCTACCAAAATTGCTATTTTACTGCTGATTACTTTAGCCCTAGTGATGCTAGGAGAAGTATTGGTCAGAATTAGAGATCAAATACATCACGATAGACACTTTACTCAGCCTCTAGCTCAAGCATCTTTGATAATTATTGCCATTATTATGCTAAGCTATAGTTTTATTGGGAATGTATTGTAGGGTGAAAAATTATGGCTAGAAAAAAAGTTATTAGTAAAAAAAGTTCAACCAAAAATTTGATCCTTTCTAGGGAAAGTAGTCAGCACTGGATCATGTTAATTGTGATCAATATTGGACTAGTCACCATACTAGCACTATTTAGAAATGGCATAGAAAAGCTATTACTAGCCATAATAGTACTAATATATGTATTATGGCATAGCTGGAATCACTATAAAAAGAATAACCTAAAACTCGAAATAATGTTTGAGTATTTTTTAGTCGCTTTAATCACCTGGATTATTTATAGTTCTATTCATTAATTTTAGATATAAAAGTTTTTACAATTGTTTAGATTAGGTTTTATCTTAAAAAGATATAGTATAGGCTATATAAAGAACAATGTTGTTACTATCGTCTGTTCATAGTAGTATATATGCATACCTCATCTTGTAGGGATTTTCCTAAAAGCATAATTCCCAAACAGACTTTTACGTCAAAGCAACCAGGCTTTTGATGAGGGCTAGAGCTACTCTAGGAGGTACAGAAGAATGTTGGTTAAACATCCTCTTTGTGAGGAACGTGTAGAAGAGGTTCTGGCTATGTGTTTATACAACAGAGCAGGTGACCACCCAACAGCTAGAATCGTTACTGTTGGCATATACAGGCCATACGAACTGCACGCCGGAAGGCTTCGGTCTTTCGGTCAAGAAATCACCAGAATGTTGGGCGAACTACCAGAGTGCTTCCGTGACGAAAGTGGTGGAAGCTTTAGCCAGATCAGGGATGATAGATATGGAAGGCAGTGGGCTGATCAATACCGCACTGCAAGCCGTTTGATCATCCTGGGCATGGCCACAGGACAGATTGAATACAGACCATCCCCTTGTGGCTATCCAGCCATAAGATTGGTTTGTGGTGCTTAAAGCATACCCCTCTCGTCCCATTTCTATCGAGCTCCCTAGAACCAAACTTTTTGGTTCTAGGGAGCTCTTCTACTGATTATTTAATAAAATTTAACTTTAATATTCCGTAATAATTGATTTATTTTTCATTAGATTTAGATATAGTAAAGTTATATTTATATATAAAAAATATTGATATGTAATACGAACACCCTGATGATCAGAGACTTGAATATGAAGCTCTCTATTGAGCTAATAATTTTATTGAACCATTTGGGTTCTTTATCCCATCTGGATGAGCGTCGTCATAGCAGGTGGGCACAAACTCTTCATATATTTTACCGCCATTTTTACTAATACAAACCGGGCCATTTAAAGTTTCTCGATCCCAGGTTCCCGCTGGTGTCATAGCCCAAACTGCACCTGCTCCACCTGGGTAACCGTTACCATTTTCATCTGTGTCTACTTGAGCACCCTCAATGTTAACTTGGCTAATTTTACTAATTTTCCATGTTAGAGCAACAATATTCTCTCCAAAATAATGTGGCTTATTGTAGCGTAACTGTTCTGCAAGATAACTCCTAAAAGTGGTTGGGGTATAATCTGGCAACTTAGCTAAATCTGCCTCGGATTTCAGTGAAATATTAACATCATAGACTGTAGTATCTATCTTTTTTGGGGCTACTTCTTGTTGTGTTGGTGTTGTTTCTTGTTGTTCTGGGACCACTGCTTGTTGTTTTTGTGTTGTTTGTGAAGTATTATCAATAGCTGATTTTTTGTTCTTATACTTCAATACATACCAGCTAGCACCACCGATTAGGCCAATAGCCAAGATCATAATAATTGTAATGTCCATAAAACCTTTTTTATTAGATTTCATGCTATTCTCCTTATGTTAATAACTTACTATTATATAGTACTTTAACTTAAAAAAAATAATCTTCCTAGGTGGAGTAATACTCAACTACCAAGCCCTAACTTTTGGGGTCACAGAAATTAGTCCACTTTACAGATACGCACCAATCAAAAAAGACCCATCCTTGACGAAAGAATCTCTTGTGGTGATCCCGAGGGGATTCGAACCCCTGATCTTCAGGATGAGAACCTGATGTCCTAACCGCTAGACGACGGGACCAATAATATATAATTATAAAAAAATATTTTATGCAAAATTGGTGATCCCGAGGGGATTCGAACCCCTGATCTTCAGGATGAAAACCTGATGTCCTAACCGCTAGACGACGGGACCAAGAAGTTATCAGCAATGCTATTGATAACTTACTTGTATTAGTATAATATATAAAACCCTTATAAGGCTATACAGATGGAACTTTTACTGCGCTTTATGATAAAGCACTGATGCCAGGCAAATCCAGCCCAGACAATAAATCAAGACTAGCTCCGCCACCAGTAGAAACAAAATTATAAACCTCTAATTTTCCTATCTGATCCAAGAAAGCAGCAGTGTCTCCACCCCCCACCACCACCTCACTACCATGCTCTTGAGCTAAAATTAAATAATCCGATAACTTAATACTAGCCAAGGCAAATGGTTTTCTTTCTGAAAAACCTACAGTGCCATTCCAAAATATGGTTTTACTTTTCTCTATATAAGGCCGCCAACTCTCTATAGTTTTCGACCCTAGATCTAAAATCATATCATCACCAGAAACTTCGGATAATTCTTTGGCCACAACCTTAATATCATCAATAGAATTGCCCACTATAACATCTATTGGTAGTAGAACTTTTACTCCATGCTGGTTACATAAATCATAAACATCCTTAACCTGATCATTCATATCTCTCTCGGCCACAGAAGCACCTATATCCACTTTCTGATAATATAGAAATGTATTAGCCATAGCCCCACCTATTAGTAGATAATCGATATTGGCTACAAGATTCTTCAATACTGGCAACTTATCACTAATCTTAGCTCCCCCCATGATGGCAGTATATGGCTTGACAGGGTTAGTAATCAACATGCTTAGCTTTTGTACCTCTCTCTCTAATAAAAAACCAGCCGCTTTATGCTGAATATCAAAAAAAGTAGCCACGGCCGATATAGAACTATGGGCTCTATGTACGCAGCCAAAAGCATCATCTACATAAACATCCGCTAGTTTGGACAGTTCTTTTCCTAGCCCTAAATCATTTTTCTCTTCTCCTGGCAAAAAACGAATATTCTCTAAAACTAAAATATCTTTTGGTAATAATTTATGAGCTTGATCACTAGCCTTATCTCCTATCGTCTCAGAACAAAAAGAAACATCTTGCCCCAACAAAGACGATAATCGCTTAGCAATAGGCTCTAGGCTATATTCTTTTTTAATTTGCCCATCAGGACGACCAAAATGAGACACTATAATGATAGCTGCCCCTTGATCTAATAAATACTTAATAGTAGGCAAACTAGCTCTGATTCGATAATCATTTACTATTTCGCCTTTATCTACTTTAATGTTATAGTCCGTTCTTAGTAGAACTTTTTTATTAGAGACATTAATATCTTTTAAATTAACCATCTTCTTTATACCCTCTCTTTATGAATTAAAAACTTTTTAATAAATCTAGCTCTGTCTTTATCTTTTCTAGTTGATCTTTACTATCTTCTATTAATTCTACTGGAGCTTTGTCTATATAATCCTGACTACTTAAACGCTGTTCTATATGCATCCTTCTTTGTTCTAATTCTTTTATTATGGTCAGCCTTGCTTCTTCTAAGTCTTTATGCCACTGTTCACTTAAGGCAATACTAATGCCACTATTAGCACTTAATGGTCTTAAGTACTGGCTGGTATTTTCTGTCACAACCGAACCAGAACTCTTTAATAAGAAATCTTTTTCAAACTTACTCCAATCACTACCCAGTACCACCATTGGTTTGGCTTTAATAGCTTTAGATATGAAACGCAATCTTTTAATAGAAACAATCAAATCAGCAAAGTTCTCACTAGCAGTAGCATCTACATAAGCAATGCTACTAGGATATTTCTCTTGTGCCATCAAACCTCTTTGGGGATAAAAATATTGCCATAAATACTCACTCATAAAAGGAGCTATAGGGTGCAATGCTTTTAATACTCCAAAATATATATGCCTTAGCAAGGCAGCATTAAGATTTACTTTAGAATATTCTACATAATAGTCGGCTAAATCATCCCACACAAAACGCTGTAAACTATTTAGCACCATGGCAAAATCATCATTGTGATAATAATGTAAAATACTAGTTAGCATATTGTTATATTGGCTACTAATCCAATGGTCAGCCATACTGCTGAGCTCTAATTGTTCCCCGTCTTTACTATCAGTCATAGCCACATTCTCTATAAATCTAGCTATATTCCATAGTTTTGTCAGAAAATTACGTTCAGATGCAACAATCTCTTCGCTAAAAGACTGTTTTTTGCCAGCCTTGGCTCTACTAATAATCCCCAAACGAAAAGCATCTGCACCATATTCATTGGTAATAACAATAGGATTAATCCCATTGTTTTTAGATTTACTCATTTTATTACCTTGTTTATCAGCCACAAGTCCATGGAAATATACCTTTTTAAAGGGAACATCTTTGGTTAAATACAACCCAAACAATATCATTCTAGCTACCCAAAAAAATACAATATCTGCTGCTGTGTCCAGCCACTGTGTGGGATAAAAATCTTGCATATCCTTAGAATCTGGATATGACAAAACCGTCAATGGCCATTGTCCAGAGCTAAACCAAGTATCAAAAACATCTGTTTCTTCTATAAAACCATTCTGGCCATAAGCCTTGATGGCCTCATCTCTAGTCCCTACTATAAAATCATCCTCATCATCTTTATTGTAAAAAACAGGGATATTAATACCCCACACTATTTGTCTAGAAAGATTCCAATCTTGAATATTTTCTAGCCAGTGCTCTAAGGTCTTGCGCTCTGATTCTGGTGATATAGTAATTTCTTGGTCTCTTAATACCTTCATAATACTACCAGCAAAATGCTCCATGCGCAGTAGCCACTGTTTTTTAACTATAGGCTCAATAATATCTTCTTTATCTTTATAGTTACAGGCTACTTGATGCTTATAACTTACTATATCTGCTATTAGATTAGAAGCCTCAAGTTCTTTTACTACCGCTTCTCTGGCTACCAGTACACTCTTCCCTTCAAAATGTAGTCCATTTTTATTTAAAGTACCATCAGGATTTAATATATTTATAATAGGCAGATTATGTCTTTTAGCAATGGCAAAATCTGTTTCAGAGTGACCAGGAGTAACTTTAACAGCTCCAGAACCAAAATCTGGATCAATCACATTGTCGGCAATAATAGGAATGTCTTTGTTTACTATTGGTAGTCTGGCTATTTTTCCTATTAAATGTTTATAGCGCCCATCCTCTGGATGCACAACAATAGCCTCATCTGCCAGCATGGTCTCGGGCCTAACTGTGGCTACGGGAACAAATTCTGGACTAACATTACCATTCTTATCTAAAAGGGGGTACTTTATATAATATAAACTATCTTCTTTTTCTATATGTTTAATTTCAAGATTCGAAAAAGTGGTTTGATACTTGGGGGAATAATTTACTATTCTCTCATCTCGATAAATTAACCCTTCCTTAAACATTTTAATAAAAGTATTTTGAGTGGTATCTATAGAATGCTTATCTAATGTGAAAGTTAGCCTACTCCAATCACAACTTATGCCCAATTTACGAATTTGCGTAATAATTAAATTCTTATTACTTTCTACATAGTCATAAATATCTTGATACAGTTGTTCTCTACTAAAGCTAAAACGACTTTTTCCTTCTATAGACAATTTATTCTCAAAAACAAATTGAGTTTCAAAACCAGCATGGTCTAATCCTGGAATATATAAAACATTCTTACCCATTTGTCTTTGAAAGCGAGCCTGAATATCTTGCAAAGCCAAAGAAAGTCCGTGTCCGGCATGGAGGCTTTCATTAGCATTAGGTGGAGGCATAATAATACAAAAGTTTTGCTCTTTGTTTTGTCCTTCTGTGGGAGTAAATAAGCCTAGATCTTCCCATTGCTGATATATATGCTCTTCATTGGCTATAAAATCAAAATATTTATCCAAACTATTCATATAAATATTATAACAATCCAATGCTATCATTAATAATTTTAGCTATAGACGACATATTGTCATTATCAGCTAAGCGGCACATAAACTGATGCTGACATTTCTGACAAACTTGCAACACTTTTTGTTTCTTATTTTTGGTCACAATGGCTATTGGTTTCATAATTCCCCCACAATCTGCCCTACGATCTCCTGGGAAAAGATCTACATGCAAACTATACAGACAATTGCTGCAATGATTAGTATATCCATTACCTTGATTAAATTTATGGCAATGTTGACAAATAAAATCTTCTTTATGGCGCTTAAACTTAGGAGTACCGACATGCTCATTATGGTCTAGCATTTTAATCAATACTCCTATAATTAGACAGAAAAATATTTTTTTAATACTGCTTGTAAAGAAGCAGTATCTTTTTTATCTTTTAAGGCCATTCCAATAACATAATTCTTATAAAAATATTTATTAATAGCAGACAGGATATCGCTTCTATTAATAGCATTAATCATATCTAGCTGTTCTTTTATACTAATTGAGGGCAAATCTTCTAGATATCTATTGGCATAAAAAGACATAATACCAGAGGCACTATCTAATCTAGATTTAATAGAGGCTAATATTTGTTGTTTAGCTCTATCTATTTCGCTTTGCTCAAAACCACCTTTGCCAAAATCTTGGACGGTAGATAGAATAAGGTCTAGTAGTTTAGGCATATCGGCTGATTTAGTTTGATCATTAATAGAAAATTCAGCTAAAGAAGTACTCCAGTCAAAGCTACTGCTAGTGCCATAAGTCAGACCACTTCTACGTACTTTTTGAAAAAAGCTACTACCAGTGCCGTCGCTAAGCATGGTAGAAATTAGCCCCATGATGGCCCTTTCTTTCAAATCATCTTGATTCCAATAAAAATTAATACTCACAGCGGCCTGGTTAGGCCTAATTGCATCTAGATAAAAAACTTTATTAAATTTATTAGTATCAAAATCAAATACTATCTTTTCTTGTTGTTTTTTCTTATCGGCTGGAATTAATTTTAAAATTAATTCTTCTATTAAAGCTTGTTTTTTAGGATTAATATTACCACTTAGCATAACCCTAGTATTATTGGCATAATGACTTTTTTTATAATGATTTAATATCTGTTCCCTACTGATAATTGAGACGGTTTTAAGTCTGTCTTCTATATCAGGATATAGATCAGGTTCTAACAAAGTATTGATATTGGCATGTAGGCGAAAAAAATCATTGTCCATTTTACTTTCTAGCTCTCTTAAGACCACTAGTTTTTCTTGAGTAATACTATTTTCTGTAAATATGGGTTTACTAAATTGCTGCAAAGCCAGCTTGGCTACAAAAACTATATTAGTATATGGAGCTTCATAAAAATAACCAATTTTATCTGTTGCAGTGTAGGCATTTTGATAAGCACCCAAGGATTCTATTTTATTCGCCAGAACTGCTGAATCAGGAACATATTCATTACCCTCAAAAGCCAAATGCTCCAGCAGGTGAGGTAATTCAAAAATATCTTTTTTAGAATAGCCAAAGCCGTCCCTAACTGTAATGGATAGCTTAGCCATCTCTGTACTGGGAGTGTGGACAATAAACAACCCCACCCCGTTGGATAGAACCTTATTTACAATACTGTGCTTAATCATAATATATTTCTCCTCAAAAGCCTCTCTACATTTCTTCTAGTATATCTATACCTAACAAATCTAACCCTTTTTCCATTACATATTCTAGCATTAAGACTACCCTTAGCCTAGCAGAAGACAGCTCAGAGTTGCTATCCAAAACAGTTGTGTTTTCATAATAACTAGAGAATGTGGTGGCTAGTTCAAATAGATATTTTGCTATATGATGTGCTTCCAATAGACTTGCAGCAAAGCTTAAAATATCAGGGAATTTAGATAAATGAAGCAAAATAGCTTTTTCACTATTATAGTCGTAGCTATCATTTTCTTTTAAATTATTAACTGTCAAATTATTTGATATTTTTGATTTTCTTAAAATGGATTTTATCCTAACTAATGAATACTGTAAGTAGGGGCTACTATATCCATGCAGACGCAAACTATCATCAGCACTAAAAAGCATATTACTTCTTTTATTATTCATAATATCAGAGAATTTAATAGCTCCAATGGCTATACTAGTAGCAATTTTATTCTTTTTTCTATCATCTATATCTCTATCTTTTACTATCTCCAGAGCTTTAGATGTGGTGGTGCTGATTAAATCTTCTAATAAAACCACTCCTTTACGTGAAGACATTTTTTCTCTTTTCTTATCTTCATTAAGAATCTCTATGGCCCCATGCATGCTATGTATTAAATTAGTTGAAATCCCTAGATCTTTGGCTAGAGCAAAAAGTTGTTTGAAATGAAATTCTTGCTGATAATCTACACAATAAACTATTAGACTAGGTTTCCACCTATTTTGTCTATATAATATTGTGGCAATATCACTGGTGGTGTATAAATATCCCCCATCACTTTTTTGGATTAGCATAGGAGTATCAAATTTGTGATGGCTTAAATCTACTATTACTGCTCCTGAATGCTCTCGTTTAGCTATACCCTTGCGGATTAAATCCTCCACCACTATGGGCATCTGATCAGCATAAAAAGATTCTCCTAACTGTTCGTCTACTTCTACTTTTAAAAGTTTTAGAACCTGATTACAATGCTCTATAGAAATATCTGTAAACCATCGCCAATATCGCATGGCCTCCTCATCTTTATTCTGTAGTTTTAAAAACCATTTCTTTGCAGCTTCTAAGGAAGAAGATACCCCACCGTCTTCTTGTTCTTTTTTGACCATATCTCTAAAGATCTTATACAAACGGCTGAGCTCATATACATTATCTTGATTAACCTTATCTTCACTCCCATACAATTCATATGCAACCATCCACATACCAAAAGAAGTCCCCCAATCACCTAGATGATTGTCACGCACAACAGTATATCCTTGACTCCTAAGCATACCACTCACTACTTGTCCTTGCACCGTAGGCCTTAAATGTCCAACAGAGAAAGGTTTGGCAAGATTTAGCCCCACCATATCCACAATAGCTGTTTGTCCTTTAAATGTATCTTTAAATCCATATATATGATTCAGTTCAAAGTCGCTGCATAATTGCTGATGAATATAGCTTGATGATAAGCTAATGTTCAAATATGGTCCTATATTATGAGCGTGAGTAATCACATAGCCCAACTCTGACAACACTATTTCTTTGAGGGCAATTGCTAGCTCTGAAGCTGTTTTGTCTAAATTTTTAGCCAAGATAAAACAATTAAGAGCAAAATCTCCCTCGGTATTTTCTGGCACAGCATCTAATTTAATATTAACTTCAGATAGTAAAAAATGCTTCTTGGCTATATCAGATATAGCCTCTCTCATCCTATCTAAAAAATAACTCATATGAATATTATATATTAAGAGGGTCAGAGATATTTAGGCTTAATCTTTATTTTGGGATAAAGAGAGAATTGCATCTAATACCACCACCTCCTTTGTGCCATTGATCAATATTGATGGGAATTATTTCTAGTCCATGATCTTGGATATAATAAGCCAGCTGATCTGATATTCTATCAGATATTAAGACTTTGCCCCCTACCATAGTAAAATTACAAGCAAAGGCTTGATTGTCTTGGTCATTAGTTACATAAATACTATCAAAATTCTTTTCTATTATGGTAAAGTCCGTATCTTTAAAGGCATTTCTATTCACAACAACGGTCTTGTCGCTTAAGGGACCAAAGGACATATCTAGATGATAAAAATAATCATCAATATTCTCTAAAGCTATAATTTCATGCTCCACAATATCTTCTAAAAAATTAATTGCCTCCAAACTAGTACGCTTGCCATAGCCACAGAAATATTTTTCTCCTACTTGAAACATCTCCCCTTGCCCTTCAAAATAACAAGATTCTGGTAGGTGGTACATAGTTAATCCTGGAATTTTTTCTAGTAAAAAATCTTTTAATAAAGCCGACTCTCCTCGCCTCTGTGTATAACGATAATTAGCTAGAATAAATTTCTGTCCATCAGACCAGCCACTATTGGCCATATATACTTGATCGGGATAATCAGGGCTTGGATCAATCTCTAGCACTGTTAAGCCCGACTGCTGATAGGTTAACTTTAATTTTTGATAAGAAGCATTGACTTCGTCTTGATCAATAATAAAAGACTTATCCATCCAGGGATTTATAATATAGTCTATTCTATAATACTTTGGTGGACATAATACTACTTGCATAGTACTTCCGCAACTTGATCTATAGTAACTTCTTGTTGATGGCCAGAACGCATATCCTTTAAGACCAAATTTGAACTCTCTTCTGAGTATATCAAGACATTACCAACTCCAATTTTTTGAGCATAACGTAGCTGACTAGACAGATCGCTATTTTCAAGACTAAAGCTAGCTTTAAGCCCCATCTTATGTAAGCTAGAAGCAATACTATAAACTTTACCCAAAGGCTGATCTGGCCTATAGACAATAAATACATCTAATGAATGTGGCAAAATAAAATAATTAACAGGGCCATCGTGGTTAACGTGTTTTTCCAGAATATATTCAAATAGTCTAGTAAGGCCTATGCTACCACCTACGGCTGGCATCAAACGAGGAGAGAAATATTCTAACAATCTATTATAGCGTCCCCCAGAAGCAATACTTCCAAAAGCCTTGTCCTGATCAAAGAAAGTTTCAAAAACAACACCGCTGTAATAATCCAGGCCTCGTACAATAGAAGGATTAAAAGTAATATTATTTGCGGGTATATTAAAGGCCAAAAGACTCTCAAAAAGAACTCTAATGTCATCAACAGCAGAGGCAAATTCAGATCCAAGGCCAGGCAAGGAATTTAGAGCATCTATAGAGCTCACAATATCCTTGGGGTCAGCTTTTAGTAAAATGTTTAGTAGTTTTTGATCTCTATTGGAAATACCAATTTTGTCTAGCTCAGAGCTAAAAACATCCTGTTGAAGTTTATCTCTTTTATCTACTAAATGCATCAAACCTATCTTATCTTGATCAGATAGATCCAAGAATCCAGCCCATAGCCCTCTATGCCCTATATTGATACAGAATGCATTTATATTAAGGCTAGACAAAGCTTGGTACAATACACTAATGATTAAAGCATCGGCATTTATATTCTCTACTCCGAATATATCTATGTCAGCTTGATAAAATTCTCTAGCCCTACCCCTTTGTGTATTTTCGGCCCTATACCTTTTTTGAATTTGATATCTATAAAAAGGAAAAATAATACTACCACTATGCTCACTAATATATCTAGCAGTGGGAATAGTTAAATCGTAAGGCATGCAATAATCTGTTTTGCCTTTAGTGAATCTATAGACTTCTTTTTCTGTTTCTCCTCCACCTTTGGCTAGCATAATATCACTTAACTCTAGGTCTGGGGTTACAATGTGAGAGAACCCATAAGAAGCAAATACTTCTTCTATAGATCTATAAATACTATCAAATAAGGCCTGTTCTTGAGGTAAATACTCTCTAAACCCCTTAGGCCTCCTAGCCTCTAAGTATTTCTTATCACTATTCATATTCTTTAATTATTATAAGACAATACTTGCTGGCTTAAAACCTTAATGCCAATAAAGTATATAAAACTAGCCTAAAAGAATTAAGTTATACTAATTCTTTCTTTAAGAAAAAGACTACCAATATACTGGATAGTCCAGCTAGAATCTTAACTATAAAAGATAGCTCTCCGGTACTAGGCAAAGCATTAGTGGTATCTGTATTATCAACAACAGGGGTATTGTCTATGTTAAACGTAACATCCATGTCCCCTAAAACCTCTGCCGTATCTGCTCCCTTGGCACTAGCAGTAGCCACATTGGTCAATTTATTTGATACTTTAGCTCCATTGAATTTTACGGTTAATCGTAAAGTGGCTTCATGGCCTATTAATAAATTACTACTACCAGCATTAAGCATGTTAATGTCCGAAGATCCGTTATAGTTAGTATTAATGACAAGACTAGATCCAGAAGATGGAGTAGTGGGTATTGTTAAATTCTCTACTGTATAGTTGCCAGCACCAAAGATATTATCAAGATCATCACTAACATTCACATTATCAAGATCATAATCTCCACTGTTCTTTATATTAAACAAGAATGACGCTTGATGATAGTTGCCACCCAAGCTAACTATGTCTCCGTCCACTGTTTTAACGGCAGATATGGCATTTTTCGGTAGACCAAATTCTTCTTCAAAGTCTCCAACCAAAACAGCAGGAACATTATAAGCTGTAGCCGAGACATTTACTTTGTTAGTTACAGGGAATACAGTAGTGCTTTTTTTAAATCTTACATCAATAGAAAATTCTAATTTATGGCCTATTAATAAATTATTTGGAAGCACTAAAAGCTCTTGATCACTATCACCATTATAGGTGCTATTAAGGTTTACACTTGAACCACTGGCGGGAGCAGTTATTACTGCAGGAGTACTCACGCTAACTATATTAGAAGCCCCCAAAATAGTGGCCAAGTCGTCTATGGCACTAATATCTGTCAGATCAACATTACCATTATTCTCTAAAGAGAACTTAAATGTAGCTCCATATTCGTCGGAGCCATAGTCTTTTATTATGCCTATTCTAGACTTTTCTACAGTCAGCTTAGAGCTACAATTACCAGTTTGATCATAAGCCACAACCGATTGATCATAATTTCCCGACCATCCACCCCATTCAGCAGTAGCATTAGTTCCCATGTTACCAGTAAATAAATTGGCTCCTGTTATGGTGTCCTTAATAGTAAATTGATCTACTGATCCTATGCTACCATTTAAAGCAACATACTGCCCCGTAGGAGAAATGGATGTGTTAAGAGCATTAACATCCATACTGGGTGGCCCTGGTACCCAGCTAGAATCTATGACTGGGCTACTAGGATTTAGCAAATTCACTTTATAGGCCCCATTATTGGTAGACAGTATAGCAAAATCTCCGGCATTACTAAGGTCTAATGAAGTGATATTAACTCCACTAGGCATAGGTAGTGATCCTGTCAGAACAGGGCCATTGGGATTAGCAACATTATATATCATAAGTGTGGTTCTAGCGCTGTCTGGGGCTATTACCATAGAAACATCAGCCGAATAACCAATATCTGTACCAGCCACATGACTAGCCTTGACTCCTGTAATAGTAGCGCGGAAAGTAAATGTATTGGTAGTTCTGTCAAAGCTATATATATGAATATCATTATAAGCAGAATCGGTACCCACCAAGAGATCTACGGTTGGAGAAAATGACCCTACCTGGCCGGCAACAAAAAAAGTAACTGCTGGAGAAGGACCTGAAGATAAAAGAACAGGAGCTACCGCTAATGCAGTGGTAGATATATCATAGGCAAGTAAATTGGAAGATGTGCTGACATAAAGTACTTTACCGTCAGAGCTAGTATAAACATGCCTACCAGGGATAGTTCCAACTACTGTGGGAACAGCAGGCTGAGTATCTACTATTTGTATTCCTATTCCAGAGGATGGAGCGGTGGGAATATATGCATAACGATCAGAACTATCAAAACCTATGCTATTACTGCCATATGTAGCAGGATAAGATCCACTACCTCCGCCAAGATATTGAATGCTAGGAGTAGGAGACGATAGGTCTGTATAATTAATATTTGCTCCCTGATAAACACCAGTAAAATATTTTAAGCTATCATTAGTGATAGCACTAACTTTTTTGCCACAAGAAATGCCTAGTGTGGCTACCTGAGCCGCAGACAAGGTATAGCTAAAAACACCACTGCTATTAGCAGTAACAGTACCTAAAGGAAGTCCAGTCACAGACAAAGAAACAAGCTGGCTAGGATTTGCCGTACCAGTAATGGTGTTTGTGGGAGCATTATAATTAACGCTTAAGGCAAAGGCATTATTCTGTTTTAAGAAAGAAGCTGCCAATAATACAAGCACCATTAATAGCAAAGATTTTATTTTTGAATTAGCAATACCAAACACCACGCCATTTATTTTCATTTTGTTCTTCCTTTATATGTATATTTTATAGCCTTTAGGCTAGACACAAGCTAGCACCAACCAAAGCGTACTTCCATAAAAGCTTATGTTTATATAATAGAACTATATCATATTTAATGTCAAATAATTATTAAGTTTTTTATTTATCTATTTACTCAGAAGTCTTGTCGCTTGTAGATATATCTTGCAAGAAAGACTTAAAAATTGGGAGATCTTTTTTGTATGTATTCCATAATATACTAGCTGGAACCCTAAAATACTCATGGGTAAGATAGTTGCGCATAGAAACTATCTGCCTCCAAGGCACATTAGGATATTGACGCTGTACATAATATGGCAAATATTTCATGGCTTCAGTTATAATTTGTAGATTCCTGGTGATAGCAGCTTGCAATTTTTCATCTCTTAATAAAGATGGCTCATCTACATTTGTCATAAAATCATCTATTTCCCCTATCTTATCGGTAATATCCAATATTAAGTGCTCTATACTACGATCATTAAAATACATATATTTTTTCTTTGCTTACATTTTTATCAATGGCATTATTAAAAGATTCTGGGACGGTAATATCTATTATTCTATGAGTTAAGTCTTCTAAAAAATTTCTAATATGCATTAGCTCTAGCATAGATAAGCCAAGATCGCTCTCGACAATAATATCTATGTCATCTCTGGGCTCTATAGAGCCTCTAGCCAGAGATCCAAATATAGCTAGTCTATTAACCCCAAAGACAGTCATCAGTTCTTCTTTTTTAGAGAGTATTAAAGCCTGATACTTGTCAAAATCGCTCATGCTAAATATTATATACCATACCCCTCTGTCACAAGAGGTTAATGGCTTGTTTAAATAGTACTTTTAAAACGTACTAAAAACAATGTAGCTAGCGTTATAAATAATGCTAATACCGAGTAGATTGCTAATGCCAAGCCAGTGGTAGGAAGTACTGTATTAGTTGTAGTAGTTCCAGATCCAGTACCGCCAGTTGTGGTGGTAACTTTAGTGTACTTTAAAACAACCGGAGTGGGATCATTATTATCATAAGAGCTACCATCTTCATTGCTATCAGACAGTATGCCATCCTGTGAAGCATCTTTTAAATTTTCTCCTCCGGCCGAAGTTGCCATAAAAGTAACCTGATTGGTTGTATCTATATCTTGATCTATAGTTACTTCAACGTCTAAATAAACCATCTTAGAATCATTTGCCTTAATCGTCTGTCCCATGTCTAGTAATTCCAAGTCACTAATACCGTCAAAATCAGGGTTAATGTCTAAATCACCCCCCATATCTACAATTGACCAGCTAGCAGCATTTGCCAATAATGTAGATAGATCTTCCTTCATACTAAGGTCTGTAACAACTACATCCCCTTTATTGTCCAAATTAAAGACAAAGCTGCAGATAAATATATTAGGATTATCTTCACTCTTCTGTAAACATTTTTGCAATCTTTTGGCTACTCCTATAGCTGGAGCTTCTTTAAAGCTAACCGGAGTAGGATCATCTTCACCACCTTCATTTGACATTCCATTATTGTTAGCATCAACAATAGCACCATCATCAGATTTATCATTATAGGTAGTTTTGCCATATTCCCCGGAAACAGTAGCTTGATTATCAAATTGATCCCAGTTACCAACTGGTGTTACCTCTACAATGATAGTAACCTCAAAAGAGTCATTACTGTCCAAAAAAGATCCATTGGCTAGTAGATTCCAATCACCAGCACTACCATAAGATGGATTAATCGTAATATTAGAGTTTATGGAAGCTGTAGGAGTAGATATATCATATGACACTACAGAGTGTGCGGCAGAGCCAATAGAATTTGTAAAAGTTGTATCCAAATCATCTATTAGCATTAAATCATTCATTCTGTTTTTTTCTAGGCTATTATTAGCTACTTTTAGCCTATATGTAACTGTATAAGTTCCATTGCCATTGTTAACATTATTAGTTAACTCTTTAGCCACCCCTAGTTCTGGCACAGTAGCTAGAGTGGGCCCCATAAAGCTAATTCTTTCACTATAGCCATTATTGTCATTGCCTCCACCAGCATTAAGATCATCGTCCCCTACCACCACCAGCATTTTAGACACTAATTGATTCCTTTCTGCTATAAATCCTATCCATCTAGTCATATCATTCCCGCACCCATTAAAGTCATTGCTAGTAGGAATTTCACCAGCTGGAGCACCGTTACCTAAACTACATTGACTTTGATCGGCAGTACTGGTCAATAGATTATCGTCACTAATCAATACTCCAGAACTGTCATAGAGTCTAATGACGGCTGGTGTGCCACTTATATTTCTAGTCTCTAAATCACCAAACCAAGCTCCAAAAGCCCTGACGGGAGTACTAAATTCGAATAGAATCCCATTCCTGCCCCCAGTTCCTGCACTAGATTGAGTAAAAAATCCATTAGTACTTGATACCAGACTCGCTGGTCTAGGAGAATCATCCTGCATGCCATTGCCGCTGGCACTAGCATAGGCCCCATTATTAACCACTGATCCAGTCAAGGTGTTATTTGTAAGATCTACATTAGTCCAGCTAGATACATTAACAGCTGCTCCCCATGAAGATGTAAACACACTGCTCCCATTTATATGAGTGCCACTATTAGGCATCAACCCTTGCTCTATACAGCCACCAACACATGCTCCTATAGAGCTTAGCTGTGACCTCCAAGCATCATCCTGAGTGTCTACAATGGCTCGATTGGCAGCAGAATTTTGACCAGCCTCTGTGGATATAACCAGTAGCGGAGCAGCATATGTTACTCTAGAGAATAACTGTATAATTACAAAAACATATAACGAAACTGCAAACAACACCTTGAATTTATTCTTCAACACCATCACCTCCTTTTATAGACATTTAATATTTTATTTTATTAGTTTAATACTAAAAATTATAAAGCATGAGCATATTAAGCGTAAATAGAATAATTTATATATTCCAAGGTTTTGTTATTGAATTATTTTTAATATGATTCCATGAAAGTTAAGGTCTATAGTCAACAAAAAAACAATTCATTAGATGTTAAAATAAAAATGATATTAAATTTAAGAAGGAATATAAAATGGCAAAATATGTAGATGGCTTTGTATTAGTGATACCAAAGGGAAAAGAAGTAGAATATGAAGAAATGGCAAAGATGGGAAGAGATTCTTGGATGAAGCATGGTGCTCTACAATATTTTGAATGTAAGGGTGACGATCTAAAGCAACAAGAAATGAGTACTCAAAAATCACGCTCATACACTGAGATGACCAAGGCTAGTGGCGAAGAGAATGTATGGTTTTCATTCATAGTTTTCAATTCCAAAGAACATCGTGATGAAGTAAACAAAAAAGTAATGGATGAGCTAGAAGCTACTTATGGTGGTACGACAGCCGATTTTGAAATGCCCAACGATATGACCAAAATGGCCTATGGCGGGTTCACTGCTGTAGTTGAAGGCTAGGTATTAAATCATGAAAATATAATTATATAATACGATTGAGAGTACAGGTATTGCCCGGATAATACATTTACTATTTTAGAGCAAAATCGACACTGATCATGTTTTTGTCAATCAAACCAACTGGCATTGCGGCTGCTACCTTTTCAATGGACGTAATGGTTTTGAAGATAATGCAGGTGAATGTTCTCATATTCAGGCAATAAAGCTGAAAGGATTTTAGTCAGTTTCGGCCAACTAGAGAGTTACTACCTCTGGTAGAATATAAAGAACAAATGAATGTGAACAGAAGAAAATATTAAAGTTGCCTCTACTAGATCTTGCCAACAGCAAAAAGTTTGAGAACGTAGTACTTTAAAGATCTGAGTGGTGCTTAAGTATATCAGAATCTAGAAGAACTAAAAATAGCTTGATAACAAAAAATATAAAATCTACAATAGTCTTATGAATTACAAACAACAGAGTAACCAAGGCTGTCTCGTCGTAGATTTAATGTACTTATTTGGCATTGAGCCGACTAGAGACAAAGAGCAGAACATTTTAAGCGACGGCTTGTTTCGATTACGTGAGAACTATACGCTAGGCTGCTTACTCGCTTTTCTTGACCGCTACACAGATAAGTCAGCAACCCTGTATGTAGATAACAAATACTACCTAGATATTTTGAAGCAATGGGTTAAGCATCCACGTATTGAGATGGTGTACAAGAAAAACGATGCAAAGTTGCTAGATACACTCGATGCCCCTTTTATCGTCTACGTTGATAACAACATTACTGACGGCTGGACACACCTGCCTCACTATATGATGATTACAAGTGCTACAAATAAGTTTTACAACGTCTTCGACCCTTGGGATGGTAAGATAATTAAACTATCTAAGGATAAGGTACTGAGTGGAATTGAGCTGTTGCGTAGTCATGTTAAAGTTTGCCCGTTCATTATTCAGGCAAGTTAAGCCCCCTTCATCTATAAGCCGTGCCATTTTAGAAAGTCAGTAAACGCACCCCTCTTTGTAGGCTATAAATAACATTAACATCAAAAAATGATTTGTTTTAACCATTTCACTCAACGATTGCTCACAGAGGTAGACACTAAAGAATCGCCCAATAATGCTCGTCAATGTTGAGCATTCACAATATTATCAAGAATTGCCTGGAAGCAGAAAATATCCATACTAACTGAGTACTTCTTAATAGAGTCATGTAATTCATCTATAACTATTTCTACTATTTCACCCCAAGTATTTAGTGGTATTAATCTTATAGTCTATCCTTATCACCAAAAATAGCTATGACAATTCTGGATGCAACTGAAACCTTCCTGCTAAATGTGATATGATCGGAAAAAAGTTGTACAAAGTAACTGTGCAACTTGCTATTTCTGCTTTTAATCTCGCTTAATATCTGTTTTGGGGCTGGTCGCCATTTTTTAATCGTGTCAAAATAAACTTCAATAAGAGCAGTTATCTTAATAGATAGTATTAGGTTTGCTGTCGCCATATCTCCATGTATGGCTATAAGTGGAAATTTATTATGGTAGAAACAAAAGTCATGATAGAAATGAATAAAATATACTAGACACCATTAACTATGTCCTACTTTTATTTAAAGCACTTTCGTCGTGGACTTTCCCTGTGCTCTTTAGCACTACCATCACTTACTCAACACCCTTATGATGATGTCAATCAAAGGCTTGTCCCGGCAAATAGTTAATTGCTGGTCATTACCTCAAAATATTGATTTGAAAGGTGTTCAGGGCTAGCATAGTCACTACTACTATGAGCTTCTTCTTTTATAGGATATCCGACTAAGTATGTTTTATGGTACTACGTTATTACTATCCATGCTATTCACATTATGCCTTACCAAAAAGTTCAGTGATTTTTTTGTATACTAATAAGTAATGCCTAGAAGTATAAAAATTAACATAAATAGCACAAATAATATTAAGGCTTTGGCGGACTTTCTTAAGCAACGTAGAAGCAAAACACGCCCAGAGTTGTCCTCTGTTAAAAAGTCCTTAATTCCGTCGATATATAATCAATTTATACTCCCAATGTTGAACTTATGGAGTAATCCTAAATCCAAAATAACAGAGTCTGACCTAATAGATTTTATGGGTGAAGTTTTTGCTCTATCAATATATTCTATATATAATACTGTATCTAATTGGGAAAAAGATCCAAAGTTGTCAAATAACCTGACACCCGATTTTTTAATTAATAACAGTGACTATGTTGAGATATATTCTCCAGAGATTGATTTTTGGAAGAATGTTAGCTCTACTGCTGGATTTCAGCCTGCGGCAGAATTGTTGACACAGAATACCGTCGTGAAGACCGTAGAGACTAAATCTAACAAGTATAGTGGATGCTCTATGGTTATCTTGGTGATAGTTTATAACTACCCATTTCCAAATGATTTGTCAAAAATATATGAACATATAAAGCACCGACCTGAACATAGAATTGTTGGTATGTATGGTAGTGCCATAGTCTACGATTCGTCTGGAGAAACTAAGACACGCAAGAAGCAAGTGCTTGTGCCTCTTAGTGATAAGTACCCGAAACAAGCTGAAAAAGTAGTAGCCAAAAAATACTTACTAAAGAAAAGGGACGCTACATACCCTACACGAGCTACTGAATGAGCTTTTAGAACACTCAGAAGAAACTATGGGTATTCTAAATGAAATTGAGGAAAGCATGTAGTCCTAGCAATGGCCTTGCTAAACCCAGGCTTGTAAGTGGTGCTCTAGCGCCTACCTGAGCTATTGCTTTGGTCTTAGCAGATCCAATAGGCCAATATTTGCAAAGAATAAGTATTTTCCCACTTTAACAGATTGCATTACGCCAATCCTTTCCAGGCTCTTAAGATGACTTGAACCAGTCTGATAAGTTACTTTTAGCATTTCTCCATATCTTGTCGGTGTGATGAAAGGTTGATTAAAGATTGCGTCCACTAAGTCACGAGAGTAGATTTTCGGTAATTCTTTCCTTATTTTTCGCTTAACTTCTTCATGCAAGTCTTTTATTTTAAGAAGAATATCAGTACTTTCGATAGCCTGTTCTTTGAATGCATTCAACATATAGTTTATGTAGCCCTGCCAATCACCCTCATCGGTAACTTTTCTAATAGCCTCGTAATACTCGCTCTTGTGATTGTTAATGTACCCACTAATAAATAGAACAGGTAGGTCAAGCAAACCAAAATGAGTAAGACACAGAACCATTAGTATTCTCCCAGTTCTACCATTACCGTCACCAAACGGGTGTATGGCCTCAAACTGATAGTGAGTAATTATTGTTATGAGAATAGGGTCTATGCCTATAGGGTTTTTATGTATGAATGTTTCAATGTCCGATATTAAGTCAGGTATTGAACTAGCGGCAGGTGGTGTGTAGATTACTTGCTTGGTCTTATCGTTGATAAGTGCGTTTTGGGTTTGCCTGAAGCCCTTTTCGTATGGCACAAGCATGTCATGCACTTCCTGGATTAATCTTGAGCCAATCAGTACTATATTTAGCATCTTCAACCCATGAGAAAGAGCGTGATTATACCTCAAAACTTCTTTATCTGCTGTCTGTTGCTCAGCTTCAGAGAATAACTGTGCCTGAAGTACATCTGCAAATGTAGTGATTATATTTTCAATCTCAGAACTCGCAAGTGCTTCCCTTAAGACGGTTGGAGACAATAGAAGTTGGGGATTAGGCAAGCCATAACAGGCACCCTTAAGAATACCAATTTGCTTATGAACGTCAATCAGTTGCTTATTAAACTCATCAAAGTTGATTTCCTTTAGTACACTTAGTTTCTTTAGCTGATGTGGGTCATTCATAAACTTCCTTTCATTTAATACATATTACGTCATATATTAAAAAAAGTCAATTTCTTTAATATATGATAGCCTATATATACAATCGCTTAATACGTGCTAAGTTCCATATTAATAAAAGAGAATTTGCTTAATATACTACAGGCAGTTAGTATTTTGTAAGTTTTGCAGTCTTTCACTTAGACGCTCCTTTCTAGTTAGCTATAACCGCAGGAAAGTGCCTTAAATAAAAAGGGACACCGCCAACGGTGTCTAAACTGTTTTTTCCACAATAAGCTTTCACCTACTGTTTCGGGCGATGCCCCTTTCTAAGGTGAACAAGCCGAGCGGAAAAACCGACGGTTTCTTATTGCGTATTTAACAGTTTAGACAAGACTTATTATAGCATCCCGTCATCTAGCGGACTATTTCTCGAAGACTTTGTACTCACCCTCTTCTTGGGCGTAAATAGGTAGCGACTCATCGCCGTATTCTTCAAGTTCACGTTTTGCTTGCTCCCAGTCGATACTACCCCTCGGGTCATCTGCACCAAATGCTGAGTTATAGTGGGGTATAAACTTGATAGGCAATACACCGAAGCCATCACCACACTGCCTCCAGTCGCAAGTCCAATAGTGAGCAACAAGTAGGTTGGAGCTTGCTGAGTTAGTAGCAATAACCTTGTCTTTGAATAGTTCCGCTAAATCAAACTTACGCATCCAGTACTGTACTAGGTGGTCATCTCCGCCGTGAAAGTAAATTATGTCAGCATCATTGCATTGCTCAGCGAAAGTATCGGGCATAGCTAAAGCAAATGATGGACTTACAGTATCTGGCAAGTCTTCTGATATGGCGTCGGAGTAGCCTTGAAACTTCTCCTCCCAATACTCTCTACCTTGAGCAAAGTTGCACAGCAAGAACTTGGGATTATCGCTTAAACCTTTTACAAGCTCTTGATGGAACTCTCTTTTAAGCATTGGTGCGTTTTTAATACCCCCCGAGTTGAGAACGTACTTTGTCATTTCAAGCCGTCCCTAAGATTTTCAAGAGAAAGGTCTACTCTGTAGTCTCGAATAAACACACCCTCTTCAATCTCTGCGTCGTTCATCCAGACTTTCTCAGGAGTTGCTTTGTACATATAGCGGACTGATTCACCGAGAAGACTGTCAGGCGATTGCTCAAAGTCAGAACCCTTTTTGATTCGTCTTACTTTTAAAATTTCATCTGGGTCAGTAACTTGCTCTACGCTAGCTTGGATATAAACTCCCTCGCCATCGCCTTCTGGTACGGTTGAGTCGTAGATGACAATAAAGACCCTGCTATTGTTGGTGACGTTTTTAGAGTGCTGCCCCTCTTTGTCTGACACCCAGTAAACATTGAGGTCGCTATCGTATTCGTGTGCAACTGGGCTATTCCAAGGCAAACCGTCAGGAGTGACTGTAGCTAGGGTTGCATATCTGATTTGTTTTATAATTTCTACCGCACGTTTTTCGTGATGCTCGCTCATAGTTTCATTATATACCAGATAACTGTTGAACCTAGATTACAAGCTATAATGATGGTATGGCTGGAGAGAGACGAAAACGCAAACCTATTGAAAGAGTTACCCTAACGCCCGAGCAAGTTAAGGAAGCTGAGGGCGTAATTGAAGATGCACTGAAAGATAATCCAAACGTTTACGACTTACCCGAGAGTAAATACAACCTAGATACACTTGCCAAGTTCTTTGTAGAGAGCAACAATGACAGCCAACTTATATTGCCTACTGAGAAGAGGCGTTATGTAGTGTATCTACGCAAGTCTACCGATAGCGAAGACCGCCAAGTACGTTCTATAACCGACCAAAAAGCAGAGTGTTTATTGCTTGCAAGAACGCTTGGTATAACAGTACGAGAACAGGATATTCTTGAAGAAAGTGCCTCAGCTAAGAAGTCAGGTCGTAAAGAACGACCAATCTTCAACACGATGCTGGACGGTTTTAGAGCTAGTAAGTATCACGGTCTAATAGTTTGGTCTCCCGACCGCCTTTCACGCAATATGAAAGATGCTGGTGAGATTATTGAAATGATTGACCTAGAAAAGATACAAGACTTGCATTTCAAGACGTATCAGTTTGAGAACAACCCTAACGGCAAGATGCTACTTGGTATCCTGTTTGCCACCTCCAAGCAATATTCCGACAAGCTTTCGACTGACGTTAAACGTGGCACTGATGGCAACGCCAATGAGGGTAAATACAATGGGGCTGTCAAAAAGGGCTACTTTGTTGATATGGAAAGTAAACACTTTTTGCCAGACGGACATAATTGGCAACTACTACGCCAAGCAGTACTTATGAGGCTCAGGGACAAGAAGACCAATCAAGATGTTGCTGACTTCTTGAACGACAGCAACTTTAGCCAACGCAAAACTCAGTACGACGAATATCAAAAGGTTAAAATGACCAAGCAAATGGTCAGCGATATGTTTAGCGACTCGTTCTACTGTGGCATTTACCAGTATGGTGGTAACGTTGCCAATATTGTTGACCTGTATGGCTTTTTGCCTGTCTTTACAGCCGAGGAGTTCATACAGCTTAGCCGTAAGATGTCCGATAACTTCGACGAGGAGTTTAAGGGTCGGGGCTCTAACGCACAACGGCTCGATTTTGGAGTACTTAGAGAAAAAGTTATCTGTGATTATTGTGATAGACCGATGGGCTTCCAGCGAACTAAGATACCAAGAGGAAAAAACCAAGGTCGCTATATGATTAGTTTCTACTGCCGTGATAATGGTCAGAATTGTCTACGCCACAATAACGAGGAAGCTATAAAACAATACGGTAAAAAGCTTAGCAAAAGTGTCAGACTCAAGGATATAACGCCACACATCGCTTGGACGATACAGAACTGTACTAAAGACAGCAAGAAAGCATACGACTACTATATCGAACGTCTAAAAAGTGAAGTTGCTGTCAAACGTGAGACAGCTAAACGCAAGCTGGCTGATGCTAGAAAAGAAGTTGCTAAGCAAGAAGAGATGCTAGCCCAGTATCAGAACTTTCAAGTACAGCACCCTGAAGATTATCAGAAGTACCACAAAAATAAGCTAGAGGAGCATCAACAGCTCCTTGATGTACATAGTGTAAGTGTCTCTAAACTAGAGAAAGAACTCGAAAAACTCAAGCAAGATTTACCAACCCGCAAAGAGTTTGCTGAACTCGTCCAATCGTATCTGTTAATACTACGTACAACCCGTGATTTGGTGGAAGAGGACGAAGTGTACAAAGAGATGGTGTTGAACCTACGTGTTAGGGACGACTCCGCCCCTGTTATAAAATTAAATCCACCATACAATTTGATGGTGGATTTAAGTAAAATCGTTTCTGGTCGGGGTGAAAGGACTCGAACCTTCGACCTCATGCTCCCAAAGCACGCGCGCTAGCCAACTGCGCCACACCCCGTAATATATTTATTATATCCTTACCTAAACAAAATGGCTATAGCTTCGATATAGAAAGTGATTAGCGCTTACCTACTTTTCTAACAGCCTCTTCTACTGTAGATATGAAATCAGATGGAAATATAATAGTAGAATTCTTTTCTACTGCAATTTCAGAGAGAACCTGTAGATTACGCAATTGCAAGGCTACTGGATGCGCGGCTATCTGGTCTGCGGCCTTAGCTAAGTTGTCTATAGACAGCATTTCCCCTTCAGCTGCAATAATTTTAGCTCTCTTTTCTCTATCAGCTTCGGCTTCTTTGGCCATAGCTCTCTGCATACTTTCCGGCAATTGAATATCTTTAATCTCCACAATGGTTACCAAAACTCCCCAAGCCTCTGTCTGTGTGTCTATAATATCTCTAATCTTAGCATTAATCTTTTCTGTATTGCTCAGTATTTCATCCAAACTAAACTGTCCGGCAATATTTCGTACTGTAGTTTGAGCTATTTGATCCACCGCCCTAGCAGCATTATCTATAGCTACTAAAGATTTGGTAGCATCAACTATATGAAAATAAGATACGGCGGCCACATCAATAGAAACATTATCTCTAGTAATGATCTTTTGTGACGGAATAGGCATAGTAATAGTGCGCATATCCACTCGACGCAATTGATCTATGATAGGAATAATCCAATTCAGTCCAGGGCCTTTTTCTCCAACCACACGACCCAGACGAAAAACAACACCTCTCTCGTATTGCCATACTATACGTAATCCAGATAATAAAATTATAAATATAATTAATAGTAATACAGGAAGCATCGATTTCTCCTTATTTTAAAAATATGGTGGGTCATGAGGGATTTGAACCCACGACCATTTGCTTAAGAGGCAACTGCTCTACCAACTGAGCTAATGACCCATATTGTATACATTATACAATATATTTCTATGGGGCATTATATCCCTCTGATAGAAATCATATACAGTACTGATGATTATATTGTTATATTTAAGTCAAACGCGTTAAATTTCATAACCTAAAGCAAGCTTAGGGGTTTAAGGTTTAACTCATATCATTAGTAATTTTAAAAATATGTCAAAAATTGTTAGTTAGTCTATTAATAAATTATTAGAAGCTAATGTAATAGATAGATTTTGCTGGATAATCTTACTAACTACTCATCCAGCAAAGAAATAATCTGATAGCCATATTGATCTATTTGTTCTTGAGTCCAAAAATCAAAGTCTTTTGTTTTGCCCACCCAGCCAACCTTACGTTCCAGACTTCGGCCAGTAGGTATTTTAGTATTTAGGTCAATTTCTACCAAAACAAGTGTATCGCCTTCATTACACTCCCAGTCTGCTAGTCGCAATTCAAAAGTCTTTTCGCCACGCTTAATTTTTTCAAAGTATTCAGGTAGTATTTTCTTCTCAATTCTATTTGCCATAATATGTATATATTATCACTAAAATAGCTAGTAACTATGACAAAATTCCTGTCATCAAACCATCACCCATTAACCGCTAACTGTCTTAGACATCATGTATACCAAGCTTATTCTCAAGATAAATCACAGTTGGTAAATTTAGGAGGTGGAACTTTATCGAAAGTCCATCAAGCCGCAAACCAATTTCGGGATTTATCCCTCTATCTGCCGCATTCATTTCAAAAGGCTTTCCTTCATACTTTCCAAGAAAAGTTGGAATATCGTCATAAAGAACAAATTCGACATGTTCAAGCCCTTCCTGATACTCATTGCCTTTTTTGGGAGCAGGTAGTTCTATTGCGTCAATTCGCCAAGTAGCATGACGAACGGGTGTATTCAAGCGGAAAGTTGAAATTGGGCGATCATTGACCATAGTTTCGCCCAGCAACTTTGCAACTGACGCTAGTTCTATTTTTTTGCTATGGTAATTTTCTAAAGAAATCGTCCTATAGCACATGTGGTCTATCTGAATAAAGTCAGACAAATCAAACCCTTCGGCAATCACACGACCAAGAATATCGTCTAGAAAACTAGGATAATCTCCGATAATTTGTGCAAGCTCGCTCATATTATGAGTATAAATGTAGGTAAGCAAAACATCAAGCAGGACTCTAGCCCATTCTAAAGAGCTAAGCAGGGCAATATAAAAAGATATTTGTAAAAGAATATTTCAATCTCTATTTGTAATTTAACTATGGTACACGTTAGTCAAGAAAGTCAAAAAATCTGTAATGAATACGGGTCTTGCTTTTCAATATAATTTTTCGCTTTCGCCGTCTCACGGCTCATCAGCATGACTATGGAGTTCATGGAGCGAATATGACAAGCAGACATGGGG
>CAYZIP010000007.1:0-2663 GCA_964478695.1 uncultured Candidatus Saccharibacteria bacterium
TAGAGCTCAACGGATAAAAGTTACGCCGGGGATAACAGGCTTATTGCGCCCAATAGTTCACATAGACGGCGCAGTTTGGCACCTCGATGTCGGCTCGTCCCATCCTGGGGGGGAAGCACCTCCCAAGGGTTTGGCTGTTCGCCAATTAAAGGGGCACGCGAGCTGGGTTCAGAACGTCGTGAGACAGTTCGGCCTCTATCTGGTGTGGGCGTTCGGAAACTTGAGAAGAGTTGCTCCTAGTACGAGAGGACCGGAGTGAACGAACCTCTAGTGTACCAGTTGTCATACCAATGGCAATGCTGGGTAGCTATGTTCGGACAGGATAAGCGCTGAAAGCATATAAGCGCGAAGCCCCCTTCAAGATTAGGTTTCCCATGTAGACTCCAAGTAGACTACTTGGTTGATAGGCACCAGGTGTACGCACAGCAATGTGTTATAGCCGAGGTGTACTAATAGTCGATTGGCTTTTTATAATTGATATAGTTTTGTTCAATTCTATAGTGAAAATTTCTATTATATATTTTAAATCTATAATAGAAAAAGCTTATTACTACTTACTTAAATTAAAATGAGCTCTAACTAATTGTTTTTAATAATATAATCTTTTAAAGATAATTAGTTGGTGCTCATAGCGAGAGGGGTACACCTGTTCCCATTCCGAACACAGCAGTTAAGTCTCTCAGCGGCGATGATACTTATATTCTAGGGAAAGTAGCACGGTGCCAACGCTTTATCATTTAAAAAGGTCATAAATAGACATTAATTCGTTTATTTATGACCTTTTTTTGTGTGTTTATATAATAATTTTTTAACCCTAAATACAATAAAAACTTTAGGGACCTTCCAGAGCGAATGCCTTAAAGGCACTATCACTCCGGAGGGTCCTACCAAAACTTCAGTGAAGCATTTGCTGCTCACATCGATTCAACTAACTACTGCCTTCAGTCGTTGAATCGATGTTATTCGCTCTTGATCACGGTGGAAGACTGGCTCTTTGCCATCCCTTCTAAACGGCGTAGCAACCGCGAATAAGTATTTCTCTACCTCGAAGATTCTTTTTTGCGGTATGAAGGCCGCAAACGCCATTATTTCCCCAGAGTCTTTTTTGTGGAAGTAAGCGCCTTTGCCACCTGAATGATCAGGGAAAGGCGATTCGTCTGTTACTATCAAAAACCACTCACTGGTCTCATCGGTCTCTGTATTAGTGGTTTTTACTAAAAACATATCTCCGATCCTTAGTTCTGCCAAAATCAGTTTTGCTATTGGTTGTGACTGATCTGTCATTTTTGCTTCACCTTTCAAGGGCCTTGTCTCTATCAAGAGACTCTTGAGGAGTTTCCTCTGTATGATATTGTATAACAAAATGAGGCTTAAATATACTAATTATGGTAAAGTTGGAGTGTATTACTAAAAATATTTCAAATTTAAATCAAAAAAAGAGAATTCCTCCCCAGAACAATGGCTTTGAGGCTTTTGTCCTGGGGAGGAATATGGCCATTAAAGGCCTGGGGCTGTGAGGGGGGGAGCGGGGCTAACTTTTGTAATCGTTCCTAAAATGACTTTCCCCCCAGGAATATTAGCGCAGTAGTGTAGTGTCTCTCCTTCCTCTAAAGGGAAGCTATTTGTAAAAATAGCTTGCTTTGGCTGTGTTCGCTTTTTGGGCTCAAACTGACTATTCACTTCTTGCAAAGAGACCGTAACAGTACTGTTGGTTGTATTTGTACGGGTTACTTCTACCATCCACACTTGCCGCTCTGTGTCATCTTCGCCTTTGGTATAGACGACGAAGCGACTATACTTTCTTGGATTTGCTACCGGAACTCCATCCAGTACAATCATATTAACAACCCCCTGTCTGACCTAAAGCCTAGCTTTGTTAAGCTAGACTCTTGAGGAGCTTCCTCTACTTTATATTATATGACAAAATAAAGGGATGTATAAATAGGGAGTTAATCTTCCAATAATAATCGTACTGACAGTAGTAACTTGAGAACAAAAGCTTGTAAATATCTTTTATATATGTTATAGTTATTAATAATTTAAGAGGTTAAAGGATTATGAAGTTGCTAAAATTGTTGTTTATTTTTATATTTAGATCTGCCTTAATGAGATTTTTATTAGGAGCTGCTATGGTGGCTCTTTTAATAGTACTATTACTCAGATGGAATAATGCTCAAGAGATTGTTGTTACCACAAACCAAAAAGGCGAAACCATTACAGGTGAAAATATTGATTCTGGGGACACAAAAGATAATGTAGATAAAAGTGATTCTAATGATGATACTAAAAATAGTAGTGATAATAACAAAGAACAATCCTCTTCTAGCGCTAGCACCAATGGTTCTGATCAAGTCGATAAGGCTGATGACAGTAAAGGCCAAATAGTACCCAATACTACCAATAATAGTGCCAGTAGTGGCGATAGTGCTACCAATCAATCTAGTAGCTCTACTGATAGTACTAATAATTCTGCCGTTAATAATTCTGCTGTTAATAATACCCAAAGCTCTAATCAAAGTAAGCTTAGTAGCACTGGCAGCAGTATACCTAGTACTGGATTATCTGCAGTTCCGATCATATCTATGGTCGCTATGTTAGTTAGTGTTTTGATTTATAAAGATCTCTCCAGCAAAAAACAAAGCTAAATTTTTATAGATTATTTA
>CAYZIP010000007.1:2763-45192 GCA_964478695.1 uncultured Candidatus Saccharibacteria bacterium
TTATCATTATTTTTAATACTGTATTCGTACTGAGACAATACAGGTCCACTATCCAAGGTGGGCTCTATCAGCATAAAGCTAACACCAGTGATGTCATCATCAGCCAAAATAGCACTTTCTATGGGACTAGCTCCTCTGTATTTAGGCAGCAAAGAATAATGCACATTAATAATCCCTCTTTTAAAAGCTACTATAAAATCGGCTGGGATAATTAGCCCAAAGTCCACTACTACGGCCATATTAATGCTATATGTCTTAATAAAATCTTCAACTCGATCATAGATACTGGGATTTAATTTCTCTACTTCTAATACATTGGTTTCTTTAATATCTTGAAAATGATTTACAATCACATTGTTCTTGTGCTTGGTGGTTATGACCAAGGGGATATTATAGTTATTTTCCAGTTCTTTGATTAATTTTAAGCTAGAATTTGAGCTACCAAAAAAAATAATATTATCTTTCATATTAAATGTAAGTTCACCCTTTATAATTTTTCGGCACTCAATAGGGCCGGCAATATGCTTGTGTCAATTACAAATCTACCATTTTTATCCATTATTCCCATTTGATCATTGCTTTTAATATGATCAAAAAATACTTTCCCTTGTAGATGGTCTATCTCATGTTGCCACACTATAGCGGCAAAACCATGAGCATTAATAATAATTTTATCTCCTTGATCGTTTAAGGCTTCCACCTTAACTTTATCTGCCCTATGTACTATTCCAGAATATTTAGCCACACTCAAACATCCTTCATGTGATTTTATTTTCTTATTACTTTTCCAGACAATACGGGGATTATAGTATATACTCATTCCAATTTTAGAATTATCTCTGATGGCCACAATAGCTTCAGGGTATCCAATCTGATTTGCAGCTATAGCCGCACTTTTCCAATACTTTTGATTTTTTTCCCAGGCTAGAGCAGTGTCAATCATATTCTGTGCTTTTTCTACGATATCATCATCAATGATAGTAATCATATTAGACTGATTTCGTAATATAACAGACGGCACCTGTACTAAATCTTTCACCATATAGCTATATTATATAATATTTAAGATCAATCAATGGTAATTGGGTCCAGGTCTATCTGCCACCCAGGCATATGGCTGATATCTTGGGCTACCGTGATTAAATCAACTCTTTTTTTAGCTTTGACTAAAATTGAATATTGTATTTTCCCATTAGCTTTATAATAGCGCTTATATGGTGGTTCTATGCTTAAACTTTGGCCCCATTGATATTCGTTCATTAATTTATAGGCTTTAGATCTAACTTTATTTTCATCCTTGCCATTAATGGTTAGTAGTAGTAAATAGCTATGTGGGGGGAAATTATACTTTTGACGTAAATAGTTTTCCTTTTGGAAAAATAATTCATATTGTTCATTAATAATAGACCCCAGAGCCACATTAGCTGAATCTCCTCCTAGTATAATTACTTCATAAGGATCAGCGCTGTGGCGTCCTCCGCGGCCGATGATTTGGATTACAATTTGCACAAATTTCTCTTCTGCTAAAAAATCTTGATTAGCCAATAGGCTTTGAGCATCAATTACAATCAGCCCAATATCTCCTAAATCCAATCCCTTACTAATGATTTGAGTTCCTATTAAAAGATCAAAATTACCTTTTATAATCTCAGAAACTATCATGCTTCTTTTTGGCATGCTCTCGTCGCGGTCTAGTCTAATGATATTTAACTCTGGTAATGAGGACTTAAAATTCTTTTCAATTTCTTTTGTCCCTTGTCCGTAAAAAACCAGATTATGTTTATGACAATTAGGGCAACTATGATAAGCCTTACTACTTAATCCGCAATTATGGCACAGTAAAATACTATTATCAGAATGCCAAATCAAGGCACTGCCACAGTTATGACAATTAAACACATAAGCACAATCATGGCAGTATAGTCGGCGATAATTGCCCCTTTGATTGATCAGGTAAAGAGTTTTTTTGCCTGTTTGAGCCACTAATCTTATTTTATTAATTAATTCCTTAGAGCAGTCTAGTAGATCTTCCTGTTTGATGATAGTGATATTATTAGTGATCTTTCCTAATGCTCTTTGCTCTAATCTATGCAGCTTTATATGACCTTTTTGGGCCCAAAATAGGCTATTAATATCTGGTGTAGCGCTGCCTAATACTACTTTTATTTTTAAAAACTTACCAATAAAAGCAGCTAAAAGCTTAGCGCTATATCTAGGGTATTGTCCGTGATAATAAGAACTGTCATGCTCTTCATCTAGAATGATAAGCCCTAGGTTAGAAATGGGCAAATTCAGGCTAGAGCGTGTACCTATAATCAACAATGGATCTTGATTATTATATATTCTATACCATAGCTCTGTTTTCTTAGTACTAGATAGTTCCGATGAATAGTTAATAATATCCCCAGAGAAATACTGTTTTATCTTGGCAGTGATAGGAGCAATCAAAGATATTTCAGGAACAAGCAAGAGTGTGCTCTTTTTTTGAAAAAGCATATTCTCAATTAAGCGCATATAAATATGGGTTTTACCAGATCCTGTAACAGCAAATATTAAATGGCTAAGCTCTGGACTATCTATAATGCTGTTAGCTATGGTGGTTTGTTTTTGGCTTAATTCAATTGGTTTAATCAGATTATTTGGACTAAAAGTCTTTGTCTCATATTTTAGTCTTAGGCTAGACTTGGTCTCTCCCAATTTTAGTGATTTTGATAAAAATATTTTGCTAATAAATAAAACAGGGACTTGATAATAGCTTGCTATCCACAGTATGGCCGCGGCTATGTATTGGGGAAGAACAATGTCGGTAGCAGAAGTAATTTCTCGAATATTGATATGATTAGACTGAGTCTGATTATTATCTCTGGGGCTATAAACAATGCCTAGTGATATTCTATCTCCCCACGGAACATTAACAATAGTACCAAGCTCTAGTTTCTTATTACTGACATAGGTATATAAAGCAGTATCCTTATATGTCGAAGTAAGGACTAGGACATTATACTCCAAAACGTCTATTGCGTTTTTCATAGTCATCACATATTTCTTTTATCTCTGATATGCGCAGAGCTGGAAATAGGGTAGGGGTAAAGTATAGCTCAGCATAACTAGACTGCCATAGCCAAAAATTACTTAATCTTCTTTCTCCTGAAGTTCGCACTATTAAGTCTGGAGGAGGAATATCAGGGGCATACAGATGACTATTGATATCATCAATGGTAATTTTTTTTATCTTACTATCACTGCTGATAATATTGTTAATAGCATCAACAATTTCTTCTTGCCCCCCATAATCTATTAATATACATAGATTATGTTTGTTTAAATGTTTAGAGTCATTCTCAACATTGGCCATTTTGTTTTGCAGGCTTTTGCTAAAATTATATTTTCGTCCTATAAACCTTATTCGAATACCTTGCTTGATATATTCTTTAGTGGCTGATATTAATTTATTTTCAAATAATTTCATTAAAAATGAGACTTCGGCCTTTGATCTATTCCAGTTTTGAGCGCTGAAGGCATAAGCTGATAGAAAAGGTATATTCATAGAAAATACATCTTTAACTAAAGATTCAAAGTTATCAAAACCAGCGCTATGTCCCTGGCTTGGCGTCAGGTTTTGGCTCTTGGCCCAGCGACGATTACCATCCATGATCAAAGCCAAATGCTTTAGTCCACTATATGTATCTTCTCCTGGGGTAGAGCTATTCTCATCATCCATTTGATTTGACATAAAAATATTATAGCACTAATATATGGACCTATATTTTTGAATGATAATTTATATGTCAAGACTTGCATCTTAATTGTTGTAACTTCTATAATAGAAACCATATGAACAAAAGGGTGGTAAACTATTTAATCTGGTTTATAGTAATTATGTCGGCTATTTTGGTCTTGCCAAGAGAAGATAAGATATTTCGTAGCCTAGGTATTAAAGGGGCAGATTTAAAAGTACAGAAAGGTTTGGACCTACAAGGTGGGGCTTATTTAACATACCAAGCAGACTTTAAAGATATCCCTAGCGCAGATCGATCTAAGGCCTTAAGCTCAACTATAGAAGTCATTAATAGACGTATTAACCCTGGTGGGGCTGGGGAAGTGATAGTACAAACCGCTGGATCTGATAGGATTTTAGTACAACTCCCTGGGGTAACAGATCTAGAGAGTGCTATTAGTAGAATTGGTCGCTCGGCTAATATGAAGTTTTTAGAAATTCCAGCTTCTAATGAAACGAATGCTCAGCAGCAAGTTCAACCTATAGATACTGGTATTACTGGTAAAGATCTAGATTCGGCCCAAACTGGTATTAGTTCTCAAGATGGCAAGCCTATTGTAACCTTCAAGATGAAGTCTTCGGCTATTAAGAAATTCTCCGATTTAACTACAAAAATAAATCAAAATGGGGGAGCTTTGGCTATTATCCTAGATGATCAAGTATTATTTAATGGCGCTGTCAGTAGCCCTATAACCAATGGTCAAGGTGAGCTTAATGGAGGTTTTAAAACCTTAAAAGAAGCTAATGATACGGCTGTATTATTAAATGCTGGAGCTTTGCCTGTTCCTATCAAATTGGTCGAACAAAGAACTATAGGAGCTAGCTTGGGGGATCAAGCTATCAATAAGAGTCTTATAGCTGGCATCATTGGGATATTATCTGTCATGGTATTTATGATTATAAATTATAAACTATCTGGGTTGGTGGCTTCTGTGGCCTTAGTGATATATACCATGATTAATATTGCTGTATTCAAGCTGTCTGGATTAACCAGTTTTTCTATAGTATTGTCATTGGCTGGTATAGCTGGATTCATATTATCTATCGGTATGGCCGTAGATGCTAATATATTAATCTTCGAACGTATGAAAGAAGAGTATTCTAACGGCAAAGATATCTCTAAAAGCTTAACGGATGGTTTTGATAGAGCTTTCTCTAGTATCAAAGACTCTAATATATCTACTATTATAACTTGTTGTATCCTATATTGGTTTGGAGCTCCCATTATAAAGGGGTTTGCTTTAACTTTGGCTCTAGGAGTATGTATTAGTCTGCTGACCGCTATTACAATCTCTAAAAGATTAATGTCTTATGTGATTAGCATATATGGAGATAGACTAAAACCTAGCTACTTTGGACTAAGAAGAGAGGATAGTTAAATCATGGATATTATAGGCAAAAGAAAACTGTACTTATTCATATCACTCTTAATATTAATTCCAGGCATCATATCTTTAATCCGATGGGGGTTAAAGCCAGGAATAGATTTTAGGGGTGGTCAAGAAATAGAACTATCTCATGAGAAAGCTATAGACCGAAATCAGGTAGAACATATATTTACTAGTTATGGCATTGATAAAATTATTATTACTTCTAGTGATAATTCTAAAATATTAGTTAGATATAGTGATGCTGATTTTATTGCCAAGAAAAATAAAGATCAAAAAAATGAAAGTGACAAAATAGATTCACCCAAAGTACATAATGGCTTAAAAGATAAATTATCCGAAGCTGGATATAAAGAAGAGTCATATAATTCTGTTGGATCTAGTGTATCTGAGACTTTAACCCAGAATGCTATTTTGAGTGTTTTGATTGCCTCTATTTTTATAGTCCTATATATATCATTTGCTTTTCGTAATACTCCACCACCAGTTAGTCCATTAAGTTTCGGGGTATGTGCTGTCATTGCCTTATTGCATGATGCATTATTTGTTTTAGGGACGTTTAGCTTGCTTGGACATTATCTTAATGTAGAGATTGATAGCTTGTTTGTTACGGCAGTATTAACAGTTATTGGGTTTTCTGTGCATGATACTATTGTCGTTTTTGATAGGGTAAGAGAGAATTTAAAGCGTATGTCTGGTAGTTTTGAAAGTATAGTTAATGCATCCATAGTAGAAACAATAGGTAGATCTATTGCCACTTCTATTACAGTGATGATCACGCTGAGTGCTTTGCTGATATTTGGTGGGGCTAGTATACGGCACTTTGTCTTTGCCTTATTAATCGGTATCATATCAGGAACATACTCCTCTATCTTTAATGCCGCACCTATGTTGGTGATATGGAACAACTTTATAGAAAAAAGACAAAACCGTAACGGTAAGTCTTAAATATTTTAAAATGTTTTAATATGAAGAGGGCAAAATGAAGGATAAAGAATTAGATAATAAAAGTTTAACGGGCTCTAGGATTAGTTCGCTGCGTTTTTATGCTCAAGGATTGCGGCTAGTTACTTATAATATTGGCATATTAATATTGTCATTTGTGATCAGTGGAATGACTGGTATTTTTAATGGCAGCGACTGGCAAAGTAATAATTCAGCAGCCATAGGACTTTTGATAATTGGCATGACAATAACCTTTATTGCTTTGCAGGTGATATTAACTTCATTTGGTAGAGTACTTTATACCTATTATGGTATTTTAGCTGAGCGTAAAGAAGAATCTGGCCTAAAGTCTGCTGCTGTATTTAGTCTTAATAGAGTGCCTCAGATGATAGGACTTTCTATTATAATGGGGATTTTAGCCATATTGTGTATACTTTGTGCTCCATTAGGAATATATATATTTAATAGACTATCCTTGGCTCAATACTTTTTGGTAGAGGGTGGTTTAAATGTAGGAGCTGCTTTAAGAAAGAGCTGGGAGACTGTTAAGGGTAGGGGGTGGGAAGTTTTATCAGTTAGGCTGATACCAGCCTTATTCATCTTACCTGTACTGATTTCATTTGTCGCTATTTGGCAAGTAGTATTGCTACTTAATGGCAATAGTGCACTATTATTTAGCTATAATCCTAATTTTTCTGCTTTTATAAACCAATCTGGAATAATCCCCTTGATGGTACTGACCATTGTTCCTGCATGCTTATATATACTATCGCTGGGCTTTATTAATTATCCTTTAGCTACCATCAATATGGCTAGGGTTAAGGCATTGATTATGAAAACAAATAATAGGCTATCTATTTGGCCAGCCATTGTGGGTATAATTTTATTCTTGATCTTTTTAATGCAGATTATAGCTGGGTTTATCTATGCATTTTCTATGTATGATAAGTATCATAAAGAAAGTGATGTGATTACACAAAAGTGTGATACTGGCTATTACGGCGAGGGCTATACAGACAGGATGATTGCTCCAGTTTGTGAAAATTAAATAAAGGAGCTAAGAGTTTTATGTTAGAGTTCTTTATTTCGTCAAAAACAAGAAGAAAGATCATAGAAATGTTCTCTGAATATCCTGATCACAGAATACATGTAAGAGGGCTAGCTAAACAAATTAAAGAAGATCCAGGTAATGTACAAAGAGAGTTATTGCGCCTAGAACAAATCAGTTATTTAAGGTCAGAAAGACAAGCCAATACTAAAGTTTATTATGTTAACCAAGATTTTATTGTATATAAAGAGTTGCAGGCTTTATGTCTAAAGCTTAAGCACTATATTCACTAAAGTTTTAAATTCTTACTATAGCCCTACTGATTAATTGTAGGCAATAGTATTAGCGGCTTTGGTCTTTAGTAAAAGCTTAATAATTATAAGATTATATTAATTTGCTCATATGATTATTAAAGTGCTATAATAAGCCAATACATTAGGTTGAAAGCTTTAAAAAGTAGGAGAATAGAGAGTTTTGTTACAAGTAGTTAGAAAAGATAGTCGTGAGCCATTAGAGTTTATGCTCAGAAGGTTTAATAAAAAAGTACAAATTTCTGGGGTATTGTTAAGTGCTAAGTCCAAGAAATATTATCAAAAACCATTATCAAAAAGAATGCTTAGATTAATGGCCTTAAAAAGAGCAAGACGCAATAAAGAAAAAGAATTAGAAATATTGGGCCTAAAAGACCTTAATATAAAGTATTAATAGCTTGTTTTTAAGCTATTAATAAAAATATAGGAGTAAGTCATTATGGGCAGTAGTGAAGTAGAAGATTTAACTAATAGATTATCTGCTGACCTAAAAGAGGCCATGCTCAAAAAAGATGAACTGACAGTTACGGTCATCCGTATGCTTTCATCAGCTATGAAATATTATCAAGTAGAAGTTGGACATGAATTAAGCTTGCATGAAACATTAAAGGTGATACAAAAAGAGGCCAAGAAGAGGCAAGAGGCTATTATTAATTTTGTTAAAGCTAGTAGGGATGAGTTAGCCAATAGAGAGAGGCAAGAATTAGGAGTATTGGAGCAATATCTCCCAGCCGTAGCCACAAAAGAACAGGTTTCCGCCGGTTTGGATATAGTATTATCAAATCTAAAATTGGTCCAAGAAATTGATAGCAAGTCTATGGGGGCTGTTATGGTGGCTTTAAAAGATCATTTTCAAGATCAAGGTCTAGGTCTTGATGGAGCAATGGCTTCTGCTATGATTAAAGAGAGATTATCCTAAATATTTTGTGATAATCATAATTAAAATAATGCTATGTTAATATTTAGTAATATTAATAAGCATGATCAGCCTATACTGGAACAGCTTTATAAACTATTGTCAAAGCAAGAAAAAGAAATAGGGCAGCTTAAAATAGAAGTAGTTTATTGTCATAAATCACAGATGCAATCTTATAAAAAACAGTACTATGGTATGGACGAAGATACGGATGTATTGACATTTGACTGGCGAGAAGACGCCTCTTCCTTAGAGCTTTTACATCAAGATGGAACTAGCCAAGATATGTGTCAGGCACAAATTCTAATCAATATTGATCTGGCTAAAGATAGTGCTCTGGCCTTTGGTATTAGTCTTTTGTCAGAAAAAGCAGTCTTATTTATACATGGCTTACTACATTTAATATATGGAGATCATAATAGCCCAAATAAAAAAGACTTATTTGAAACCACAACGCGTGATATTATAAAATTAATGAATTTAGAATACAGAAGTATATGGCCAAAAGAAAAAAAATAATTAGCTTAAGACCAGCCCTAGCAGGGATCCGAGATATAGTTCGTTCTGAACAGCATGCCAGGATACATTTATTAATTGCTATTATAGTGTTGACCTTATCTAGATTATTGGGGTTTAGCTTTTTTGAAAGCCTATTCTTAGTTACAGCTATTGGTTTTGTATTTTTGGCAGAAATAGTAAATACGCTTATAGAGTATATGGCTGACTTTATAGAGCCTAATCACAATGAAGTTATTAGAAAAATAAAAGATATGGCTGCAGGCATGGTTCTAACCATGTCCTTCTTTGCTATTTGTATTGCTATTCTAATAGTATTAGGTCATTATCACCGTTAGGTTATTATGATATGAAAAATACTCTTACCAATATCAGTACCATCAAGAGCAGTGCTGATAATATGACTATATTATTAATGGGCAAACCTGGATGTGGTAAAGATACCCAGGCCCAGTACTTAAATGATTATTATGATTTTAAAATTCTTAAAATTGGGACAAAATTGAGAGAATTAGCAAATAGTAATCCAGATTTAAAAAAACAATTAGATAGCGGTGATCTAGCAGACAATGATATGGTTAATAACCTTGTATCTGATTATTATATCTATAATAATAGCAATATTGCATCTACCGGTTTTCCTAGAGACATAGAACAAGCTATTTGGTTGGATTCTTTTTTAAATAACTTAAGGCGCAAGCCAGCTGTAGTAATACTATTAGACATTGCTGATGGGACTAGCTATCAGAGAGTATCTAGTCGTAGTAAGCAGCAGTTGCGCCAAGATGATGATAGTACTATTGTGGGGCATAGATTAGATATATATTACTCTTTTACATCTAGAGTAGTAGAGCATTATAATAAAAAGAATGCTCTATTTAGTGTCAATGGCGAAGAATCCATAGAAAAAGTATGGGCTAGCGTAGAAGAAGTGGTATTAAAGTTAAAAAATAATCATATTTAAAATAAATTAAAAGAATATAATCAATATATGAGTAATCAGAGTCAAGGTACAATTTATAATCAAGAACAAATCAGCAGTGCCAGAAAAAGCGGTAAAATTCTGTCTAGCGTTTTAGACATGCTAGAAGAGCAGTTTAAGGTGGGTATTAGTGACACTACTTTAAATAAACTAGCACATGAGATGACCCTAGATTTAGGGGCCACCCCTGCTTTCTTGGGGTATAATGGCTTCCCTCAAGCCCTATGTATTTCATTTAATAATCAAATAGTACATGGCTATGCCAAAGACCGTATAGTGAAGGAAGGAGATTTGGTCGGATTAGACTATGGAGTCAAGTTCGAAGGAATGATTACCGATAGTGCTAGAACCTTGCCGGCAGGGCCAGTAAGTAAGGATGTGCTTAGACTAATAGATGCCACTAAAGGGGCGCTAGACAATGTGATCTCTATGATCAAGCCAGGGGTTACTACAGGAGATATTGGTTTTAATATCAACCAAGTTCTTAGAAAATATAAGACTAAATGTATTTATGATTTATGTGGTCATGGAGTGGGGATTAGTCCTCACGAAGCTCCTATTATTCCAAACTATGGACAAGCTAATCGTGGACCGAAGATGAGGGCTGGTATGATCATTGCTATAGAACCAATTGCTAGTCTGGGAACCCATCATATGATAGTAGAAGCAGACAAGTGGACTTGTTCAACTATAGATGGTAGCTATAGTAGTCAATTCGAACATACTCTTTTAATCACCAATGACAGCGTAGAAGTTCTAACTGCTTAAAGCCTTAACTAGCTATATAAATCATTCTTTCTATTGGTATATGTTATGATAAATGTAAATGGGGGATTTTTAGGATTAAGGCTAATTTAATGAAAGAATGTTAAGTATAAATGATAGATAAAAATAATATTTTCATCGTATTTGATATTAGTAGTACCAAGGTTACTGGTCTTGTGGCTACCAAGACCGAGGATAATAATCATATTAAGATATTATCTCATCACATCAGCCTTCATCGCGCCATTCAAAAAGGCAGTATTATTGATGCTGATAATTTAGTGACAGCTCTTACTGATGTTAAGGATAAAATAGAAGATGACATTGGATTAAAAGTAAAACAAACTAATGTTATTACTAATACGCCTCAAATGCAATTTGTACCAGTGAGAGGAACTGCTTCTGTTAGTGGCAAAAATAGTATGGTCAGTCCTGAAGACGTGAATAAGGCTAAAGAAATGTCTACTCACTTTAGGCTTGATCATGAACAAATCATAGTATCTACAGATATAAAAGAATATATATTAGATGGCCAATCGGGCATTATTAACCCCATTGGGATGAAGGGTGGTAAGCTAGAGTTAATAGGACATCATATAGTTTTGAGTCATCAAATAGTTAAAGATCTGGAGCTTGTTTTTTCTAGGCTGGGGATTGAAATATTAGAGATATCATCATCTATCATAGCCCTTAGTTATCTAATATTAAGTACTAATAGTAAAATTAGTCAAGGAGTGATTAATATTGGTAGCGATACTACTGGTATTGCTATTATTCATGATAATGCCCTGAGTTATGCCAAAATTATTCCAATAGGTTCACTGAATATAGATAAAGATTTGGCTTATGGTTTAAATATTAGTCTAGAACAAGCCAAGCAGATAAAAGAGCAATATGGTTTAGCTAGAAAGCCCATGGCTAAAGACAAAACTAGTATTACTATTAATGACGATGCTATGGGGCCTAAGAAATTCATGCGTAGTTTGGTGGATAATATTATATATTATCGAGCTTTGGAGATATCTAATGTTTTAAAAGATCAGCTTAAGACATATATAGACCTTAGTGATTTAATTGGGGGTATTATATTGAGTGGTGGCGGGGCTCGTTTAAAAGCTATGCCAGAATTACTACGTAGCATTTTGAATTTAGATATTAATAAAGATATTGTTAGTTCTAAGATCGCGGATAATTTTAATTTATTAGAGCAGACAGCATTCTATCCAAGTATAGGATATGCTCTTAAATATTATTTCAGTTCATATCAAAGTAAGCGCTTAAATCCGAGCCATAGCAAAACACCCATCACGGCCATTAGCAATATGGCGTCTTTTTTCAAAAAGCTATTTTAAAAAAACGTACAACAATAATAAGACAAGTACATGATATTTATAGTACAGTTTTTGTACTCTTTTATAAGATAAAATATATACATATTAAATATGAATGAACACTGGATTTATATGAAGTTACAGAAAAGCTAAAAAACTATTGCCTAAGGGTAATTACCTTTGCTAAACTAGGGTTTAGTTAGAGTACATTAAGAGTCAAGAACGCTCACTTTTGTTTGGGTAACAATTGTGTGAATATCAAAAATGCTGGGCCTTTAAAAGCCCAGCATTTTTGTTTATATGAAGGTTAAAATACCTATGATCATATTCTAGCTATAGACAAAATCATAAAAATTTTATAGATAGATGGTTTTTTCACTGTATTATTAAACTATTATTTTTCATTACTTTAAAAAATTGATACATTATTGATGCTACTTTTCATCAAAATACAAAAAGTTTATATGTAGCAAAAAAACTATTGTTCTAATTAATGTATGTATATATAATGATTTTATACAGAACTTGATTAATCAAAGTTCTTTTAAATGTAGAAGTGATTTATTATAGAAATTTAATGAGGGGAAATAAATGCCAGAGATAGCACCAAGTGCAGAAATGTTTGCCAGAATCAAGGTTATAGGTATAGGTGGTGGTGGTTGTAATGCTATTGCTAGGATGATTGGCTCTAAAATAGAAGGAGTTGATTTTGTAGCTATTAATACAGATGCCCAAGCCTTGCATCATAGTCCAGCTGCAACTAAAGTCCATATTGGAAAAGAGACAACAAAGGGACTAGGTGCAGGAGCCGATCCTGGTATTGGTAGGGCTGCAGCTGAAGAAAATAGAGAAGAAATTAGATCTGTAGTTACTAATTGCGACATGGTCTTTATTACTTGTGGCCTTGGTGGAGGAACTGGTACAGGAGCAGCAGCCATAGTGGCTGATATGGCTAAAAGTGAAGGTGCTTTAACTGTGGCTATAGTAACCAAGCCTTTTGGGTTTGAGGGAGAAAGACGCAGAATGATAGCCGAAGATGGATTAGCCGAGCTAAGATCTGTAGTAGACACATTAATAGTTATTCCCAATGATAAAATACTTTCCGTAATAGATAGAAAAACATCTATGCTAGAAGCCTTTGCTTTTGTGGATGATGTTTTAAAGCATGGTATTCAGGGGATATCAGACTTGATCACTGTCAATGGAGTTATTAACTTAGACTTTGCTGATGTGAAATCTATTATGCAGGAAGCTGGCTCAGCCTTGATGGGTATTGGTCAGGCCAGTGGGGATGATAGGGCTGTAGAGGCAGTCCGCCAAGCTATGGAATCCCCATTATTAGACTTATCTATTAGAGGGGCTAGGGGAGTTCTCATTAATTTTACTGGAGGAAAAGACATTGGTATGCCAGAAATATCTGAGGCTACCAAAATGATACATGATGCTGTTGACCCAGAGGCCAATATTATATGGGGGATAGCCTTAGATGAGAGTATGACTGGTGAACTAAGGGTAACTTTGCTAGCAACCGGCTTTAATGAAGATCAAAAAAGTGGGCGGAGTGCTTTTTCTGGCCCAGCCAATACCAGCGTAAATCCTAGCCCGGGCATAGTCTCTAGTTTTCAGTCTTCATATAATAAGGCTTCAGAAGATAGCAGTGATTATAGTAATAGATTTTCTAGTCTTAGAAAGACTGAAGAACCAAAGCCTTTAGTAAATGCTTTGGGAGAAGATAAAGAGGATAGTAGTTCTAGCGATAGTTTTAGCTGGGAGGCTAAATTGGATAGTGGGAGTATGGATAATAGCAACAATAGTGGTTTTGTTAAGACAGATTCAGAAATACTTGATTTTGATAGTGATAGCTATGAGACTCCAGCTTATCTAAGACAGCAAGATGGTGATAATAATCAAAACACCGGAGGCAAGTTCAGAATTAATCGTAAGAATATTTAATACTGTAAAAAGTACCTTATATTATAAATAGCATACTTTGGGTTTAGTTTTATTTATCCTCTGGGGGTTATGGATAAATATGTTTTTCTAAGCCCAAAGTATGCTATTTATAGCTTTTTTGAAGCTAAGCATAAACAGTTGACTATCATATCAATAATAGTTTATACTAAAGAATAGTTATATTAGGTTAAAGAGGAGATGAAGTAATGAGTGATGGAGTTAGTGTACTAGGAGCTTCTGTTTCTGGTGTTGTAGTAGGGGCTGGTACGGCAACTATGTTGCCCTCTACTGGTGTGAATATAGTGCAAACTAGTTTAATACTAATGATTGCTACTACAGTAGCCATGATAATACTAAACTTAGTATTGGTAAAGTTAGCTAGCAATAGACGCTAATTTTAGTAAAACATAAGGGTAATTTATTCCTTACTAGTGGTTTAATGGCTTTGTACTATAAACTTTAAGATACTGTTCTGCTGCGAATTATATTATTATTGATGTGATTCGTGTCGACAACAGTATTTTGATTAATACATTATTGAATTAGTTCTAATATAATGACCGGGGTCACATACATTTGGGTCTAAAATGGCGCTATATATTACAATGGATTTAGATAAACTAGCTTGCGGTCTTTATCATTAAAAGAAGTACAAGTCATTAGCGTTAGCCTATATGGTCCGTCATATTTTAAAACATCGATGCTAGTTGGCAGCATAGTTTCTATTGCTGTTACTTTAAAGCTGTATTGATTATTATCAGCATCAAAAACATCAACAATATATCCTATATGGAGCAAATTAACAAAATAGAAAATATTATTTGAATTATGCCCATAAATGAATGTTTGTCCCTTGCTGCTAGCTGGAAAAAGCTTGGACTGTTCGGCCATAATATTGGCCCTACTGCTGTCAACGGCCCAGCTCTTGATATTGTTGTCGTAATTGACACTAACAATATTTAAATTAATACCAAGAGGCCCATAGCTGATTTTAGTTGGCATAATGTCTGTTTTCTTTTCAGCTACTGCTGGAAGAGATGTATTAGAAGAAGTATTGGAACTGCTCTGCGGATGAGAGCTATAGCAATTTGTGATTTTTAATGTGCACTTTAGGCTAGAGTATAACTTGTGCTTTAATAGACCACTTTCAAAACCAAAAATAGTGGCTCCTAATATACAAAACATATTTAAAAGTATTATTTTTAAAATTAAAGATATATTATTCTTATTATTCATTTTGCTCTCTTTTTATGTTCTTTGGGGAGGAGTCCAGCTTCCCTTTATATTACCGTTTAAGTATGATTTTATCAGTTTAGCATCTTTGATTGATCTAAGCATGGCGATATACTCTACCAGGGAAATGATGCTTGTTAAGGGGAAGGTAAATATAAATAAAAGCATCAGAAGATATTTATTATATTTCTGTGAAGATTCTCCTATAATGGCAGACCCCATAAAGGTGATCAGCAGTATTGCTCCCAAGGCTAGCCCGGCAAAATCCCGAGAGATGATTATATAAAACAAGATAACGGTAGTGATTAAGGGCTCGAATAGATTGTATATTTCCTGGTATAAAGACAGTGGTATTTGCCACCAAGTCAGTGCCTTGGAGTATTTCTTATAACTAAAAAATAGCTGATAATATTTAATAAAACAAATAAAGCGTCCGAATTTCCATCTATACCTTTGATTCACTAGATCTTTAAAACTATAGGCTGGTAGGGTATGGGCTACACATTCTGGTATAAAGCCAACATTGTGAGCTTTGTTCTTATTGGCCACAATAACTCGCATAGACAAATCCATATCTTCGGTAATAGAGCTATCATTATAGCCGTGGATTTCTTTAACCACATCAGTTTTATACCACGAGCCGATTCCACCTACGATATATTCCATGCGTGATAAATCAAACCCCCTTTTCATTCTACTAGCTACGGTATATTCTATTAATTGCAACATACTAATCACGGCTGAAACAAAACTCTTTCTAGCTTTTTTATCATAGATAATGATGTTTCGTGAACCGAATCCGTCTAGACGCTTATTGGCATGAAAAGCTAGTAGCCCATTGTATATAAAATCGTGATTAATATAGCTGTCAGCATCTAGGCAACAGAAATATTTAGTATCAACATGATTAAAAATGGCATTATTCAAGGCAGCTGCTTTCCCACTGTTTTCTTGGTGTATATATAATATATTTATATGGTGCTCGTTGTTTTCATTCTCTTGATTATAATTTTTAATAAAACTTTGTACCAAATCTGCTGTTTTATCCTTTGATCCATCATCTACGACAAAGATATTACGCGGCTTAATTGTATTGCTGATAATAGATTCAATGGCTTTAATCACAGTTAATTCTTCATTATAAGCAGGGAGTATAAAGCTGACATCTTGGCCCTTAATTTGCCGTCTTTTCTCTGGAGATTTAGCAAAGTCTTTGATTTGTTTATTTCTATAAAGTTCCTGATAATTAGCCGACATAGAAGTCCATAAAATACGAATAATATTAATATAGCTATTAATAATGACAATGAAAAATAATATATGATAAAAATTCATTTTTTTGTAAAATACCTCATTTTTATAGTGGTAGACATTTTGATTAAAGCCCGTCCTAGAGCTTTGATTGTCATAGTAAGCAAAAAGACTATTCAAAGCTTTTTAAAATACTTCCCTAGCGTTTATATATTTAAGAAGTCCTAAAATGGTGTTTAGGCTTTATTGATTTTGGTCAAAAATATATATCAACTATTTCTATAGAGAACTATTAGTACAACTATTATTCTATAACAATGCATGAAATATACTAAAATGGTTATGGCTTTAGTATAGCTCTATCACCTTAATATTGACTTGTCAATAGCTAAGATGCTATAATCGAGGCTGATCAGCTATTTTTATAGATAGCTCTATTAAAGAAGGAGAGGTTTTAATATATCTCTTAATATAAGAGCCTCTAGTTTTTATGGTAGCTTTTTATAAAATTATCTGTTGATGCACTTTGACATGGTTTTATATAGTTAAGAAACTTTTTGGTAAGCCAAAGCTTTGATTTCCTACGGGTATAGTATTTTTACTAAATCCATAGGAGGTCAAAGCGGCCTACCGTCTTTAATCTGCTGATGCAGACTAAAGACCAACCACCAGGAGGTGGGAAATGGAATATAGGGCGAAAGTTGCCCGGACAGTGGCCGCTTTGATAGCGGTCACTGCTATGCTAGTGTTTGTGGCAGCTGTTTTTGTCTCCCTTAAGGGAGACAAGGCAGATGCTTTTGTCCAGGTCGCTGATAGCAGCGGCCTGGTCGGAGAGGTGTCCACAGCGGACACCTTCCCAGTGGTGTCCACAGCGGACGGCCCGAGGGCCGTCGGGTGGGGAGCTCGACAAGCCAGCTCATCACCCGCAGGTGCTCCTGCGGGTGATGAGCACCAGTCTTGGCTGGCAGCCTTGGCCCAAGGGCCAAGCTCTGCCAGCCAGTGGATGGAAGCCAATGCGTCCAGCGCATTAGCACTGGCCTACCAAGACTACTGGCAGGAGAATCCTGCCACGGTCTTCGGCCGGCTCCAGTCGGTCGTAGTGACGTCGCTAGCGGTGAACAATCATCGTTATAGCGATGAGGGACAGTGGGTTCCATTCTGTCGAGGCTGCAAACGCAGCATCGACGCCCAGATAGTTCATGGAACTATCTGGCAGGACCCAGTCAACCCTGGCAGGTTTGTCCTGCCTGGGTGTGGTAACCCAGTAGCGGCGGCTGCAGTCAGTCGGGCCGTAGTGCCCACTACTGTGCCCAGCCCACAACTGGTGGTTGTGGCCAAGCCTCGACCAGTTGTGGTGGTAGTGGTGCCGAGTAAGCCTCGGCCACTGCCTAAGGCTACGACGACTACGACGACCACCACCACGGTCCCGACCACGGTGGCAACCAAGACTACGACGACCACCACCACGGTCCCGACCACGGTGCTCATCACGACCACGTCGGTGTCCACCACGACCACCATGGCACCGACGACATCGTCGTCAGTAACTTCGACTTCGGTGTCGAAGTGCGCTGGAGTGGATCCGGGCGGGTCACACTGGGATTGTTCCAGTGTGACTTCAGCCACGACCACCACGGAGCCGACCACGGCATCAACCACGATGCCCACCACGGTTCCGACAACGGTTCCCACGACGGTCCCGACTACGGCACCAACGACGACACCGACCACGGTGCTCATCACGACCACGTCGATGCCCACCACGGTTCCGACAACGGTTCCCACGACGGTCCCGACTACGGCATCAACGACGACACCGACCACGGCATCAACCACGATGCCCACCACGGTTCCGACAACGGTTCCCACGACGGTCCCGACTACGGCACCAACGACGACACCGACCACGGTGCTTAAGAATGCCTGTGACGACCCTGGAGCAGCTTCCAGTCCGGAGCTCTGCCCCCAGGCATTCCGGGGGATGTACCTAGGCGAAGGCCCAGGTACGGTCCCGGTGGTCGAGTTCCGGCCAGTCTCAGCGATTGCCACGGCCAAGGGTGCACCTCTCACTAAGTGGGAGGTACCCCTGACCGTCGCAGCCATTATGGCTGTCTGGCCCCTCTTCTTCCTGGCTAGGAAGAAGAGGGCTTACCGCCGCCAATAGGCAGTGGTAAGTAAAGTAATTTTCAACCCCCGGGAGAAAAATCTCCCGGGGGTTGAAATACCCTAATACAACAAGATAAGCATCAATCAAAGCTTTATTCTTAATCAAGTTTTAGAAATATATTATTAACTCTTGATTAGAAATAAAACTATAATAATCTCATATCATAAATAACCATTTAATGTTCCCAGATAAATATATGCTATTTCACCATAAAGATATATTACTTAAACTATAAATACCTCAAACTTGATGGTCTGTTTGATTTATAATAGGTCTTTATACCATTTAAGGCTTTGTGGCTCTAATAAAAAGCTTAATATTCAAATAAACATAAGCTCTATGTACACAGAGCTTATAAGTATGTATAATAATATTGACATTCATAAATAGCTATGCTATACTTTAGCTAACCTATTTTTAGGGTAGAGGTACGGGTTTTAGATAATTAATTTCTTAAATTAAGGAAAGGGTATTTATAATGAAAATAACTAATGTTAATACCTATCTTCATCAGATAGGACAAAAATGGTTCTCTCTTCTAGCCACTATGGCTATTGGTATATTGCCATTGTCAGCTATGGCTGGATTTAGTCCAGCTAGAACAACTTTTACATATAACCCAGACGGTACTAGTGCTGGGGCAAATTATGTTACATTTAATAGCTTTACCAATAACCCTGTCTATAAAAACAGCTTTAATGGTGATGAGCGTTATTTTGCTGATGCCAAAACAGCTGCCGCTGGATTTAACAATGGCTTTAGCGATACTAAGACTGTAACTGATGGAGAAAGAATTTCATTAAGAGCTTATGTGCATAATAATGCCAATCCTGGATTAAATGCTTCTGGATCTGGTATAGCTCAAAATGTTAAAGTTTGCTTTGCTCTTCCTCAGAGCCAAAGTACTAATCACGTCATAACCTCTACCATTTCTTCTTCTAATGCCAACCCTAATTTATACACAGATACTATTAATCTAAATGCTGCTACACCATTTGAGCTAGAATATATAGCTGGATCAGCGAGGACATATAATAATGCTCATATTGGTGGGATAGCTTTATCTGATAGTATTATTTCTAATAACTGTGCTAGCCTCGGATATGAGACCATGAATGGTCAGATTCCTGGGTGTAATCAGTATGCTAACTATGTTTTAGTAGATGTATTAGTAAAAATGCCAAAACTAGACCTAGCTAAACAAATCAGTACTACTAATGATTGGACAGAGAATGTTGCCTTAACTCCTAATCAAACTGCTAATTATAAGATTAGTTTTAATAACAGTGGATCTGCTAATGCTAATAATGTTGTGATCAGAGATGTTCTTCCTGCCAATACCACTCTAGTTAGTGGTTCTGTCAAACTATATAATGCTGCTAGCCCAGCTGGAGTCAGCCTGAGTGATAGCGAATTATTTAGTGCTAATGGAGTCAATGTAGGTAATTACGCCCCTAATACAGGTGGATTTATTACTTTTAGTTTTAGAACTGATAGCAATTGGACTGCCGGAACACATACTAGAGTAAATACAGCCTACGCTTCTTTCCAGGGATCTACTCAGACCTTGCAAGACCCAGCCACATACACTGTAACAGTTAATAATCCTAAAGTAGATCTAGCCATAGACAAGGCTATTGTTTCTCCTACTACTAGCACTATCAAGACAGGTGAGGTTATTACATATAATCTAAAAGTTACCAATCAAAGTAGTGTCAATGCCACAGGAGTATCTGTTAAAGATAACTTACCTGCTGGACTAGAATTTGTCAGCGCTAATAATGCTGCTTATAACAACACTACAGGTATTTGGACTATTGGAGCTTTAAATGCTGGACAGTCTGTAGAAGTGCGAATCAGCGCTAAGGTGACTGCTACTAGTGGAAAAATAGTTAACTATGCCCAAATCAATACTACAGATCAAGAAGACATTGATTCTACCCCTGGAGACAACAGTGGCAGCAGTGCTAATAGCCCATCTCATCAAGACGATGACGACAGTGTAGAGATTACTATCAGTAATCCTAGCTATGTCTGTAATTCTTTACAAACCAATGTTACCAGTGGATCTGCTCCAGTAACTGTCAACTTCATAGCCAATGCTAGTGCTAATGGAACAACTATTAAGAACTATATATTTGACTTTGGAGATGGTAGTAATGTTACCACCACTAATAGCAATGTTTCTCACACCTATACTAAAGCTGGTAATTACAAAGCTACTGTGATAGTAGTTACTGATGACGGTAGAACAGTTGTATCAGAAGCTTGTAGTAAGGATATTACAGTAACTCCTCATCAAGAAAAAAGAATAGACTTAGAACTAGACAAAAGTGTTAATAAGAATGTCTTTAAGCTAGGGGATGAGGTCACTTACACCATCAGTGTTATCAATAAAGGGCCTGACGCTGCTACCGGAGTAGCCGTAGGTGATAACTTGCCTGCTGGACTAGTCTATATATCTAGTGATTCAGCTAACTATAACAATGCTACAGGTATTTGGACCATTGGATCAATTGCTGTCAATGAAACCAAGACCTTAAAAATAATTGCTAAGACCAGCAAGCTAGGAACAATTGACAATGTAGCCGAGGTGATTAGTGCCGATCAAATAGACATCGACTCTACTACTAATAATCATGATCCTAAAGAAGATGATCAAGATCATGTACCTATCACTGTTAATCCTGCTCCTAAAGTAGACCTAGAGCTAGACAAAAGTGCAAGTGTAAAAAGTTACAAGAACGGTGATGAAGTCACCTACACTATTACTGTTAATAATAAATCTAATACCAATGCCACTGGAGTAAGTGTCATCGATAGATTAAATTCTAAACTAGAAGTATTAAATGTTTCTACTACTGCTGGAAACTATAATAGTAGTACTGGATTATGGACCATCGGATCTATTAATGCTAACAGTAAAGCCACTTTAACTATCAAGGTTAAAGTTAATGGTTGTGCCGTAATTACTAACAGAGCTCAAGTTAATAGTGTTGATCAAGAAGACATTGATTCTACTCCTAATAATAGTAATATTCATGAAGATGATGACGATGCTGTAGTGATTAAGTGTACTAATAGTAAGCCCAAGGTAGACCTAGAAGTAAATAAATCTGTCAGTAAAAGTAGTGTCAATGTTGGTGAAGGTATAGTATATACTGTAACAGTCAAGAATCTTGGCCCAGATACAGCCACAGGCGTAGAGCTAACAGATAAATTGCCTACCGGATTAGAGTATCAATCATATAGCACAGATGCTGGCAGCTATAATAGCAGCACTGGATTATGGCAAGTAGGTCAAGTTAATGTAGGCCAAAGCTTAAGCTTAAGAATTACTGTAAAAGTAACTGCTTCAGGAGATATCAATAATATTGCTCAAGTCACTAAGGCTGATCAAGAAGATGTTGATTCTAATCCTGACGACAATAAGGGCGATGATTATGACAATGTTGTTATCAAGTCCAGTACTCCTGTAGTACTAGGAACAAATACTACTAGCTATCCTAGCAGCTTACCATCTACTGGAAATGCTACTATTTTGAGCGCAGTATTAGGAAGCGCAGTCCTATTCTGGCTAGTTTATTTTTCTGCAAAAAGAAAAAAAGAAGATCAGGCTTAAACGAATAGTCTTAAGTCTGATCTATTAAAAACAAAAAAATACTATTTATCTTTTAAAAAGCCTCCTGGGCCCTAAAGAAACTTTTCTTACAAGAAGAGTCTCTTAAAGCCAAAGGAGGCTTTAGGTATTTATACGGCAATAGATCATTGTATATTTAAAGAACTATTCAAAGTATCGTGTTAATAGATTGTAGTAGTTATAACTATCTAGGCCTATATATTCTTAGGATATTCTTAGGCTTTAAACTTAAATTATTTTGATTTGGGGTTGTTAATACATTTTGCTAATATAATAAGATAGAAGGGGCATTAATAAGAGGGTTATGGCACAAAAACTAGTCTTACCACATTCAGCACAAAATATATGGTTTATGCGTACTGGATTTACTCCTCACGGCCTATTCCATATTTATCAAAAAGAAAGAGCTTTAAAAAAGTTTTTTCTTAGCTATTATAGTCGTGATGATTTGGCTGCAGTAGAGCAGGCCAGCATCAATCAGCTACATCTATCAGGAGTGTTTTTATCTAAACAAGTTATTAAACCCAGCAGTTTTTTTGTATCCCCATACAAAAGATCTAAACAGTCAGCCAAAATTATTTTAGAACATTTAACAGATAAGCCCAAGGTAGAAGTTTTAGATAATTTAAGACCAATAGACCTTGGTATAAATGCCATGCTCACCGATGCTGGACTACATAAGTATCAGCCTATGGAATATGAACGCAAGAGAAGAGAGAACCAGCTATATTATCGCCCATCATGTGGCGAGTCATTGGTAGATATGTACAATAGATCCAAGATAGATGTTATGAATGCTGTTATTGGTAATAAAGATAATATATTATTTATTACTCATGGTTTGAATATATCAATGATACTAGGTATTCTATACGGTTATAGTCTAGACAAGATTTGGCATAATTATCAAAAAGATGCTATCAAGCATGGAGCCTTGATTTGCTTACAAAAACAAGCTAATAATACATATGGGCAATTATTATATAATCACTTAGCATAAAAGAGGATGGCAATATAATGAAGACAGAACAAATAGAAGAAAATAAGAATCAAATACTAGTTTTCGATTTAGAAATGGCAGGGGAAAGACTCAGCTATATGGATCCAGATACATTCCAATATATGACACGCAGAGTAGAGGCTGAACCTACTGATATGTATTATCAAAAGATTATTAACAAAATTGATCGGGATACTAGTTTTAGTCCTAATACATCTCAAATAGTAGCCTTATCTGTATATCAGCCATTAAGTGAAAAGGGGGCTGTATATTTTCAAGCTCCAGACGAAGACATCCCTAGCTGGTCACAAGATAATATTAGCTTTAAGGTTATGGATGAAGCGCAGATTTTAAAAAAGTTTTGGGCCCTAGCCTTACAATCCAATATCTTTATTACTTTTGGGGGGAAGGTTATAGATTTATCTTTTTTGATGCTTAGAAGTGCTTTTCTAGGGATAAAGCCTGCTATAGATTTATATAGCCTCAAGGGTCCTAGCAGTGGCAGTAAGTCAGCCCCCATTCACTATGATTTATATGAATTACTTTCTAATTCTGGCAAGGTAAAAAACGGAGGGCTACATATGTGGTGTAGGTCTTTTGGTATAGAAAGCCCTAAAAAATATGATGGAGCTGTTTCTGGGGCTAATTTAAAAGAGTCTTTTTATGATAAAAAGTATAAAGAGATTGCTTTATATGCTGCTTCTGATGTGGTGGCCGTATATGAGCTTTTTAAATATTGGCAAAACTATTTGAGCTTTGGAGCAAAATAAAGTTTTATAAAAAAAGTATATTAATAAGGAGAAATTGAAGATGATCAAGATAGGTGATAAGGTCCCAGATTTTAATTTACCAGATCAATTTGACCATAATATTACCGGCAGTGATCTTGCCAAGGGGATGGTTTTATATTATTTTTATCCTAAAGATAATACTCCTGGATGTACTTTAGAAGCTTGTCAGCTTAGAGACAATATAGAGGAGCTAGAAAAGCATAATGTTAAGGTTATTGGTATTTCAGCTGATAGTGTTAAAAAACATCAAGGGTTTAGCCAGAAATATAATTTACCTTTTACGCTTTTGGCCGATACTCAGAAATCTTTTATAGAAGACTGTGGTATGTTGGTAGAAAAAAGTATGTTTGGTAAAAAATACATTGGTATATCTCGCTCTAGCTTTTTGGCTAAAGATGGCCTGGTGGTGCAAGTATGGAAGAATGTTAAGCCCTTAGGACATGCTGTAGAGGTACTTTCTTATCTTAAAGCAAATCAAAACTAAAACATTTAAAAAAGACACATTGATCATTCTTTAGAGAACTATTTTAAATTTATTTTAGCTAAAGCGTTAAATAGTTATTTTAGGATTAATCAAGTCTTTAATTTTGGACATTTTGACTTGGAATGGCTATACTATAACTATAGCCATTAAAGTTTTTTAAGAGGGTTATGATGATAAGGTATCATGGCTGTTTGATGGTAGGAATATAGAATAAAATAAAGGAGATAGTTAATGTTAGAATTAGGTAAGGCTGCCCCAGACTTTAAGCTAAACGCTTGGGTCGAAAATCAGTTTAAAGAAATTAAATTAGCAGATTATAAAGGTAAATGGTTGGTTCTTTTTTTCTACCCTCTAGATTTTACTTTTGTGTGCCCTACGGAGCTTAAGGGTTTTGCTAAAATGCAACAAAAATTTAATGATTTAGGAGTAGAGATTGTAGCTGCCTCTACCGATAGTGTACATTCTCACAAAGCATGGTTTAGTAAAGATTTACCAGAAGTAAAATATCCAGTTTTAGCCGATACAAATCATAACTTAGCCAGAGACTACCAGGTCTTAAATGAAGAAGAAGGAACAGCACAAAGAGGCACATTCATCATTGATAATGAAGGCAATGTTCGCTATATAGTCGTTTCAGACGGCAATGTCGGACGTAGCGTAGATGAGACCTTAAGGGTGGTAGAGGCTTTACAAAGCGGGGGATTATGTCCCATGGACTGGGAAGCTGGCCAACCCAATCTATAAGATGATTAAGTAGTAAAAGAAAGATAATAAAGGTGAATTACCAAGACCCCCATACCGTAAATATTCCTATTAATATGCCCCCTCCCAAACAAAAGGTAAATAATATAGGGATAAAAGTATTACTGATCATTTTAGGGTTAATCATATTGTCCATGGCCATGGCTTTGATTTTATCTATGAGCCATAAAGCTAGTGTCAATGCAAAGCTACAAGAAGAGCTGTATCAAAACGGTAGAACGGCTGGTCATGACGAGGCTAGAAAAGAGTACAAGAATAAATTAGAGGCTGATTTTCAGACATATACCTCAGCCGAAGAGTATGGCAAATTTACGGTCACATTTCCCAAGTATTGGAGCTATTATGTAGAAGAATCAGATTCAGGTGATCCCTTAAAAGGTTTAGCCAGTCCCAATGGCATACATCAAGGGAGAGAAAAATATGCCCTCCGGTTTGATCTATTTGATAAAAAATTTAGTGACTATAATGCTAGTCTTAAAGAAAAAGCCAAGTCTAAGCCAGACTGCACGGCTAGCACTAAGCTATGTGTGGAATCAATCAAGATTAGTGGCATAGATGCTCAAAAATATATAGGAGACATTAATGATAATGGTAGTAAGGGGATTGCCATTATTGCCCCTTTAAGAGATAAGACTTTTTATATTGCTACCGATATCCCAGAACTGTATGAATCCAGCTTTAATATCATCCTAGACAAGGTCAAACTAAACCCCTAATATATCTCTATAATACTGCTTATGCTTGGTAATAATGATTTTAACTTGTCATAATAAGTAGTATGGCATTAGAGGATAAAAAGAATCATAATTTAGACCAAAGACAAGCTTTAATTAATAATGTTGGTTTAATTATTTCTCGTTTATCAACAGCCATAGAGCTGCTTTCTATCCAGACTGATAATAAAGTAGAGGCCTTAAAGCGCATTAATAAGATTAGCTATTTAATAGGAGTAGAGGCGGTTTTTTTAACTAGTCTGCGTGTAGATACTCATAAACAGCAGACTTTTATAGTAAATAATGTACTTAGGCAATCTATATCTAGCCTTAATACTATAGCTAGTTATTATAGTTCTAGTGTTAGATTAGCTATTGGCAAAAAATATATTCTAGCCACCACCAACTCTATAGAATTAAGACAATTAATAGTATTAAGTATTTTGTCTTTACTACAGATGCATGGTAAAAGAGTCAGAATACGGCTAGAGGCGAAGCAGCTTAGTGGATTTTTAATTCTGGATATTATTTCTGGTGATTTTTTGCCTGATGTTTTAAATATTATTAAAGCTGATTTTAGCCATTTATATTTTGGAATTCTAAATGATAGCTATCAGATTATTCCTCGTAGTAAATGCATTAGAATTAAGATAGTTCACCCTGAGCAGATGATTATTATATAAGATATTATGAAAAAGCCTAAGATACAGCTTTCTATACTCAGCAGCGATGAGCTGCTAATCAGTTTATATAGAGATTATTTTGCTCCGCAAATTCAGACTAAAAAACTAGGATCAGTAATAGATTTTAAGGCAGATTTTATTTTGGTTGATTTAAATTCTAATCATTATCAGGCCATGGACTTGATATGGCAGTTTCGTAGATTCAAAAATCCTCATAGTAAAATCATCTTACTTGATTACTTATCTGCCATGTCAGATACTACTATTAATATGCTTATTACTCACTATGGGCTTAACAATTATTTTTTTAAGAACCATACTACAGTTAGCACTATTAAACAGTATATGGTGGATAATTTATGAATAAAGAATATAGTTCTCAGGCCATCTTATTAAATCATAGATCGATGAAAGAGGCTGATAAGATTCTTTATTTTATCACCCCTAATTATGGTAAAGTTATTATCCATGCCAAATCTATTAAGAAAATAAAGTCTAAATTATCAGGTGGCATTAGCCAGCTTAGCCTTAGCCATATAGAGTATAGAGAGTGGAAAGAGCATTTTTTTATTTTGACAGCTAGTAGTAGTTTAAGTAATTATAATATTTCTGATTTAGATGTATTAAATAGTTGTTTTGAAATTATGGCCATATTGCTTAAAACAGTAGCAGAGAATCAAGATGCTGCAGCCATATTCTTTGCCTATATTCTGGCTCTAGAACAATTTGAAATCTATCCTCAGTATCATATTTATATTAAAGATATATTTTTACTACGTCTTTTTTCGTATTTAAGTCTTGTGCATGTAGAGTCATTAGATCAAGAACTATCGACATTAATACCAATTCATAATTGGTCTAATCTTCAAGATTTTTATCATAGAGTTCTAGTAGAAAAAGATATATACATGATTCCAGAGGATTTGATTGGACCTATTTCAGATATAATAAAATTCTTCCTAGAACAAGAAATTGGTTTTTCGTATTTAAAGAAGCTATAGCTCCTCTCCGATAAAATAGCTATAATATTAATATGGTTAATCAGCAGAAAAAATTAGATACTATAGTAAACTTTGCCAGGCGCAAAGGGATAGTATATCCGTCCAGTGAAATATATGGAGGTTATACAGGGATATATGATTTTGGGCCTTTGGGCTTTTTATTAAAACAGAATTTACTGTCGTTGTGGCGCTGGCATAATGTAGATAGTAGGCTAGACATGGTAGAGATTGATGGAAGCATCTTTATGCACCCCAAGGTATGGGAGGCCAGTGGACATACCAGCGGATTCTCGGATATGCTGACAGAGGATGTTAAGACCAAGAAGCGCTATAGAGCTGATCATTTAATAGAAGAGGCTGGCTTAGTAGAAAATGCTGGAGGTCTGTCAGAAGAGCAGATGGATAAACTGATCAAAGACAATGATTTATTAAGCCCAGATGGTAATGCCTTAGGCCCAGTGAAGAGATTTAATCTGATGGTCAAAACACATTTAGGGGCCAGTGAGGATAATAGCTCAATTGCTTATTTAAAAGGGGAGAGCTGCCAGAATATTTATATTGATTTTAAAGCTGTACAAGAAACTACTAGGTTGAAATTACCATTTGGTATTGCTCAAGTAGGGAAGGCTTTTCGTAATGAGATTAGCCCCAGACAATTTATATTTAGGCTAAGAGAGCTAGAACAGATGGATGTGCAGTATTTCTGCCATCCCAGTGAGTCTAGTCATCTTTACCAAGATTATATTGTTAATAGACAAGATTTTTATCATAGAGTCCTTGGTATTAATCAGGATCATATACGCTTAAGGCGCCATGAAGAGGATGAAAGAGCTTTTTATGCTCTAGATGCCTGGGATATAGAATATAGCTTTGGTGGTCTAGGTTTTAAAGAGATAGAAGGGGTACATAATCGCAGTGATTATGACTTAAAAGTTCATGGACAGCATTCCGGTGAGGATTTAAGTTATTTTGACCCCTTCACTAGAGAGAGATTTTTACCTTATGTGATTGAATGTTCAGCTGGACTGAATCGGTTAATGTTGATGCTGATGTTTGAATTCTATGATGAGCAAGATTTGGGCGATGGGGATATGAGAATAGTATGGCATTTGCCATATGATTTGTCTCCATATAAGGTGGCGGTACTGCCTTTGATGAAAAAGGATGATATGGTTTCTAGGGCTAAAGAGATTACTAAGAAGCTTATTTCTATGGGGATAAAAGTTAATTATGACGACAGTGGATCTATTGGCAAGAGATATCGTCGTCAAGATGAGAGTGGGACAGCCTGGTGTTTAACGGTAGATCATGACAGTCTAAGTGGCGATATCAATGATGCCAGTATTACTCTAAGACACAGAGATAGCATGGAGCAGGTAGGGGCTGAGGGTAGGGTTCCCCTATCCAACTTAACCCCACAATTCCTAAAAGACAATTTCTCACAGTAAGAGCTTACTTTTGAATTAGAACTTATTTTTAAATAAAAAAACCCATCTGCCAGATTTTTTCGGCAGATGGGTTAATCCTCTAGCGACTTCCACTACTGTGTGGATCTTTATGTCGCCAGAGGATTTTTATATAGAAAGCCAGCATCTTTCTTAGCAGCCCATGGGAATAACGGCTGTGATAATACTTAAGAATGGATCACGCAAAGAGTCAGATCGCCATTCTCCCTTTAGTTTGCCCCCGGCATTACCGATACAAAGATGTCTGCCATCAAGTCTGTCGGCAGTACGGACCCATTTGCCTCTTGGCAAGATGTGATTGCCGTAATTGATATGCCGATAAAGCATATCGGCCGCCATGACCGTGGCGGCATTAGGCACAAATAGCTGACTAGATTTGGTCTCTACCAACTCTAGCTGCCTTTCCCAGTTTTCGTGGTGAAAATAGGGCTGAGTATCAAGCAAGCACCAAGATGCTCGGAGGATACTCTGACTGAGCCCTCGTGACTTAGAGAGATCAGGTAGGCCTAGTGGGCTAAGTGGATCTAGACAGAGGCTGGACACAGGGAATAGAAAATATTTCAAATCCCTGTTCTTTGTAATGGCCCTTAAAAATGTAGATGGCCATGGGATCATTTTCGGCACTTTGCTTTGATCTGGGCCGAATAGATCGGGCTGTAGAGCTGCCCTGGTAGCATAGAATGGGCCTATGTATCCTCTTGGACCCATGACTTGCGCCGCTGTCTCTTGATGACATCTTTTGCCCATAGGGCATTTTGGTGTAGGTGTTATTGTCATGGTAAGGTCATCACTTTCTGTGGTGGTTGAGACCCCATGATAGGGGCTTTTAGCAGCTTCAAGAATGTTAAGGTTCTTTTAAAGCTCTATTTTTCTTTTTGCTACTCTTTTTTTAGGAGGTTATAAATATATACTATCATAAGTATAGTTTGATGCCCTTGTGACTTTATGCCCTCAACTTGATACTCTCATTTACAAGAAAAAGTATAGAAAAGTATTGCAGGTGGGTATTAAAGTGTATTATACTGATTCTAGTGGGTGAGGGTGGGTAACCACCTCAACCAAGAATAGAATGATATTATGAGCAAATCAGATTACTATACTAGAAAAATAGATGACAAAAACAGATTATCTATTCCTAGTGATTTAGCTCAAGAACTAGGATCAAATGTAGTGATTACATTTGGGTTCGGAAAATATCTACACCTTTATTCTCAAAAAGTATGGGACGATCAAGTAGAGCCAGCTTTAAGAGGTTCTATTATTGATGAAGATATTGCTAATCTTAATGTTAAATTAAGACAAGGCAAAATCAATGCTATTCTAGACCAAAAGCAGAATAGATTAACCCTTACTAATGAACTTTTATCTTACGGCTCTTTAGGCAAAGATATTGTCATCGTTAGAGCAGGAGAATATTGGCGTATTGCTAATAATACAAATACTATTACGAAAGTAGCTTAAAAAATATCCCTTTTGATTTGTCACCATTATTAAAAAGGATCAAAATATAAACAAAAATAAAAAAATCAAAGTTAGCTATTTGGTAGTCAGGACGCTAAAACATTTTAGATATATAAGCGTCTAATAAGTGCTATCTAAGAACCTAATCATCAAACACGCTTCCACCTCAACTAAAAACCTTTGAGAACTTATTTTATTATAAGTTCTTGACACTCTAACATAATGTTATTTAAAACTTTAAAACAAAAATAAAAACAAAACTCTGACTACCAAATAGGTGACCTTGACAATTTAATTACCAATTATATAGTATATTTATATGCACTATATTCATCACAGTGTTTTGCTAAAAGAGACCATAGCTTTATTATCTCCTCACGATAATGAAGTCTATTTGGATTTAACGGCAGGATATGGAGGACATGCACAGGCTATGATGTCTGCTGCTCATCTTTCTAATCTGTATTTAAGAGACCGTGACGAAGAGGCTATAGCTTTTTTACAGAATAAATTTTCCTCTTTTGATAATGTCAAAATAGAGAAAGGAGATTTTGTAGATTTAAGTTTACCAGCCAATAGTATCGATCTAATACTGCTAGATTTAGGGGTATCTTCACCACAACTGGATCAAGCCAGTAGAGGATTCTCTTATAAAAGAGAATCATTTCTAGATATGCGCCAGGACAGAACACAAGCCATTCAGGCCTATGATATTGTGAACTTCTTAGACCAAAAAGCTTTAATCAGAATACTACATAAAGGCAGTGATCTTAATAATAAAATCATTACATCCGTAGTGAATAAGATTATCGGCTCTAGAAATAAAAACAGTATCAATACGACGACTGAACTAGCTACTATCATTGGCCAGGTTATGTCGTCTAGGCCAGATAATTTAACTAAACAAGTTTTTCAAGCACTACGTATAGAAGTAAATCAAGAGCTTCATCAGCTAGAGCAAGTATTGCCACGCTTATTAGATATACTTAAAAAAAATGGTCGTTTAGCTATTATGTCTTTTCATAGTAAAGAAGATAAGATAGTAAAAGCTTTTTTTCAGACTATTACCACCTCTAGGTTTAATATAATTGGTCAATTAATAGAAGAGGCCCCAGCCATTAGCTTAACGAAAAAAGCTATCAAAGCTGACAAAAATGACCCCAACAGTAGGGCTCGTAGTGTTCGATTGCGAGCTATTAAAAAAAAATAAAAAACAAAAAAGAAGGAGAATGTTTATGACATTACATGTTAAAAACTTAAGCTCTAGGGTAGTACAAATACCTGTAACCGTTAAGGCCTAGAATTTTAATTTCTAGGTTTTAAATTAAGTAAAGAACTATTTTTGGCTAGTGTTTTTTTAAAAATCACTAGCCTTAAGTGGTCTTTACCGTATAAGCCTTATTAAAAAAAAGCCCCATTAAAACTTTAGCGGCTTTTGAAAAAGTATTAAAAAAATAAAAAACAAAAAGGTAAAATTTATGTCTACTGCCACACTTAGCTTTAAGCGCAATCAGGATTATAATAAAAACAATGAGCATAATATTGTTCTTGGGCCCTTAACGCATTTATTGTTTATAGGACTTATTCTGACTTTAATGTCACTACTATATTTATCCGGTCTCAATCATTCTAATAAATTAAGCTACCAACGTAATTTATATGAAGAAAAACTATCTAGTTTACAAAATAATGTAGCTAGATTAGAAATAGAAACAGCCAAGCTTACCAGTAATGACAGAGTGAAAGAATTTGCTACCAATAACAATATGGTAGATTATGGTGCTTCCACCATCTTAAAATAGTATAATTATATATAAGAACTTTGTCGCTTTAGCTAGAAGTTTTATTTATAAGAAGCCTTATATTTTTATTAGCAAGAGGGTAACAAATAATATTGTCAAATTTTAGAGTTAGATTTTTATATTTATTTATATTAATAGCCTTTTCGGCTATTGTTTATAGACTTTTTACTATCCAAATAGTAAAAGGCAGCTATTATCTGGCCAAGGCTGATGGACAGCAGATTAAAAAACAAACACTGCCAGCCAAAAGAGGCAATATATACATTCGCACTAATGATCAGAATATTCCACTAGCTATTACTAGGCAATTATATATAGTAGCCATTAACCCTCAAGTGGTTGAAGACAAAGTGGTAGTTTCTAAAATTATTGCCGAAACATTAGATATTTCTTTTGAAGAAACACTAGAGAAACTCAAAGATTCTGACAGTAGATATATGCGTATTGCTTCTAAGGTAGAAGAGGATAAGGTAACGGCCTTAAAGTCCAAAAATATTAGGGGGCTTTTGCTGGAAAAAAAAGATTATAGAGAATATCCCCAGAAAGAGTTATTTGGATATATTACTGGCTTTGTGAATGATGAAGGGGTTGGTGTGGGCGGCATAGAGCAGTATTATCAGAGCACGCTAGAAGGAAAGGCCGGTATTTTAAAGACATTTACTGACAGTCATGATATAGCCATTATTGACCGAAATTCATTTGAAGTTCCTCCCAGACATGGTAGTGATATTTATATCACCATTGACCCAAATCTACAGAAAATGGCCTATGATATAGTGGCTCAAACCGTACATAATGTTAGAGCCGAACATGGAGATATGATTATTATGGACCCTAGTAGTGGAGCTATTAAAGCTTATGTTAGCTATCCTGGTTATGACCCTAATCAATTCGCCCAAGTTGCCAATTCTGACCCCAACCTTTTGCTGGATGGCAATATAAACCGCTTATTTGAACCAGGATCTGGTTTTAAGACTTTTACTATGTCTGCCGGAATCGACAGCGGTAAAGTTACTGCTGCCACTAGGTATTTTGATAGTGGAGAAGTGAGTGTATTGGATAAAGTTATATATAATGCTGAACACAGATCATTGGGCTGGCAAACAATGGAGGGAGTAATAGAAAAATCTCTAAATACAGGGGTAGTGTTTGTTCTAAAATCTTTAGGTGGAGGTAGTATCAATTATACCGGTAAGAAAAAGTTTTTTGATTATATTAAGCTATTTGGTTTCGGAGGGAAAACTGGTATAAATATTGGTAATGAAGAAGTGGGACAAGTAAGAAGTCCCGATGATGTTAACTCTAATGATTTAGAGTATGCAAACATGACTTTTGGACAAGGGCTTTTGGTAAGTAATATGCAACTACTACGTGGGATCAATACCTTTGCTAATCATGGGATTTTAGTAACCCCTTATATAGCTCAAGAATCAGTAGATCCTATTACAGAAGAAAAACATAGCCTTATTCCTCCTCCTGCAGAACAAGCCCGTATTATTGGTGAGAATACAGCACAGGTATTAACTAGTATGATGACTAGGGTGGTGGATTATGGCTCTGGTTATAGGGCCAGATTAGATGGCATAAAAGTAGCTGGTAAGAGTGGAACAGCACAGATGGCAAAATCTGGGCAAAGAGGGTATGATGAGAGTAGAACCATTGGTAGTTTTACTGGTTTTTTCCCAGCCAATAATCCTAGAATCAGTATGATGGTCAGAATAGATGCTCCTGGCATAGGCGGATTTGCTGAGTCAACAGCTGTCCCTCCATTTGGAGAAATGGCCAAGAAATTAGTTAATTATTATGGTATTAGTGCAAATTAAAAAAGGATTAATAATATGTTAGATCGTTTCTATCAAAATTACACTCTCAGCTATGTAGCCTTGTCTTTATTCGGAGGGTTTATTTTAAGCTTTATTTTAACCCCATTATATACTTTTTTGGCTTATAAATATAAATGGTGGAAAGTTAGTAAAACTCACTCTATCACTGGAGAGAAAGCATCTGTTTTACATAAGATGCATGCTTCTAAACATGCCCGAAATATTCCTACTGCTGCTGGGATTATCGCCATGTCGGCTGTGACCATTTTTACCATAGTTATAGGCAATGTGAATACTAAAGAGACACTACTCCCTTTGGCTATGTTTATTTTAGGAGGTAGCATTGGACTGTTGGATGATTTTTTGAATATTAGAGGTTTTGGTGGAGGCAAAACTGGTCTTAGAAGTAGCCTAAAGATGATCTTAATACTTTTTGTGGCCTTGATTGGGGCTTTATATTTTTACTTTAAACTAAACTATAATATGATACATATCCCTATGGTTGGGGATATGAGTTTGGGCTGGATGTATATTCCTTTTTTCATACTAGTGATTGTTTCAACTGCTAATGCTGTGAATATAACAGATGGGTTAGATGGATTGGCAGGAGGATTGCTTACCATGTCTTTTTCTACCTTTGCTGTTATTTCATATATGAATGGGCTTTATTCTATGAGTGCCTTTTGTGCTACTGTAGCTGGAGCTACGCTGGCTTATACTTGGTTTAATATTTATCCAGCTAGATTTTTCATGGGGGATAGTGGGGCTTTTGCTCTGGGAACAACATTGGGGGTGATTGCCATGCTTAATAATAGTGCTTTACTGCTACCTATTATTGGAGGAGTATTTGTATTTGACGCCTTCAGTAGTGCTTTACAAATTCTTAGTAAAAAAATTCGTAAGAAGAAAATATTTATATCTGCCCCAGTACATCATCACCTAGAAGCCATTGGATGGCCAGAATCCAAGGTCACTATGCGTTTTTGGGTAATTGGTGCTATATGTTCAGCCGTAGGATTAATCTGTCAGGCTATGATGCAGAGTATACGCTAAGGCTATAAATTAAAAATAAAATATGACAGAAAATAATATAGTTAAACATAGACCAGATTATCTACTCTTATTCCTGGTTTTACCATTAATAGTTTTGGGGCTATTAGTATTAAGTGCCATTAGTCCACTGGCTTATATTAATCCCCAGACCAGTAGCTTAAATACTAATACTTTTTATTTACAAACAATATGGGTCTGTATTGGAATGATCGGTTTTTGGATAACCTCTAAAATTAAATATACTTTTTGGCAAAAATTAGCCCCGTTTATACTTATAATAGCGATAATATCCAATTTGATCATAGCTATTATTCCAGGGCTGGGGCATTCTAGTCGTGGGGCTACTAGGTGGATAGATTTTGGCCCCCTTAGTTTTCAGCCGATTGAATTATTAAAATTTGCTATAGTGATATTTTTAGCCTGGTGGTTTACTAGAGTACGCAAGAATATTAATAATGTTTTAGATTCTATTATTCCTGTCATTGTCACCATTATAGTTTCTGGTCTAATTGCTGTGGTATTACAAAAAGACCTTGGTAGTGGGATTATAGTACTATCTATCATATTGGCTATGACTTGGGTGGGCGGAATGCATTATATGATATTTGTTGGTTTGGGAGCTTTAATATCAATAGCTGGAGTCTTAGCTATATATAGCCAACCATATAGATTAAGGCGTTTCTTGACATTTTTAGATCCAGAAAAAGATCCAACAGGTAGCGGCTATCACATCTTGCAGGCTTTAATAGCCATTGGCTCTGGAGGAGTAACTGGTAGAGGATTAGGGAAGAGTTTTCAGGCTTATGGGTATTTACCAGAAGCAAATTCTGACTCTATCTTTGCCGCTATTAGCGAACAATTTGGTTTTATTGGCTCTATGATAGTTATTTTCTTATATTTTTCATTTATATTAAGAGGGTTAAGGATAGTGAAGAATGCCCCAGACTATTTCTCTAGACTATTATCTATAGGCATTATAGCGTGGATTGGTTCCCAGGCAATCTTGAATATATGTGCTATGTTAAACTTGGTTCCTTTGACTGGTATTCCACTCCCATTTATAAGCCAGGGAGGTAGTAGTATGCTGATGATTCTCATAGGGCTTGGAGTGCTATTTAATATCTCTAGCTATACAGTTAATGGTGATGTTAAGACCCAAGGGTTAAGAAAAGTAATATAAAAGTAGTGTTTTAAGATTATGCCAAGAAATGTCACTAGGGATTATACTCATCAAAATAATATCAAGTCAAATACCACCCCAAAGCAGTCTTATCCACAGGGGTTTTTATCTAAACTAAAAGAGGTACTTTTTCCCAAAATTCCTTATATTATATCTATATTAATCTTAATGGCTGTGATTATACATAAAACTAAGATACGTGATATACAAATAGAAGGGAAGGGGCAAGTATCAAGTGAACAAGAGCGATTGATCAGTATTTCTAGCAAAGAATATATCAATAGCAGTATATTTAATAATAGTATAATGCTATTGTCAAGTAAAAAGCTAGGAGAGAGGTTATTGGTTAATCCTAATGTTAAAGATATTAAAATTAGCAAGAAATGGCCTAATAAAATTAAGATAGATTATGAACTGAAAAACTTAAACAAAGTTTGGGTTAATGGTCAAGATCAATACTTGATGGATGATAATGGTAAATTAAGTGTAAAAATTAGCGAAATTAGTTCTGAGCTAGTCATTCGAAACAAAAAAATATATGAAGTAAAGATTGGTGATTCTGTATTACTACCAGAAAACATAGTTCAAATAGATCAAATTAATGATTTTCTACGAAAAAATGAAATGTATATTAAAGAGATTGTGATGGAAGAAGGATTAAATGACATAGAGATTATGTTGGCTAATTATAAGTGGGTTATAAAGATGAGTCTAGATAATCAGTATGCTAATAGAATTACTGATTTAAATAGAGTGTTAAGTGATGTAATCAAGAATAAGCAGTCTATAAATGAATATATAGATATACGAATACCCGGAAAGATCTTCTATTATTGAAAATCGTAAAATATACATTGTGCGACGTATTTAGCTTTTCTCTGACTTTCTTATATTAGGAATCACCTATTTATTTTTTATTAGCATTAACGCTTTATTTTTAGCGGCGGCGTCTTCTTCTTTGTCCATTGCTTCCATTGGATTGATTGCCGTTTTGGTTGCTGCTATTATTGCGATCATTGTTTTGATTAGGATTATTATTGTTATTACTGTTTCTATATTTCTGATTATTATTGCTGCTTTGTTGTGACTGTGTAGGAATCATTTGACTATAATTCTTGGGTACAATACCAGCTAGCTTAGGATTTATACTGACTTCTGGATTCTGTTGCAATGGCTGCTCATTTTTATGATAATTACTACCACTATGATTTATGCCTACTGTAGGCATTGGGTTATTATTAGCTACACCAGATAGTGATGGCTTATGATTAGGATTATTCTTACTATTTAAAGATTCTAAAATAATCTTTTCTACTTCAGCCCTGGGTTTGGCATACTTAGCTCTTGACAAACCTATAATATATTCTAAACTATCATCCATTTTAGGAGGCAGATCTAAGGTAGTGGCACTAAAAGGAATAGATACTTCCCCATTAATACTAATAGATACACATATATGTCTCAGGCTTAAATTCTGCAGATCAGCTGGACTAAAAGAAGGGCTAAAGTATTTACTAAGGTATTCAGCATCATCTACCCCTACCCTGTAGGTAATAATAGATCCTACATTCCCAAAAACAGCATTACGTACTTCTTCGCTCATCTGACTAATATATTGATTAGCCACTGTCAGATATAGGCCGAATTTACGCGACTCAGATAAAATGACAGCGAATGAGTTAGTGGCAAAGTTCTGGAACTCATCTACATATAGATAAAAAGGCCGCCTTTTTTCTAATGGGATATAGGCCCTAGACATAGCTGATAGCTGTATTTTAGTAATCATCAATGCCCCTAGAATATTAGCATTATCCTCCCCTATTTTTCCTCTAGATAAATCAGCTATTAATATTTTGCCATGATCCATAATATGCCTAATATCAAAGCTAGATTTAGGCTGGCCAATAAGATTTCTGACTAATGGATTGGCTGTAAATTGCCCTACTTTATTTAATACTGGAGATACGGCTTCTTGAGCATATTTATCATTCCAAGTATTAAATTCTTGCACCCAGAAATTTTTAACAATAGGATCTGTGATATACTTAATAACTTCATCTCGGAACTTTTTATCCGTTAACATTCTGGTAATATCAAGCATGGTAGATTCTGGGTACTCTAATAAAGCTAGAAGCGTAAATCTTAACAGATTTTCTAGTCGAGGGCCCCAAGAATCGAACATTTTAGACAATACCGCTACAATCTCACTGGCTATAGTAGGCCTAAGATTAGGATCTGATATCTCCATAGGGTTAAATGATATAGGATATTCTAGGTCAGCTGGATTAAAATAAACTACATCATCAGCCCTAGATCTGGGGATATATCCCATAATATCTTGGGCCAGATCTCCATGAGGGTCAATTACAGCAAAGCCATGATTATGAAATATATCAGATATAGACAATATAGTTAATAGTCCAGATTTTCCCACTCCAGATTTTCCGATAATATATAAATGCCTAGGTCTATCATAGCGTTTAATTCCAAAACGAGTATGTGTTTCTCTAAAGTTGGTATGGCCCAGAATAGATAGCTCATGCCCAGCTGTATTATCTAGCGTAGGTAAATTGACTGGAGGTTCAGAAACCTTGGTGGCAATCCAAGTAATATTAGGAGTCTCTACGGATGTATGTGGGAAGTGGAATAAGCTAGCTAATTCTTCAGTATTAAATATCCCCCCTTCCCTATCTATTGTTCTGTCAATAATATGATTCCAGTTGATAGGATATTCTACAGCTTTAAAGCCATTTAAATTAGTTGTATTATACTGTTTGAAACTACCCACCATAGCCTGCATACGATTAGTAGCTAAGACATTATTATTACCTTGGTATATGAGTCTGATTTGAGCTCTATAACCTAGCTTTTCGGCTTTACTTTGAGCGGCCGAGATCATGGTAGTTTCTTCTGAGCTGAGAGCTGATTCTTCTTTTGATAGACTATAGTCTACCGGCTTCCAAAAAGATCTGATCAAATCTACTGCGAATCTGAGTGGTTCTATATATAGCTTGCCATCGTCACGCAAAAAGAAGCCCTGCTTTTTATTCTTTACTTTAACAGCAAATTCTTTGCTAAGCTTATGCCAATCATCAGCTATAGGCTCCATGATATATTGGACAATAAAAGTTTCTTCCTTGGCAAATTTACTCATGGCATTAGTGATACTGGCTAGAGGATCAACATCAAAGGTCAAAAAAGTTCTAATGGGTAAGGCATGATCTTTGATCAGTACCATTTCACGGTACTGAGTGGATAGGCCTTCCCCTATTTTCATATAATCCTTATCTAGGGTTTTGATTTGAACAGAAGGATAGTGGGCATAGATTTGGCCTTCAATATAGCTAGCTAGATGCTTCGGGGCCCAGATATAAAAATTAATAGTTCCATTTTGGCTGGCTATTTCCACACTAAAGCGATCGCTATGTTTGCTACTTTCATGGGCTTCTTTTAGTATTCCATGTAGTCCAGCGAACATTTGTTCGGCTGAGAGTTCTTTTTTGTCATTATCTTTGGGGATAATAACATTCATAATAATGGCCGAGATTGGGTCAATGACAGGATCTTTGATTGATAATTGCCTTTTGATTAAGCGGTAAAATAGTACTATTGCTATAGGCACCCATAACCAATAAACGAATAAAACAACAAACAAGAATTTAAATATAGAGCTGATGATATCCATGTCTTATATAATTATACTTTAAAAGCTTTCATTAAAAGCTTTCATTTTTTTTATTCAAAATCTTTTATCACTATTCTTAAAAGTTCTAAAAAATTAGCTAGTTTAAAAATAAATACTTAAAGCTTTATAAATATGTCCTAACTTTTAGCTTTTATATTTAAATCACTTGTAGTTTTTATTAAAATAGCTATACCCTTCTATTTTAGTGTATATACACCCTTGGTAACGCGGGCAAATCTATTTTTGTCTTGTAGATTTAATATAACTGTGGCTAGTTGAACTTGTCTGCGGCTCAGTACTCGTCTGGCTATCTCATCTTTGCTTAAAGGAGCTTCTTCTTTGAGAATAGAGACAATGATATCAGATACAGTGCCTTCGCTATAGCCCCATTCTCGCAAGGCATAAATACCTCTGCCTATTAAGACAAATCTATCGTCTTTGATTAGTTCATTATGTACAGCCTGCAAGGTGACATCTTTCTTTTTCTTGCCTATTTCTTTGATGCTATCAGCAATCTCGGTAAAATGCAAAGGCTTATTGGCCTTTTTAAAGGCTAGATAGACCTTATCTCGAATAGATTTTGGATTAACTGTAGGCCAATGACTTAATCCCCAGGCTTGGTCAAGATTATTTAGTGTTCTAGATGCTTTGGCTATACCATGTAAAGCTTTTTTATTATGCCTAGAAGCTTCTTCTGATTCTGCAATAATTTGTTCTAGTTTTTGAGGACTGCCAAAAGCTTTGATCACCTTGACTAATTCGTCGTGTAATTTATATATATCTTTAGCACAATATATATCTTGGTCTAAAATTATACATTCATATTGATCATTCTTGTCCATAACTATAAAGGCTGGGTTGGAACGAATGAGAAACAATAAATTGTTAACATCTTTATCTGCTATATCCAGATCGGCTAATAATTGCTCAAAAGTAATCAAGCCTCCCATTTGGCTTAGCGCCTTTAAGATATTTTTGGATAGATTATGTTGATGGCTATGTAATTTAATAACTTTTTCTAAGGCAGCTTTTTCTATCTGTCTGACTCTTTCCCTGGTGATCCCTAGTTCTTTGCCAATGGATTCTAGTGTATTTTCTCCAGAATTTCTTAAGGCATGTCTTTTGCTTAATACATATCTATCACGATCTTTACGTAGAATAGTTAAATACTCTTCTACTAAATCTTCTAAACTTACACTTTGTTTGTCTCTAGTCTTGGCCATAAAAATGTTCTCTTCTTAACGCTTATTTAATTATAAAATCAATTTCTTTATTTAAAGCCAATTTCATAATTAACGGCTTTAATCCCTCCATTTTTTATCATGGTTTAAAGAATATATCTGTTAATAATTATATCACCATTAATTTATAGTGTCAAAACAATTATCCAATTAAATCTATTATTAAGCAATAGATATTAATGATGGATTTAACAATAAAATAATTTCAAAAATTTAAAACAAGTAGATTATATTTTGAGTACCCTACAGAACAAGAAGCGAAGGGCTTTCCCTCCAGTCTCCTTGTTCTGTAGGGGGCTTTTACTGTCAAACCCTATTTGCTTTCTCATCAGATCATTAACTGATGAGTTATTCTTTCAATACTATGGCTACCAAATCTTGTGGGCTTATGGCTGTTGATGGGCATGCCTTAATCTCAGCGATTCTAACATAACATCTGCCATGACCAAGGGGAGTATACTCATAGCTCTATCAAAATCCTTCTGAGCCGCTTCAAGCTTATCCGGGTAACCATATAACAAGGCCTCATAATTGGAAAGCTCAGCTATAAATGAGAGGTAATCATCTCGCCTTTTCAGAGCCGCCAAAGCATCCCGGATGACAGCCTCTGCCTTAGCAATTTTGTCGTCTATTTCCACGCTCTAGCTCCTTTTGTCTCTCACCAGACAGTGTATGTCTTGTCAAGAGACTATCCCTTGACCTTGCTAGAGTCCTACTAGGGCTCTAGCTTTCTTAATGAGACTTTAGTGATTTAAGGATATGGATCAATAAAGTCTCATTAAGAAGTTATCTATTTATTATAGATATTCTATATATAGCTCTTTAGTAGGTATTTCTAAAATACTTAAAGAACTCTTAATATTCTCTTAATAGAGAATATTATATACAAGGAAGTAATATATTCCCTTCTATAGTCTATATAGGATAGTCCTAATTATAGGACAGTTTAAAAAAAGTAATCTACTTGTTAAGTTACTTTGAAGCTAGCTCTTTAATAAGAGCCCCCCCAAAAATATAATCTCAACTGTCCTCTTCTTTTAATAAGTAGAAAGGGCAGTAT
>CAYZIP010000008.1:0-3893 GCA_964478695.1 uncultured Candidatus Saccharibacteria bacterium
GTTTACGGCGTGGACTACCAGGGTATCTAATCCTGTTTGCTCCCCACGCTTTCGTCTCTGAGCGTCAGTTGTGGCCCAGCAAGCTGCCTTCGCCATTGATGTTCTTACTAGTATCTACGCATATCACCGCTACACTAGTAATTCCGCTTGCCTCTACCAAACTCTAGTTTGCCAGTATGAAATATAGTCTATGTCGTTGAGCGACAAGATTTCACATCCCACTTAACAAACCGCCTACAGACGCTTTACGCCCAGTAATTCCGGATAACGCTTGGATCCTACGTATTACCGCGGCTGCTGGCACGTAGTTAGCCGATCCTTATTCAACAAGTACCGTCATAATCTTCCTTGTTAAAAGCAGTTTACACACCGAAATGCGTCATCCTGCACGCGGCATTGCTCCATCAGACTTTCGTCCATTGTGGAAAATTCCTTACTGCTGCCTCCCGTAGGAGTCTGGGCCGTATCTCAGTCCCAGTGTGGCTGGTCATCCTCTCAGACCAGCTAATGATCGTAGCCTTGGTAGGCCTTTACCCCACCAACTAGCTAATCATACGCAGGCTCCTCCTGAAGCGACATATAGTCTTTGATGTTTCCATCATATGCGGTATTAGTCCACCTTTCGATGAATTATTCCCCACTTCAGGGCAGATTCCAACGTGTTACTCACCCGTTCGCCACTCTCATAGAACCCGAAGGCTCTAATCTCGTTCGACTTGCATGTATTAGGCATGCCGCCAGCGTTCATCCTGAGCTAGGATCAAACTCTCCAAAAAAAATTACCAAGTTATTTACAATTCTAGCACCATTCAAAGCTTTTAAATTCACATTATTACTGTTTGTACATTAATTGTTAAGTTACTCCTTAAAATTTAAAAAACAATGCTTTAATAAAAATTGTTCTTTAAATTACTATAGCAAGCTCTAAGGTTATTAAAAGGGCTACTAACGTAAGTAATTATTAAGACGAGTCTCCCCATCAAAAAACATCTTATAATAATTTTCCCCTAGAATATCCCAAAACTTTTCATAAAACGATATTTGCCATTTAAGATAAACGGCCACACAATATCTATCTATGATAGTAGTTACTTACTATATATTATCTATATTAACCATAATAGTCAATACAATTATAGATCTTTAAGCCCTTTTGGCTTTTTCCTTAGCTAGCCACTTTTCTCTTCTTTGATTCTCTTTAGAGTCAGTGCTATTATTCCTATTTTTATATTCTTGGCTATATTTTGAATATTTCAAATTTAAGACCACCCATATTATTAGTAATACTAGTGGCAATATATTAAATAAATGGCCATTAAAACGTCCTGTCTTCTGATACTGTGAAAATAGAATCACCAGACTCAGCACAGAGCTGCCCCATAAAGGGACAGAGAAAATACGCATATAATTAGCTGCTCTTTTGATTCTAATCAAATAGGATATAGACAAACCAATAGCTAATAAAATAATAGAAATTGTAGCATACAGCTTGATCAGGTCCAAGCTAGGAATTGTTCCTAGAGAAGAAAAAGCAGAAGATAGCTTAGTATACTGTGCGCTAGCACCTAGCACTATACCCAAAATAGACCCAACTAATACCTCTCTAAAAGTATGCCCCTTTACCACCTCTTGTCTAGGTAAAGACAGAAATTGTCTAGGATCATAAGCTTCTAGCCTATCTAACAGATCATTGTACTTGATAGATAGTTCTCCAGCCACTCTCCTAACCCCAAAAGAATCATACATGACAATAGCTGCAAACAACAGTACTATGCCGAATAGAGGATCATGGTATCCTTTATCTATCAAAATCAGAGATACTAGCGAGCTCACAGCAGCACTATGAGCACTAGGCATAGAGCCAGAAGAGAATAATAGCTTTATATTATCTTCTCCTTTTATAATACTGATGATGACCTTGATCACTTGCGATAGTACCCAAGATAATAATGGAACTAATATATATGGCAATGGCATAATCAAACCTCCCTTTCTTTAAAACAACAGCTTTTTAGCCTTATTTATTTTTCATTATAGCATTTATTCTTGGACTTGAGCACTGATCATGGCAATACTGGTAGTAGCGTCTCCGGTAGAGAGCTTCATAATCCTTACTCCTTGAGTAACACGAGAAATCTTTGATATATCTTTTAGACGTAAGCGTATGACTACTCCTGATTGGCTAGACAGTATCACCTCTTGGTTATCAGGGGTAATAGCCCTCACATCTATAATCTGTCCTGTTTTAGAGTTTACTACTCCTGCCTTTATTCCTACTCCCCCTCTTTTATGTGTACTGAATTGACTGGCTAGTGTTCTTTTACCATACCCATTAGCATGAACTACTAATAACAAAGTGTCTTTATCTTCTGGGCTGATATTATCTACCCCCACTACCTTATCTCCAGTTTTGAGTTTAATTCCACGCATCCCTCTTGTGGCCCTACCTTGATTTTTAACATCTTTTTCATTAAAACGATTGGCTTGAGCTAAGGCAGTAGAGATAATAATATCGTCTCCTCCGCTAGTTAGCTTGACCCATCCTAGCTCATCCCCACTATCTAGCTTAATAGATATTAAGCCATTAGCTCTAATATTATGGTACTCGTCTATAGAGGTCTTCTTTACTGTGCCCTTTACTGTACACATGAATAAATATCCCCCACTACTATTTTTATCTAATGTAATAGTAGAAGTCACTGTTTCATTAGGAGCTAGGTTGATTAGATTCACTATGGCTTGACCTTTAGCAATGCGTGAGCCTTGTGGTATTTCATATACTTTGAGCTTGAATACTCTACCTAGAGATGTGAAGAATAATATAGAATCATGATTATTGGCCTGCAGAATAGTGGTAACCATATCTTCTTCCTTGGTGCCCATTCCTATCTTGCCCTTACCTCCTCTGGCCTGAGAGCTATAAGTATCCATAGATAGACGCTTAATATAATTACCAGCAGTTAGATTAATCACTACTTTTTCATTAGGAATCAAATCTTCATCAGAGAATTTAAGATTGTTACCAGCTATAATCTGAGTTTTACGCTCATCCCCATACTTCTCTAAAATATAGCTAATTTCTTCTCTAATAATAGCTAATATATTCTCTTCTTTGGATAATATCCTATTACATTCGGCTATGAATTTTTCTAATTCCTTGAACTCATCTTCTATTTTTTGTCTCTCTAGGCCAGATAAAGTACGCAGTTGCATCTTTAAAATAGCTCCAGCCTGCAGCTGAGTTAGCCCAAATTTCTTAATCAAATTATTTAAAGCTTCTTCTGGAGTTTTGCTGGCTCTAATAGTAGAGATAACAGCATCTATCTGATCCAGGGCTATTCTGAGCCCTTCTAAGATATGGGCTCTGGCACTAGCTTTCTTGAGCTCATATTCAGTACGACGCCTAACAACTACTCTTCTGTGCTTAAGCCATTCTTTTAATACTGTTTCTAAATTTAATACTCTAGGCTGAACACCATCTACTAGGGCTAGCAAATTGACATGAAATGCACTTTGCAAAGGAGTAAGTTTAAATAGCTGATTTAAGACTTTTTGAGGATAAGCATCTTTTTTCAGCTCTATTACTAATCTTAATCCTTTATAGCGATCAGACTCATCTCGAATGTCAAATAATCCTACTATTTTCTTTTCATTCACTAATTCAGCTATCTTGGCTGTTAAATCATTTTTGGCTAGCTGATAAGGCAATTCTGTAATGATGATTTGGCTATTACCCTTTTTTTCATTCTCTTCTATTTGAGCTACAGCTCGAATAATGATACGACCCTTACCAGTACTAAAAGCTTGAAGTATTCCCCCATCGTCTAAAATAACTCCTCCTGTAGGAAAATCAGGACCCTTCACCACTTCCATTAAATCTGTAATGGTAGTTT
>CAYZIP010000008.1:3993-31788 GCA_964478695.1 uncultured Candidatus Saccharibacteria bacterium
CCTGTAGGAAAATCAGGACCCTTCACCACTTCCATTAAATCTGTAATGGTAGTTTCTGGTTTATCTATCAATAATATTAAACCTTGGCATAGTTCAGATAAATTATGGGGAGGAATATTGGTAGCCATACCAACAGCTATACCCATAGACCCATTTAATAGTAGATTTGGTATTTTGGCTGGCAATACCCTTGGTTCTAATAAAGTATTACTATAGTTAGGGACAAAATCAACCGTATCTTTATCTATATCAAATAATAATTCTTCTGCTATTTTGGTCATACGAGCCTCTGTATACCTGGCTGCCGCAGCCCCAAAACCATCCATAGAACCAAAGTTACCTTGCCCATCTACAAGACAATAACGCATATTAAAGTTCTGAGCTAAACGCACCATGGCCTGATAAACAGCAGAATCTCCATGAGGATGATATTTACCCAATACATCACCTACTACAGTAGCAGACTTACGGTATTTAACATTTGCTCTTAGCCCACTATTGTACATGGTATACAAAATTCTTCTATGAACAGGTTTTAGGCCATCTCGTACATCTGGTAAAGCCCTGGATACGATGACTGACATAGAATACTCTAAATAGCTTTTTTCCATCTCTTCCACTAGAGATTGATTACGAATTGTTCCCACTCCTTCTAGCATATACTCTTCTACGCTACTACTAACAGCTTGGCCATAATCACTATTGATCTGCTCTGGGCTTAAATTGTCTGTATTATTCTGATTATTTTCCATTTCTTCTTGAGCCATAAATAATCTCCTTTACTTTATCTGTTATATGTCCAAGTTACTGACTTTTTTAGCATTACTTTGAATAAAAGTTTTCCTTAGCGAGACATCATCCCCCATCAGAGTATTAAATATCCTATCAGCTGCTTCAGCGTCTTGGCTAGTAACTTTTAATAAAATACGAATCTCTGGGTCCATAGTTGTCTCCCATAACTGGTCGGCATTCATTTCTCCTAAACCTTTATACCTAGCTATATTCACTCCCTTAGGTAAATTTTCACTAAGTATATCTTCTTCACTGTCCTCATCGCTGTCTTCATCTACTGCGCTACCTAGAGCCAGCTCGGCCAAATCTTCGGCACTCACCACCGGGTCACCACCATCTTTACCTTCCAGATTAGTAGGCTCATCACTACTGTTAGATTTAAGCCTGCTAGCAAAATCTGCTAGTATTTCTTCTTTTTGTCTATCATTATAGGCATAATGCGCTTCTTTGCCTTTGCTGATCTTATATAGTGGAGGCAAGGCTATATAAATATAGCCTTTTTCTATCACTTGAGGTAAATATCTAAAGAAAAATGTCAGTAGTAAAGTTCTAATATGCGAGCCATCCACATCAGCATCAGTCATGATAATTATGCGATGGTATCTTAGTTTTTCTAGGTCATAATTTTCTCCAATTCCTGTACCAAAAGCTATAATTAAGTTCTTTATTTCTTGGCTGGCCAGCATTTTATCTAGTCTGGCTCTTTCTACATTAAGAATCTTGCCCTTCAAGGCTAAGACCGCCTGAAATTCACTATCTCGAGCTGATACTACTGTTCCACCAGCAGAGTCTCCCTCTACTAGATATATTTCAGATTGAGATGGATCCTTAGAGCGGCAGTCTATCAGCTTACCAGGCAAGGCCGAGCCTTCTAGCGCCCCTTTACGAATGATTGTGTCCCTAGCAGCCCTGGCAGCCAGTCTGGCCCGCGCCGATAAAGCTCCCTTGGCAATAATTTTTTTAGCCTCATTGGGATTCTCTTCTAAATAATAGCTAAAGTATTGGGCAAAGATATTTTCAACTACATTACGAACTTCTGGAGTACCAAGCTTGGATTTGGTCTGCCCTTCGAACTGAGGCTCTGGTAATTTTACAGAGATAACAGCTGTCAGCCCTTCGCGTACATCCTCCCCTGTTAGATTGTCTTCTTTTTCTTTTAATAATCCATTTTTACGAGCATAATCATTGATCACTCTAGTCAGGGCAGCCCTGAAACCAGTCAAATGAGTTCCTCCTTCGGGAGTAATGATATTATTAGCAAAGCTACGAACATTTTCATTAAAGCTATCGCAATATTGCAAGGCTAGCTCTACCAGAATATCCCCCTCGGTTTTTTCTAAATAAAATGCTGGTTTATTGACAGCTTCTCGGCCTATATTCAGATGCTCTACATAGCTACGAATACCACCTTCAAAATAAAAGGTCTCAGACTGAGGAATTTCTCCCCGCTCATCTCGAAAAGAGATCTTAACTCCTTTGGTCAAATAAGCTCTTTGCCTCATTCGGTCTAATTCTGTTTGATAATTGAATTCTATTGTCTCAAATATACTGGGGTCCGGCTTGAATCTAATGATAGTACCTGTATCTTCTGTCTTTTCTATCTCCTTAATATCACCTTGGGCTGCCCCATATTTATAAGTCTGATAATATTTCTTTCCTCCCCTAGAAACTATGGCTTCTAGATCTGTAGATAAAGCATTGACTACAGATACACCCACTCCGTGCAATCCTCCAGAGACCTTATATCCCCCGTCACCAAATTTACCCCCAGCATGCAAGACTGTTAATACTGTCTCTAGAGCAGACTTACCTGTAGTACTATGTTTATCTACCGGAATACCACGGCCATTATCGATGACCTCTACCCAACCGTCTTTAGTAAGATTAATATTAATGATATTACAGTGCCCAGCCATAGCTTCGTCTATAGAGTTATCTACCACTTCTTTTAATAGATGATGCAGTCCTTCTATCCCTGTACCACCTATATACATGCCTGGTCTTTTACGAACTGGGTCTAAGCCTTCTAATACCTGTATTTGATCAGCCGAATAGTCCTGGCTATCTGCATTTGTTTTTTTGATATTATCCTCCTTCTTAAAAGTTCACCTTCAAAACCCGTTACTTAATATTATACCCTAATTATGATATGAATTTTAAGTAAAAGTATGGCAGGTTTTAAAGTTGTATATATTTTTGTTCCAATACAATCTACTGTCTAATAAACCAAGAAACTGATCTAAATATCTTTCTTCCCAAATCTGGAAGTAGCGCTTTTGGTTGGTGCTAAAGGCACTCTCTTATAAGCTGTTAGATAGTCAAAAATTTCTTTTTCTACCACCGTCCTAGGCTTACCATATGTTCGCCTGGACCAATCCTTTACTCTATTAGCCACCTCATCACTGCCCTTAATAGATGGGAATAACACTTTGGCCGTGAAAGGTACACTAGGATAATCATTTACTATAATCTGTACTGCTGCATGTAAATTGGGCATATTGGTTACATCGGTTTTACTAAAAGTAGGAGCCATCATATTGCCTACAAATTCAGCATCTTCTTGCCCCACACGGTACAGCCATTTCGAGCCAACATTACCAAATATGGCGGCCTTAATATCGTCTTGTAATTGACCAATGTATTGATTAGCCACAATTAAACTTAGACGATATTTACGAGCCTCAGCCAGAATGGAAGCAAAGGCATCTGTAGCAAAATTCTGAAACTCATCTACATATAAGGTAAAATCACGTCTCAAGTGCTCGGGAGTATCTGCTCTGCTCATGGCCGCTACCTGTATCTTTATGACCATAATAATCCCTAGAAGCTTAGCATTCATCTCCCCCAATGAACCCTTGGAAAGATTAACTATAAATATCTTACCTTCATCCATGGCATTGCGAATATTAAAAGTAGTCTCTTTTTGGCCAATAATATTTCTAATCATTTCATTAGAAGCAAAGGCTCCGAACTTAGATACAAACCAGCCCAACATTTCGGATTTATGAAAAGCATCAGTTTGACCCATCTCTTGCGTCCAAAACTCTTTAGTTTCCAGGCCTTTGACAAACTTAAATTTATACTTTAAAAAATCATCATCTGTGAATACTTTAGGAATCTCTATAAATGTCCCTCCTCCTGGTTCTGACATTACGGTCAGGGCTGCGTGCCTATACCAATGCTCATAACGAGGGCCAATTATGCCTTGCTTATTAGGATCATATAATTTATATAACATACTGATAGTTTCTTGAATTATAAAGTCTTTTTGTGTATCGATTTCAGTTCCTAGAATATTAAAGCCTATAGGCATCTCCATATCACTGGGATTAAAGTAAATTACATCTTTGATTCTGTGTTCTGGAATGAATCTTAAAACATCCTCGGCCGCATCTCCATGAGGATCAATAAAGCAAAATCCCTTACCGGCATATATATCTTGTAAAATTAAACTTTTAAGCAAAGCAGATTTACCCGTGCCAGTTTGTCCTAATATATACATATGTCTGCGCCTATCTGTATCTGTCAAACGAATATGGGTCTCTTTGCCATTATAAATATTAGAACCTAATATAATGCCATTATTAGCTAAATTATTAGGGGCTGGTATCTCTTTTTGAGCCTCTCTATTAACCCTAGCGCTAGTCTCTTTATCTTCCTTAGGCAGATGTAGTAGGCTGGCTAATTCTGCTGCAGTCAGAACAAATTTATTCCAAAAAGGAGAAAAATATCTAATCACAAATCTAGTAGTAAAGTCCTTGATGTCTTTAGCTGGATTAAACTTTAATTTATTCAAATCAGAACTATTGAATGCACTAAAACTAGCCACTATATCTTTCAGTAGAAATGCGCTGTCGTCTTTGCTATTACCATTAACCAAAATGCGCAGTGTAGTAGCAAAAGGAGGTGTATTAGATTTATCTATCATCAGTTCTGATTTTTTCTGGTCTAGGCTAGTGGGAGCACTGCTACTGCCATGCTCTTTTTTCTCTACTTCTGTAGGAGCCCGAAAAGGTGCTTCTATTAAAGCCCGAATAAAGCCAAATGCCTGGGATGATAGCTCAGACTGATAACCACTTTGTTTCTTTCCAGACATAACTGCTTTAGCTTTACTAATAGATCCTTTAGTCCATCCCTTATCTGCTGGACGAATAGATAGCTGCACTACCACCCCTTGTCCTGGATCTAAATTAATCATAGACCCCAAGATGCTCTCTAGAGGATCCTGGTCTAAGGTCTTATATGTATTTAGGGGTAAACTGCTATCCCTAGATAATACAAATTCTCCCCCTGTTACCGAGCTTAGATCTTGATTAGCTCTAAAAATATTATGATCCTTTGACCTAATAATCTGAGCATCAGGGTAGGCTGTTTTAATAGCCTTCTGCACTAAACTAACTACACTTTGTGGAGAGAGAACATAAAATGATATTTTATTACCTTGGGCCACTATTTCAAAAGTTATATGTTTCTGTTTAGTTAATAACCCTTTTTTATAACCTATATTGGACAAGGTGATATAAATACTCTCTGCTTTTGAAATAAATTCTTTATTAGCTTCCTTAGTATCTCTATTGCCTTCACTGGATTCTTGAGCCGGTAATTTAATAATCAACGGAATCATTTTTAAGCTTCTTTCCACGCTTTTATATAAGACCAAAGACTTAATCTCTTTATGTGCCAAAAAGATTATGAAGGCTAGAATGATTAGCAGTATCAAAATACTAATATAAATTAGCATTACTTCCTATCCCCTGAGCTAGTATTAAAGCCACTCAAACTGCCGTCATGACCTGCTATCACTTTTTTAATAATATTTTTTTGTTTTCCTAAGTCATAGTCAAAATCATTTTGACTATAAGTATAGTTTTTATATTTAAAAATAATTGTCAATATATTAAACAAATCTTGGCCTGATACAGCCTTGGTCTTACTAATTCCTGGGGCTAAAGTTATTTTACTACTCTGGCAATAATTATCTATGTCTTGACGGCAATTTACTTGTTGATTACTGTCAATAATATGATGCAGATGCTCCCTAGCATAGAGAACTATAGCAGTCATAATGGCCTCTAATATTTCGTCACTACTAATACCAGCAAGAACTGTAGACAAATCTTTCCAATAAACTTCTTTAGGCCACAGATAAGCTCTATAAAGGCGAGCTGCTATTGATCTGGGCAGATTATTGTAATAGTCTTTTATGATTTTGTCTGACTTTTCTAGCCATATTTTTTTGTAATTAATATACATCAAAAGCGCATCAGGGGTATCAGAATTATTACCATTATTTATGATGTAGGGGTTTTTACTGGCAGGGCTCATGACAATATATATATTATAGCAATATTTGACATAAGCATTAAACCGTTAATAATCATTTTTATAACAAACCATTTTTATAAAAATGATTAAGTTTTAGCTATGCGTCCAAACAGTAGTACCTACTTCTGCCCATTCGTACAGAAAACTAGCAGCATTGTCAGGAAGATTAACGCAGCCATGACTACCATAATTATAATAATCAGGACCTCCGAATGTACGGCGCCACTTGGCGTCATGCAACCCATAGCCACTATAAAATGGCATCCAATAATTTACAAAAACATTATAGCTAGCTCCATAGGCGGCTCCATTCAGATATCTATCTCTTTGCTTGCTATATATAGCAAATGTCCCTTCTATTGTAGGAAACCCTTTTCCGGTAGCTCCAGTAGTGGCAGCTGATTGGAAAATTAAATTGCCTTTTTCGTAGGCATAAAGCCTTTGGGTGGTAACATTTACTTCTATATACTTACCATCTGTGGCTGGGACAGAATTATATTCTACTTTGAAGGCCACATCATTAGCCGTTAATGGTACTGTGATACTGCTAGAATTAAAAAACGAATCATACAATATATTGGTGGCTGCTTCTTGATCAATAGACAAGCCATTGATTCCTTCTCTTTCTACCGTCTTCTCCCCTCCCTGAATCTTTATTTTTTTATTAACTGGAGCTTTATCTATTTTATTAGCCACAAAACCTATATATCCAATGATTTTTTGTTTACTGAGACTAGGTTTGTATTGATCAATACTAGTTACAGTTCTGCTGTCTGGCAGATCAATCATACGAGCGATATCTTCTTTGGTAGGATTAAAACTTTTACCATTATATGTCAGGGTTATATTTTTAAAACTATACCCTAAAATATCATTTTTAATTTGTTCTAAATCCTTAGCACGCAATACTGGCTGCCAAGGCTGTTCGGCCACACTGATTTCTAGTGGTTTATCAGAAAATATATTATCCATTCCAGATCCATCAACATATTTTTTCTGCAAAGCCAAAATGATATCTTTATCAACTATAGTTTTACCAGCTTTTTCTGAAACTATAGATACATTTAATCCGTCTATATTGATATAGGCATTTTGGGGGACACTACTATATTTTTGCTCTACCCCTCTCACAAATTCTGTCAACTTGCTAGAATCAAAATAAAAACTTGGACTCAGATTGCTACTGCCTTTCTGTAGATGATTCACCAGTTTAAATAGTCCAGCTCCACCAGATTTATCATAGTCATATATAGCATTAGTAGTAAGATTGGGATCTATATATAGACCTAGTTCTGTAGCATTCGTTTTAATATCTTGACCAAATATCTTTAGTATTATGTCTTTATTCTTTAATTCTTTAGAGGCAGTCTTGGACATGATCTGTGCCCTATTCTCCATGCCAAAGCTATCTCCTCCTAATCTAATATTAGGAAAGCTTTTATTAGCAAATACTACGCCGGTCAAAAGATCTAGAACAGAAAAAATTAGTAGAGATATCAATAATATTTTCTTATATTTACTAAACATTCCAGATAATTTATTTTTTGTTTTATTGCTCATAATAATACTCCAGCCGAAACCTCTTAAATTTAACTATTAGACCATACAACTTTTTAGCACAACAACTTTTTTATAAGGCAATAAGCCTTTTCTATTCATAATTATATATTAATGAATAGATTTTAAACAATAGTTTTTTAAAACACCCAAAAGCCATTAGAAAATAGGACTATATTCATAATCAAAAAACAAAGAGATAATGCTAGTATAAAATAAACCGAGGCAGTAAAATCTTTAAACCTTAAAACTATCCACCAAAAAAGGGGGATTATAATCAGTACATATCTATTAACAGAAACAAAATTACCTCCATAGATCATGGATAGTGATAGTATCATAAAATATATTGACAAGCCCAGAGGGATTAGCCTTAATCTTGTTAATCTAATGACGGCATAGAAAGCAGCTGTCCATGACACAAAATATCCAGCCTCATTTAAAAAGGTTTCTATATATTTTTGTTTAAAAGCTAATTCTATTAATAATAGTAATTCCCTTACCCATACCCATATAAAATTAAGATTGGGACTAAAATATCTATTAATGTGATACTGGGCGTCGTAAAACGACATAGCATTACCAAATTTACGATTAGCCCAATATAAATAAATACCAAAAGCCATAATCGGGAAAGCAGTAAAGGCCAAGTTTTTATTGATCTTTTTAAGATTAAACCTAATAGAACTAAAGTACTCTACTATCAAAAAAACAATAATGATAATACCAATTGGCTTCGTCAATACGCTCAAACTAGCAAAAACAGCAGAAAGAAACCATTTCTTTTTTAAGGCTAGTAGTATAGTAGCTAGAGTTAAAGATATGAATAAACTATCGGCATATGGAATTATCAGAGCAAAACTAGTTGGAAAAGCCAAAAAAGCCAATATGGTCATGAGGCTATATTTTTTATAATCAGTATTATCCCTAGCAACTATATCTTTATCACTAGATGGCTGTAAGTCTTGGCTCTTTGAGCCAGTAATAATATTAGCTTTATGATCTATGATCCAAGAAAAGAATCTATTGGATAATAAATAAATCAGCCCCAAAGATGCTAAACCAGCAGAATATGATACCAACATCATGCTGGTTTGAATAGAAATATGTAAAATATTGCTAATATGATAGGAAAGGTATGGATATAAGGGCATAAAAGCAGATAGAGAGCTATATTTAGCATAGTCACTACTGGCAATGTGTAGATAGTTAATACTGTCCCATTTAAACAACCCAGCGAATAGTCTAGGAGCGTTTATAATGGGCTGACCACCAATCTGATGTATTCTCGATGTGGAGTAAAAAGATACTAAGATAACCAATAAATAAAAGCTATTATAGAGCAATACAATGTTAAACCACTCTCTTCTTCTAAGACGACTAAAAACCCATAACAGAAATCTTCTATAGCTATTTAAGCGGCTGATTAAATACATATCCCCCTCTCTTGTTCTAAAAAATGGCTTTTAGCAAAATGGTGGCTGAGGCAGGAATTGAACCTGCGACCAAAGGCTTATGAGTCCTCTGCTCTACCCCTGAGCTACTCAGCCAATATTTTGAATATTCCAAAATATATAATGCTCACACAAAGCATCTCTTAAAAATTATACTACAAGATCTTATCTTCTAAAATATAGTGGTTGCTATCTTTGAAAGAAATCACCACTAAAGGCCATTTATTAAGTGATAAGCTCCTTAGAATAATTTTGAATAAGTATCACCTTTGACATCTTTATCTATTGCCCCCGAAGACAATGCTGTATCTGACATATCCACAGTATCTAATGTAGGCATATCATTGTCAGCATCATTGGCTACAGACGTTTTTGAAGTATCTCCTGCTTCTAATACCGGCATATCACTGACTCTATCCAATTTTTTTTCTATAGTTCTAGTCTTACGAGTAGCATTCTCTAGTTCCTGTGAAGCTTGAGATAACTTTTGGCTAGCCTTATCTAGCATACCACCAAACTTGCCAAACTCTCCTTTGATCAAAGCTAGCAAATCCCATACTTCTTTGCTCCTCTTTTCTATGGCCAAGGTCCTAAACCCGAACTGCAAGCTAGACAGCAAAGCTGCAGTAGTGCTGGGGCCAGCAATATTGACCTTATATTTTTGCCTCATTTCTTCTACCAAAACAGTATCTGAAACCACCTCAGAAAAAAGCCCCTCTAAGGGAAGGTACATCAGGGCGAAATCTGTAGTTTTGGGTGGATCTATATATTTAGCAGCTATAGACTTAGATTGCTCTTTGATAAATGATTTTAGCTCTTTTTTGCTTTGCTCTATATCTACCTCTTGCATAGCTTCATAAGATTTCACTAATTTCTCATACTTTTCTAGTGGGAACTTAGCATCTATAGGCAGAAGTACATAGTCTTTTTGAGAATTACTAGCTCCTGGCATCTTGATCACAAAATCAACCACCTCTTTAGACCCCTTTTTAACAATTACTTGTTGGTCATACTGAGTAGGAGCTAAGATTTGAGCTAGTAAATTAGCTAGATTTGTTTCTCCTAACATCCCTTTAGTTTTAACATTAGTTAAAACTTTCTTTAAATCTCCTACCCCAGAAGCCAAAGAGCGCATTTCGCCCAATCCACTATGTACTTGCTCTAGCTGAGAGCCAACTAGTTTAAACTTCTCAGACAATCTTTTATCCAATGTTTCATTCAACTTTTCATCTACTGTCATACGCATAGATTCTAATTTGTTCTCATTATCTGTCCTGATTACCTCTAGCTTTCTTTCTATCTCTTGCCTAAGATTATTTAAAAGAGCTTGATTTTTACCATTTACTTCATTAATTTCCGTAGAAAAACTACGCAGAGAACTAATTTGCTTTTCTGATAAATTATCAAATTTCTGAGACTGTTTTTCCGTCAATCTATCTATGACGGCACTGATCTCTAAGCGAGTAGCTTGTTGTATATCCAAATTATCTTTACGCATTACACCAGACTCTTGTTGCAGAGCCCTGGACAATGCCTTGGTCCCAGAATGCTTAAGTTGAAGATATATAGAAGAAGAAAGCAAAATAATTGCCACTACTAATAGTATTAAAGTAATATTCATATAACTATCTTAGCATAACTCTTACTAAAAAATACAAACAAAATACGAATAAAAATTATTTATGCCCTATTTACTCCAAAGCAAAATAACTTAATGTACTTTTAGTACGCTTACTTAAATAATTGCTATATAATAGCATTAATATGTCACAAATGTTGAAGCTAGCTAAAGAAAGATTTAAATCTTCTAATAATATTGGTAATATAGCGATATTAATTTTTGCTATTCTGATCATATCTAGTACCATCACCACCGCTAGTTTTAGTAGTAGTCCTAGGTTATGGTTATCTCTAGGAAGGACATGTGGGCTACTATCACTAATGCTGATGCTAGTCTCTGTGGCCATGTCTACTCGCTCTAAGGGTTTGATTAAATTATGGGGCAATTTACCTAGACTATATATATGGCATCATATCTATGGAGGCTTGTTCTATATATTTGCTATATTACATCCAGTATTTTTGTCTTTGCAATACATGCCAGAGCACCCTCAATCCAGCCTGTCTTTTTGGTATGACCTTAGCAATATAACTGTTGCTAGAGCTCTGGGGACATTATCTCTCATCATTACCACGGCCATTATTGTTATCACTTTATATATCAAAATTCCTTATCATATATGGAAAAAACTGCACCGTTTTTTGGGCTTCTCTGCTTTTATAGCTCTCATGCATGGATTATTCATTAACTCCCACATCAAATCCACCCCTCTTTTGCTCCTATTATTTATCAGCTTATCTTGTTTTGTTTTTATTAAATATATAGGCTATAGCTGGCTAGGAAGCCTAGGAACAGATAAATTTATTACAAAATTAGTGTCTATTGAATTAAAGAATAATATCAATATTATTAAGATCAAAAGCAAAAATCACAATATAGCCTGTGGCCAATTCGTTTATATCAGCCTGCTTGACATCAGTCCAGAATCTCACCCCTTATCAGTGGTATCTATAGAAGGTGATGTAATAACTCTGATGGCCAAACAAAGTGGAGACTGGACTAAGCGTATATGGTCTGCTCAACCTGGATCCATAGTCTTAATGGAAGGACCTTATGGAGATTTCCACTTTACCAAAGCTAAGCATAAAAGACAAGTATGGATCAGCGGGGGTATTGGGATTACTCCATTTCTAGGGCAAATTAAAGAAGTATCACTTAATCATGAAACTAAAGTAGACTTTTTTATAGCACTAAACAGCCACAGTGATAATATTTTTTCTTACTACTTAATAGCCTCTGATAATATTACCTATCACTACTTCTATGCCGATAATCAACAAAAGCTTAGCTTTGATGACGTTAAGAGCTGTCTTGGTAATAGTAGTCATAGTTTATTATTATGTACTCCCCCATCAATGCAAGCAGTGATAGAAAAAGGAGCTAAAAAAGAGCAAAGAATTTCTGAAGTTATATCTGAAAAATTTGAGCTATAAAGTTTTATAACGATAGAGTGTAGCTACAGCCCTTTAGCACTAATCCCATCAATGGCAGCATCAAGCTCATCTTGAGAAATGTGATTCATATCAAAAATAACCTCAAAAGTAATAAATTTATAGTCTTTTTGATCTGGCTTAATGAATGAATCTAGATAACGACAATATATATATGGAATTTCATTTTCTAGCTCACTTTTAAAGCCAGCCCAAATAGTATCTACTGGCAACTTTAATGTAATATCTCTTTTAATCACTTCACCAATCGTAGTATTAAAATTATAGTCCTTGGCAATTAGACTACTTAGATAATGATTAAATAAGCTTTGATAATCTATTATGGCCTGTACATATTCTCTTTTACCCTTATTACTTCTATACTGATGTTCGCTAATTCTGGCCAAAAAAGTATTATCTTTACTGTTTAATATTTTAAATAATGGCCCTTCTTGCACAAATTTAATATTATTAATCCCCAGCAATTTAAATAAGCTAGATATACTAGCTGACAAATTCTCTTTTACTGCTTTATCACTACTAGCTATCATAGTCATCTGCATAGTTTCCGATATATCCTCCTGATCATAGGAAAAAACCTTAGACAAATCAAAGCAATATAAACTACGAATATCTAAATTAGCTTCTATGATATCAGCTCCCATACTATCATCATCACTACGCAAATAAGGCCTACTACTGCTGATGGGGTTTAATAAGGCCACACTTTTACTGTCTCCAGAGCTACTAAGAGAGCTACTATAAACCTCCCTATAACCCAGTGTTAGCAAAGCTTTCTTTAGAAAAGACTGAAAATAAAAAGGGGTGATAGTTAAATCTATCTTGTTTTCTATTTCCAAAGAATTTTCTTGAATATGGTCAAGGCCCACTATTCTGATAATTTCTTCTGCTAAATCATAACGATCCTTAATATCATCCCTATGTTCTGGAGGAGTAATATTAATCATATCTTGATTAGAAAACTTAACTTTAAAACTAGATTTTTCTAATTTTAATATGTCTTTATCCTCTATTGCCTCCACGGCCAAGAAGTTTTTTAACCACGATCTAGACAAATTCACTGCTTCTTTATTAGACCAATCACCCTCTGACATACTAACGGTATTATCAACTATTTCATAGTCTAGTTTGGCTTCTGATAACAGAGATAACACTAAAGGCAGTACTTGTTTTTCTAAAACAAAACTAGACAATCCTCGCTGATAACGCTTGGCCGCCTCAGTGACTAGTCCCATTGTGCGACTAGTTTTTCTAATATTTTCCATAGGCCAAATAATAGACTCAAAGATTACCTGCTTTGTTTGATCATCCACAATGCTATTTAAAGCTCCTGATATCCCAGCAGCAGCAACAACTTTAGAACTATCTCTTAATACTAGACTGCCAGGTTCTAGCCTATATTGATTGCCATTAATAGCCACAAAATCAATGAGTTCATCTTTTAAGACTGTGGCCTGAATATATTCTCCATCTATTTTATCAGCATCAAAGAAATGGCTAGGCTGTCCAGCTAGTAGCATGATCACATTACTAATATCAACTAGAATGTTATGGCTATTGATTTCGGCAGCTTCTAATAAATCTATATAAGATTTATTAATACTATAATTAGAAATATCACCATTGATCTTGATGCATAAACTTAAAGACGTCAGTCCCTCTAAATCATGATCAAATTTAATGACACCATCTTTGTGATTGTTAATTTTACTACTATTAGTAGTAGCAGGTGCTCTATATTCACAGTCATCAATATGCTTAACTATATCAATAGCTAGCCCCATATAAGAAAATAAATCTATCCGATTGGATGGGGTAGTAATGTCTATAAGAACATCATTATCTGGTAATAAATCATAATATCTATAATTTAAATCACATAATCTTTGACCATTCTCAATACCATCGATGCTCTTATTGCTGACAATAAAAACTCCATCATAATCTTGTCCATTTAAGCCTATTTCATCCATGGCACAAATCATACCATTAGACATATGCCCTGCTATCTTTCTCTCCTTTATGGTTACTCCGTCTGATATAACTGCACCTGGAAGTGCCACTATCACCACCTGGCCTTCTTTGATATTCTTGGCTCCACACAGTATAGATATTGGTTCTTTTTGTCCTACATTAACCATACATTTTTGCACACTGGATAAGTCTGATTCATTCATTATTTGTTCTATAGTAGCAAGTATAATATAATTGTTCATTTTATAAAGCTTGGTAGCAATACTCTCTATTTCTATACCGCTATTTTCTATAGCCATTAATAATTCTGATAAATCTACAGGTCGGCTGAGCAGGCGAGACAAGAATTTATAGCTAATTATCATCTTTAATACCTCTTATATATATTATTAATACTCAAGCTCCATAACTGTCGTATATCTGATAGGCCGTATTTAACTACAGCTATTCTTTCTAACCCAAATCCGAAAGCAAAACCACTATAATGCATATGATCAATATTCATATTTGTTAATACCTTAGGACTGACCATGCCAGCTCCTGCTATCTCCAGCCATTTACCTTTATACAATACATCTATCTCTACCGATGGTTCAGTAAAAGGAAAATAACTGGAGCGCAGTCTGATATCAATTTCATCCTCTAAAACAATGGATAGAATACGTTTAAGATAGTATTTTAAATGTCCTAAGTTCACATTCTTGTCTATCACCAAGCCTTCTAACTGATAGAATACGGCCAGATGAGTGCTGTCCTCATCTTCATTACGAAAAACTCTGCCAGGGAATAATGCTTTCACAGGAGGTTGATGCGATTCCATATAATGGATTTGCATAGGGGAGGTGTGGGTTCGTAGTAGCATATCTTTTTGCCCATCTAGTTCATCATTAGAGCTAGCAGTATCTTTTTTTAGATAAAAAGTATCCCACATATCCCTAGCTGGGTGATCTGGGGCTATATTTAAAGCAGTAAAATTATACCAATCATTTTCTACCTCAGGACCTTGGGAAAATATATCAAAGCCAAGATTAATAGCCGTCCTTAGGATTAAATCCATTAAAACTGAAAGGGGGTGATTAGATAAACTATCTTGATCAAAATAAACACTATAGTCAAAGAGGCTATATTCTTTTTCTGTTATATCATGAATAGAATCATCAGAATCTATATATTCACTGATCAAACTCAGGGCTCGGTTATATAGTAGACCAAACTCTTTTTTATCTTCTATAGAAGATAGGGAATGTATGCTTTTGCCCAAAACCTGAAGAGGGGAGTTTTTGGATAAATATTTTTCTCTAATTATAGCGGGGCTAAGGCTATTGTCTGTATCAGATTCAATTTCTTTGATTAGCGCTTTTATATCATTAATTTTCTGCATAAATCCTATCTATACTTTCTCTTTACTTTATTATATCCTCAATCTTAAACAGACCCTAATTCTTAACCCCAAAATATATTTTTACTATAAATAAAGTGGCAAAGATAAGAACAACATCTCTCATTTCTAAGGCTCTTAAACTAGATAAGCCTAGCATTAGAACTAAGACCAAAGATATAAACATCACTTCGTGATATATAAATTTATTATTGATCAAAAAGGAAAAGTACTTGTGGCAAGTTTTAGTCTTTCTAAACAGAATAATAAAGACAGTTAAGAAGCTAGATAAAAAAAAATATAAAGACAAAAACCAAACCGTAATCATGATAGGAGGGAGGTTATATGGGTTGGTCAAAATAAGCCCTAAAAAGCAATAAAAAAAACTAATAATAGCGATATACTTAGCTAAAAGTAGGTAGCGATTGTCATTATTTTGATATTTTATTCTGCCATTAATCATATCTAATATTATACTAGTTAAATTCATGACAAATCTATAAGGTTTTTATATTTTGCTTGAAGTAATATTTTTAATAGATTTTAATAAATTTAAAAAAGTACTAATAATTTATTAAGTAATATATTTCCGGATACATTTTATATAAATTATTGAATAATTTTAATGTATCAAAGAATAAATTTATTATATTAAACTAAATCTACTATAGCTAATTAATATAATGGCTTTATTATAAATGAATAAGTTTATTATATTAATGCTATCTTTGATTTATGTACCTCTTTATGAAGTTGTGCGACATAGCTTATTTATTATTATTTCTATATTCACTATAGTGTTGATGTGCTAATTTTATACCATACTTTCTAGCCTTCATTCGTTTAGCTACTTGAGTTATAGTTTTAGTGCTAACTCGCATTTCTTGTGCTATACTGCGGTATCGTTGTTTATCTATCAACCTATAAGCAATCTCTAATCTGTCTGACATAGCTTCAATTTCACTTAAAGTAAAAACTTCTTTCAAAAAACTATAAACTTCATTAACATTTTCTTTTTTAGCTAACAATGTTAGGCTGGCTAAAAACTGCCTGGTTCTTTTACTATTAAATTGTTTTCCTTGCATTTCTTATCAATTCTCCTTAATGTAAAAATGACGTTATACTATAAAGTCATTCTATTATAATTTGTTTATCTATTTTCTGATCTGCTATGGTTACAGATAATACATATGTACCATTATCCTGAGCTATTGGCAAATATATCGGTGTAATATCTGCATTATCTATTCTCATATTAAGATTTTTGATTAGATATTTATCAGTATTTCTATTAAGATAACTAACAGTAATAATGCCACTATATTTCTTTTTATATTTCACTCTTGCAATAATTCGATCCTGAGGCTTGATTTTATTTACTACAATACCAGATGATGTAATAACATCAACTTGTGCTCTCCAAATCGGGATAATATTCTTCAGTGTATTAATTTGGCCTTGATATCCAGACCTAAAGAATATGAGCCAAGTCCCAATGATTATAAAAACAAAAATCATTAGCTTTTTTATAACAGAAAAGAATCTAAATTTAGATTCTTTTCTGGCCAAACCAGATATATCAAAACTTGTGACACTTTCTCTATCCACTTTTTTATCTGTAGATTTAATAGAACTAGATATATCTTTATAATTAATATCTGCTAAATAATCCACCGAACCAGTCTTATCCCACCACCATTTAGAATCATTATCATCATCTAAGATTGTGCGTTTATTATGTTTTGTTATTGTAGAAATATCATCTTTATTATCAAGGTTTAAGCTAATATTCTCTGTAAAAGTAACTTTATCCTCTTTACTACTAGCAACTCCCCCCAACTCTTTGCTGTTAAAAAAAACCATAGAGTCTTGGATGGCCCGAGGATCTATATTGGCCTTATGGGAAGTTTTCTCAGACTTAACAGATATAAGATATGAATCTGGTTTATTAGCTACCGATCCTGACTCTGCTTCATTAGTATCATCTGAGATAAAAGGGGCAGCGTCCCATATACTAGATATATTCAGGTCATCAAGATTGTCTTCAGCGCTGCCACTAATATCATCTAAGACTATAGTTTTATTATCTAGATCATCCACTAGTTCTACTACTTCCACCTGAATATCAAAGTTAGTGTCTTCTGTTTGAGTAGACCCCAAGGAGACATCTTCTTTTGCTAATTCTGGTATTGGTCTTGGTGCTGATGTTGGCTCAAGAAGGTCTGCTGACCATAATGCTAATCCTGCTTGGTCATCACCCAGTTTATCAGATAAAGTATTACTATCACTATTAACAATCTCTTCCCAAATATTATCAATGCCATTGCTATCGTTCTTTATATCACTAAAATCATCACGAAATTCATCTTGCCAAAATAGATCAAGGTCTTCTTTATTTGTATCCAGATTGGCCATAATAGAAATAGGCTCACTAACCATATCGGTATCTGTGCTAGGAATATCTTCTTTTATCCTCGCAGCGGTAGTTTTCTGACTTGTTACATTTATCTGATGATTGATATCAGGGTTAACGGTATTGTCTCCTACATGGCTAGGACTAATATCTACAATGGGCTCTAGTTGCTGATCATCTTTTATCTCATCAGCTTTTTTGGCCTGACGATAAGAAGCATTACGTATACTAAAAACCCAGGCCTTAGCCTTAAGTCTAATAGAATCCTGAAAATCTAATTGATCTAAATCAAAGTACCGATTAGCTACTTCAGTTTTAGGACGAGACCAATCTAAATAAGGCTTGAGTTCTTGCTCTCTTATAATAATTGTTTTGGGGTTATGATTAGTAGCCATTTTTACTCCACTTTTCGCCCGAGATCAAATTTACTATTATTATCAATCTTACCTAGGCTTTTCATTTGTTCAACAAAATCAAGCAAATCTTTACAATCCAGAAATATATCACTACTATTTGACATACCATCAGTTCTATTCATTTCTATATTAACTGCTGCATCTACTCCAGTACGAACAATGGCACTAGACAAATTCGCATTCCTAGCTAAAGACATATCGCTTAATCTATCCCCCACCATAAAGCTATGTTCTATATCTATATTTTGATAATCTCTTTTGGCATAATCTATTAAGCCAGTTAATGGTTTACGGCACAGACAATTATCGGACTCATCATGTGGACAAATGTATGAATCTAAAATATCAATTCCTTTTTGATGCATGGCTGAGATAATTTTACGGTGTATCTCCCAGCAACTATATAGATCTAGATATCCTCTAGCAACTCCAGTCTGATTACTAATAATAATGACTTGAAAATAGAGCTGATTTGTTAGTGCCAATAATGCTTCCAAGCTATTGGGTATAAAAGATACATCACTGTAATTAGTAATAAACTCATGGCCGCTTTTACTGTTTACAATAGTACCATCGCGGTCTATAAAGATAACCCTCATAATACTTAATATTATATCAGTTGTTTTCTTTTCAGGCATTATTTATGATGTACTTTACCCGCAATAAAGTGATTTTTAGTAATCTTAAAATTACTATATATCAGGATATTATCTTAAGTTTTCAATATCTAAAGGATAGTCAAAACTAGCATTTTTTATTCTTGAGATTATTTCCTGCAATACATCTTTACTGGGACTTGATACTCTGACTTTATCAGCGTTAATACTACTTTTGGCTTTAGAAAAATTATTCCGTATCCAGGCAGAGACCTCCTTTGCTCTATCACTAGATAATCCGTTAATTAATGATATATCTTGCTTTACCCTACCTAGACCCATCTCTTTGAATTCAGTCCCCTTATCTATTAATCGCAAATCCAGTCCAGCCTTGACCATCTTTTGTTCCAACACCGTAACTGCTGCCTCTACTTTTAATTTAGAGTCTGAATTTATGACAATTAGGTGCTTGTCTTTATCAAAGACAATAGATGAATCCGTTCCAGTAAAATCATAACGATTGTTTATTTCTCTTTGAGCTTGCTCAGTAGCATTAATTATTTTAGATAAATCATATTTACTAATAATATCAAAGCTATATTCTGCTGCCATATTAAGTTTATTATAGCAATATTTAAATCATTGCTTCAATCAAAAGCTTGGTGTTATGATATAAGAATATGAATATTGTTATTATCAGTGCGTCCTCCAGGCCTAACTCCAACTCATTAAAGTTTTCTAATATCATTAGAGATAAATTAGCTGCTGAAGGTAAGGACATTGATCTTAACATGATAGATTTAAACAAAAATGTTCTGCCATTCTTCGATGCCAGTCTATGGATGGGTGATAAAAACACAATTGATTTGTGGGGACCCATCAGATCTACTTTAGAAAAAGCAGATGGATTAATATTTGTTACCCCAGAATGGAATGGAATGAGTTCTCCAGCTCTATCCAATATGCTGATGTATGTTAAAGCTGAGCTTAGCCACAAGCCAGTCTTAATAGTATCTGTCAGTGCCACTAGCCACGGTGGATCATATCCAGTGTCCCAACTGAGAGCTTTTAGTAGTAAAAATAACCGTTTTTATTATATCCCCGAGCATATGATTATCCGTAATGCCAATACTACATTAAAAGATTGGCCCAATATTGATAAAGACAATGCCGACGACTCTTATATATCTAACAGAATTGACTATTGTTTAAACCTACTACAAGCATATGCTAAAGCTTCTATAAGCTTACGTTCTAGTGGATTAATAGACCATCAGAACTTTGAGCACGGAATGTAGAACGGCTGTTTATATAATCCCCTTTAAAGCAGATCAAAGAATATAATATCCAGTAAGCAAAACTTATTAAAGTTTTAATAAGTTTTTTGATTTAGAGATTACTATGTTCTAAAATTTTATTTGCTTTTTACTTACCTAAAACTTTAGGTAAGTTGATTATTTTTATAATGCTCAGCGGCACGACCAATGGCATCCGGATCCATAGTCATATTAACGATTAACTGTAAAATACCTCCCTGAGGAATTCCATATTGATCTAAATTATCAGGATCTCCCATCCACGGAGCTATGACGCATAATTGTCTGAATAGTTCTTGGCATACCTTTCTATATCCTTCATGTCCAGCCGGCTGAGTACGTAGTTCAAGTATATGTATTAAAGATCGAAAGTTTATATTCCAATTGGAACGCATATATGTTCCCATCAGTAGTGCTTCTTGGGCCGATTCTGTTAGCTCTGCTTTTAGTATTTCGTCTTCCATCCCATCAGCAGCCTTCATCATCTGATCATACAATTCTCTAGCAGCCCTAAAAGATTGATCATAAATATCCTCTGACCCTTCTACTGCCTGTATATCTCCATGAGCTGGCTTATATCCTATGGCTGGAGTTACCTTTGGCCAATCCACAGTTAATAGTCTATGCCTTTGTAAATCTCTAAATATGCCATAATCCACCACCATCTCTACGGAAAAAGATATAGTTTCAAAGGCTCTTGGTGTTTTATTGCGCCTATTCTCTATATGATCACCCATACAAGCCTGTAGCATACTCTGCTTATCTGTTGAGTTCATTTTTTTTACTATAGCACAAGCTCGAGCCTCGCTCATCCCCTCTACGATAGTACATAATATATGCTCTATAATAGGATCAAAGAAATCGTCTCTATTCCCACTTTTTATTTCTTCACTACTACCTTCTTTTATTGCTGGCTTATCGCTTCGCTTTATTTTTACAAAAAATCCATCCTTTTGTAATCTATTATATATAACATCTTCATGAGACAATACTTCCGGCAATACTGCCGCCTCATCTCCATATAGTCCTGTCATAAACTGCACTACATCAGCCATTTCTTGATCTACTTTTCTAAAATGAGCTGTCTGTTTAACTCCTCTATCATCAAGGTCAACCCTTTTCACTGTTGCCCCATAATGCTCCTTAGCTCCACTTAATAGAGATTCAGCCATATCTCTGACTTCTTTATTCTTGCTAGCTCGCATCTTAACTATCATATACTCAAATTCTTGAGAGGATACAGATACTCCGACATTAGCAACGGTAGCTATGGGCAACATATTTCTGGCAGCATCGAGAGCCCTAGCTCTGATAGGGCCATTAATAAATAATCTAACTGCTCTTTCTATCCCTTCTGTGGGAGCATCTGGATTATCGTTTATATATTTAGCCCTAAAATTATATATAGCTCCACCTTCTTTGCTCTCTCGATATTGAAGCATAGAGAATACTCGCTCGAATACACGACCATAGTCATCAAAGCGCTGGTCCATAGAAGCTATATATTGATCCCGCAGTGGCTTTAGGCCTTCTGGGGTTAATACATCTGGGATATGATATCTATATTTACCATCCTGACCACGTTCATTAAATGGTATATATCTAGTGGATTGTTCTAAATAGGCCGCTAGCCTATAACTCTCGAGCTCTTTAATGGCTATGGCCGATGCTCCTTCTACCATAAAATGAATACTCCATAGCTGCCCCACACTATCATCGCCAAAGCCGCTATAAACCCTTTCATATAAGGCGGCAGCTTTATTTTTAGTTTCATTAACATCGACAGATTCTGCTATTTTTACTGCTTCTTCTAAAAACTCTGTTAATATTAATTGTCTTAAACCCAAATGAGTGCGAGACAATCTTCCCATAACAGATCCACTAAAGCTGTGTGGAACATGAGGCAGTATTAAATACGTCCCTCTATCTGGGGTAGAAAATATTTTACTCAGTAATTCTTCCCCAGCTACCATAATGCGTCCTTTTTCATCTATATACTTAGGCCTTATATCTTTAAGTCGTGGGAGCGAATCAACAGAATCTACATTAGCTAAGCTATGCTGGCCTATTGTTACTATATGGTCATGGCCCGCGGCGGTCTTGACCTGTGCTAGATTATTATCAAACTCTATCATTAATCCTAAAATTTGCTGGACGGCACCAACAGCATCCTCAATATCCCCATTATTCTTTAAAAAACTTAACCCTAAATGCTCACCTATAGCCCTATATGCTTCTGATGATTTTTCAAAATAATAACGTCCTCTTTTTCTATAGGCATTATTATAGCCATCTTGTGCTAGAGATGCTTCGACCAATTCCCAGTCTCGCTCTACGATAAGAGTAAGGCTTGGAGAAATAATTTGATTAATCACAACAAACTCTTCATATATCTCCCTAGCATCTTCTTCTGTTATTTTGCCTAAAGCCACTTGATTAACAAGCGTAGAGAGCCAGCTTCTATCTGATATAACATTTACTCCTTGTGCAGTGGCTTCTAGTAAAGCATACATTCCACTGTCCTCTTCTAGCCTGAATTGATTATATAACTTAGCCAAAGCATATTCTGATAGATCATCTGGCCTTTTAAGCAACATCATGATGGTCTCTCGCAAGCTATCATTTACCAAACTACTCTTGTCGCTATCAACAGGCGCTAGATTTTCCCTAAAATGAGGCTCATGCAAACGAATAAAACGAACTCTTTCATCTATACCTCGCTCTATAACGTAATCGCTTATAGTGGTCTTACCAGCCCCCTGAGGACCATCCAAAACCACATATATACCAGATTTAGTTATAGCAAGCTCCTGATCAAGATTGCCTCTTCGTCTTCTCCCCCTTAATCTCTCTGACATAAAACCCCCTTTATATAATACTGATTATAATATAAATTCAATCAATACTACTAAATTAGTAAAAAGATAGTGTTTGAATGTTAATTTTGACCAATTATTAAAACCATCTCACCTTTTTCTACAACATTTGATAGTACATCTTCTACGGATCCACTGATTACTTGTTCATGCTTCTTGGTCAACTCTCTAGCAATACTCACTTTTAACCTAAGGTCATATTTTATTTCTAAAACTTTTAAATACCCCAATGTTTTCTTTATTCTATGAGGACTTTCATAGCAAAGTATTAATAAGTCATTATCAATCTGCCAATGTCTTTGCCAAGTATTAAATATAGTATCAAATTTTACTAAACTATATTTTGGTAAAAAGCCTAAAAATAGATGCCTTCTATCCCCTAGGCCAGATCTGATAAGAGCAGTGCTATAAGCGCTGGCAGATGGGATTATTTCTATATCATAACCATTATCTGCCACACTATTTATCAATAGATTCCCTGGATCAGATAAAGCAGGCATACCGCTATCGCTGATCAAAACGATATGTTTCCCTTGTGCCAAAAAGGCCATAAAAGACTCTAGCCTATGATGCTCATTGCCAACAAAATTGGATACTAATTTTTGGTCCTTAGACCAACTAATATCTTTTGAAATCAAAGCACTAGTCCAAACATTACTAGACTTTATTAAATCTAGTAATTGCTTAGCCCTTCTAGTATCTTCACAAGCGATAATATCAGCCAAGCTCAGTGTCAGTACGGCTCTAAGGCTAATATCACTAATATTACCAAGAGGAGTGCCTACTATACTCAGCTTTGCTTTGGATTTGCTACTAAATAATTTATAAGGATGGGCCATCTACTAACCAGCGACCAGACTCCTTAACAACTCTAAATTTTTGAGTATAAGGATATGAACTACTATTATCGGTATATGTTACGGTAAGAGAGGTCTCCACCAGGTAATAGCTCCCATTATCTGATTTTTTTGTATCTATAATTCTGTAGGCAGATATACTACTGGATTGATTGATATATTGTTCTTTTTTAAACTCTTTTTTATACCCCGAGCTGAGGCTTTGAGTAATCAAGGTATCATTATTCTTAACCAAAGAACTAGCAAAATTGACCACTGCTTCTTTTGCTGCTAATAACTCAGCGGCTGCAGCTTGAGCTTGTTCATTCTTAAGGTTCTCTGCTGCTTTATCATCCTCTGTTTTTTTATCTTCTTCTAAATAAAATGCCTTTACTTTTTCTTGTAGTTTTTCAACTACTTTATATAGGTCTATTCTTTCGTCTTTAAGGATGTCGCTATATGCCTTAGCAAAATCGCTAGATTGATCGTTTAGGCTTTTTAGCTCTACAGATCTGGCTCCCAGACTTTGATTAAGCGCCTCTCTGTTACCCAAGTCCACACTCCACTCTGTCTTGGTGGCATTGACTAGATCTTCTAAGAGTTTATTATACTTATCAAAGTATTTGGCTCGATTAAGATTGTGATTAATTTGTCCTAATAAAAATTTCTGATTCTCTAATGTTTCATTGAGCTTAGCCCACTGCTGATTTAGTTCTTTAGTGTCGCTAATATCATTGATGGATGCACTAGATACTACATTATTAGTGGAGGCATATACCTTATGCCAGCTCTCTGCCAAGAATTTATTACTATAATAAGTTCTACGCTGCATTAATCCTACTACAGCCAAGGCAGATAAAACTACTATACCCAACAGAGCTATAATTAGTTTTTTCTTCCAAGAATGCTTTCTATTACCCGTACCTTGATCTCTACCATTAGCTCTAGCCGTGACAGAATGGTCAACATTGTCACTGTTTTGTTGATCACTACCATCCATGTTGGCTGATCTATAATGATCAGAATCATGATTGTTGTGATGACGAGAAGTCTTAGACATTTTTATGTTTCTCCTTTGTTTTAAATATACTTATGCTTAAGTCTTATTATAGGCTAAGATTTTATTAAGGTAAATATGTCATTAAAACAATTCTTAAATTTTAATGTCCATACGAGTGATTTACTCTAGAATGAAATTATGGACTCTCATGATTGGATGGGCCTACATTATCAAGCTCAAAGTTATTTTTATTTCTAAATATTATTATATTTCTATACTATGCATTATGAACTACACCTAGGGCCCCATAAATAATATCTAGCTTTTTATTTGCCAATACATTTAATTTCTCTTTATTTCGCTTTAGAATACTATCAATATATGTTCTATCGTTATATTGATCATAGTTGTTTTGTAAAGTCCTGAGTTTAGACACAATTACTTGAACCAAATCATCCTTGAATCTTTTGTAGCTAATATCACTACTATACATAGAGACTATGCTCTCTATTTTTTGGCCAGAAAAACTATGATAAATGTCTAGTAAATTAGATATTCCTGGCTGATTTATATAATCATATTTTATACTAGCAATACTGTCAGTAACTGCAGACTGAATTTTAGCATTGATGCTATCTATGGGGTCTTCTAATAAAATATATGATTTTGACGACTCAGACTTACTCATTTTTACTAATGGATTACTTAAGCTTCTGACTCTAGCCCCATGCAGAGGCAATACTGTTTTTGGAACGGTCATAATAGAACTATTGGTTTTGTGATTAAATCTATTAGCTATATCTCTGGCTAGTTCTACGTGTTGTTTTTGATCATCCCCTACTGGGACCATATTGGCATCAAAAGCTAATATATCCGCCGCCATTAATACAGGGTATTCAAAAAGGCCGACATTATTTTTGTCATAAGAGCCATTCTGGGTCTTGCCTTTAAATTGGGTCTGACGAGAAAGCTCTCCCATATTCACAAAATAGTTTAAAGCTACCATTATCTGGCTAATAGCTGGGATGTCGCTTTCTAGATATATATAAGACTGCTTGGGGTCAACTCCCAAGCTAATCAACCAAGCAATCAGATCATATGTATTGTCGCGCCACTGATCTAAGCCAAGATCATTAGCTAAATCATGTAGATTTGGTATAAAGTAAAAACAATTATTATCATCAGATTGATAATCTTTTAATCTACTTAACATTCCTATATAGTTACCTATAGTTGGTTTTCCTGTTGGTTTGATGCCGGTAAGAATATTGTTTTTCATATATATGATTTTAACAAAAATAAAACTTATATCTATTACAATATGATAGTGGTTACTAACTTACTAAAATTTGGTTATTACCATGCACTACTATGGTATAGCTATAACTTGACGCAGCATCTTGTAGCAGGCTGATCTATCAAATGATAAAGCTCCTAGGGAGCATAGTGTTTCTAGCATTTTTTGTACTTCATGGCCATTCATTCTAGCCTTTTTTAATACTATATAATTTAATTCTTCTGATGATATTCTATTTAAATAGTCATCATCATTAAGAGGAATCCATATCCGAACGGGTTGGTCTGTGTATCTATTGGATCTATTCATAGTCCCGGTTGGGCATCTTGCTGTAAGCTCTGCTTGATTATCTTCAGATAGATCTTCGAATAATACACCATTAAAATTGGGCACAGACATTGCAGTATCTGTATATTCTGCTTTTTGTAGACAGAGGATTAAATCATAAATATCCCAATCACACACTGGAGGAGTGATTTCAAGCCATACTCCATCAAGCTTTTTATCCCTGCAACCTTCTTTCTCCACCCATGCCTCTTCTATTGATAATGTTTTAGATATGGGTAGTATCATAATATGTTCATCATCTCCGATAATACTCCCTAAAAATCCTATCTCTGAACCAAGGGGTAATGGTAAGGGCAGGCTATCTATTATCTTCTTAGAATCTCTAGAATCAAATCTATGGCTAGCTTCGGTAAATTCCATCTCTATCTTTGTCCAGACTACATTGGTCCAAGTACGCAGGCCAGTCACATTTTTTAAACTATCACAATACCTTTGTATTTGTCTCTGACGTTTACTGTAAGAGCCAGCTTGCTCGATATCAACCAGGGACTTTGAAGGACATAATACATCAAAGTCATGGAAATTAAGCTGCCTAGGTTCTCTGTGAACCGAAAAACCCTCCACCCCCCTTTAATCCCCCCTTATTTACTCCTCATTATATCAATAGAAGTAAGTGGTGACATATTACCTAAGGTTAGAATGATGAGTGTGGATGTATGAATGAGGTTATAGATCTAGATGGCTGTAGATCTATGAGCGGAATTGTGGACCTTAAGTCGTCATAGATGGAGCTGTGGTAGTAAGTTCTCTAAAGAGAGATAGTCTAGTAAAGATATATAGTCTACATGTAGAAATAGTTTAAGGTTTAATGCTTTTACTTGAGGGGGTTTAATAGAAGTTATGTAGAAAAAAGCTTTAGAAGCTCTTAGATTAGCTTCTACTTAGCTTCTTCCTCCCCTACACCTCAAAGCCAAAGGTAGAGCCAGTATGAGGGGTAGTGTGTTTGGTGTTGGTTGTAGAGGTAGGGGTAGTAGTAGCGGTGGTAGCGGAGGTAGAAGTAGTAGTATTGGGGGTGGTAGAGGCAGAAGCAGTGGGGGTAAAGGTAGTAGTAGAGGTAAATAGATGGTCTAGGTTAGTACTTTTAGAAGAGGTGTCTAGGGAGTTATGATCTATGTCTAAGGAAGGGTCACTAGATAGACTAGCAT
>CAYZIP010000009.1:0-13431 GCA_964478695.1 uncultured Candidatus Saccharibacteria bacterium
AATTTTTTCTATTAATATTTTTAAGTCTTTATATGGGTTTGTGTATGTTTTTAATAATATTTTTTCCATATTATAAGTTTATAATATTAGCATCAACAATATGATTTAATCTGGTGGTTGATATAAATATTTGAGAGCTTGAAGGAAGTGATTTAATTAACTTATCTTCTTTAAAAACATCTAACTCACTAAATATATCATCTAATATTATTAATGGATTTTTCTTAGTTTGATCTAAAATAAATTTTGATTCAAAAACCTTAATTAAAAATACTATTAATCTCATTTCTCCTCTTGATAAGATTTGATTAATCTTTTGTCCGTTAATTGTAATAATTAAATCATCTCTATGTATACCATACTGACTAGCTCCAAATTTAATATCCGTGTCTATTTTAGAGTTTAAATTCTCTATATTAATATCTTCTATAGAAAATTTATAATTAACTTCAACGCTATATTTGGAATCAAATAATAATTCTTGGTTGTTTTTAATAAATATATTTAGCTCTTCTATTAGAAATTTTCTTTTAGCTATTAAATAATCTAAAAGTGGGATGATTTGAATATTGACTGCTTTTATTAAGTCTATATTCTTACTGCCTTTAAGGACAATGTTTTTATTTTTAATTAACTTTATATAGTGCATTAAATTAACTAAATATTGTTCATCTACTTGAGATAAAATTTGGTCCATCCATGATCTTCTCAGCATTGGTTGATAATAAAATAAACCAAGCTGTTCTGGCTCAAACAAAACCACTGGATGTATGCCTATAATATCAGAAATATTTTTCTTAATATCATTAATGGTTAATTTTTTATTAGAAGCATCAAGATAAAATAAAACTGTATTATCTACATATTCTCCTTCGATTCTAAAAAATTCTGATTTATAATTTATAAGTCCTTGGTCTGGACTCCTAAATGACTTGCCAATAGATAATATATATATGGCTTCTAATATATTAGTTTTTCCAACTCCATTATTACCAGTAATATAATTATACTGATCAAACTTAAACTCTTGATCTTGATGATTTCTAAAATTATTTATTTTTATTTTATTTAGCATGAAAATTTTTATTTTTATTTTAAAAACAAGTATTAATTATACTTTTAGTGGCATAATTAGATGCAAATAGTTTGGCTTAACTTTATCTTTTAATACTATTGGACTACTATTGTTAATATATTGAATTAAAACATCACTACTATCACATACAGATAAAGCTTCTAATAAAAACTTGCCATTAATAATAAACTCTACATTATCACCCTTATGATCAATTTCTATATAAGCATCATTCTCACCAATATCATTAGCACTAGCAGATAATAATAATTTATTATCTGCTACTTTAGCATTAATCAAATGTGAGTTTTCTTTAGCAACTAAATCCACTAATTTAATAGTCCTAAATAGATCATCTTTTTTTAAATTCATTTCACCCTTATGTTCTGTTGGTAATATTTTGGTATAGTCTGGAAAATTGCCTTCTATTAATCGAGAAGTATATTTAATATGCCCTATAACAAATTCTATTTGATTTTCTCCTACCATAATAACGATGTCTCCAAAATCATCAGATCCTATAATCTTAATTAATTCATTAATAGATGATATTGGGATAATAAACTTTGTGTTTAAATTATGAGCTAACTCTAAACTATTCTGACTTAGTCTAAATGAGTCTGTTGAAGCTATTGTTAATTTATTATTATTAAAGTCAAATAATATTCCTGTTAAAACAGGAATATTACTGTCTTGTTGGCAAGAAACAGTTACTGGACTAATTAAATTAGATAAAACTATATCGTTGATATTAATTTTTGAATTTACGGTAGTTGTTGGTATTTCTGGATATTCATTACTATTAAAAATATTAATTTTTGAATGATAATTATCTGTTCTGATTTCTATTTGATTATTATCTAAAATTATTTCTATTTTATCTTCATTTATATTTGCTACTATTTCTTGTAAAAGTTTAGCAGATATACATATCTGTCCTTCTATATCTACTTTTGCTCCTAGCTTAATATTTATAGCTTGTTCTAGGTTTGTAGCGATTAATTCTAAATTATTTTTATAAGCTTTTAGTAAAACAGTAGATAGTATTGGTAATGTACTTTTACTGCCCGTATTTCTATTAATAATAGAAAGAGCCTTAGATAGGCTAGATTGTAATATAGTTAACTTCAATACCCCTCCTTCAGTCTAAAGTTTATATGTATTATTATACCTTATGTTCTGTACTATATTTATATATAAATATAGTAATAGTAGTAATAAGCTATGTTAAAAAGTGGAATATATAATTTGCTTCTCATTCCCAACCTTTTTATTAATGTGAATTATGTATATTTTTAAGAAAAACTATATGTTTAAAACACATGTTTTTTCAACATATAATTATGTATATTTTTAAGTATGTATAAAACTATATGTTTTAAACTATTAGTTATGCTTTTTCCACATACTTATCCACATCTTCAGAGATGGTAATTATTAATGATAAAAGCTTTAAAATAACTAATTTAATTTTTAAATATCTGTGCTAGTATTTCTTCTAAATCTTCTTTAAATGTTTTATCTTTTTTCATTTTTTCTTCTACTTTTTTAAGAGCATAAATTACTGTGGTGTGATCTTTGCCCCCAAGTATTTTAGCTATTTGAACCTGAGAAAGGTCTAGGCGTTTCCTTAGTATATACATAATTACTTGCCTAGGCTTTACTATATATTGATCTCTCTTACTACTTAAAATATCATCTATTGCTACTCCGTATATATTAGCAACAGATTCAATTACTTGATTTGGTTTTATAATCTTATTATTATTAAGACCAAGAGTGTCTAATTCTTTTTCAACAATCTCCATTTCAATCATATTACCCTTTAAAGTACTTTGTACTATTATCTTATTAAGGAATCCCTCTAGCTCCCTAATATTTCCATCTAATTTTTCGGCTATATAATTAGCTATTTCAAGAGGCAGGAATACTTTTCTGCTAAAAGCTTTATGGATCAATATAGCCACTCTTGTCTCTAGGTCGGGCAAGCCTACATCTACTACCATGCCCCACTCAAAACGACTAGTTAGCCTTTGATCTATAGTTTCTATTTGTTTTGGTGGTCTATCAGCACAAAGTACTATTTGTTTACCAGCTTGATGTAACGTATTAAATGTATGAAAAAACTCTTCTTGAGTTTTTTCTTTTTTTGCTATAAATTGCAAATCATCTATTAACAATAAATCTACATTTCTATATTTATTGCTAAAATTTTTAGCCTCACCTTCTTGTACAGATCTAATAAAATCATTAGTAAATTCCTCACTAGTGGCATATACAGATTTTAATTTATTAATTTTCTTCTCTAGGGCCAGTCGAATAGACCAAAGCAAATGAGTTTTTCCAGTTCCAGGAGGGCCATATATAAACAAGGGATTATAATGAGATCCTGGTTTTTCTACTACGAATTGACTGGCAGCAAAAGCTAGCTTATTACTAGAGCCAACAATAAAATTCTTAAAATCATAATTATCAGTAGTTGGTTGGTATTGGAAATTCTCTTTTTCTTCAACAATTTTCTTTTTCTGATTCTGAGAATTAAATCTCTTAGTACCAGTTTTAATAATTGTATGAGCAAAGCTATCTACCTCATAATCAATTTTGGTAATATCTGGATTAATGCTTTGAATTATATCTAATATTTCAGCTTCAAACTTCTTTTTAATATTTTCTATAGTAAATACATTATTACAGCTAATAATAATGTATTTACTATCAATACTCTTTATTTTGGTATTAGAAAATAAAGTTTTAAATATAGCCGAGTCACTATATTTAACTAATAATTCATCAATAATATTTTTCCACACACTAACAGCGTTGTTTGACCCGCTCATTTCACCCTCTTCCACCCTCTCTAATAAGTAATATTTTATGTTTTTTGCTTATAAATAATCAATAACATTTTTTCACACACAACATAACTATTATGTGGATAAATATTAATCTACAGATAAAAACACCATTATTTGAATGTGGATAATGATGTGAATAAAATTATAGATTATTTTATATAATAATATTTTTTGATATATCTATTCATAAAAATAAGACCCCCTAAGTGACACAAGGTATTTTAGTGTAGATCTTAGGATCAATGGGTCTTTACTGGGAATACTAATAAGTGATATTATAAGTAATATATGAAGGCTACATATCAACCCAAAAAGTTAAAAAGACTTAGAAAACATGGATTCCTATCTAGAATGTTTAGTCGTTCTGGTAGAGCTGTTTTAAAAAGAAGAAGAGACAAAAGTAGAGCCAAACTAACAGTTTAGGTTTTTAGTGCTAGCAAAAAATTTTAGGCATTTCTCTAAAATAGAAATATCAAAAGTATTTCAAAAGTCCAAAAAAATAAAGGGGTTATACATAGATGTATTTTGGCATAAAAATATAGATAATAAGATTCTGGTTATAAATAGTAAAAAATATGAAAAGAAAGCTGTATTAAGAAATAGATTAAAAAGAGAGTTCTTTCATATCTTTAATAATGAAGTTATTTTGAAAAGAAATAGCCTATTAGGATATAATCAGATTATATCTGGCTTTTTTATTTTTAAAGTGAAGTCCAAGGCTAGCTTTGATGCTTACAAAAGCGAGATGATAACCATACTAAGAGGTCTAAAATAGGTGTTTTTGGTTGTAATAATAAATTTATATCAAAAATATATATCCGCCAACCATGGAATACTAAGGTACAGTAAGCCAATATGTCCATTCGAACCTAGTTGTAGTGAATACACTAAACAAGCAGTTCTAGATCATGGAAGCATAAAAGGTTTATATATTGGTTTGTGTAGAGTATTAAAATGTCACCCTTTTAGCTCATCTTATAAGCAAGCAGTTAAAGACAGAATAGGAGAATAATTACTATGCCTAATATATTTGCAACACTTTACCATGCCATTTTTTTATATCCAATTACCAATCTATTAATAATAATATTATCGTTTATACCAAATCACGATTTGGGAATAGCTATTATATTAACCACATCTATTATTAGAATAATATTATGGCCATTCCAAAGAAAACAAATTATTATTCAACAAAAGATGGCTGGCCTACAGTCAGAAATACAAGCAATAAAAAAAGAGGCAAAAGGAGATAGACAAAAAGAAAGTCAAGCTATGATGATGTTCTATAAAGAGAAAAAAGTTAGCCCATTCTCTAGTTGTCTGCCAACCATATTACAAATACCATTGCTTTTATCACTATTCTTTGTTTTTAGATCTATAGTTCAAGATGACTATCAGGTATTAAATCATTTATATCCCTTTGTTAAAGATAATGCTTTTATTTCTAATATATTTAGTACTAAGGCACATATAAATACAAGTTTCTTGGGGCTTATAGATTTAGCCAAGCCCAGTATTGTATTGGCCATAATGGCCGGACTAACACAATTCTTGCAAACCAGAATTATACACCCCAAACAAACCAATACTGATAAAAATGATCCCCAAGCCATGCTAACTAAACAAATGATGTATATGCTCCCACTTTTGACCATTTTCTTTGGAGCTAAAATGCCATCATCACTATCTCTATATTGGACCACTAGCACCACTTTTGCTGTTTTGCAAACATATCTTATACATAAATATCATAAAGAAAAAGTAGAAGATGTTGTAATAAGTGTTAAAAAAGGGGAGTAGCTTGATATGCATGAAGATTATATTAATTACGCTACAGAAAAATTACAAATAATTTTAGATCAACTCGGATTTGTTTATAGTCTAAGTGTTAATTATATAGCTGGTGATCCAGTATTAGACATTGATACTGAAGAAAAGTCTTTAGCCATTGGCCATAATGGAGATAATTTAAGAGCATTAGAGTATATACTTAATAATATCGTTAAACATAAATTTAATAATACTCAATTTATTACTATAGATATTTGTGGTTATAAAAAAGATAATCAAGAGAAACTATTAGTTTTGGCCAATAAGATGGCCGATCAGGCCATCTCTCAAAATAAAGAAGTACAGTTAAGGCCAATGAGGCCAGGGGACAGAAGAATAATACACATGAGTCTAGCAGACAGAAAAGATATTACTACCAACAGCACAGGTCAAGGACTGTCTAGAAGAGTAACCATTTCTCCGGCTTAACCATATCTGTTCGGAGCACATATGGCTGTATTTTACTTGAATATAATCATAATGCTTTTGGTATAATAAAATTATGAGGGCACTAAGAAGTTTTATAGTATCATCCATACTAATACTATTAGCCTTTAGTATGGCTCATGGTTATGCCAATACTCCGCAAATAGATGCTGGATATAACAACCGCATTATGGATGATAGTTTATTTACAAGAACATCATCCATGTCTGTTAATGATATACAAATATTCTTAAATGCCAGAGTACCGGTTTGTGATTCTTGGCACATAGACCCAGCTACAGGGTCATCTCCATCGACCCCATGGGTTTGCTTAAAAGATTATATTGATCCTAGCACCAACAAAAGAGCATCTCAGATTATATACGATATAGCTCAAGAAAAAGGAGTTAATCCCCAAGTAATTTTGGTTATATTACAAAAAGAACAATCACTAATAACTGATACTTGGCCTTTTAATAGTCAGTATAAGTGGGCTATGGGATATGGTTGTCCGGAGTCTCAGAGTGTCTGTGATAGCGAATATGCTGGTCTGTATAATCAAATTCGATTAGGTGTAACCTTATTAAGGGTTGGGTTTGATAGAAATTGTGGCAACACTAGCTCTTATCCAGGATGGTATGTTAGCGCACAATGGAAGAAAAATGCCACTCCTAACGTAGATGGCATTTCTACTAGACTAGACAATTGTATCAGTGGGTCTTTATATAATTACACTCCTCATAGACCAGACAGTGCATATAATTTAAGACAAGGCACATATTATTATGGTAATTATAATTTCATTAAATTTTTTAATGATTGGTTTGGTGGATCTTGGGTTAATACAGACACCTATCGCAGCTCTTACCATAGTCAATCTGGTTATTCTAGAATTAGGCCTGGTCAAGTAACTGTAGAGTGGATTAAATATACCAATACAGGATCATCCCCCTGGTATGATGATATAGGCTTATCCAGTGCTCCTGCTGGTAGCTCTCCTGTGCATCTTGGAACAGACAACAATAATACTCCATCTAGTGTTAGTGATGGTTCATGGGGAGCATGTAAATGTCGCCCAGCAATCAATTTTACCAAGGTGTTTAATAGTGATGGCAGTTTATCCGCTAATCAACACAAGGTTGATCCTGGTCAGGTGGCTTATTATGAAATACCTTTTAAAGGAGGTGGAACTGGACAATACAGACAAAGGTTTAGGCTAGTTTTAGAGAATGTCGTATGGCTTAATGATGCTGGTACTTATCTAGACGTTACAGTATCCAATACAAGCTCTACTTATCAAATAGAGAGCATAAGCTATTATACAGATAGCACCAAAAGTATAGTTTCTAGTACAACAGTTAACCCAAATACTAGAGTCTATGTAGAAGTAAGGGCCAGAAATACATCTCAAACAGATTGGTCTAACTTAGGAGCAACACCAGTCAGGGTGGGAACATATAATCCAACCAATAGTACCTCAGACTTATACGATAATAGCTGGATAGCCCCCATTAGGCCAGCAGGCTTAAAAGAAAACAATATAAGACCAGATCAAGTAGGAACATTTAACTTCTGGTTAAAAACTCCTCCTACTGCTGGTGATTACAATAAAACCCTGAACCTACTCATTGAAAATCATTCTTGGATGAGCTCAAATGGATTTAATGTAGGATTGAAGAATATAACAACAACAGACACCTATCGCAGCTCTTACCATAGTCAATCTGGTTATTCTAGAATTAGGCCTGGTCAAGTAACTGTAGAGTGGATTAAATATACCAATACAGGATCATCCCCCTGGTATGATGATATAGGCTTATCCAGTGCTCCTGCTGGTAGCTCTCCTGTGCATCTTGGAACAGACAACAATAATACTCCATCTAGTGTTAGTGATGGTTCATGGGGAGCATGTAAATGTCGCCCAGCAATCAATTTTACCAAGGTGTTTAATAGTGATGGCAGTTTATCCGCTAATCAACACAAGGTTGATCCTGGTCAGGTGGCTTATTATGAAATACCTTTTAAAGGAGGTGGAACTGGACAATACAGACAAAGGTTTAGGCTAGTTTTAGAGAATGTCGTATGGCTTAATGATGCTGGTACTTATCTAGACGTTACAGTATCCAATACAAGCTCTACTTATCAAATAGAGAGCATAAGCTATTATACAGATAGCACCAAAAGTATAGTTTCTAGTACAACAGTTAACCCAAATACTAGAGTCTATGTAGAAGTAAGGGCCAGAAATACATCTCAAACAGATTGGTCTAACTTAGGAGCAACACCAGTCAGGGTGGGAACATATAATCCAACCAATAGTACCTCAGACTTATACGATAATAGCTGGATAGCCCCCATTAGGCCAGCAGGCTTAAAAGAAAACAATATAAGACCAGATCAAGTAGGAACATTTAACTTCTGGTTAAAAACTCCTCCTACTGCTGGTGATTACAATAAAACCCTGAACCTACTCATTGAAAATCATTCTTGGATGAGCTCAAATGGATTTAATGTAGGATTGAAAGTAAATTAATATAAAGATTGATTAGATTATGAATAGTATATTTGACCAAATAGATCATCAACCAAGCCTACTTCGGCAGGATTATTGTTTGCGTTTAGATCAAATATTTAGGCTGTCAAAAAATAATTATTTAGATAATATTGTTTTAGCTGGGATGGGAGGATCTGCTCTAGCTGCAGAGTTATTTAAAAATATTTATATAGACAAACTTTCTGTTCCTTTTGAGATAATTAGGGATTATAATTTACCATCTTACGTAGAGAGTAATACTTTAGTAATTATATCTTCTTATTCTGGTAATACCGAAGAGACTATTAGTTGTTTTCATCAGGCTATGAAAAAACAAGCCAAAATAGTTATAGCAACATCTGGCGGTAAACTATATAGTTTAGCAGATAAACTAAAATTACCTTTGATAGATTTACCCAGTGGCCTACAGCCAAGACTAGGATATTTTGCTACATTTAAAGGGCTAATAAAACTTTTATCATATATAGAATTAATAGCTGACAAGAATATTATTGGGGAAATAGATTTTTTAGCCGATTGGTTAGATATAATTAAATCTAATTGGAATAAAGATAAACTTAATAATAATCAAGCAATAGACCTGGCAACTGATTTATCTAATCATCCTATTGCTATATATTCTGGACCAATGATGAGATTTGCCGCTTTAAAGTGGAAGATAAACTTTAATGAAAATAGTAAGCAGCTGGCTTTTTATAATACATTCCCCGAGTTTAATCATAACGAATTCAACGGTTGGATATTTCCTAAAAACAAGAACTTCAAAACCATTTACATAGAAAGTTCTTTGGAGAGTAAAATAAACAAAAAAAGAATGAATATCTCTGAAGATATATTGTCAGAACATGGATTCAACCCTATTACCATAGAGACAATGGGTAGGAATTTGATGCAACACATATTTTCAACAGTCTTATTTGGTGACTATATATCAGCCTATCTTGGAGAAATAAATAATATTAATCCACTAACTGTTCCTTTGGTGGAAGACCTCAAACGGGGTCTTGTATAGGGATAAATTCTTATGCTATAATTTTTTGTATTAGGTGAAGTTTTAAACAAGGAGAAAAGAAACATGCGTAAAAACAGACTTTTATATGTATTGTTATATGTATTTGTAGTAGGATTATTAAGATTTAATTTTTCTAGCGCCTTGGTTAATACTTGGCCCTATCTATCTATTGACTCAGCTCAAGTAGATAAAATAGAAGGCCAAGCCTCAGCCGCTGGAGATAAGCTAGCCATTACTATAGACGGCATTCACAAGACCACCATTACAGCTGATGCTTCTGGTATATGGCGTTATGCTCCTATAGGTATTACTTGTGGAGTAGATCATCTTGTTAGGGTTTATAATTTAACCAAAGGTGTTGCTTATCAAGGCGATTTTGCTACTCCTGGTAATAGGTTTAATGCCTTTACTATGGACCAAAACAATATTACTGCTTCATCCCGAGTACCATATATTAATGGAGGAGGGGCAGGTATATTTGGAACCTCTGCTACTAGTAAAAGTGGTAGATATACATATTTTAACGACAACTCTACCGGCAACATTGGTGTTGTTGATATGCAGACTGGAGCCATTACTCATGTTGGGACTTCTGGAGGAGCCTATAGTTTGGTAGTTTCTCCTGATGGGAGATTTCTATATACCAATGATGGATCTATTTTTAATGTAGAAGGAGTAAATGAAGCTATTCCATCTCAGGTTTTTTCTGGCAAGTATTCATCATATTTTGGATTTAGCATTAGTCCAGATGGGTCTAGGTTGTTTGTGGCCAATACAACCAATAATGTATATGTGTATGATATTAATGTGTCTAATGGGGATGTAACACTAAACACCACTCTAACAATACCAGGAGCTAATGTGATCTATGGTTCTTTTATCTCTCCAGATGGAAATAATATTATAGTTCCAGGATATTATGAGAATAAAATACACAGAATTGATATTAGTGCTGGTCTGTCTAGCCCAGTCTATACCAGTATAAATACTATTGGTAGTAGCGACCTTCCGGTTTACGCCGTATTTCATCCAGATAATAGCACAGTATATATTAGTAACTATGGTAATTCCACACAGTCTGTTTCTGCTATAAACTTAAACAATAACAATATTTATTATGTTAATGCCCCTGCTGGGCAAGGTGGATCTATAGCTATTAGTACAGATGGCAAATACTTAATAGTCCCTATTGATGGAAGTCCAGAAAAGATAATGTATTTAGACACTTCCGCCGACAGACTTAGCCCTGCTGTGGCTAATACAATAGACACAAACCTTAGTCCAGGAGCTAGTAGTGAATATGTTGGATATAGTGCTCCTTCGGAGACCAAAATACTAAACATACCATGCACACCACAAATTGGCGTAGCTAAAACAGTGGAGTCTGCGGTTAGTGTTGGTGGTGGTAGGTATGATTTAACGTTTAAATATTTGATTAAAAATTATGGCCCAAACCCTTTGAACAACGTCTCTTTGCTAGAAGACCTGGCCAGTAGGTTCCCAGCCCCTACCACATCTACAGTCCAGTCTCTTAGTGCTGACTCTGGCATAACCGTTAACGGTTCTTATGACGGACATAGTGTTATTGATATGTTGTCAGGCTCTGACTCATTAGCGGTTGGGGACAGTAAGAATATCACTTTAGTGGTTAGGGTAGATAATATTAGTAGAACCATTAGTGGAGACTACCAAGATTATTACAATCAAGTCAAGGTTTTGGCTATGGATGGAGCTAGTGTTGTTTCTGATGACTCTATTGATAACAGCAGCCTAGATCCAGACCCTAATGGAGATGGTAATCCATCTGAACAAAGCCCAAGCATGGTTGATTTTCCTCCACCAGCCGGGTCTGTTGGAGTGTCTGAGCAAATCGTGAGCGCAACCAATATGGGTGGCAACACTATGCGTTATCAAGTTAATGTAACTATAAAGAACTATGGAGATTTGGCCTTAAATAGCAATATAGCACTATACAATAATCTTTTGAGCACTTTTGCTGGTGCTAGTGGATCTGACTTTAGTATGGTGTCAATACCATCCATTGTATCTTCTACTAATGCCAACCTAGTTCTTGATCCATTATTTGATGGTGTGGCTGGAATTAATATAATTAACTCATTGGGAGCAAACTATATAGATATAGGAGGAGAGGTTGTTATTACCTTTACCTTTGATGTTAATTTAAATAATGTTACCGATGCCGATGGCCCTTGGATGAATCACTCAGAAGCCGTAGCCACAGATGCTTTAGGGGGTGTTTCTGGAGATGTATCTAATGATGGAGTTAATCCAGACGTTAATGATAACGGGGTGTCTCAAGAAGCTAGCGACAATATCCCAACTCCAATGAACTTGATAAATACGCCACCAGTGGCCACTGATGATAATACTATAACCGTTATCAACACACCGGTTGATGTTGATGTATTGTCTAATGATACTGATGCTGAAGACACTGGCTTGATGGTTTCTCTGCCTAATATCACCACAGGAGATATGTCTGGATCTGTAACAGTTAATCCAGACAATACTGTTAAATACACTCCCTCAACTAACTTTATTGGGACAACCACCATTAGTTATACTATTACAGATGACAATGGAGCTACAGATATAGCCATCATTACAGTCACTGTTAAAGCATATTGCGACCCTCCCGCCAATAGCGTGGAATTAGTACCATCTGGAGACTGTGATAATGATGGAATTACTAATGAAATGGAAGGCTATGACCCAGATACTACAGACAATATTTTTGACCAAACACTAGCCATAGATACCGATGGTGATGGGTTGCCAGATTATCTTGACCTAGATTCTGATAATGATGGGATTCTTGACTCCATAGAAAAAGGGCCCACTACTGGCAGTGTTGTAGATACCGATGGTGATTCGGTACCAGACTTTAGGGATCTAGACTCTGACAATGATGGATCGTCTGACCTAAATGAGGCTGGACAAAACTATATTGATGCCAATAACGATGGCATAGTAGATGGTAGTGTTGATAATACCAATGGATTAGTGGCTGGAGTTAGCACTTCTTTGGTAGAATCTATGCTATTAGACTCAGATCAAGATAATATCCCAAACTATCTTGAGGTCAACACACCACCAGTAGCCGTTGATGATAGTGCAGCAACTGCTATTAACACAGCAGTTGACGTTAATGTACTAGCCAACGACACTGATGCTGAAGATACTAGCCTAGTAGTTTCAGCTCCTAGTATTGCTTCGGGAGATATGTCCGGATCTGTAACAGTTAATCCAGACAATACTGTTAAATATACTCCAACAACTAATTTTATTGGTACAACCACCATTAAATACACTGTTACAGATGACAATGGAGCTACAGCCGCAGCTGCCATTACAGTCACAGTAAAAGCATATTGTGATCCTCCTACTAATAGTGTGGAATTAGTATCCTCTGGAGATTGTGATAATGATGGGATTACCAATGGCATGGAAGGATATGATCCAGACACAACAGACAATACTTTTGACCAAACACTGGCTGTAGATACTGATGGCGACTCAGTCCCAGACTTCAGGGATTTAGACTCTGACAATGATGGTATTCTTGACTCTATAGAAAAAGGACCTACTGTTGGCAGTGTCGTAGATACTGATGGCGACTCAGTCCCAGACTTCAGGGATTTAGACTCTGACAATG
>CAYZIP010000009.1:13531-26329 GCA_964478695.1 uncultured Candidatus Saccharibacteria bacterium
ATACTGATGGCGACTCAGTCCCAGACTTCAGGGATTTAGACTCTGACAATGATGGATCGTCTGACCTAAATGAGGCTGGACAAAACTATATTGATGCCAATAACGATGGCATAGTAGATGGTAGTGTTGATAATACCAATGGATTAGTGGCTGGAGTTAGCACTTCTTTGGTAGAATCTATGCTATTAGACTCAGATCAAGATAATATCCCAAACTATCTTGAGGTCAACACACCACCAAATACAACCACTACAACAAATACCAATACACTAAGCAATACTGGATTAAAGTTGATAAGGTTTATGTTAATAGCAGCATTTATTATGTTTGGTGTGGTCATCTTGTACTTTAGAGGTAGGCGCACCGTTGTGCGGTTTTAAAAACCACACATTATAAACACCACCCCTCCCCCAGACCCTACTTATTGACTATAATATAAATAATGAGCGGTATTATAGCTGTGGCAGTTTCTGGTGGGGTAGATTCTATGGTCTTACTAGATCAGATCTATCATAATAAAAAAAATAATATATTAATTTTGTATTTTGATCACGGCCTTAGAAACAGTCAACAAGAGATTGATTTAATAAATAAATACAGCCTGGATAGAGGCTTGATGGTGGCTATGGGGGTTAATAAAGATAAGTCTAAGACAGATGAGGATTCTTTACGCTTAGAGCGTTGGAATTTCTTTAATGCTAAATATCAAGAATATGGTTTTAAGACTTTATATTTAGGGCATCATCGAGATGATTATATTCAGACTTTATTTTTTAATATAGTACGAGGTGTTGATATTGATGGTTTATTCCCTATGAATTCTCAGTTTAGGCCATACAAGATCATGAGACCTCTTGTAGGTTTAAATAAAGAGCAAATTTATCAATATGCTATTTCTAATAATTTAGACTGGGTAGAGGATAACAGTAATATTTTATACTCATATAGTCGTAATATGATTAGAAAGATTATTAATATTAATAATTGCCAAACAGTTAAAAAGCTTGAACCACCTGATAGTAGCATATTATTAGACAAGATTAATACTAGCAGTAATCAGTTGATGTCTATTCTAGTCGAAAGTAGATCAGAGAGTATCTTTTTTAATTACCATCCATTATTAATAGATGTGGTAGTGCTTAGGTTTCTACTAAAAAAAATAATCAAAAGTTACTTTAAGATTAGCCTACTTGATAGACCTATATTAGAGCTAATCTCTATTATTAATAAGCAGAAACCAGGGCACAAATGGCATAATGGCAATATTACTTCTACTATATATAGTTCAGAATGGTTGAGGCTGAGCATCAATAGATAGTACAATACTATTTATGAAGCAGAAAAATAATAAATTACTAATATATATAACCTCTTTTATAATAGGTATTCTCATCATTAGCTCACTTATTTTGGAAACATCAATTAAGCCAAAGGCAGTTAGTATTAATGAATTTCGTGAATTAGTTGGTTCTAATAAGATTGAAAAAATAGAGGCCAGGGGAGACAAGCTAACCATACATAAAAAAGATGGATCATTAGCATATGTAATCAAAGAAAAAGATGTGGAGCTTAAAAGCTATGGTGTTGGTGATAATATTAGTGTCAAATTTATAGATGCAGATGAACAGTCCAGCGGCTCTATTATTAGAGATGTATTAATTTCCTTTTTACCAGTACTTCTGATTATAGGGTTCTTTTATTTTATGATGAAGCAGGCTCAGGGTAGCAATTCTCAAGCGATGAGTTTTGGTAAAAGTAAAGCCCGTATTTTTGGCTTAGAAAAAGGTAAAGCCACATTTGCTGATGTTGCTGGTAATCATGAGGCAAAAGTAGAGTTAGAAGAAGTAGTTGAGTTCTTAAAATATCCAGATAAGTTTAAAAAACTAGGAGCTCGTATTCCCAAAGGTGTTTTGCTTTTCGGGCCTCCCGGTACAGGCAAAACCCTACTGGCCAGAGCTGTGGCCGGAGAGGCTCAAGTGCCATTCTTTTCTATTTCTGGATCTGAATTTGTAGAAATGTTTGTTGGGGTTGGGGCTTCTAGGGTAAGAGATTTATTCGCCAAAGCTAAGAAGAATTCACCATGCATCATATTTATAGACGAGATAGACGCCGTGGGAAGACAAAGAGGAACAGGTATGGGTGGGGGCCATGATGAAAGAGAACAAACCCTAAACCAAATTTTAGTAGAAATGGATGGCTTTGAACAAGACACCAATGTAATAGTTATTGCTGCCACTAATAGGCCAGATGTTCTGGATCCAGCTTTGCTTAGGCCTGGAAGATTTGACAGAAGAATAATATTAGATAAGCCAGATATAAAGAGTAGAGCCGAGATTTTGGCCGTACATATCAAAAGCAAACCAATAGATGGATCTGTAGATATAGAAGAAATAGCTCGAAAAACACCAGGGTTATCAGGAGCAGACCTACAAAATATTGCCAATGAAGCCGCCATATTAGCAGCTCGTAATAATAGAAATATTATTTTAGGAGAGGACTTTCATGAAGCTGTTGAGAAAGTCACCTTAGGGCCAGAACGAAAAACAAGAGTTATATCAGACAAAGAAAAAAGAATTACAGCATATCATGAAGCCGGCCATGCTATTATGGGGCATGTATTAGAGAATACTGATCCCATACATAAAATTTCCATTGTTTCTAGGGGCATGTCTGGAGGAGTTACTTGGAGTTTGCCCACAGAAGATAAGCATTATAATTCGGTATCAGACTTTCAAGATAGGCTATCTTCTATGCTGGGAGGTAGGGTAGCAGAACAAATAGTATTTGGAGATATAACTACTGGTGCTAGTAATGATTTACAACAAGCTAATGGTCTAGCTAGAGCCATGGTGATGGATTATGGTATGGGTAAAGGGCTAGAGAACTTGGTATTTTCATCAGAAAGCCAGGTTTTTATAGGTAAGACAGCTTTTGAGGGAAGAGAATATTCTGAAAAAACAGCCGCTAAAATAGATGAAGTAGTAGCGGATATTATTAATAAGGCTACCGTGATCACTGAAGAAACCTTATCTAAATATAGACATAAATTAGATGAGATAGCCAATATTTTATTAGAAAAAGAAACCATAGAAGGCCAAGAGTTTGAAGCTCTTTTTAATTAGATAATTATCCTACTAACAAATAATATGGTTAGTAAAATTAAAAAAATAGTTCAAAGTAAAAATATATATTTTACTTCTCTGTCTATCTCTCTAGCATTTCTTTTAAGCCGTATATTGGGGCTGATTAGAGACCGTTTGATCTCAGCCAATTTTGCAGGTAATCCCCTGCATACAGATGCATATGTGGTTGCCTTCAGACTACCAGACCTCATTTTTACCATATTGGTTTCAGGATCATTAACTGTTGCCTTCATGCCTGTATTTAATAATATTAAAGATGACCATAAAAGATCCGAATTAATAAATTCATTATTAACAGTATTTCTATTTTTTGTTACCGGATTATCATTACTGGCTATAGTTTTTGCCCAGCCATTAGTGCATATATTGTCTCCTGGTTTTTCGGGAGAACAATTAAACATTACTGTTAGACTGTCTCAGATCATGATGATTACTCCAGTCTGCTTTGCTTTGTCTAGTTTATTTGGTTCTTTGCAGCAATCAAAAATGAGATTTTTTCCTGATTCTCTAACTGGTTTTTTCTATAATATAGGAATTATTATTGGCATATTATTTTTGTCTAAATTTTTTGCTCCTAATAATATATATGGTTTGGCCTGGGGGGTGAGTTTAGGAGCTCTTACCCAGGCCGTAATACAATATTTTGGATTATATGGTCTGGGATTTAAATTAAATATTATTAGTCTTAGAAGCGCTATTTCGAATAAAGATTTAATAAAAGTAATTAGGTTGATGATACCAAGGTCTATTCATATGGGGATAGACCAAATAACCTGGACTGTAGAGGCAGCCATAGGGTCTTTACTAGTTGCCGGTAGTTTGACTAACTATTATTTTGCCAATAATCTGAGAAATGTGCCCCAAGGGATAATCGGTGGAGCTTTATCTATTGCTATATTTCCGACCCTACTTCATGCAGCTAGTATTTCTAAAGATAAGTTACAAGATGTATTTAATAAAAATATAGTATTTTTGGCCATAATGACAATGCCGGCTGGAGCTATTACTTTTATCATGCGCGGATATTTGGCCAGAATATTATTAGGTTTTTCTAGCCCAGAAACAGCAGACTTATTGGCTTTATTAATCCCAGCTTTTGTCGCCCAAAGCTTCTTTTATATGATAAATAGACTTTTTTACTGTTACGAAGATACTAAAACACCAACCATAACAGCAATTGTTTTTATTGGCATTAATATTCCTATAAGTCTTATTTTAGTTCAGTTTTATGCTATTTATGGTTTGGCTATGGCCTTGTCTATTTCTAGTATCTTGCAGCTAATACTAATTATTGCTTTAATGCGTCGAAAAATATCTATTACCATTCATCGTGATAGTTATCTTACATTCTTAAAATCAATTGTTGCTTCTGTTATTATGACTGCCGCTATGTGGTTTATGATTAGATATATTTTTGTTCTAAATGCTTTTGATACTGGTTTTGTTAGCTTAATTCCTAAATTTATTGCAGTAAATATATTTGGAATATTTGTTTACATATCCATGCTACTGCTACTGCGCGTGTCAGAGGTTCATCATTTTTATTCAAAGTTAAAGAATCAAATTATAGGTAAATAGTCTTATGAAGAACATTAGAAACTTTTGTATTATTGCTCATGTTGATCATGGGAAAAGCACTTTAGCCGATAGGTTAATAGAAGACAGCCAAGACTTTGATACTAGGCACCTAAAAGATCAAGTGTTAGATAAGATGGATTTAGAAAGAGAAAAGGGCATTACTATAAAACTACAACCTATCAGAATGCACTGGAGGGGATGTGAATTAAATTTAATAGATACCCCTGGACATGTAGATTTTGCTTATGAGGTTTCTCGTAGTTTGGCGGCTGTAGAAGGGGCCCTACTGGTGATAGATGCCAGCCAAGGAATACAAGCCCAAACACTTTCCAATCTATATCAAGCCCTAGAGGCAGACTTAGATATTATACCCGTGATTAATAAGATCGATTTACCAGCTGCTAATCCAGATAAAGTAGCAGCTGAGATTATGTCTGTATTGGGCTGTAGCAAAGAAGATATTGTCTTTGTTTCTGCGAAAACAGGGCAGAATATATCTGCCGTACTAGATGCTGTTATTGATAGAGTAAGACCACCTAAAGAATATAATAGCCTTATTCCTAAGGCTTTGATTTTTGATTCGGTTTTTAATGATTATAGAGGAGTAATTCTATACATTAGAATGGTTCAGGGCAGCATTAGAGATAATCAACAATTGTATTTGATTGGATCACAAAAAGAATCTCTAGCTTTGGAAGTGGGGCACTTTGGCTTAGATTTAGAAAAAGATGGATTATTGCAAGAGGGGCAAATAGGGTATGTAATTACCAATCTAAAAACAACCATAGATGCTAGAGTAGGAGATAGCCTAACCTCTTTAGAGCATAAGAGAACCAATGCTTTACCTGGATATAAAGAGGCTGTTAGTTTTGTTTTTGCTGGTATATTTCCTGTTAGCAGCGAGGATTATGGTAATCTAAAAGTTGCTTTAGAAAAATTAAGGCTTAATGATAGTGCTCTAAATTATACAAATGAAAGTAGTTTGATCTTGGGTCTTGGTTTTCGGGTGGGGTTTTTGGGTTTATTACATTTAGAAATAGTACAAGCTAGACTAGAAAGAGAATATAGAGTTGATGTTATTGTAACTAGCCCTAGTGTAGAGTCAAAGGTAATTTTAAAAAATCAACAAGAATTAATTATTAGACGTGCTGATGAGCTGCCGGACAGTACGGAAATAGACCATATTATGGAGCCATGGGTATCTGGCGAGCTAATGTTACCAAGCAAGTCTTTGGGTCCAGTACTAACGCTACTATCTAAAGCCAGAGGGATACAAAAAAATATTTCTTATATTAATAATGATCTTGTTTTGGTGGAATTTGAATCCCCGTTAAGCAGTATAGTTACTAATTTTTATGATGACCTTAAGTCGATTACTTCTGGCTATGGATCTTTTAGCTATCAACCGATTGAATATCGTTCCAGCGACTTAGTACGCCTTGATTTTATTATAGCTTCAGAGAAGATTGATAATTTATCTCTCATTGTTTATAGGGGAGATGCTGAATATATGGGCCGTAAATTAGTATCCAAAATAAAAGAAATGATTCCTAGGCAAATGTTTGAAGTCAGTATTCAGGCGGCTGTTGGCAGTAAAATACTAGCTAGGGAGACTATTAGTTCTATTGGCAAGAATGTAACGGCTAAATTATATGGGGGAGATGTTACGCGTAAAAGAAAATTAATAGAAAAACAAAAGTCAGGAAAGAAAAAAATGAAAAGAATAGGCAAAGTAGATATTCCTACCACTGTTTTCAAGGTATTAATTCAGAAATAAACAAGCTTTATTTAAAAGGACCGCTAGCCTCTATAGATATTTCTTATCAACTATTCTATAATCTATAATAGAAGTACCCAGTAATAGATTGACAGAATTTTCTTTTCACGCTCTAGATTAAGTGGGTATGTTTATAGGTAATAAATAAAAAAAGAAATAATTAATTATTATAGCTAATTCTTGGAAATGCAATATAAGTACAGCATTAATAGTTAATATAAATTCTTTTAGGGAGTATTAAAAATATATGGTTCCAATTATATTAACACTACTTGGTGGCGTAATTGCTGGTTATGGTGGTAAAAAAATAATAGATAGTAGGAATGAAAGTAGGGGGTCTTTAAAGGCTAAGTCCATCATAGATGAAGCCAAGCAAAAAGCTAAAGACATTACCCTAGAGGCCAAAGAGCAATCTTTATTAGAAATAGATAAGATCAAGGCAGAGACCTCTCACCAAAATGAACAGGCTATGTCTGAAATTAAGGAAGAAAAAAATAGATTATCAGACCTTGACAAACGTTTATTATCCAAAGAGCAGTCCTTAGATAATAAAGCTAAAGACCTAGATGGTAAAAGTGAGTCATTAAAAAATTATGAGGTCGAGATAAATGACATAAAATTAGAAATAAAAGAGATTAGAAATAAGCAGCTAGAAAGATTAGAAAAATTATCTGGCATTAAAAAAGATGAAGCTGCTCAAAAACTAATGGCCCTCACCGAGAAAGAAATAAAAGAAGATTTAGTCTTATTGATAGAAAAGCTAAAGAGGGAAGCCAAAGAAACGGCTGATGATTATGCTAGGCAAGTTGTGTCCGATGCTATGCAAAGAATAGCTGCCGAACAGACAGCCGAGAAAACCATTACAACAGTTGATATACCCAGTGAAGATATTAAAGGTAAAATTATTGGTAAAGAGGGTAGGAATATACAGGCCTTTGAAAAGGCTACTGGAATAGAGGTTATATTTGATGAAACTCCAAATGTGGTTATATTGTCTGGATTTGATCCAGTACGTAGACAGGTAGCCAGAGTGGCTCTTGAAATGCTGGTAAAGGATGGCCGGATTAATCCAGCAAAAATAGAAGAAGCTGCTGAGAAGGCTAATAAGGAAATAGATAATATTATTAAGAAGGCCGCCCAAGAAGCATGTCGGGAAACTGGAGTTGCACCTTTACCTCCGCAGATTATGCATTATTTAGGACAACTTAAATTTAGAACCTCATTTGGACAGAATGTTTTAAAGCATTCTGTAGAAATGTCTCAAATAGCTGCCATGGTAGCTGCCGAGATAGGAGCTGATGTAATGGTTTGTAGGGTAGCAGCCCTGGTTCACGACTTAGGAAAGGCCGTTACTCATGAAATGGATGGCAATCACCACCACCTTACTCGAACTCTTTGTGAAAAATATGGTATGCCAGAAAATATTATACATGCAGCTGAAGCCCATCATGATGACATTGAAGCCACTACCGTAGAGGCTTTGGTGGTTAGAGCAGTAGATGCTTTAAGTGCCGGACGTCCTGGAGCTAGAGGGGATAATCCAGTTAATTTTACAAAGAGGATGACAGAGCTAGAGAATATTGCTAACTCTTTTGATGGTGTAGTAAAAAGTTATGCTATATCTGCCGGAAGAGAGATTAGGGTTTTTGTTACCCCAGAGTCAGTGGATGATTTAATGGCAATTCGTTTAGCCAGAGAAATAGCTAATAAAATAGAATCAAATCTTAGATTCCCTGGTACAGTTAAGGTGAATGTGATAAGAGAGACTAGGGCAGTTGAGTTCGCCAAATAGTAGCAATAAAACCAGACTAGAAACGCTAGACTTATTTAAAGGTTATTTTGTCATTGTTATGATGATTAATCATTTTAATTTGTCATACACCATGATGAGATATATTGGAACCCATAGTACATTGTTGGCCTCAGTAGCAGAAGGATTTTTTGCTATATCTGGATTTTTGCTAGGGTATACTTCATTTTCTATGGTTCAGGCCAGCGGGTGGTCTAATATTATTAAAAAAAATATTCTTAGAGCATTAAAATTGCTCTCTATTGGACTAATGTTAACTTCTATTCATTATTTATGGAGTCTTAAAACTGGATCACGTCTCTATTTAGGAGACAGGAATATGTTTGTTGATTTTAATAACCTAAGCCAGTATTTGCCCCAGTCTTTTTTTGGATATTATATATATGGATATCATGACATTCTTTTTAACTATGCCGTGGTTATTTTTTTTTCACCCATATTTTTATTTTTAGCCAAAAGTAAAAAATACAAAACAGCTTTAGTGATAAGCTCCATTTTATGGAGTATTAATTATATTTACCCAGGAAGATTTGATATTAATAATTCTAGTTTTAATAATCTTGGTTGGCAAATAATATTTTATCCACCACTATTGATGGGTTATTGGTTGAAAGAAAATAATAATAAAGAAAAGCTAAAGAATTTAATTACCTCATTACAAAATAATAAAGTATTATACTGGGTCAGTATGATTGCTATCTTTCTATATATCTTTAGTTTTTATTATGGATATTTAGAAGGAAGACACTATCCTTTTCTTAATGATTTTATAGCGACTAATAGTGGTAGAGATAATATGGGACCAATTAGAGTATTGGTATTTTATTTGTGGTTACTGACAGCCTTGATCTTTTTTTATCAAAAATCATTAGTAACAAAATTAAAAAATAGCTCCATCGGGTTTGTGGCTAATCTTACTAAGCTTGTTATGTATTTCGGAAGATACTCCCTTACGGTTTATGTCATACACTTCTTATTCATTTTGATATTTTATTATATCTTGAGAATACCAGACTTTATGAGTAGTTTTGTGAGAAGTAAGTATTTAGCTGATGATCTTAGTATAATATTTAGTATCATAATAATTTATTATTTAGCAAGAGGGTTTAACGGTATTTTGTCTTATGTCAAGAAAAAAAAATCTTATTCATAAAGCTAAATCTCTTAGTAGCAATACCAGAAAAAATATTATTGGCAGCCTTTTAATAATATTATTTTTCGGAGGACTGATATGGATTAGCTATAGCTATATTAATAATAGCAGTATCCAGAAAAATTTTATTAAAAACAATTGGAAACAAATCACAGATAGAAACAAACTATTTGTGATCAAATTTAATAATTATGTGGATAATCAGAACTTAAATGATTTATCTATACTATCTGACACATATAGAGATTCTCTTATTGCAGATATAGAGGCAGCTAAAAAAAACAATAAGACCATAGGAAATAATTTTTATCAGCTCAAATATAATAATCTTTTAGATAAACTATTAGATTATAGCCTAAGTCTAAATAATATAATTGATAATTTTAATAAAGCCAATAGTGAGGACTTTAATAAAATAAAAATACTAGCTCAAGATTATAGAAATACAGAATTAGAAACAAAATTGACTTTGCGTTTTATAGAACCAGAGATTGACTCCGGCTATTTAAAGTTATTTGATAAAACTCAAGCCATAAAAGATAGCTATAATAATGCTCTTAGCGACATAGATAATGCCAATAAACAAAAAGAACAAAAGATCGAAAATCAAACCAAAGAACAATTAGAGGTGAAGGCTTTGGTGAAAAAAAATCTAGAATCATTAATCTCCAATAATAAAGATGAATATATTAGTACTTTGAGTAATGATTTTGCCACTATTTTAGATACAGAATTCATTTTTGGGGCATGGCACAATAATGCTCCACCTATCAGTTATAAAATAGCAAGTATTAGTAAAGAAGGGGATACATATAAAGCTGATGTTAATATTATTTATAGATTTATAACTTTTGGGCGGCCACCCACTGGCACCATCGATGATACCAATAGTCAAGTATTAGTAAAGAATCAGGGAACATTTACTAATACTATAATATACGACATTGTGTATGATAAAGACAATAAAAAATGGTTAATAAATAATCAGAGAGCCAAATTATAGCTCGCTAAAATTATAATGGGGTGACTGATGGGATTTGAACCCACGACCCTCGGAACCACAACCCGATGCTCTAACCAACTGAGCTACAGCCACCATAGATATGGTACCCTCGGTAGGAATCGAACCTACGGCCAAAAGATTAGAAGTCTTTTGCTCTATCCACTGAGCTACGAGGGCTAAAATTCCTATCAAAATACTAGTAATGTTTTGGTTGGCTTTAAACCAGTCAAATACATTTAGTTTATTATACCATGTATTATTACTACAGTATTCATTCTTTTCCCATAGAAACTCAATATACATCCAACATAAAGTAATTTTAATCTAGGTTGATAATTAGCTAATAAAAATGGTGCGGGTAGTGAGAATCGAACTCACATTTTCAGCCCATTTATGTAAGCAATAAAGACATGGGTAGCTTGGTCAAGCTAAAAGCTTACATAAATTTTGATCTACAATTATTACCTTAAGTCTTTAAATGATAAAGAGTAATTTTAATCTAGGTTGATAATTAGCTAATAAAAATGGTGCGGGTAGTGAGAATCGAACTCACATTTTCAGCTTGGAAGGCTGACATAATGATCCATTATACGATACCCGCTTTAATATTATAAACTTACATATATAATAGCAGAATATTTGGGCCATAATCCATAGCATTTACCTATGCTTGCTAAGATTGATTAATCTATGTTAGATTATAAATTAAGCATTAGCTAAAAGGAAAACAAAATGATATCTAATATTGATACTGGGAATTATTTAAATAGGGGGGATCTTCATAAATTGGCTTTTTCTTATGCTACCCAACACGATCAAGCTTTTGCTGAAATAAATGATAATCATGTCAGTAAAACGCCACCAACCAGACCACATGGCCCTAGAATATCAGCCCTAGTAGTGGCTTTAGCTATTATGCTCCTATCTGGTCTTTCTTTATTTAAAAATGTTTCTGGCAATAGTGTTGCTTATACTGTGGGTAATCAGAAAATTACCAAAAATGAAATTAATAAAGCCATTGCCGATGCTAATAGGGATGGATATAGCAAAGAGCAGGCTGTAACTAATTATTTAGAGACAGAAAAATTAAGACAATTAGCCTTATCAAACAACATCAGCTCTATTAACAAAGACAGCCTAAGTGAATTGAAGAGTAGTATGGGGTCAGGAAAATATAGCCAAATCTTAGCAACCAATATTGCCCTTAAAGACGAATTAAAAAAAGTGTCTGTTAATAGATACAGTGGAGCTTATTATGTTTTCCCTTTTAGTACTAATATATCTGGCGGCAGTGATGGTGGAGATCGTCCAGCTTTAGGAGATCAAAAACAAATATCCCTAGATAAACAATATGCTCTTGATCAAGCCAATAAAACTAGAAATGCCCTTTTATCTGGACAAACTAGTCCATCACAAGCAGTCAGTAGTATTGTAAATAATGAAAAGCTTTCTTATCCAGATGCTCAGAATCAATCTCGAGAATTTGTTAATATGCCAACTGATATAGTTGGTTGGTATAATGAACCTACATTTGAGCCGGTATTAAAATTTATAAATACTTATAATAAAACAGGCATTTCTACAATACAAACAATTCAGATTAAAGACCAAAATGGCAAAATGGTTGATGCTATATTTTATTTTGTCCAAATTAAGGAAATTAAGGTAGCCAAGCCTGTTGATATACAAAATGAAGTTAATAATATTAAGGTTGAAGAACATGTTTAAAAAAAATGCAATTCCATTTCTAGCAAGCCTATCTTTGCTATTATATTCGTTCTCTATTACCCCATTTATTTTTAAAGCCGAGGCTGCTGTTAATTGTCAGACTGGGGCTCATAATAACTATAGCGGAGGAGCGGGGGATGCTAATAATTCTGAGACTGCCGATGATGGTGTGATAAATTTTGTTGTAGAGTCTAGTGATCCATCTATATTATATAGATCTCAACCAACGGTTAATATATCGGCTGCTGGTAGTAAGGGATGTGTTTGGCCTAATAGCTCTGGCAAGTCGAGGGCGGCTTCATTGACCGTAAATGCAGCTAGTTTTTCTGTATCTATTGATTGTGATTATCATGTTGATCCGGTTGGTCCTGCTGGATTTAATATTAGCCTATCTGGTAACTCTAGCGGATGGTCTATTAGCACCTCTAGTGTATCTGTTGCTAATGGTAGTTCTGAAACTGTTAGGCTAATTTATAGCGGAGCTCCTACCCCCACACCAACTCCAACTCCAACTCCAACTCCAACTCCAACTCCAACTCCAACTCCAACTCCTGTTCCAAGTCCTACACCAACACCTACTCCTACGCCAACACCAACTCCAACTCC
>CAYZIP010000010.1:0-23958 GCA_964478695.1 uncultured Candidatus Saccharibacteria bacterium
GGCCAGAACATTTATAAGTACACGTTCGTGTGCTTGTTTTGGCCAATCAAGACCTCGTCCTTGCAGCCAGCAAGGACACAGGCCCCATCATGGCCGTAAGCTATGATGGGAGGAAATCCCACTGCTCCGACTTCAACACAAGGAGGTTTTTATGATGGTAGTAGCATCAGGGGGCCGTGTGGTTGGTCCATACAACCCTGACCCAACAGATCCCGCGGCCTTCATGATCTGTTGACCTGAATTGAAGAACTCTCGTTCCGTGTAAAGTACAAGGGAGGGTTCATCAGTACAGAACACCGGATGAGAACCACCGTGACAAAATGTCACGGTGGTTCTCTGAAGGTTCATTTTAAAAAGCGCTAGAGGACTTTTTAATCAAGTCTTCTGGCCCTTTAAGCCCATTTTATTTTTGAGCAATTTTTTAAAATTTACTATCTTGTGAATTAAAAACTTATAATTTAAAAGATAGTAAATATTTATTGGAGTTTGATTTATAAAGAATTTATGAAACCGATTTTAAGAGTCATCACATTTTCCTCCAAGCTAAAGAACTATTATATAGCTATATCTGTATTCACCATCATACTGGGTCTGTTATCATTAGTTGCTCCTTTGGCTAGCAAATATTTATTTGAATCCATTACCGCCATGTCGCAAGGGAATGGTGGTAAAACAAGATTAGCCCTCATATCTATAGTGGCTATAGGATTAGCCGAAATATTAAATGTCCTCCTAGGCAATATACTGGGCTATGTAGGGGATCAAATGACAGTTAAGCTGCGTAGTTTCCTCTCTATAGAGTTTTATAAAAAGACCATGAGGCTACCAATGAGCTTCTTTGATGAACAAGAAGTAGGTAAAATATCCTCGCAGCTGGAAAGAGGGGTCAATAGCATCACCCAATTCATGAATTTTAGCTCTAATAATATGATGCGTCTATTGGCAACTACTATATTAGGAGTGCTTATTCTATTTATAAAATCTTGGCCTATTGGACTAGCTATAGCCATTAGCTTCCCCGTATATTATTTCTTGACTAAAGAAACTAGCAAGAAATGGCAGAAGATACAAGAGTATAAAACAGAGAGAATAGATGCATATAATGGACGTTTTGGTGGCCTAGTGGCTCAGATGCGTATAGTCAAGTCTTTTGTCACTGAACATAAAGAGATTAAACACATTACAACAATCAGAAGTGATATAGAAAAAGTTAATAGTAAACAGTCTATGTTGTGGCACAGTACCGATGTTATGAGGATGGGACTGATAGCGGTAATGGTTTTTCTAATATATCTCTATATATATTGGCAGATAAAAAATGGGAAAATGACTATAGGTGACTTTGCTATGATTACGTTACTGATAAATACAGTACGAACCCCTATGAATTTTATGTCTTTTTTGGTGGATAATACTCAGGCTACTATAGTGGATAGTAAAGCCTATTTTGACATCATAGACACTCCAGAAACATTAAATGACAAGCCTAATGCTAAAGATTTAGTGATTAGCAAGGGTGGCATAGAGTTTAATGATATTGGATTTGGTTTTGATAAGAAAAAGATTTTAAAGAAAATCAATTTTAACATTAAGCCTGGTCAAAAGATAGCTATCATTGGAGAAAGTGGAGAAGGTAAGAGTACTATTGTGAATCTACTACTGCGCTTTTATGATCCTCAAGAAGGAAAAATATTGATAGATGGACAGAATATAGGTGATATCACTCAATCTTCTTTAAGAGAGAATATTGCTGTTGTTTTCCAGGACCCAGCCTTATTCGCTGGAACTGTTTTAGAAAATATTACTTATGGTAGTAAGAAAAATATTACTAAGCCTAGCAAAGAAGTGATTGCAGCGGCCAAAATGGCTAATGCTCATGATTTTATTATGAAACTACCTGATGGCTATAATACTGCCATTGGAGAAAGAGGAGTAAAGCTTTCGGGAGGTCAAAAACAAAGAATAGCTATAGCTAGAGCTGCTTTAAAAGATGCTCCTATCTTGGTTTTAGATGAAGCCACTAGCTCTTTGGATAATAAGTCAGAGGTCTTAGTGCAAAGAGCTCTAGAATCTAGCATGAAAGACAGAACCAGTATCATCATTGCTCATAGGCTCAGTACTATATCCGGAGTAGATCAGATAGTAGTAGTCAAAGATGGCTTCATTAGTGAAATGGGTAGCCCAGCACAGTTATCTGGTAATAAAAGTAGTTTTTATAGCCAAATGCTATCTCTATATCAAGATATGAGTCGCAGTGATGTTTCTGCTAAACAAAAAGAAAGTGATATTAAGAAACTCAAACAGTTTGATATAGTATAGCTATTTTTTAATAGGCTTTAAATTCTTAGGCCTTTGGAAGAAGATAATATAGCTTTCAATATATAGATATATAACCAAAAAGAGGCTTTTATAAATTCTAGGTATTTAGAATTTATAAAAGCCTCTTTTTGGTAAAGGGGATTGATTATTTTGTGTGAATATTTTTGTATTTTAGAGTTTTATTTTCGCTCACATATACACAAAAGCTCTTAAAGTTTTCCCTTGGGATCAAAGTTAACTTCAGAGCTTTTGATATTTTGTTTTTATTTTTGGGTAACAATTGTGCTCAGCACTAAATATATATTAATCTTAAGCACTATCTGCTGTCAACACTTTTTTGCAAAATTTATATATTCTTTTTTAACCCAAGCTTTTTTTGAGTAATAATTATGTTCATTAATTATATTTCTATGAGAGAAATATAATGATATAGCAATCTTTAACTTAAATATATCTTCGGGCTCAAGATTAAGACTGATTATGTTAATAGGTATTTTGGCACAGGATTATCTTTAAAGTCTGACAGCAGGTTTTGCCCATGAATCAGTCTAGAAAAGCTCTCAGCCTCGTATTTAGCCCCATTAAGAGCATGGTGTGGCTTGGGCTCTGCTCCAATTCCAGCGAAGATATGTATGGTATCTGAATTAATATTACTTTGAGAATATTTTAGGGGGACCTCTTTATCTAGAGACATATATTTTGCATAGCATAAACTGTGCAAGTCTACACAGCGGTAATTAGGATACCAGCCAATCCCATACTTTTTAGATTTGGACAATATAAAAGGTATGTCAAAGATACTAATATTAAGCCCCGCCAAGGTATGGTCAGCTGATTGGTCTAACCAGCTTAAAAATGCTACTATGGTCTGCGCCTCACTGGCCTTATTATTATCTGTAATGTTTTTGATACTAAAGCCATTTATTTCTAATGCCTTATCTTCTACCACTGTATCGTTCTCTATGTGACACTCTTGATAGAAATACCTCTCTGGATTTAAAAAATCCACAGCTCCTATGGACAAAATGCCACATTTTTCTATATCCAGTCCACTGGTTTCTATATCTACTACTATCATAATTCTTTAACCCTTCATGTTAAGCTGTTATAAATATTATTATATCCTTACTGCAAAACCTTAGCATTAATTCTAAGCTATATTTTAATGCTCTTATCTTGAGATAGGTCTCTACGTATGGCTTTATCTTTTAAGGCCTGCCTTTTGTCATATTTCTTTTTACCTATAGCTAGAGCTATCTTTACCTTAATTAAGTTATGATGCAGTTCAACCGCCAAGGGGATGATATTGCTACCTTTAGCATTTGATTTAGTATGTATTTGCTCTATTTCCCTAGGATTTAATAATAATATTCTCTTGCGACGAACATTAGTATTATCATCATGTCCTTGATAGGGATTAATCATAAAATTATGTAAATAAACATAATACTTGCCACCATCTATTTTGGCCGTAATAAAAGCTCCTCTCAGGTTGGCATGGCCTTTCCTTAAGCTTTTCACCTCTGATCCAGTTAGCATAATTCCAGCCAAAAAATCCTCAGATATGGCATAGTCATAAAAGGCTCTATTGTTAGAGATCAGTACATGGTCTTTATTTTTCTTTACCTTTTTGGCCATATATTATCCTCCTACTATTATAAAAGCTAGAATAAATATATTTCAGCTATGATATATAGAATGATGATGATAAGAACAAAGCTATAGAGACGAGGGTTCTGTGAAAATAGTTTATAAAAACCTCTCCATCCTTTTTGTAGGATAGATACCACATGGCTTATCCCTTTACTGCGTTCACTGTTCTTAACAGATGTAGCTGGTTCCGAATTTGTGGCAGTAGCTACATTATTACTGGCAGGAGTTGGTTTTTTGGCTCTTATTCTTACCAAGCTTAGCACATTAGTTATCAGTATAGCTGGGAATGTTGTTATGCCTTTTAATATACCTCTTAATATATTTTTAGATTTATTGCCTCTAGTAATGTTACTTCTAGTAATATCTTCCATCTGGCTAGCTTCAACCATCCTTTCTTTAGGAATAAAGGCCGTGCTATTAGATGCAATCTGTTGAGATGATATATTGTTGGTGCGGATAATCACTAGTCCTATTTGCTCAGAATTTATCAGACCAGAAACATCACTGTCTTCGAACTGCTCTGCCAGTATCTTTATAATATGATCAAAGTTCTGAAATCCTAGTGCTTCTGATAATTGTTTTTCTTCTATTAGTTGCAGTACAGCTTCACTACAAAAAGCAAAAGTCATACCTGGGCTTAAATCTATCTCATCTATTTGAGTAAATATTTTATTTTCTTTTGAGTCCCCAGCATTATTATTGATTATTTTTTCTAACTTTTCTTTAGCCAAAGGTCCCAATGTATTGTCGAGATAATAGCCATTAATTTGTCCATGGCTAGAGATCAGTATTGCAGATGAAGTGATGGCTATAATGACTACATGTAGTCTTTCGCTACTGATTTGGCCATTATCTATCAAACGCTGCAAATAACGATTGCATACTTCTATAGCTCTCTCAAAACGATCTGTTATGGACATGGAAGGGGATAGATTGTGATAGTTATTGTTTAGTAGATTTTCTAGCTCACTGACTATTGGTTTTGATATATTTAAATCTTCTCTTATGTCTAATAAACAGTATAGTATCCCATATTTCTTTTGATCTTTATTGGGGCTAGATACTTTAAAAATAAAAGTATTGGCATGACTTTCTGTATTATTATATTTTGGCAATATTTGTGACACGGATACACTAACAGCACTCATAATTTCCCCACTCCTCGCTTTATAAGGTAATTATACTTGACTATATGGAATACTCACAAGTGTTATGATATTTTTATGGCAAGTGACAAAAGGGTGGTCGTCCTTAATAAGGACTCTAAGCGCACCAGTAGTGGTGGCGTAAATAAGAATATGAATACACTTTTAGATAATTTTGATAAAAAAGATTTATTAAAGAATATCTATAAAGGCCTAAATAAGCAACAAAAATTAGTATTGGATCATAATGATGGACCAGCTATGATTATTGCCGGAGCAGGGACTGGCAAAACCAGTGTGGTTACTAGACGTATGGCTAGATTAATATTAGAAAATCATGCCGCTCCAGAGCAGATTTTGGCCTTAACTTTTACCGATAAGGCTGCCAAAGAGATGGAGATTAGGCTAGATAGACTACTCCCTATGGGAGTTACCAATACGGCTGTTATGACTTTTCATAGTTTTGGCCAAAGCATATTACAAGACTACTGCTTTGAGCTAGGGCTTATGCCGAATGCCAGAGTATTAAGTGATATGCAAAAAGCTATAATTGTCAAAAATATTATGCTAGGGCAGATTAATAATCTGGAGCATTTTAAACCCAGTGGGGGGCATATAGTACTCCCTAGAGAATTCTCTCAGTATTTTGAGAGATTGAAGGATCATGGATATGATGAACAAAAATTATCTAAATATATAGATTCCATGCCCCTAAAGAATGATAATGAATTGCCTTTACCAGACAAAGACGATAGTGTTTTATTACTTAATAAACAGAAATATCAAGAAGTCTTGTTGATATATAGAGCCTATGTCAATTATTGTCGAGAACATAATTATATAGATTATGGTGACATGATGCTGATGACTAAAAAATTATTAGAAGAGGATATCTTATCGGCACAGCAGATAAGGGCTAGATATAAATTTATTATTGTGGATGAATATCAGGACACGAATTTGATTCAAGCTCAGATTATAGATTTATTAGTTAATAATAAAAAAGGCAATATCATGATAGTCGGAGATGATGATCAGTCCATATATAGCTTCCGTTCTGCTAGAGTAGATAATATTATCAACTTTAGCAGCAGCTATCCAGATTTAAAAAAAATAGTGCTAATAGACAATTATAGAAATAGCCAACCAATACTTGATTTGGCTTATAGATTGATTAAAAATAATAATCCCCATAGGCTAGAATATAGCGAACAAGTCAATAAGAGACTAGTGGCTCGATCCACAATAGCCGATTCTGTTTTAGGAGCTGTAGAGCCTAAAATGTATGTGGCCGACGATATTATAGAGGAAATTAATACTATAGTGAAAGAAATAAAGACTTTGGTGGGGGCAGGAGTAGATTATGCAGATATAGCAGTGCTTACTAGAGACAAAAAACACTATAAAATGCTAGAGAATATATTTCATCAAAATCAAATACCTCTATATGTCAATAAAGAGGTCAATGTATTAGACCAGCCAGAAATAAAAGCTATCCTTAGCTCTTTGGGAGCTATATTAAATCCTCGAGACAGCCAGAGGATTTTTGCCTTTCTGATATCTGAAATTACTAATTTGGATTCTAGTGACTTGATCAGGTTAAATTTGTTACTAAGTAGATATTATTTAGATTTATCCCATTATCTATATCAAGACAGTGAATTAAATAAACATAATTTATTAAAAGATTTTGGCTATGATATGGAGTATGTTATGGATAATGAAGATAGTGGCGATAATCCTAAAAAGACAAAATATTCTCAAGACATACGTATTATAGAAGAAATTGAAGAGTTATTAAAACAGATAAAAATAATTTATCAGCCTTATCTTGATTTAATAAATTATTTATCCACCGAAATAACTAGCCTATCGGTGGGGCAAATGGCTTATAGGTTAGTGAGTGATAGCGGATATTTGCAGAGATTAGTCAGTGATATAGAAGATAATGTGGAAGCAGCTACAAAAGTTCAAAATATATCTCGCTTCTTTAGTTCTATACATGATTTTGAAGAAGTTAATGATGATAATACCACTATAAACTTCTGGAAACACATTGAAGACATCAAAATTATACGTAATGAAGATTGGATACATGAGCATCTAGATAATGAAATACATGGAGTACAGTTAATGACTATTCATAAGTCAAAAGGCTTAGAATTTGAGGCAGTTTTTATCCCATTCTGCAATCAAGGCGTATTCCCTAAAGGAAACAAAAGAGAGTTCTTAGAAGTTCCAGATCATGTTATTAGCTCTGACGAATACATTAGAGAGGAGAGGCGATTGATGTATGTGGCTATGACTAGAGCCAAGAGCTATTTGATGCTTAGTTTTGCCCAAAACATAGGTGGTAAAAGTGTTCGTAAAGGATCTATCTTTTTACAAGAAGCATTTGGGATTCATGACCATAAAAAGATAGATAAAACTACAATGGTTAGGCTTGATAATATCCATTATTTTGCTAGTAATAATCAAAAACAGGTATTAGATTTTGCCCAAACCTTATATGTGGGCAGTACTTTATATCTAACCACACATAATATTATTGAATACCTATATAGTCCTAAAGAATTTGGCTATTGGTATTTATTAAAGTTTATCAAGCCTAAGCATCATCATATGACTGTGGGGAATGCTATTCATGCTGGAGTAGAGTATATATATAATGCTGTATTGAGTAATAGGGATTATAATTTGGATGAAGGTATTAGAATTATAAATTCAGAGCTTAGAATAGATGATTTTATGTCCAAGCAGCACTTTGAGGATCAAAGAGATAGATTGATAGATAAATATAAAGAATATTTTATTTTTAGCACTAATATCATTAATAAATATGAGATCGTGGACATAGAACAATCTTTTAATTGGTATGTTAAAGATATAGATATGTTTATCAAGGGGCGTATCGATATGGTGGTAAAAGACAAAGACAGCGGGGCGATTAGTTTGATAGATTTCAAATCTTCTACATTTAAACCAGGGACTAATTATAGTAATAAACAAGATTATAAGATCCAGTTATTAATATATAAATATGCTTTTGAGAGCCTATTTGATCAAGAAGTGGGGAATTGTTATATAGATTTTGTAACCGAACCCAAGCTAGTGCATATTAATACAGATAGCTTTGACTGGCTACATGAACAATTATCAGTAGTGAGGCAAGGCATAGATAATAGAGAGTTTTCTGACCCTGGGCAGAGTCATATAGATTTTAATAGACTATTTTAGCATATATAGATATGGCAGAAATAAGAGATCAAGAATGGCTAGAAAATACTTTAGCCGATATTTGGTATAAGCACTTTAGTGATATTCATCAGCATAATGAAGTAATCATTCGTTGGGGGCGTAAGGCCAAAAATAGATTGGGCTCGATATCACAAAAGGTAAATAAGGATCGAGTACCCAAAGGGATGGTATTGTTTTCCTCTAGTGGGTATCAAACCAGTATGATTACTATTAATAAGCTTTTGCAACAAGCTGAAATACCAGATATGTTAGTGCGGTCTGTCATTTTTCATGAGCTCAGTCATTATGCCCATGGGTTTAATTCTCCTTTAGGCCAGAAGTATAGATACCCCCATAGAGGAGGGGTGATGCGTAAAGAATTTGAAGAAAGAGGCTGCTTGGATTTGTATTTATTTCAGAAGAAATGGCTAAAAGATAATTGGTGGGATTTTATTAATAGATATTATTAAATCTACCTGAATTATATATGATGCTTATGTTAATATATAAATCATAGGCTTATGGTAGAAAGAAATAGACCAGATCTTAGAATACGAACTGACAAGAATAGCGCTGAGCCGTTAAGCCCCCCCCACGAAGAAAGTAGTCAATATAATATACTTAGTGGCTACCACGATCGCTTTAGGGGTAAAATATCAGGGGAAAGCTTAAGGGCCTATTATGTATATTTAACAGATAATTTAATTCAGAGAGCGATATGTGGCTCAGGTGCTAGCACGGTAGATACTACTAATTTTAATAGAACAATAGACGATGTAATACAACAGGATGGTGTAGAGAAATTAAAGCCGTACTATGATGCTATTATATTTTTGGATAAGTCTGCTCGTCCAGTAGAGTGGTTATTTAAAGCTTTGTGGGATCATTTGTCAAAAATGCCTGATGGTACAAAATATGAGATACCAGAAAGATTATTTGTTAATATAGATAGAATATTTTGGTCTCAGCATATAGATCCAGAAAATATTGGGAATAGAGAGATTGACCAGCATGATATTGCGGTATCATCAATGATATCAAGACTACGAGCAGTCTTTGAAAAAAGTAACGTATTTCAGCCAGATCAAAATAACCCCGATCAATCTGATCATGATAGCCACAAAAAAATTTTAATAGTAGATGAAGTAAGGTCTACAGGGCGTACTTTGGCTTACACCAGTGCTATGTTTAAAGCGGCTTTTCCCAATATTCAATTTGAAGGACACCATTGGATGGGGTCGGTGGGGACTAATGGTTTTACCCCAGAGGGAGATGTAGTAATTGGTGATGCAGGAGTTCCTGTTTGGTATAGCGACAAGACAATATTAGGTAGGGGGGTAGGAGATCCAGAAAGACATAAGCATCGAATAGCAGGCATAGGCTTAAGAGACATGGGTCGAGCATATTTCCTAAGTACTAGACTGTCCCTGGAGGATAGGAGAAGCTCTGATCAGTTAAGAGAAGAGATGGCGGCATTGGCAAAAGACGTCATAGATCATAAGATATTAGTAAGGCCATCTTTTCAGTATAATACAGAGGTATATTTGACTAGAGCACAACAATTAAATCCTGGACATAGTAATGTAGACGATCTGGCAGAAACACTAAAAAGGATGGGTAATGAGTGGACTATAAAACGTAGCAGATAATCTATATAATTAATAAATATGGTTAAGACTTCCAAGACAATTATTTTCTCTGGTGGAGGAACATTGGGCCCCGTCATGCCACTCTTGGATATAGCTACTTATTATAGGAATTTGGGAGGATATAGGCTGTTGTGGGCGGGGACAGATCATGGGCCAGAAGCAGAAGTGATCAAACATTTCCCTGATCTTGAGTTTATCCCTATTCACTCTGGCAAGATCAGAAAAGATATTAGCATTTCAAACCTATTAAAAAATATTAAAGATTTATATAATATTTATCTTGGCTATAGGCAGTCTAGGGTGATATTAAAGAAATATAACCCAGAATGGGTGATTAGTGCTGGGGCCTATAGCTCTGTCCCTCTGCATTTTGCGGCTAAGAAATTAAAGGTAAAATCATGGCTGCATCAGCTAGACTTACAGGTGGGTTTGGCCAGTAAGGTTATGATGCCTTGGGCTAATAAGATAACAACTTTATTAAACCCAGAAGCCTATAGTTTTTTTGATAAGTATAAAAATATTATTGATAATAGTTTTAGTCTTTTAGATACTCCTATGAATTATAGCGATATTTATCAGAAAATATATGGCCTAGATTTAGAGCATAAGCCTAGTCGGCAACAAGTACTGGGAATTATTAATAATTTATTTAAAATTAAGCATAAAAAAACTATTACTAGAGACAGCTTAAATATATTAGTACTAGGGGGTGGCACAGGATCATTGTTTATAAATAATATGGTCAGGTTTTTAATCAAAAATATTAATAAAGAGATAAAAATATATCACATTACTGGGTATGGTAAGGGATATCATGAAGCTTTTAAAATGACTCAGGAGTATAAAAATTATCATCCCCTCGAGTTTGTAGATAAAGGGATGGACCAATATTATAAAAAGGCAGATTTGGTTTTGTCCAGAGCTGGCATGGGTACTATTGCGAATATTATAAAGTATCAAAAATATAGTATTTTAATTCCTTTGGCTGGACACCAGCAGAGCAATGCTGCCTATATGAGTTGTTGTGGTGCTTCTATTGTTCTTAAACAAGATATTAAATACTAATATGATGATAAATAAGATTTACCCAGATCATATTTATGATAAAGCTAGGGTAGAAATAATGACTTCTTTAATAACAAAAGAATGCATAAAACTATTTCCTTCTTTAAATCAAGAATATATTGGCTTGATAGGAGTAGATATTAAAAACTGGTTTGATGGTTCAGCTAGTGATTTATCCCCAGTTCATGATTTTTGGAATTTAACAGATGGGATTATGGTGGGATCAAAGTTAAAGCAAATAGTAAAATCTTTAACAGCCCAGAATTATAATTGGCGTAGAGATGTTGATATCGCCTTAAAAGATATCAAAATAAGCTGGCCAATAGGTGTATTATCAGAGATGGGTCCTCCTCCTTATAGCTATGATGATGTGATTAATGCTTTAAACAGCTCAGACAAGATGGAAGAAAGCATTAAGGATTCTGATAGGTTGGAGGCTCAATACGTCCCCAGGGATCATTATCCGGTCATTTTAAGAGAGAGTAGCATGGGCGATTATTATGAAGTGCTAGATGGAAATAGAAGAACATTTCGGGCTATATTAAAAGGACATACCAATATTAAGGCTGATGTTGGTCGTAGAAATCATATTTCTGATAAGGCTTACCCGATAAATTATTGGGTAACAACTGGGGAGTTAAGAAAGATGATGACTCATGTAGAAATATGCTCAGCTCAAAATCAGATAGAGATATTGGACTCTATAAAAACTTATCTAAAATATTTATTCTCCCTCTCTGATATTGCTAAGATTAACTGGGATTTGCGCTGTAAGAATAATTCAGAAGTAGTACAGAAATTTAGCTTGGACTTATATAGTTAGATATAGTTGATTTAAGGCCTGAGGAGGACTAAGCATATTTTAGATGATAAATATATAGGCTGGCATGCCTGTAATTGGGACATTACTGGTTTGATCATAAGCTTTTTGGTCCGGATCTGTGGTATAAACAATTATTAAGTCTATTATAAAAACTTTATTAATGATTGGTAATAGAGTCATAATAAAACAGATAATGGTTTATGTGTAAGTAATATTTAAAATAAAAAGCTCAAGACAGAGTCTATCTAAAGCCCATCTTGATTGACGGGCCCTAGAAAAGACTCTGCTTGATGGAGGTCCCTTTTCTATTTCTATCCTCCTGGGCTGACTGAACACTCCGAGAACCCTGCTCCGATGGCGAGTAGAAGCATTAAAAATGCTACCCCGATCATCATGTAGAAGAAGGATATCCAATTATTGTGATCACCATTATCCATCATGGCATATGATAGAATTCCAACGAAGATCACGAAGCCCGCCCCAATGAGGTAGGCTCCAGGGGCCAGGACGGACATGGTCTGGGAACAATTTTCATACCCAGCCAGTTCTCCGGCTATGATTATGCTGCCTGTAACAGTGAGTGCCGCCATGGCCATGATGGCGGCGATTATCACAATCTTGTTATTCAAGCCGCACATCTTTTCTCCAAGGTTCATTCTAGCAGAATCTCCGCTAAAATCTATCATTTATGCTAACACATATAATCATCCATATGTCAATGACTAATACCATATAAAAACACAAAACTTAATATTACTATGTTATAATTTTCCACAAAAGGAGTTTAGTTATAGTGCATAATCAACAGATTAAAAAGCCTAAGCATAGTGACTATATAAAAGATTTAGTTTTATTATTTGCTATTCCAGCAGGAGTTATTCTATTTGCTGCCATGATTATGTCTTTACCAAGATTATGGGCTAATCCACAATATGACTTTATCTATTCTGCTTGCATGAAGTATAGCTGTAATGTTGACTATAAAGTCAATACCTCAGGGAATATCATTCAATATGGTAAAAAAAATGATGGTAATAACTTCTCTGATCTGCTGTATTATAGTGCTAAAGAAAATAGCGTTATAAAAATAGATTTAAAGGAGTATAAAAACTCTAGGCTCAATACATCGACAAAATCACCAGATGGTTATAGTCTTGTCAGAAGAGCAGGGAATCCAGGAACATTATTTTTTGAGGGACATCCTCCGACTTTCTACCTTCAGAAAGGAGTAAAAAAGAAAGAAATTAAGCCATCTATTTTTTTCTGGCCTGTAAAGGGTATCAAGTTCTTGGGGTGGGTTAATAAATAATTAGTATTTATGTTAAAAAAACATAGACCTAAAAATAAGATACTTATTTCCACTTTGTTTTATTTATACGGGACAGCGTTTTTCATGTTCATATTGTTTATTATCAGGAAGTATCGCTATACAATGAATCCAAATATTAATTTATCTATTATCCTGATGATTGGTTTTGGGTTATGGTTAATATCATTATATTTGTCTAAACAACTTGCCAATAGTAATATGCGCCAAGGGTTAATAAATGCTCTTTTATTTGCAGGCTCTTTGCTGTTAATCTTTTCAGGTTTTATAATTGTTTGGAACATAGCTGCCAAATTTAGTGATTTTGGGTATACTCTTACTGTCATAGCCCTGATGTTGGCTATATTAGGAGTAATGCACCTTTGTTTTGATATGATTATCAAGAGAAATATTATCCTCCTTATAGGAGTGTTTCTTTCTGTTTCATCATTACCTACATTTCTGATCGGTTCTTGGCAAAAATATACTTACCCTTATGGCCCATCTATAGACATGATGCTATTTATATTGGTCATTGCACCCGGTCTTCTTCCTTGCGCTACAAGGATTATTTCTAAGGCTATTCCAAATCAAAGAGATATTGATAACTATTTTGATTTATTCACTATAAACTTAGTAGGAATATTGATGTACATTGCCATCAATCTTAGTGATCACATTGTTTTGTGGACGATTGTGACGATTCTTTATATTTTGGTCATAATTTATCTTAGTATGGTCTTGAGATTTAAAAGTCTATTTTATAATAGCTTAATTATGATGGGTATAATGATTATTACTATTCCTTTTAAGTATCTATATCATGATAATTTTCCACTGACCATAATAATGACAATCATTGCGCTATTTGGTTTTGCCCTTATGTCCATTCACATTGATAAAAAATATTTTAAAAAAACTGCCAAAAGCCATCATTGAGCTTTAATGGATTGACTATTGCATCATTATATGTTATGATAAAAAGGTTTAGTAAAAAACATAAGTATAATCTTATTTAAGATAGTTAATTATCCAAAGTTTTTAAATTTAAAAGACTTATTATATAGATATTTGGATAAGAGAGGAGATTTTTTAGTGCCACACTCTACCCCCAAAACAATTTTGAATATTAGAAATTTTGTTTTTGATACCAAAGAACAGAAAGAAAATTCTTTAAACAAAAGACTGTCTTTAAATAGCTTAGTTCAAAATGCTACTGTTTATGCTGGTTTTTTGACTAAGGTGGTATTCATCATTCAAGACAATAAGCTGTCTGTTTATGACTGGTATAATCAGAGGGATATATTAGATTATGACTTTATCCATTTTGATAAATGGAATCAAAAAATAGATGCAGCTAGCGCTCTAGCTATATTTTTATCTAGAAATAAGATTAATTTTGCCCCTACATATATACAAGATTTTCCTGCTTTAAATAAAATGGTGGAGAAAGTTGTTTTGGCTGACCATCAAGTAAATATTGTAGATGGTATTATGGCTTATGGACTAATTCTAAAGAAAGCCTTTTCTCAGATAGTGGGTAATAATATAGATTTCCCAGTAATTGTCAAAAAAGCAGAATCTAGCCACGGTAATAATAATTTTGTGACTCACAGTTTAGCCGAGATAGGTGATATAGGTAAAAAATATCCTAGAGATATGATGGTTATAGAGCGCTATATCCCTAATAGCTATGATTATAGGCTGATAGTTTTAAATAATAAGCCTAGCATGTTGATTAAACGCAGTAGAGGACAAAATAGTACCACTCATACTAATAATACATCTCTAGGAGCAACTTCTAAGCAAGTAGATATGGAGACACTCCCTGATAGTGTGATAGAAGAGGCTATGCATTCAGCTAGACTACTAAAGAGGGAGCAAATATGTGGAGTTGACATCATTCCAGACGAAAGTAGTAAGCATAAATACTATATATTGGAAGTAAATAAGTCCCCAGACATTCTGGTAGGTAGTGATGATAGTATTGTTTATGAAAAAAAGAAATTAATTTCTGACTTTTATAATCATATGCTTAATATAGGACTTAGTTCAAAAAATATGCAGGAGGGGAGATAAGATTTATGTTTGATGTTAATAACATACTTGCCATCGCACAAAAATATATTAGTGATGATGATCTTGTGGCTAAGCATAAGAGTGATTTATCACATAGTATAGCTGTTTTTTATAGCTTTAAAAAACATAAAACTGGTTATACAGAGAGATTATTTAATACTTTGAATAGTCATGCCCTAGAACGAGGAATGAGTCTGATCAAAACTAGCCTTAAAGATTTAATCTTTATAATTAATGATAATAAATTGTCTGTGATAGATAGTGTTAATGCTATTAATATGGCTGATATGGGAGCTATATATTGTGAGTTATGGAATAAATGCCCAGATCAAGCTCTATCTTTGGCTACTTTTGCCGCCAATAATCATATTCCCGTCTTAAATAATGAACTTAAGCATCTTGCCATTGATAGCAAGATCAGCCAGCTAGCTATTTTAGCTGATAATGATATCAATATAGCCAATAGCATTATGACATCTAATAGTAATTTAAAGCGTATTTTTAAAAGTAAAGATAGTGCTAAGTATTATCCTTTTATTTTAAAATCTGCTAATGGATGGGGTGGAAATCACAACTATTTTATTAAAAATTATGAGATGCTATCTGATATTTTAGACAGCAATAAAGACTTGTTTTTTGTAGCTCAAGAATTTATACCCAATACACATGATTACCGCTTATTGGTTATAGATGGGCAAATTAAGCTGATTCTTAAAAGAACTAGAAATAGTGCTAATGAAACTCATTTAAATAATACTAGTAGAGGGGGTGAAGGAGAGCTAGTAGATATCAATAGCTTCTCTCAAGAAGCTATTGAAGCGTCTATAAAAGCATCTAAATTACTAAAAAGAGATGGTTTTGCTGGAGTAGATTTATTATTTAACCAATATACAGGAGAGTATTCTATTTTAGAAGTTAATCGTACTCCTCAAATAGAGATTGGCTCTCATCCAGAAGATAAAATTGCCATTATGCTTGATAGAATGCAAGATCTGATAGCTAATAATGCCGACAAGATAGGAAATTAATAGTATGAATGTAGATAAAATAGCATCAAATATCACAGTAGCCCCCATTATTAAAAAGGTTAAAATACTACTTATTCATATTCAAGGCAATAAAACAGAGGGAAGCACTAGGTACGGAGGCTTCAGTAGGAGATTAAAAAAATTAGGAGATTTTAAAGAAAGCTATATCTTGCACTATAGCGCATTGGAAAAATTAGTGTTCATTAGCTCCAAGGATAATACAGATATAATTGATATTTATAAAGGCCATAAATTATCAGATTATGATCTGATATATATCAGAGGTTGGGGAGAGTATACAGACCGTGTTTCGGCCATAGCCTATTTTTGCAAAATAAAAGGAATACAATTTATAGATCAAGTCACTGCTCACCTGGGGACACAGAAACTAAGCACACACTTTAAGCTAATGCATGCTAATCTAGCGTTAATAGATAGTACTTTTGCTAGAGTGGAGGAATTAAGGCTTTATGCTCAAGATATGAATACAAGTTATCCATTAATATTAAAAAGCAGCAGAGGACAAAAAGGTAATGATAACTTTTTGATTAAAAATAAAAGATCTTTACTAATTCGTTTGAATGCATTAATTCCTAGTAGCGAGTATATTTTACAACCATATATCCCCAATAATGGAGATTATAGGGTACTATGTATGGGGCATGAACCTAAATTGGTGATACATAGAAAAGGCTCAGTGGGACATTTAAATAATGTCAGTAAAGGAGCAGTAGCAACTTTGATCCCAGAGAATAGACGTGATCCCAAGATGGTAGATATGGCTAAAAAGGCTAGTATAGTCTCGCAGCTAGATATATGTGGTGTAGATATTATGATAGATAAAACCAATGGTAATATGTATTTATTGGAGGTAAATAGTACAGGAGCTTTAGTCACAAACTCTTTTGTCTCTGAAAAAATAGCTGCTCTAAAACAGTACTTTGATTATTCTATTGGTAGAGTTGTAGAAAATAGAACTTCTAAAAAATCTAGTAAAAAATTAAAAACTATTGGAAGACATACTTTTGTTAGCCTTACCGATTTAGATCTTTATAATATTCCGGCTAAAATAGATACAGGAGCATATAGATCTAGTATTCATGCTGATAATATCAGAGAAGTTGTAGTAGGAGAAAACAAAATATTATATTTTGATATTACTATTAATGGAGTAACGATACAAAAATCTAGTGAAAACTACAGGCACTCTGTGGTTAGTAGTGCCATTGGGCAAGGTAGTAGATTTTATATTAAAAGTAAGATAAAATTAGGGAGTATAACTGTTAATACAGATCTGTATTTAACTCATCGTGGTAGCCTAAAATTTCCGGTATTAATTGGTCGTAAATTATTAAATAATAGATTTATAGTTAATCCAGCCATTGGTATAAATAAAGATAAAAGGAGTTGGTCAGTATGAATATAGCAATTCTATCTAACGGTAATGGGAATTATACTACTAAAAGATTAAGAGAAGAGGCTATAAATAGAGGGCATCAAGTTCGTATTATTAAGTACAGAGAATGTTACGCTTTGATAGAACAAAATAAGCCAGCAGTTCATTATAGAGGGGAAGTACTACCTCGTTTTGACGCTATTATTCCTAGAATAGGCTCTAGTTATACCGACTATGGTTCTGCTATTGTTCGTCAATTTGAGATGAGAGGTGTATTTACTACTGCTAGCTCAATTGCCATTGTCCGTTCCAGAGATAAGCTAAGATCTTTTCAGTTACTGGCTAGAGCTGGTGTGGATATACCAAAGACTATCTTTGCTCGTGACATAGTAAAAGTAGAAGACTTAATGGATGAGTTGGGTGGAGCTCCTTTGATCATTAAAATGTCTAGAGGAACACATGGCAATGGAGTAATATTGGCCGAGACCAAAAAAGCAGCCAAATCTGTTATTCAAGCCCTTTATGTGGCTAGTGGTGGAGGTGGTTCTAATGTTTTTATGCAAGAGTATGTCAGAGAGTCTAGCGGAACTGACATCAGGGCTTTTGTAGTTGATGGGAGGGTTGTGGCTAGCATGAAAAGAAAGAGCTTGGATGAAGATTTTCGTAGCAATATACATCAAGGTGGTGAAGGAGAGAAAGTAGTCCTCAGTAAGGAAGAAAGAAAAGTTGTGCTATCAGCATCAAAAGCTATGGGGCTAGCTATATGTGGGGTAGATTTTATGCGTAGTGACAGGGGCCCGTTGATATTAGAAGTAAACTCTAGCCCAGGTACAGCTATAGAACAAATCACAGGCAGAAATGTAGTGGCTCCTATCATAGACTATGTTGAGAAATATGCCTTGAGGGGTAAGAAGAAAAAAGATAGAGTAGGAGCTTAGATCTTATAAAAAATAATTTTAGTAATATGACTAATGATGCTGGCAATTTATTGCTAGGCCCACCAACCATATCAGCCGAGGATTTATTAAATGGCACAGGTGATGGTAGCTATTTTATTCATAATTCAAGTATATTAAAGAACCATAGAATAGATGCTCTAGTAAATGCTATTTTGGATGATACGGCCTATTATATGGAAGAAGATGACTGGCAGATTCTAAGCAATAGTGATGATATAAAGTTTTTAAAAAAAGGTGAAAGAGCATTTTTTCAAGACTTACCTATATATGATTATTTAGATGTCAGCTATCAAATAAATCTTGGATTTGAGGCCCTTGAAGAAGTCAAGAAAATTATTTCTGAATATGAGATTGATCCAGAAGAATTTAATATTAATATTTATGATCATTATGCATACTGGAACGATATTATATCTTCATATGGGTATAATTATAATAAAAAGACAGATGATCTATTGATAGCAGAGTATTTTTGGGCTGATCATAATATATCCGAAGCTTTGGTCAATCTATCTACATGGGATAAAGAAAGTGCTATTACGTTACTCAGTAATAGTCAGCAGTATGTTTATTTAACTCCAGATCAAATGGCGATATTAGAAGTAATGATTGCTAAGAATGCTAAGATGATGATTTTGGGCGCAGATATTGATTTTGATATTAAGAATAATTATATTAACAGTGGCTTTGATTTAATAAAAGCACTACATGTGGTATTGAAACAAGAACATACTAAAAGCAAAAGCTTTAAAAAGATTATAGATATCTTATTGTCTCACTCAGACATCATCAATACTCATAGTCTAACGTATCATTTAGCCAGGATAAGGTCTCTATTATTAATTCTTTCAGAACTCAGAAAGAATCCTCCCAAAAATGACTCTTTCTATAAAGTTAGAGTCAATCTATCTGAAACCAGCTATTATTATAATATTCTAAAAAAAGCTGGTTTAAAGAAAATAAGACATAACTTTGGTCATTACAGTATCAATACTAGAAATGTTTTGATGTATTTATCTACCATGGCTTTTAGCCATCAAACTATGGGGCTTGATTTTTCTAGTAGGGTTCCTCAAAGTAGTTTAGTAAAAAATAATGTTCTGGAAATTGATCTATTAATATCAAGAGTCATATTGATGGATTACTTGTCGTATTATGTCAAATCATATTTTGATAGCAAGAGTGACACCGGTAGTGATGAACTTATCAAAGATCCCATCCTAAAGATTAATGATGGTATTGTTAATAGCAATATTCAGAAGTATGTTTATGCTTTTAATAAATCTGAATTATTAAAAATAGTACGTAATTTAAAGCTTTAGATATCCTTAAAGTCTTTAGAAATTAATGATTAGTAAATATATAGATATTTAACAGTAATTATTATCTTGGATATATATTTAGATCCTAAGACAAGATTTTAATAGTTTAGATATTTAAGTAAAAATAGCTTTCTTAATCTCTAAAAGTAGATTTAGTCATAGTGGAGGTATGTACTATCATTAGTTTCTTGATAGTAATGATCTTTTAAATATGATCTGTAAAATGTCTATGGTAAAATTATGGCAATACAGCTATAATTTTAAGCATGAGCAGTGTGGAAGAAAATAATAAAATACTCAATGATTTAATGGCTAGAATAGATAGCCTAGAAGCTATGATTAATGAATTAGCTCAAATGAATGCCCGACTTTATAAAGAAGGGGTAGCTGATATGTTGGATAGTTTTCAAAAGTTTAGCTTTGGGCTGAAGTCCAAGCAAATAGATTTAGAGAATCAATTCAAGGTATTAAATCATCAAGGCAATAAGGTCAGCGAACTAGTGGGGCGAATAGACCATCAGCTAGATCGTAAAACAGACAAGGATATAGAGGATAATAATATACCTGTAGGGTATGAATAATATTTTGATTTAAAATAGCGGCTATATTAGATCAAAAGAGTAATTTAAAGCAATATGGTTGGGTAATAAAAACCATGATGTTAATATTACATCTTGGTAGAGATGATAAAAACACAACACATTTTTATATAAATATGTTGACATAAATATGATGCTTATGCTACGATGGGTTTAATCAAGTTTATAAAAACAAAAATAAAAACAAAGGCTTGATTGATAGGAACCTTGACATTTCAAACTCTCTCATAACAAAATAACAAAATGCCCACACATTATTGTTTAATATTGATGATTCGTTTTTTTTGTTCTAATCATTATATTAATACTAATTTATAACTTAAACTTTAACTTGGATTTTTTAATCTTTATTTGAACTGGTCCTTTTTTTTAAAAACCGACCCTTCTTTATAAAGCAATCTTCAAGTTTCGTTTATTGTTATTAGATTTAAAAAGAACAATAATGATTTTAAAAATTCTATGTTTTTTAGCTCTTTATTTTTTTTATCTATTTATTATAGGTAAATTATAAAGTTTAATACTTCTATATAAATTTATGAACAGGTGTAACATTTCTTAATTAAGAGTGTTAATATTTTACTCTAATCAGCGATGAGGTGATTTTAGATAAATATTCTACACCCTTTAATAATTTACTATTTAAAGTTTTAGTAGCTATAAAACGTGACACGAGAATCCAAATATATTCTTTAACTTTACAATAAAGTAATTTATTCTTATATTTTACTTTAAAGACTTAGTAGGGGAAGTCCGAACTAGAGACTACCCCCCTGGTTTCTAATTCGGTCTTACCCTACTAATAAGAAAGTAAGAATATATCCTTGGAATCTCTATTAGGATTAAAAAGAGCAGAGAATGCTGGATACTTAAAGCACTTAAAGGGGTTTTAAAGTAGATGAATTTTATGAATTAATAATAATTCTTTAATGCACTTAACAAAAGTAATAATAGTTCTTTCTTTTTGATTTGAATTATTGGTCTTTTGGTTGAATTTTTGTTTTTCATTGTAATTCTTAACTTTAGAATTTTTGCTTTATATTAATCTAATGCTTTCTCGATCTTGCAGTGATCTTTCAAGCTTTTGGCTTGAGGATATAAATATAGGTTTATTAAAAATATTTATTAATATAATTTTTATTATATTTCTATTCTTTTGATTTCCTGTTTTGGTCTTACTTCTTTTATTTATTATTTATAAATATATAAGAGTTGTAGGATTTATCTTGAAGATTAAAGGAGTGAAGTTTCTTTCTTATTTTTAAGATTTTTGACCACAAAGCTTTCGTACTCTTAAGCCTTGGGTCCTAAGTCTTTTAATTATTTTTTAAGAAATATTCACTATCCTTGATTATTTTAAGGTAATTAGTTTTGATAAACATACTTTTAGTAACTCTGTTAAAGGAGCCTATTAATCTAATGTTTTCTTCTTTTCTTTTTACTTTTTAATATATCTTCTCAACTGACATGATCTCTTTTTATTCTTTACTTTTATAAGACCATAAAGAGATAAAAGCATTTCTTGATTTTTTTTATTTAATATTAAACGGCTTGCAAGTAATCCTTGCAAGTAAGCTTTTAAGTAGAAATATTAAATTAATGTTTTAGTTTCTTTTATAGTGTCTTATTTAAGGCAAAGGTTTCTTGATTCTTGGGCGGCAATAACTCTATATGTTAAATATATGGTTTTACTGCTTAAAGTTATTTTAAAAAGCTTTTTAGCTAGGGTTTGAATAATATGATATCCTCATCAGAAACAAGGGCTTTATCTTTTTTGTGGTAGTTCGCTACTACAAAAGGTTTATAAACTTTGCATTTTGTTTTTCCTTTCTTTTATTTTTTAAATTTAAGGCCCTTGTTTCTGGTGAGGGTATTTAACACTGAAGTTTAACTCACCATAGTTTTTTGGCTTCAGTTGTTTGGGGCGGTCTGTGCTTTTAAAGTATAATCTTTTTGTGGGCAGATAGACTGCCCCAATACTAACTTTTAATCTTATGTTTGTATTTTAATTTACTATGTAACTTGAAATCTGAACATAAAATTACATCATAAATCTATACTTTAGAGTTATCAGCCACAGTTTGTATATATAATATGAAGCCATATGGCTAATAGCTATAATTATTGTTCATTTTTAATAAAAGTACTTGACGAGCATATTTTGTGTACAATATAATCATAAGTAGAAATACATATAAAAATAAATTACTTTAAACAAAATGCAAAGTTTAATGATAATGGATAGCCTGATCTATTGACCAAATAGCTCACTGGTTATCCATTTTTGTTAAATATTTAAAGCTTCTATGTAATCTTTAGTATATTCTTGTGATAATAAAGCTTATAAATATATTTGCTTAAAAATATAAAAGTAATAGTACTGATGTATAACTCTCTTTAAATATAAATTTTAAGGATGAAATAAATATAAAACCGAAATGATCTATACTCTCTTATATATTTTTGGCACTATTTCTTGTTTAAGCTTAGGGTTGGTGGTTTTTTTACGTAATCCTTTGTCCAAAAGATCAAAATGGTATTTGGCCGCGGTGATTAGTGCTACTTTGTGGCAAACATTTACCTATATGGATACATTCTTTAGTATAGAGTCTGTAAACATTTGGTTTCATCGCGCAGCTTATGCTTTTTCTGCCATGAGTCTATTTTCCATATATGGGATTGCCAGTAATGTGGTCCGAGAAAGTCCTTATTCTAAAAAAAAGAATATTTTATGGACTATTCTTATCGTTTTTATTTGTCTTAATTCTTTTAACCCATATTTTATAACCAAAGTTGAGTTTTTAACTACTGGAACAAAACTATATACTGGATGGGCTTATAATATATATCTAGCTTTTATAGTATTTTCATATATTGGTATGCTATATAAACTCTCTAGGGGTTATAGTGGATATGATGTTGTTTCCAAGAAGCTTATTAGAGCCATAAGTTATTCGCTACTAATTAGTACTGGATTGTCTATTATTACAAACTTAGCCTTACCAATATATTTTAATATTTATAAATCTGTTCAGCTTGGTCCTCTGACTTTATTAATTTTCTTCTTTATTAACAGTAGGGCTATTTCTCGTCATCATATATTTGATATTCATATATCTATATTCAGGAGCTTACTAAGAAGACTATTTACCCTAGCTTTATATATTGCTTATGCTTATATTATTTATATAATTTTTGATCAATTATTTTCTATGTCCGATCTTGGACACCTGAACTCAATTCGTGATTATGTAGCCTACATCACCCTCACTACCATAGTAGCTTTTCTACTAATACCACTACGATCTGTTTTCGATAGAATATCAGCTAAGATATTCTATCGAAATACATATAATCCTCAAGAACTAACTAAACAAGCTT
>CAYZIP010000011.1:0-3876 GCA_964478695.1 uncultured Candidatus Saccharibacteria bacterium
ACGAACTTCTGCTCCTCGCCCCACTCGGCGTTGATGACCGTCTCGACACCGTCGGGGACGGGGACGAGCACAGCCTGCTTCACCACACGGCATGGCAGGTACGACGTGGCCTGGGTGTCGTCGAACTCGACGGTGGCCTTCGGCGTCACTACGTTGCTCATTGTTAACTCCTCGTTCCCTTTGTCGAGTGGGAGAAACTCGGTGTCTCTTGTAGACATCTCATCTATATTACCATAATTCGTGGCATTTCAGTATTTAACACCCTAATCGCCCAACTAGTCCCTCTTCTGAAACGAACACCACATAAAAACAATGTTTTCATACGCGAACTTAATCTTCTATCATTCTAGTGCTTTGATAATTCTAGATATTGTCATACCATCATCTTAATGTCATAACTTTTTTGTTAGATACTGTCGCAAAATCCAAACTTACTATACAGGAGTAAAGAGAGATATATATCAAAATAGAGATTGAAATATATATTTTAAATCTCTATTTGTAATTTAACTATGGTACACCCTAAGGGACTTGAACCCCTGACCTCATGGTTCGAAGCCATGCGCTCTATCCAGCTGAGCTAAGGGTGCTATTAATATTGCCGTAATTAAATTATAGCAATATTAATCTGGATATATAACATTGGCTCCAAAATAATTCTTATCACTATATCTGTCCAGAGACTTTAATCCTAGCTCTAACCAATCATCTCCACCAGTGCTAACCACGGGGACCTTCTTCACCCATCCAAAAGTATTACTAGCCGAGACAGCAATTCTATTACCAGTAAAAGACCCTGTCCCAGAATAAACCACTATTCCAGATAAGCTAAAATCTTGGTCTAAATCTAAAATAATAGAGGTTATTATGTTTAATAAATCCCTACGATTTAAATACGACTTGGTCAATAAAACTTCCTTTGTCTTCTTGTCTAATATAGTGAATATACATTCACTGCTAGAAGCATCAATACTCAGTATGTTCACATAACCTCCAGCTGTGATATTAATCTATTAGCCTTGGGGCCATGAGGATAAAAACTAAAGACCCTGTCTTCTCCTTTGATATCAATATTAACTTCAATGAAATCCGATAATAAAGCTCTCACAGATTTATTGGGCCACTCTATTACTAATAGTGAGCTATCTTGCTCTAATAATTCCTGAATCACCCAAGCAATGGTATCATCCTCATCAGTTCTATATAAATCAAAATGATCTAAACTAGTAATACTGGCACTGCTATCAACTGAATAAGACCTATGTAGGGTATATGTAGGACTGTGTACGGTGCTACTAATACCAAGCCCAGTGGCTAGGCCTTTAGTGAAAGTAGTTTTACCTCCCCCCAGATCACTGACCAACAATATAGTAAGAGGGCTTATCAATAACCTTGATATTCTCTCCCCCAATCTTTGATTTTCCTCGGAACTGGTGGTAGTAAAAACGTAGCTCTTTTCTAAACTCATATACTATATATAGTATAAATAATGAGCCAATAATAATCCACTTCATATAACTATAATTAGAGCTAGGGCCGTCAGTTTCTGCTCCCATATCAGCCACGTCTTGTTGTCCTGATGCTGTATCTCCAGGGCTTTGAATGGCACTGGTATTATTGTTATTAGATACTGTTTTTTTAGCACTACTAGATGTATTAGTACTACTTGACGAGTTGCTACCAGAGGTAGATTTCTTTTTAGAAGATGTGTTTTCTTGGGCAGATTTAATCTGCATATCACTAATGCTATTAGCGCTTAATGATTGGCTTTTAATATTACTGCCATCAGATTGATTAGCTTTTAATATACTAGCTTCGATACTAGATTTATTAGGATTAATAGTAGTTATAGACCAAGAACCATCATTTAATAGAGACCAAGAGTACCCCTTGGTACTACTTTCCCAACCAATACTATCGACAATACTATTGTCTGGATTGACTAAAGCTATTTTTTCATCATTATCATTCAGTGTGATATTAAAATCATCACCACCCAACACTAGATAATCATTAGCATCTATGACAAGACCATTCAAGAAGTAGCTATCCCCTTTTAAGTCTACAATAGACCAATTATTAAGTGTGTAATTATTATCGGTTGGGTTAAATAATTCTATATACTCAACCTGCGAAAATGTTTTGTCAGGAGCAGGCAAAACTTCAGAAATAATGACCTTAGGATATTCTATCTCTACGGCAATAGTTTTTGTAAAACACATTAATGCAGCTATAAGTGCTACTATTCCCCTCTTTTGCATAAAAGATATTATAGATATTTATAAACAAATAAGGCAAGCATGGCCTTTTTGCTATTAATGAACCAATTTAATATCCAGGACGAAATTTATTGGATTTTACCTTGCCATTACCCGTACCAAAGTACGAATCACGAATATAATACTTCACAAATACTACAACTAATAAAATAATAGTAATCAATCTGTATAATAGTGGTTTTGAAGAACCTGTATCAGGAAGTGTTTTAGAGCTCGTGGTGGTATTACTAGATGCACTATCTGGGCTCTGATCAGATGCTCCCAATACACTACCATCATCAGTTTTAGGTGATGGTATTATAGTCAAAATAATTTGGCTATAGTCATCTTCACTACTGCTGCCATTATGATAAATAGAATCTACATCTAGTTCATCGGCAGCATACACCTCGGCCGTCAATAAGGCTTCGGTTTGATCTAATACCTTAAAAGTAAGATTAATACTTTTACCATTACCAGCCATTAGATCTCCTATAGACCAATAATGATCTGTTTTACTGTCAGTAAAAACCCCATCTCCAGATGAAGACAATAGCTCTAGGCTTGATGAAAAAGAATATATTACCTTCACATTATGTGCATCTTGAGAGTTAGTATTAGAAACATCTAGTTTTATACTAACAGTGTCATCTATTTTAATTTGGCTACTAGAAATGAGGTTTTGTTGTAGCTGTAGATCTACTTTACTAACACTAGCTGTAGTCGGATTATTTGTTATGACCATAGAAGTGCTGTCACCAACACTATTAATAGCTGAATTCTCTGATACACCAACAATATTAGATTGCTCTAGACCTTGGGTATGATTGGTAGTAGTAGAAGTACTAGTCATATCACCTGACGAGCTCACCTCTTCGGCCTTAGCGGATGATATATCAAACCCAAAAACTACTAAAATAAAAAATAATATTAAATAAATCTTGATGTTGTTAACATGGTTGTTTTGCATTTTTGTTTTTCCTTTATTTTTATTTTAAACATTTTATTTTAAAAATTACTGAGTTGGTTCATACCAGTGCCAAGTAGATATTAGATAATCTACTTTTTCTTTAGAGAAAGAATCATTATAGGAGGCATCTATTATAAATCCAGCATAGCTAGTATCGCCATTCACAATGGTACCATCTAGCAATACTACATAAGCTATACGTTGGCTATTTTTCTGCTCACCTTGATATATGATTTTCTTAGCTGATACTTTATCTACTGTTTCATCTGTCTCTGATATTATACTTTGGCTGCCCAAATTGTTTTCCTTAAATGAATCAATGGCCTCTGATAGAGAAGCTATATCTTTATTCAAGCCAGATATAGATACTCCAGATATAGATAGTTTTCCAAATTTGTACTCTAAATCACAGTCCGTAGTATCATTGGGTAGTGTATTGGGCTTAAATACTAAAATATTAAAACAATCATTATCTACTGCTTGATATGTATCTGGCACATTGGTTCTGTTATATACGACCTTTTTAGGTGGAGTAGGCGTTGGAGTAGGTGTGGGAGTAGGCGTTGGAGTAGGTGTTGGTGTAATATTTCCTTTAGGTTTAGCAAAGGCTGTTATTAATAAAGCTATAATTATAATTAAAAGTAGTAC
>CAYZIP010000011.1:3976-23422 GCA_964478695.1 uncultured Candidatus Saccharibacteria bacterium
GAGCCATCCACAGGAGGTTGCTCTGCTGGAACATATGCTTCTGGTAGTGGGGGAATGGGATTAGCAAATTCATCCCCGGCAGGAGAGCTAGTCATATTAAGATCGGGCTGAGAGATAATTGGATCTGTGTTTGGTATACTGGCATCAATATTGGGAATAGTGCTGGCAGGCATGGTGTTATCTTGATTTAAACCACCTCCCATAGTCATATCAAAAGGGTTCATGGGTGTACTTGTCTGGGATGCTATATCAATAGAAGTGCCATCATTGGCACTGGTAGGCATAGATGTATTTTGAGCATATAGATTATTTGTAGGATTAGTGGTACTCACAGAATCAGCCATATTAAGCCCATTATTAGTATCTAATGTGACATTAGGTACAGGAGTAGGACTACTATTAGTATAGTTATCCATATTACCAGCTCCTTGGTATTGTTCATTTGTAGTGCTAGGTACAGAATCAGTCTCTGGACCGCCGCTGCTAATGCTGCTAAGAACACTAAAAGGATCTGCCACTAATGGATTGGGTTGAGTATTGATATTATCGGAAGTCACATTAAAAGTTTGGCCGGCAGACATAACTCCACCTTGACTAGGTGATGTATCGTTTTGGCTACCCATAGCATTAGCATCTCCAGACAAAGCAGTATTATCATTCATAGCCAATGGGTCTACCGTTGTATTATTATTTGCATTTTGATCCATTTAAAAATCATTATAATATAATACTACATTTTACCACAACCGGAATATTAATGATTTCTATCTATGATATGAGAAGATAAATTCTCTACTACATCCAAATCAGTTTTACTTTGACCTTTACTGATTCCTGAAAGCATAATACCTTTTATCTTTGTATATTTTAGCTTTGTTAACAAATATCTGAGCTCCGCAAAACTAATGCCAGACATATTGTGTCTAATTCCTTCAAAATATTGATAATTTAAAACATTAAAATCAATATGGATAAAGGTTGCGCGGTGGCCAATTTTAGTAATAATCTCATTAACAATATAGGCCCAAGAATTAGCTATAATATTATCCATATTATAAGCAAATACCCCTTTACCTTTAGCATACTCTATTTCACTTAAGCTCCAAGACTGAGTTGCTATAGAAAATATTTCAAAGGGCTTAAATTTACTAAGCTTAGATCCAATATTAATAATATCTCCCATAGCCATAGCCATATTCATTTTTTCTAAATAACTATTACCATCCTCGTCTGGCATTTCTAGTCCCATATAGGCTCCAATGTTTACTAGTACCAATTGAGGCTCTCTTAGTTTTATGGCTAATGCCGCTGCCGCTGCCGCAGAACTATCTCCAGATAGTACTAAAATATGATCTCTACTATTAGACTGGGTAACGATGCTCTGTACGACAGATCGAACCATGGCTACATTGGCCGCATAGTTCACTATAGATGGATTCTTGATTTTAGGTAAAGTATTTGGACTAATTAGTTCTATAACTTGGCTATTAGTTCCATTATCAGCCAACTTGGTTAAAAAATTATTCTGCAATAACAAAACTGGCCCTTGATCCATTTGCCCAAACGAACTTCCCAGGGCACTAGGTACTGCTAGTACTTTTAACAAAAGATGTTCTCCCTAATTCTATTTACATCATAACATACTTATAGAAGCTCTCTAATCACTTCCCTATCATCCCATTTGATAGTATTTGAACCAATCACCATAGACTGTTCAGCCCCCTTACCAGTAACACATATAATGTCATCTTTGTCAGCCATATCTATGGCTGTTTTAATGGCGCTTTTTCTATCTGGTATCAATAGCAAATTTTTATCTGTAATCATCCCAGCCTGAATAGAACCCTTAGCGATATCAGCGATGATCTCTAATGGATCATCGTCATAAGGATCAACATTAGTAATAATAACCATATCACAAGCAGATACTATAGAGCCCATAATAGGTCTTTTCTTTTTATCCCTACCACCACCTTCGGCCCCTATTAAAATAATTATTCTACCTGAATGCTTCTTAAGTTTTTGTAAAGCATGAACTAATAATCCCAGTCCTATAGGCTCATGAGCATAATCAACTATCACAGAGAATAGTTTATTAGTATTAATCACCTCCATTCTACCAGGAATAATTGGTAAGCTAGATAGCTTAGTATATATATCTTTGGCTAAATACTTAAAATAGTCTTTAGCAGTAACAATAGCAGCTAGGGCATTAAAACAATTATAATCTCCTAACATAGGTAGGTAGTAAGTATCTTTCAAATAGCTAAACTTTGACCCGGTAATGTCTGAGCTAGTGATATTAAAAAAACTCTTATCACTAAAATAAAATGCTTTTTGGTGTATACTTGGATCAATATTGGCAATAATTCTCTTAATATACTGATCATCAGAATTATAATAAAAGGCCTTTTTAAAGATAGATACATCTTCGCCGTTTTTTATTTTTTTGTCTGATAAGCTAGAAAAATATTTAAAAAGCTTAGCATTCTCTGCCAATAATTTATCAAAACTATTTTGATGGGAGGCTAAGATTTCTTCTGTAACATTGGTGTAAATCAAAATATCAAAATGTATACCTTTATGTCTATTCTGAATAATAGCCTCAGAAGGAACTTCCATCACAGCATATTTACAACCACTATCCACTATCTTTCTTAGTATCTTCTGAGTAAACCATCTTCCAGGCATAGTCATATGATAAGGGTTCATAATTTCAGTATTACCATATCGAATATTGGCCGTACCAATTAAGCCACAATCACCTTGATCGTTATTAAGTAATTGCCATAAAATATTAGCCGTGGTAGTTTTGCCCTTAGACCCAACCAATCCAATCACGATGATCTTTTTAGAAGGATATCGATAAATAATATTGCCATAAACAGTATATAGATAATGATAAAAATATAAAGCTTGTCGCAAGAAGGAGCTATTATATACTAATTTTCTAATTTTTCTAAGCATATATAATAAAGGCTTGCCTTTCAATCAAAAAAATTTAATGGCGGAGAGGGAGGGATTCGAACCCTCGATGAGGTTGCCCCCATACCCGCTTTCCAAGCGAGCGCACTAGGCCACTATGCGACCTCTCCTTTCAATATATTTCAACCCAGTCATGCTTATAAAGACCATGAAAGATGGTTCTAATCCTCGAGAAGATTAGGATATGATTATTGTATCAAAAATACATTTCTTTGCTATAATTTTAGCTAGAGCCTTCCCTAAAACATTAGTAGCTATTTTTAAAGGAGGTTACACCATGGAGAGGTGGCCGAGTGGTCGATGGCACCGGTCTTGAAAACCGGCAGACGAAAGTCTCGTGGGTTCGAATCCCACTCTCTCCGCCAAGAATATAGTTCTAAAACGACCCGTCCAATAAAGTGCATACTATAAGGAGCGGATCGTTTTCATTTAGCTTGAAATGTTAGAAATTAGCCTGTTTCGACCATTCTCACTTACTATGGCAACGGAATCCGAACTGGCTTAGTTAAACTTTTTAGACCGTGGCTTTCACTCTACGTATACCTTGAGGTCTTTGAGATAGAGTCACCACACATTAGGCGTGAGTCGCCTAGTTGGTAGACATCGCCTTTCTGAACGTTGATTTTGGTGATATCGAGCTTCTCAAGTTCTTTCTGGAGATCAAACTGCTCGGGCTCATCAACTTCAATATCGAAGATGCCATCTAGTTCTTCGCTACTGAAACCTACGTTTTCTAGTAGCGATTGATCGAACTCGGCTAGCATCGTGTAATCCCAATCCCCGAGGTTACGGTTAAGGCGTAAGTTTAGCTCACGCTCCTTGGCCTCATCTGGGATATTGATATATACGACCGGCACTTCCTTGTAACCAAGGTCTTTGGCGACCTTGAGGCGAAAGTGTCCACCTATAACGATGTTTTTACGACCTGGGTCGGCATTGACCAAGATTGGATCTACCAACCTGAATTGCTTTGTGCTTTCGGTGAGCTGGGTAATTGCCGACTCACTCCACTTGCGTGGGTTGTGGGGAGCTGGATTGAGCTCGCTGATCTCTACTTGTTGAATTTGTAGTTCTTGATTTGCCATGATTTCCTCCTTTGGCATTTAGTTAACAAAAAGTGCCCACTCTGCAGCCATATCGACGAGCTGCCCGGAAGTAGTTACACAACCGGACTCGTCCATATCGCTGCAGAGTGGGCACTGTCGAGGCGCGATGCCTCTCGAGCCCTAGCTGCTAGAGCCGTCTATCTCCCGCGCGGGGGGGGGGATGCACAATTTCTCGCTGTATTAGCAAGAGATTTAAATTTTAACGAGCTTCTTCTTAAGTGACTCTAGCTTTTCTAGCGCATCTTGCGCCATATATACCGGCAGGCCATCTGCAGGCATATACACGCGCAACATACTTTTACCTTGTTTTTGTAGAATCTGGAGCAATTCCTCTTCTTCGAAGCCAAACCCTACCTCAACCACACCATCGCCTTTTACCTGGACACTTCGACTATGAGCCCTCGCTGGGTTATTGCCTTTTGTTTTCTTGGTGTAACTACGCACCAGAGAGTTAGGGTTGTTAGATTTTTAGGAGTGAATGGCTAGATCTGTAAGGAATATATCCAGAGAATCCTCACGCGACTCGTACTGGCCAGGTGGAATTATTTTTGTTTGAGTAAGTAAGGCAACAATATGAAGAAGCGCCCCTTCTTCATGTTCAAAACTCCTTCCTTTTACCGAGTAAGAGTATTACGTTATAATCTGATATGGAGAGTAGGTTAATGAATCCAGCTTTACGGAGTTTGGGTCACTGAAATCTCTCATTGTCGCAATACTACCAGAATCTGGTCGTTTACGGATTACTAGAGCGTGTAGGCGATTAATCGAGCACTCCGTGCTTCTTGCCAGAGATATTTGATCTCGCATAAAATACAGAGCCTGGATACGTCTGAGCTCAGTGGACCAGAAGGCAAGCGGCGCTATTGTGTTTCCAGCTACGAGGCCTGGACGAGCGTGCCCTACCTCAACTGGAACCGCGACGACCGCAAGGTGCAGCTGAACGCCAACTGGTCCGACAATCGGAATCAGAACTGGGCAGCTCCGGTCGTGAGGGACTACTCGAATGATAAAGGAGGGTGAAATACCCCTCCTTTATTTTGTGGTTACAGGGATTTTATCCAACCACCAAGCATCTTGCCGATCTCATGTAACTGAGACTCAAGATCTAAATAAGTTTCGTTATCAAGACACTTACAGTCTTTGGCCAACCTTACCAGTAAGCGAATGAGATCAAGTTTTGCCGAAGCAATATTGAGATAATCTAGTTTTTTAAGGTGGTCAGATGTAGTGGCTGCCGTGATAACAGCTTCTGCGGTGGCTAGTAGTTCGACCTGTATCTTTGAGCCCAGCGTATATCGCTGGGATTTTGGGAATTTTAATAACAACACATGAAGGACTTTATAGAGATGGTAAAGGGAATGAATAATCGGGACATCGATAATACCTCCGCTCAACTCAGTTTGTTTCCGGCTTTTGACAGTACTCATACATTCTCCTATTTATCGTCATTTGACTACATTTATTCTACAGTAAACCTGCACAAAGCTTGGTATCTGTTTAGCAAAGGCAAGCATGGCCGGGCCGATGTTATCGAATATGAGCACAGATTCGAGCAAAACCTCTTTGATCTTCAAGAAAGGTTAGCCACTAATGATTACAGGCACGGAACCTATGTACCTTTTACTGTTTGGGACCCAAAACAAAGGAGGATTCACAAAGCAAGTGTTCGCGATCGCATTGTACACCAGCTAATCGTCAGTGCTATCGAACCGTTATTTGAGCCCCAATTCATATTCGATAGCTTCTCTTGCCGGAAGAACAAAGGCACACATGCCGCCGTAACCCGGCTACGAACCTTTCTCAGGCGAGTAAGTAAGAATAATACGCAAACTGTTTACGCACTAAAGTGCGACATAAAGCAGTTCTTTGCCTCCGTTGACCAGCAAGTTTTAAGGGAGTTGCTAATTGGGCGCGTTAAGGATGCTCGACTTGTTAAATGCATAGATGAAGTGATTGGTAGTTACGAAGTTACCAAGAGTAAGGGCATTCCGCTTGGTAATCTCACCAGCCAACTATTTGCAAACGTTTATATGCACCAATTCGACTGGTTTGTGAAGCACAAGTTGAAAGAGAAGCACTATATCTGTTATTGTGATGACTTTATTATTCTGAGCACCAATAGGTCATACTTGGAGTCGCTAATTGAGCCCATAACACAGTTTCTGCGCGAAGAGCTTTGCCTTACTGTTCATCCAAACAAAACTGAACTGAGAAGCTGGAACCAAGGCATTGATTTCTTGGGATATGTTTTAAAACCGAATGCAACTGTACTGCGACACAAGACCAAGAAGCGTGCTATAAATCGAACAACACCCGAAAATATTTCATCTTATCTTGGATTGTGTGGTCATGCCGATGAATACGAGCTGAGTAATCTACTAAAAACCATTGCTTGGGGCATGGAAGCGAGCCAATTAGTGCAGTAGTAGTCTGTCAAAACGCCACACACGCTGAACGGGCTCCACTGTGTCTCATTTGTTCCATTTTCTCCTGAAAACTGCTATAATTCGAGACAGAGAACAGTTCCTGACCCGTCTGTTCCGCCATTTTGATAGAAATTATTGTTTTAAAAAATCACTCTATAGATAAATAATACCCTAGCCGATACCTCTAGTCTTATCTAACAAGCATTGGTCAATGTATTAGTACTTTGCCTGACTGACCTTAAGGGTCAATCAGGCAAAGTGTAGTCTGGGGGCCGTCACGGCCATCAATTAGGGCAAAATTTCGAGCCCCAATGATCTGACCAGTGTTATCCCGCACTAGATCGTTCGGGACTAGAAGGTCGCGAGCCCCCCGACCAGTCTCTTTGGCTGCCTGAGCTGTAGCCAAAGAGACAATCAAGAAAATACCCTCCCGTGGGTCTGGCAGGTTTACAGGAGAGCCAAACTCGGTACGCACCAGAGGGAGCTCATGGGCACCGACTACCAGTGTGCCAATTGACGCACTGTTCTGCGCCACTCGAGCACTGAGATCCTCAGGGGTGAACGTGGCAATCACGTCGCCCTTGGCGTTGCAGAACCTTACCACGTGTGGGGTTAGGTTGCGTATGATAGTCATGCCACAACCCCTTTCTGAAGAATAAGCTTCTTCATAGCTCCCTAGAGTGAACAGACTATCTGTTCGCTTAAAAGCACAGTATTGTCTCTTTAAGATAGGGTGTTTACTTAGTAAATGGACTACTAGGCAAGCATCCTAACTTGAAATATTTCACCTTGTCTTGTCAACTTACCTACACTCTCTTAAAAACAATGTATTCAGTTGATTAGATCATAACATTTTTAAGCATATTTGTCAATTATTTTCTTGGTAATTCAGGACTAAAATAGTAGCATATATTAAAAGCTTCACTACCTAGTTTTTGTGTTATTATAAACTTATAAATTGACGAGAATATTGATATTTGAAGGGATAGCAAAGCATGAATTATTTTATATTAAAATCAGACCCCAGCGACTATTCACTACAAGATCTAGCCAAAAACAAAACCACTATATGGGATGGAGTGCATAATTATCAGGCCATCAACTTTATTAAAACCATGAAAGTTGGTGATATGTTATTTATTTATCATTCTCAAAAAGAGAAGGCCATTATGGGTCTAGCCACAGTAGTAGGAAATCCGTTTTTAAACAGCACAGACCCTAGGTATAGCTGGGCTATGGAGATAGAATTTTGTCAATATTTAAAGCCATTAACTTTGGCCAGCATAAAAGATAGTCCCTTATGCCAAGATCTACTTTTGGTCAAGAACCCCAGGCTATCAGTAATACCAGTGCCAACCAAGGCCCTAGGTTTTATTCTACAAGAAGTAGGACTATAAACTTTTTTTTTAAAATTAGTATCTTTAAGTGTTCTTTGTCTTAGCTGCGGCTTGTTTTTTAGCCTCTTCAGCCTGAGCATTAGCTTCAACTAAATCTTCTTCATTAACAGCTTGTCCCACTTCAGATGAGAGCTCTGCTTCTAATTCTTCATTAGTCTTGGGAGCTTCAACCTTTACAATTAAAGACTCTGGATCTGTTAGGATAGTTACTTTGGGATCTGTTACCAAGTCAGAAACATGTATGGTATCACTAAATTCATTTAGTTTTGATATATCTACTTCTATAGCAGCTGGTAGGTCTTTAGGCAAGCACTCTACTTCTATGTCTTCCAAAACAGTCACCATGGTTCCACCAAGATTAAATACTGCTCTAGACTCTCCAATAAAATGTAAGGCCACCTCGGTTCTAATGGTTTGATTCATATTAACCTTCAGAAAATCAATGTGCCTGATATGAGAATGAACTGGATCAAAATCAATGTCGTGAATAAGAACACTATAGCCTGTATCGCTATCCTTATCTTTTAGGTCAATAATCTGACTATATCCAACTTGATGAAACAGTTCTGTGGCTTCTTTTTTATCTACAGCAATATTAATATTCTCAAAACCTTTACCATAAATAACAGCCAAGACATTGTTGTCCTTTTTTAGTCTATTATTTTCTTTAATACTGCGATGGGTATAAATTAACTGCACTTCTTGTAAACTCCAAACTTTATTGTAGTATTATTGCATATTCTAATGATATGAAGCAACCTTAAAAGGTATAAAGATATGACAATGGCTTTAGGGATGGTCTTATTTAGCTATAGTTGTATATATGGCTAGTAGTTCATCACTAGTAATTGGTCCTATATCGCTATATTGTGCTTTATCTAAATTATAATCAATATCAAAATACTTCGATGTTGATTTTATATCCTTAGGACCACCATCATTTGTTAAATCATGAATTGCATTGACAAATACAGTAGCTATAATAGGCGACATACAATTACGACAATCAAGCTGAACAAAACATATATTGTCAGCATCAGCTAGTATTCTAATATCATCCTTGGCATAAGAGTGTTGGCAATTAGGACACTTAGTGCTGCTATAAAGGCTATTAATAATCTCGGTAATGATGCTTTTCTTCATATCTATATGTTAGGTTTTTTTAGAGTGATAGTCAAACCAAAAAACAATTATTGCTATGAATATTATTAAAACCATAAGTAGAATGAATTTAATGATAGAACTAGCAAAAATGGCTGCTATACCAGATAGAGCTGAAAATACATAAAAAAAGTAATTAGTTTTTTTGATAGTCCATCCATTATCTATTAACAAATAATGAAGATGTAGTCTATCCCCAGAAAAAGGAGATTTATGTCTTAATATTCGCCTGAAAATAACCAAAACTGAATCAACTATAGGGAGGGCTAACACTATTAATGATATAGCTAGCTTGGTCCCAGATAGTATGGATAATATTCCTAAGAATAACCCTACAAGATAAGCTCCACTATCTCCTAAATATATTTTAGCCGGCTCTCTATTATAAAAGAAGAATCCCAGCAAAATACCACAAAAAGCAATGGCTAAAGTGGCTATATCTGGCTGATGTATACGTGGAAGTAAGCTAAAAATAAATATTATAATAGACGCTATCATACCAATACCGGTAGATAGCCCATCTACACCGTCTAACAAATTAAAACTAATCATTAATACACTAAGATAAATCACCGTAATTAGTGCTGAAATCCATATATCAAGATGATTAATTCCTCCCCCAAAACTACCTATAGTGTCTATAGATATGCCAGATAAGTATAAAAGCATTGCTATTGCCATAATGGCTAGTAGCTTAATGGTGGACGATATTCTTTTGATATCATCCAAAAAACCAATCCAAAAAACCACAATACAAGACAAAATCAAGGTATGTCTTGAAGTAATATTGGGAGCTAAAAATAACGTTAAAATCAAGAAAGCCAGTATTAAGATGCCTCCTCCTCTTGGAACAGGTTCTTTATGTTTTTTACGCTCACTCTCTATGGGGTCATCCATAATATTGTGACTTTTCAAAAAAGATATCAAATATGGCATGAGTATATATGTAAGCGTAGTAGGTATTAGAAATGCAAAAATAATAATAGCAATATTCATGCTAGCGCTTTTCCTTGATTACTTTCTCGGCTACATAAAAAATATTTTGTTTTTTGCCGAGCATTAATTTGGTCTGAGAAGTAATAGCGGCAAATGCTCCAAAACAAATAGATGTTACTGGTAATAGTATCCACTGCAGCATTATTAGTAAATATGAGACAAATCCACCCTTGGGGTGTCCCTTAGGTAACATTCTGGTACTAATATATACAGTGATAATAATTCCAATATTAGATAATAGCAGTATGCTCTGTACTGTCTTGGGTAGAGAATGAACCAAAAGCATAGTGTGGGCATTAGGATTAAGTAGCAACGGCAACCAGGCCACATAAACGATGATCAAACTAGCGGTAGCCCAACTAACATGTCCATCTAAAAGTAAAAAGGTTTTATGTATTTTCTCTGTTAATTTAATTTTCTTTTGAGCTTTAAAATTATCTACAACATACGGAAAATCTGAGATGCCCCATGCCCAACGATTGAGTTGTCTATATTGGTTTACAAAAGATTTCCATAAACTATTTGACAAAGGAATTTCTTGATATATAGGAATATAGATCGGTAATACACTATGTTTTCCAGAAAAGCAAAAATAGCTGCGCCAATACTGATGGCCATCTTCTACAATGGTTTGTTTTGACCAAAAATTGGTTTTAATTAAAGCCGGTAAACCTTGGGCTTGGGCAGCAAAATTGCGCAAACGCCAGAAACGAACAGACTCTACCAATAACCAAAAACTATTTGCCGTAGCTATGAGCCTAAGAGGCATAGGAGCATCCCAAAAGTTCTTATGAAATAAAGCCATTGGTTGATATGATCTATATAGTCTTTCTTGGTCTAAACAATAATAATAAGTTAAGCATGCTAAATAATTGTGATGCAGCTGATGATCTACATCAATGGTGGTAACCACTAAATTGTTTTGATTCTTATAAAAATAAGGTTCATTATCCATCAGCCAAGTAGCGGCATATGTAATATTGGGACCCTTGCCTGCTACTTCTCCTTTAATATTATCTGGATGCTCAACATGCCATAGATTAGCAAATTTAGATTTATACTTAGTGGCTGTTTCGGCCACCATATTATACATATCAGCCCCTGCCCTTTGTTCAGAAGTTATAACTATAAATATTTTCTTTAAGTCAAAATTTACCCTTAAAATTGAATCTAGGTTTTTTTGTAATACCCTAATATCTTCATTATATATTGGAATAATTATTAAATGTATTAAGTTTTTTGGATTTATTAAATTATTCTTATCTCCTAAAGACAGAAACATAAAGTCATCTTGAATTGAAGTAGGCAAAGCAGATCTATTCTCTATGAAATCTACAATATGACTATTTTTCTTATCCCATTGTATCTTTAAGGCTTTCTCAAGGCGAGAATTTCCTTTAATTAAATAGAAACTAATAGCGACTGAGCGCACCAACCACAACAAATCAAACATTATAATGCCAAAGGCAACCACAATAGGTTTATAAATACTGAGTATAAAAGGCAGAAGCAAGATACTCCAGGTTAGAAAACCTGGTATTATTTCTAATAATCTAGATCTTCTATTATACTCTTGCCATATAGGAACTGTGTTAGATGCCATTAATTTTACTGTTAATCACTATGAGAATAATTGTATTATGTAAAGCAATAATAGAAGTTATGGAAGCATAGAATATATTTAAAGAAGAACTCTTTTTAGATAATTGAGAAGATATGAAAACATTCCCAATAAACATAACCAGAGCCATAGCTACAAATGTATATTTATAAGACCAGTGAGATAAGCTAAAGCTCCCAAAGCTATCAAAACCAATCAGTGTTTTAATCTGGCTGGGACGAATAAACAAAGCAGAGTATAGAGCACAGATCATTAAATTAACAAACTGTAAAATAAAAAGATTTCTTACAATAGCCACTTTGCTAATATTATCAATAATGAGAGAAAACTTATTTTTATTCATAAAGATTCATATTAATATAACCAATTATAGCAACTCCAAATCAAAATGGCCAAAATTTGAAGCAACTATTTTATTTCTAAGCTTGCTATAGATATAATAAAGACATATGCCGATATAGCTTTAGTTGGTAGAGCAGTGCTTTCGTAAAGCAAAGGTCAGCAGTTCGAATCTGCTTATCGGCTCCATTGAATTTGTATTTTATATTAATCTAGAAGCGAATTTCTTAGAAAGTTTCTTAGAAAGTTTCTTCCATTTCTGAGTTTCAAGTTTTTTGTCAGATTCAATCTTAAGAAAGAATCTCTTGCCGGACTTAATATTGGCCACACCACTACTACTACCATGCTCTGATAGTACTAATTCTTCAGAATTATTTTTAGCAACTTTGGTATTGGTTCTATTAGCCATAAATTTCTTATGCCTTAATTAATATAGTAGTATTATATCAGTTATATATATTAAAGTCAATATTAACATAAGCAATATATTAGTATATACTTATATACTCTTTATCAAAAGGTTGGCAATTTGAGATGATGTTTTGTCCCAAGAAAAGTTATCGGCTATAGCACTTCCCTTCTCTACTAACTCTTTTCTCAAATCTTGATCCAATGTTATTTCTGCTATCTTGCTAGCCATGTCATTAACATCCGTTGGATCAAAGTAAAGAGCTCCATCTCCTGCAACCTCTGGCAAACAAGTTGCATTTGAACAAACTAACGGAGTCTTATATTTATAAGCCTCCAAAACTGGTAAGCCAAATCCTTCTGACAAAGAAGGAAGACAGTAGCACAGTGCATTATGGTAAAGAGTAGACAGCTCTCTGTCCTCAACATATCCAGTCAATATAATCCTATCTTCCAAATTAGCATTTTTAATATCTTGTTCTAGTCTCTTATAAAAAATATCTTTTTTACCTACCAATACAAGCTGATAATCCCTTTTGTATTTAGTAATTAATTTACCAAAAGCCACAATCAGCCTTTCTAGGTTCTTATGTGGATAGGCCACTCCAGCATGCAATATATATGGCTTATTAATATTAAATTTAGACATTACCTTACTGGTATCATCGGCCTCAACTGTTTCTGTACCAGCTTGATAAACCACAGTAATTTTGGAAGCAGATACCTTCAAAGTATCTACCAATCTCTTTTTTACAAATTTAGTAGGGGTTATAATGGCCTGGCTTCTATGGGCGGCCAAAAAGACCACTAGCCTCATAATAATATTTTTTATCATAGCCCAAGGCAAGAAAGATTTGGCCTTGAATGTATTATATTTAAACAATGTAATATCATGTATAACTACAACAAATTTCTTATTAAGAAGTATGGGAAAATTAAAATTAACAAAATATACTAAGTCGCACTGAGTGGAGTTTATTACTTTTAAAAGCTTAAACTGCTCACCAAATCCATACCAGGATATATTCGTGGTAATAATTTTGGCATTAATATATGATCCATATCGCTTATTGGCATAATCATAATCTTCTTCTCTAACCAACAGCTTAAATAAAATATTGTCATTATCCCCAATAATACCAGGGAGAGTTTCGCTTAAAAATCTACCTATACCGGTCTGTCGAAGCCAACGGGCATCGACCAAGATAGTATGAGAAAATTCTTGCGAACCTTGATCTGACATATTACAGAATATTATAACATTTTGCTATAATTACCCAAATTTTGATATATCCTTATGCTTGCGCTCTTAATCCCTACTTGATTAGTATAAAAAGATATATGCATATTATGGGGGTGAAAAAATATATTATTTTAGCTATTGTTTTGATTATATATAGCGTAAATATTAATACATTGGCTATTGCAGAATCAGCTTTGGGGATAAAACTATATCAAAGTGCTAGTCAAAACTCCCCCCTAATAGGACATCTCAAAAATAAATTTAATGCTTCTCGGTGTAATATTAATCAACAGTGGGACTATATTACAAATGTTGGTTTTATTATAAAAGATGCCTGGCATAAGAACTGTGAAATAATAGATATAGATATTAAAAACCTTGATATATATGACAATATTGCTATTGGCAATCATGGTTATTATTTATGTCAAAACCAAATAGGTCAATTAGGGTGGGAAAATTTGGTTATAAATCTAGAATATAAAGGACAAATAAATTGCCATTTACCAAATATAGATAATGTTAATGTTAATAATAGCACAATAACAAACAAGCCTAGTTCAATAAAAACAACTCAACCAACTACAGCATCAGAGACAAATATCAGCTCCAAACAACTTAGCGCTAGCCAATGGGCCTTAAAACAAGTTGGTAAAAAATATAAAGATAATGGAAGTCCTTGGGACGGTTGGTGTGATCTATTTGTGGCCAGTGCTTATGGTAGAAAAAATAGTGGACATACTACAGCCTACAAACACTATCAATATTTGCTATCAAAAGGATGGATTAATAACAGCACCGATGTACCAACAGGAGGCTTGGCATTCTTTGCCCCCATTAAAGGGAATAGTGCTGGTCATGTCATGATTTCTATTGGTAACGGAAATTTTGTTAGTAGTGGAAAGATAGTGTTTATTACTACTTTAAATATATCTGGAACTGGAAAATATTTAGGCTGGGCATATGATAGGGATTGGCAAAAATAACTTATTGCCATAAGACTAAAATAGTTTAGTTTATATGACATAAAACATAATTAAAATAATAATACTAATGCTTGCATGAATAATACTATCTGTAATACAGTTAAAAACTATGCGCTTTAATTTTTTAAATATAACGCAATTTTAATTAAAAGAAAGTAAAGAAGGAATTAAAATAATATGAAGCAAGGTTTTGTAACAAAACATAAAATAATATCCAAAATATCAATTATTTTGGTGGCGGTGATGATGGTATCTACTGCTGGCGTAATATTTAAAGAAAGAATTATGGCTACAAATTTTGTAGTAAGTAATCAAAACGACTCTGGCAATGGCAGTTTACGAGAGGCTATTAACCAGGTTAATAGCCTCTGTGGGCTTGGTGGACACAGTATAACTTTTGGCTTCAACACAGCCGCTGATACTACCCTTGGGACTGATAGGGTTTACAGTATAAAGCTGAATTCAGAGCTACCGGACTTAACCTGCAATAATACCACTATCGATGGTAGTATAAATAATACCAACACCACCATGCTAGGAGTTGGTGGTAATACCGGAACAAATCAAGCAGCCTTATCAAAAGTAAAAAGACCAATGGTAGAAATTATTAATAATGCTGGACTGGGAGTAGGTTTAGATATTCAGGCTAATAATATTACAGTCAGAGGTGTGGCTATATATGGCTTTGGCACTATTTCTTCTGCTATTCACAACACCGATATTCAGCTTGGTAATGTTAGTGGAGCTAGGATATCTCAAAATATAATTGGAAGTTCTGCTAGTCAAATACAAAACATGGGTTCTGCTCGAGGTGAAGGGAATGGTATTGCCTCTAACTGGGGACCAAGCAATATTTTAATTGATCATAATATCATTGCTTATGTCGGTAACAGTGGTATACTTTGCTACAATCAGTGCCAGGGAGTTAGTGTTTCATATAATGAAATTAGATCTACTTGTTTACATTCGCCATATGGGCAATGTGATGGTGTGGTTATACATGATGGCTTGGACTTAAATATTAATAATAATCTCATTGTTGACGGAATGGGTCATGGCATAGAATCTGTTAAAAATAGCCGGGCCAGTATATTGGATAATAGTTTTAATAATAACGGATACGGTGGTCACGAAACATACAACAATACTAATGGATATTCTCCTCAAGTATTGATCATGGGAGGAGACAATCATATTGTCAACAGAAATATTATTACAAATGGTTATTCTTCTGGTATATATACCAATATACCAAACTCTAATCTACGCAATAATATATTTGGGGGCAATCATAATAATGCTATTGATATAGTTGTTAACCCTGGAATTACACTCAACTCTGGAAGCAGCACAAATCTATGTGGATATGGTAGTAATTCAACTGTTTTTGGCAATAATGGTATCGATTATCCTAGATTTAAAGTTATCAAGAATAATGACGGCTCTGTTGATATATTTGGTAATGGATGTCCTAATTCTAATGTTGATATTTATGATGCTAGTGCCGGTAATGGAGATGGTATGTCTGGAAACAATTATGGCGAAGGGGTAGCCCAAATAGCTACCACCGCAACAGATGTAAACGGATTCTTTATGGTTCATAAAAATAATTTCTCATCATCTACAGGTGAAATTAGTGCTATTATTACTGATGCATCCAATAATACTAGTGAATTTTCTCCTAATGAAAAAATTATTACTCCTAAAATTGGTGTCAGTAAAACCTTAACATCAATAGATAATATGCATGATGGATCTTACCGCGCTCATTTTAAAGTTATGGCTACTAATGTAGGTGAAATAGATTTAGAAAATGTGCAAATAGAAGATAATTTAAATAATACATTTATGGGAGCAAGTGGTTTTAGTGTCATTGCTGGTTCTATGCAAACATTAAATGCTACTGCTAATAATGGCTATAATGGCACTGGTAACTCTAAGTTATTATCTGGTTTTGATAAATTAAATATTGGTCAATCTCTAGAGGTAAGTTTTGCTGTTAAAGTAGATGCTGGCACTAAGCTAGGCTTATATGAAAATAGTGCTATAGCCAGTGGAGCTGTGGTAGGCAGTAATGGACTAATCAGTGTTAACGATATGTCTCAAGATGGTACGGCCATAGATCCTGATGGCGATGGCAATCCTGGCAACAACTCTACCCCTACTCCTATAACATTTACAGAAAACCCTAGAATAGGAGTGGCTAAGAAATTAACTAATATAAATGAAAAGTCCTTACACGAATATGACTTGGACTTTGAGTTTAATATAGTGAATATGGGGGATGTTGATTTACACGGGATTACTCTAGAAGATAACTTAAGATCAACCTTCCCTGCTCCTATAGAACTATCTATTAATAGCTTAAGTGCTACCGGAGATTTAATTGCAGACAATAGTTTTGATGGAGTTAATAATAAAAATATGCTAAAAAACTTGTCTGGGCTTAAATTTGGTAGTTCGGCTACTATAAAATTAAGTATTAATATTAAAACCGCTGGGGCGACTGGTCCTTGGAATAATAGTGCTGTAATTAAAGCCATATCTCCATCTGGAGTTAATATTGATGATATTTCTCAAGATGGACTAAAGCCAGATCCAGATAATGATGGAAATCCTAACAATAACTCTATCCCTACCCCCATCATACTCAGCGATCCAGCTAAGGCTGATCTTGAATTAACCAAATCAGTATCAAAAAATAGTGTGAGCCTTGGAGAGAATTTAATATATACCATCAAAGTAATAAATAAAGGTAATGCTAGCGTTAATGATGTTAAGGTATTAGATAAAGTACCTTCTAGCCTAGAAGTAACTTCATTTAGTTCCAATCAAGGCAGCTATGATTCTAGTAGTGGTATATGGAATATTGGGTCACTAAATGTCAATCAAGAGGTAGTGCTAAATATATCCACCACCGTGACTGCTGACACAGATAGCAGTATTATCAATACAGCCGAAGTGATTAGTTCTGATAGACTAGATCCCGATTCTACTGTTAATAACCATATTGTTAGTGAAGATGATTACGACAGTGTAACTTCCGTTGTTATTAAAAAACAACTAGCAACTATTATGGGAAATGTTTTCTATGACATTAATAATAATGGAGTTAAAGATAGTGGCGAAAATGGAATAGCTAATCTAAATATAATTTATGAAGAAAATGGTGTTAGCAAAATAGTCACTACTAATAGTAGCGGAGATTATGTCATCACTACTACTGCACCTAATATTACCATTAAGGTAGATACTGCGGACAGTGATTATCCTGCAGGATATAGTGTCACCACTAATAGTAGTGGAGGAAATGAGAATCAAAGCATAGCAACTACTATCGGTAGTGTTACTAATGCTAAGAGTATTGGTTACTATAAGGCCGGTGTTGTATTGTCTGCCAATACCAATACAGTCACTCCTACCACCAATGCTCTACCCTCTACTGGTGGATTTTACCCTATAGCGATATCTATCATTCTATTATTTACCACATATACAGTGGTAATGGTTAAGCGCTATAATCAATAAATATATTTAATTAGTTTCGCAAGTTCCAGCATCAGCTAAAACTTTGCTATAAGCATAGATAAGATCATCCATACAAACCTTACCTCCAGAATATAATGCACCATCAGCAATATTGGGGTATGGGTAGAAGCCACGTGGCTTATAAGCCACAGCCTTACGCTCTATTTCTCCACTTCTACCAGTAGCCTCAATACGTAAATTCATCTGAGGGACCGTGATAGGATTTTTTAAAGAACTATCATTATAGTATGTAACCTTGTAGTGTACTGGCTTATTCAAAGCCTTTACTTTAAATATAATGTTTTTAGTGTCAATCTTACCATCATCATTAGAAGTTCCATCCGCCTTCACGGTATTAACTAATTTATTAAGAACTTCTTCATTCAAAACAATAGAGCATTGATATTCTTTCTTGTTTACATCACAGCTACTCTTAATCTCTGATCCATTAAATTTAGTAGTATCGTTGGCATTTATAGGAAAACTATTACGATATTGATTAATAAAATCTTCTGCCGATATTTCTAGGGCATTTGATCCTTTCTTCCACCAACCGACTTCTACTAATAAAGTAGCTGGCCTATTCCAACTGCTTCCAGCAGATCCAGGCAAAGCTCCGTTTAATGAATCAATTTTATTGAATTTTTCATCATTTAAAGTGGGATTATGGTATTCAATTTTAATACCTCGAACTTTTTTATCATTATCACCAGAAGCTCCAGCTACTGTTTGTACCAAATACTGATAATCATCTCTCAAAAATCCAGTAGTATCTTTAGCCCTATCCAGAATGACGACACAGTCTAGCTCTACCTTATTACTAGTTCCGAGCTCAGTACTGCCACCTTCTTGTTGGTCTTTTAGCTGCGTTAAGCATTTGTTATACTCCACCGTATTATTTCCAGCTACACCACGATCCAGGAGACTAGCAGCTCTTTGAATGCCACTCTCTGCTACGGCATAAGCTCTTTTTCCCTGTTCGCTATCAGCGGCCTGTCTACTCTCTCTTGTTGTTATGGTGGTTAGGGCAGTCACTACGGCTACTAGCAATAATCCAAATATTATAGTTGTTAGAAGTGCAGCTGCGCCTGGTCGATTCTTGAAACTAAAACTCATTTTTGTATCTCCTTATGTTTATAATCATAAATTATTTTAAGTATTATTTCAAATCTATACTTTTGCTAATTATTGTTAACACTCGCTGCCGTCGCCCTATTACTGGAATTGTCATCTAGTCCTGGGGGGGAGAT
>CAYZIP010000012.1:0-17712 GCA_964478695.1 uncultured Candidatus Saccharibacteria bacterium
CTTCTTTTACCACATCCAGGATAATTATCATTTACTGGCCATCCACATAATTTTTGGTCTTTGGTAGATGTGCGTATATTATATTCAGTTATTAATTGATCATTGCTGCCCAATATTCTGGCATAAGCCGTTCTTCCCGAACCATCAGATCTTGTTTCTAGATCACCAAACCAGGCTCCAAAAGACTGTACTGGTTCGTTAAATTCAAACATTACTCCATTTTGAGACTCTCGATCTCCAGTATACTCACTAAAGAACGGATAGGGGCTGGCTAGAGTGTCTGGACGTGGGGAATTCGATTGTAGATTAGTGGTTTTAAGTATTTTAAAATTATATTTATCTTTATACCCCTCTAAGCCTCTTATTCCATTAGCATCAGTGTGCATATTGCGTAAAGTAATCTGGGCACTAATGCCACTTTTCTCTCCCTTGACTATTATTTGATCTTCTTTTTTGTCAATATTCATTATCTCAAAGTCACTAATGCCTCTTTGAGAGCTAGATTCTTTCCATTTATTTCCTAATCCATCTATTTTTTTACCACTATCAATATCATCAGGCCTGATCTCTTCTGAATACATAATGATAGTTTTAGCGGCCCATACAGTTGGTACATATGGACTTAAAATTAATGTCAAACAAATAATAATTTTTTTGATTTTACTCCCCCTATTTATTAAGACTAGATATGACAATCTAATTTTTAACTAGAGTTTTATTTAATCAAATTTATATATGTAGTGCAAGCATGAGAGGAACAAATAGAATTTAGTTTAAATAATCTTTTAAACGCTTCGAGTCTCTGTTTTTCCTAAGTTTGATCAAGGCTTTGGCCTCTATTTGTCGAATTCTTTCTCTGGTAACTCCAAATTCGCTACCTACTTCCTCTAGTGTATGGCTTTTGCCATCTTCTAGGCCAAATCGAAGCCTAAGTATTTTTTGTTCCCTAGGAGATAGAGATTCTAGAGTATTGTCAATTTGTTCTCTTAGTAGTTGGGTAGAAGCTATTTCTTCTGGGCTAGCACTAGCAACGTCAATCATAAATTCTCCTAAAGTAGAGTCTCGATCATCCCCGACTTCAGCATCCAAGGAGGCTGTATCTTGGGCTATTTTAAGAATATGTACAACACGATCAGCATCCATATCTAGTTCTTTTCCAATCTGTTCCATGGTGGGTTCTTTTCCTAGATCTTGGGTCAGCTTTCGCTGAGTACGCACGATTTTGTTAATAGTTTCAAACATATGTACTGGTATTCTAATTACTCTGGCTTGATCTGCTATAGCTCTAGTTATAGCCTGTCTAATCCACCAAGTGGCATATGTTGAAAACTTAAATCCCTTAGTATGGTCAAATTTTTCTACAGCCCTCAACAGTCCAGTATTGCCCTCTTGTATTAGATCTAATAAATCTAGTCCTCTGTTGAGATATTTCTTAGCAATACTTACTACTAATCTCATATTAGCTTCGGCCAGCTCATCTTTAGCTTTTTTATCGCCATCTATAATGCGCAGAGCTAGTTCTATTTCTTTATCAGACTTAATGAGAGGAATCTTTCCTATTTCTCTTAAGTACATTCTAACTGAGTCATCTGATATATCTCTTAGGCTATCTTCAGACAACGAGGACTCTAATTCAGCCTCTGCTATTTCTCCATCCCATTCATTATTACCCTTATCTTTATCGTGGATAATACTTATACCCATTTCTAATAAATCAGCATAAATGTGATCTAATAGCTCTAAATTATCTTCAGCCTCTGGAAATATACCAAGTACATAGTCTAGGGATATGGCCTTATTTTTGCTAGCAGATATTATTTTTGATAAACCTTTCTTGAAGGCATCTTTACTAATTGCTGTATGGTCAACTGGTGTGTTATTGTCTTGTTTTTTAGGCATACATTTATCCTTTCATTTATCAATGGCTTATTTAAAACCTATGTATTGTGACTATTGCTTAATTAATTTATTATATTTATCTAATAAATCCATCATTTCTTTTTCATTGCCAGATTCCTCAGCTTGGCTGATCTGACGCATTAAATCCTTGGCCTTATTTCTATTAAATATCTTCATCAGACGGTCTAGTTGCAAATGTAAATCTATCAACTTGTCGTCTGTCTCTTCCGAAGGAAGCTGCTCATTTTTAAGTAGGATTATTTTAACATAATTAGCATGATCAGGCAAAGTAGTGTATAGTTTGTCAATGGTTATAGTTGGATTATCTTTTAAGACAGCAAATATTTCTCTTTGATTGGGAGCAAATATTTCTAAGGGATATTCATTAATGAAATAGCGACTATCTTCAATACTCAATAAACTTCCCAGAAGTTGCTCTCCAATATTCTCTACTATCCCTATTTTGGTGGTAGTTGGAGCAATCTTTGCTGTTTGTGAAGTTATTTGTTTGGGAGAAGCATTCCTGCTGCTATTATTAGCAATTGAGAGTACTATTTGTTCTTGTAAGCCTAATTTGGCAGCTAGATTCGTGATCTCTATATTTCGGATTAGAGGGTCTGTAATATTATTAATAATCTCTAGTACATTTGCTATAATGCGTCTAACTTTAATACTACTATCTGTTCCTATGGTTTTTATAAAATGGTTAGTAATAAAGGCAGCAATTGGTATAGTCTTTTTGAGGTATAGGCTAAAGTTATCTTTTTGAATCAACTCATCTGGGTCTTTGTATGACCCTAACTCCATTACTCTACATTCTAGATCTGTTTCGAATATCATATTGGCTATATTAATAATGCTTTTCATTCCAGCACTATCATTGTCCATGCATATCAAAAGTTTATTAGTATACCTATTAATTAGATTTAATTGCTGCACCGTAACTGCTGTACCACATGTAGCAATAGCTGTTTTAAATCCTTTGGCATGCAGACTGATAACATCGAAATTCCCTTCAACTAAAATAGCAGGATAAGTACTTTTTATTAAACTCTCCTTGGCTTGGTAAAGGCCATAAAGATTGTCTTTCTTATGGTACAGGGCCGTATCTATAGAGTTGATATATTTACCCCCGCTACCATTATCATGCAATTGGCGAGCAGAGTATCCAATAATATCTCCTCCAATATTATAAATAGGAAAAGTTATTCTGTCTCTAAAAAAGTCAAATACCTTACCATTAGAGGCACGTATTAGCCCACTGCTTACTTGGTTCTGAGAACTTATTTTTGCTTTATCTAATTCTTGCTTAAGTCCATCCCACCTGTCGGGACCATATCCTAACCCAAAATGTTTGATCATATCAGGGCTAATGTTTCTTTTAGTAGTTAAATATGTATAAGCCTCTTGATTTGATACTAGTGATTTTTCAAAATAACTTTGAGCTATATTATGAGCAGAAAGCATAATATGCCTGGGAGATACATTTTCTTTGTTATGGCTATTAGATAGCTCTATATTGTATTGTTGTCCTAGATTCTTAAGAGCAGAAATAAAATCTAGCCCCTCTAAGCGCATAACAAATTCTATAATGTCTCCCCCAAAACCACTGGAGAAGTCATACCATATATTCTTAACAGGATTTACTATAAAGCTAGGAGTCTTCTCTGATTTAAAAGGAGATAATCCCTTAAAAGATGTCCCAGATTTTTTTAAAGGGACATGCTTGGATATATGCTCTACTATATCTATACTGGATTTTATCTTATCTGCATCATTCACCTTATAGTAATCTAATCTCCTCTCTTTTATTATGGCCAGTATTTTATACTACCAATTGTTAGAGTGTCTATAATTCACTTTGATTTAAAGTTGCTATATTAAGCTAGTGAATTTTAATAAAAAATGTCTATCCAGCTAGAACTTTGATTTTCTTAGTTTTTTCCGATACAACTTTTGGTATTTCTATGCGCAAAACACCATCTATGGTACGAGCTTCAGCTTTTTCGGCTACTATAGCCGTTGGCAACACTATAGAACGAGAGAACTTCCCCCAAAAACATTCCCTTATATAATAATTGTCTTTAGTAGCAATCTTCTCTTCTTCCCTTGTTCCTCTGATAGTGACCACATCTTCTGCAACTTCTACATCTATCATTTCTGGTGGAACTCCAGCTATTGGAGCTTTGATGATAACTTTATCTTTTGTTTGAAATACATCAACTGCTAATTGTCCTTCAAAAGAATCATCGCTTCTTGAGTCGCTGGCATCATCCCATATATCATCGTCTGTTCCTACTTCATTTACATCACCATCTAGAAAAGACTCTTCCAACATAATCTCATCTTCCATATCTCTCTTCATCATTCCTCCTTTACCCTTGTTTGAAATTGGTTTAAAATTACCTTTGTAATTATTATATGCAATATATGACCACAAAATCAATAAAGTCAAGGTTTCGTCTACCAAATTATACAATTAGAGAAATACTGAGAGGATTGTTGGTGCCTAAATTTTGTCCCATACATGAGCAATCAGCTGAAACTCATTATTCTAGACTATGCCATAAGTGCATGCTAGACTTACGCTCCTTTCATCAAGCCTGTTTGTTTTGTTCTAGACCACATATTGCCGGTCGGGTATGTCAAAGCTGCCGTCAAGGTAGCGCGATTATAGGCAGCCTTAGCTTGGTGCGCTTAAATGATCTGGGACGTAATATTCTATGGCATAGTAAATTTTATGGCAATATTGAATACCTTGATGATTTATTGGTTTTATATAAACAGACTGTTGATGAATGGTTCCAGCATTATGTATCTGATGGATATGAATTTATTTTTGTTCCTGAAGCAGGGGACAGCTTAAGGCTGCGAGGATATCATCATAATCAATATTTACGTCGTTATTTGCAGCGTAGATATGGATTAAAATTCAATAATTCACTGGCGATGGCCAAACATATACGTCAAACAGGTAAATCTAGACTACAAAGAATAGATATGCGTAGTGAGATATATCTATTAAGGCCATTAAGATCTGAAAAAATAGTTATAATAGACGATGTTTTTACCACAGGGCAGACCATGCGTAATATAGCAACTATCTTAAAAGAAAGTGGAGCTAAAAAAGTGGTAGGGATTAGTATGTTTCGTAAATAGGTTTTGGTATTATTTTTACTCGCTTGCCTTAAGGAAGAGTCAGAATACTATTGATAAGCTCATCGGCGTACTTGGACAATCTGGCTCTCAGGTAACCAAATATATTAGTGGCGAGCTATACCTCAAAGACCAAAAAGTCTATGCTGAAAAAAACAAGGTCTAAGAATCTATCTAAGCCGGCTTTTAATTGCATCGCCTGAATGGAGTTACGGACATTACTACATTTAGCAAATACTAGAACAGCCAGCTCACCTAGCATATATAGCATTAGGTGGACGGGTCGTTTTAGGACTATATTCTTGGCGGAGAAGGTGGGATTCGAACCCACGATAGGCTTTTGACCTATACCGCATTTCGAGTGCGGCGCACTAGACCAACTATGCGACTTCTCCAGTATTTAATTTAAAGTCCTAGATCTTTGAGCTGAGCCTCATCTACTGTGCTAGGGCTCTTCATCATCAAGTCTTGACCATTACCATTTTTAGGGAAGGCAATAACTTCTCTAATATTATGTTCATCTGTCAATATCATAAAGAATCTATCTAAGCCAAAAGCACAGCCACCATGTGGTGGAGCTCCATACTTAAAGGCAGATATCATTGTGCCAAATCTATTATCCACATAATCTTTATCATAACCAATTACTTCAAAAGCCTTATACATTGTTTCTGGATGATAGTTTCTAATAGCCCCAGAACAAATCTCATAGCCATTAGCTACCATATCATACTGATTGGCTAATATTGACAATTTATCACTATTATTGAGTGCTTCTGCTCCTCCAATAGGCATACTAAAGGGATTATGGCCAAAACCTATTTTTCCAGTTTTTTCATCCTTTTCATAGAATGGAAAATCAATAATCCAAGCTAAGGCTACTACATTTGGGTCACGTAGATTAAAGTGATCAGCAAAAGCTAATCTTAATTTGCCTAGAACTTTGTTAGCTATATTAAGGGTATCAGCCACAAAGAACAATCCCTCTCCTTCTTTTAGGTTGGTATATGTTATTAAATTCTCAATTTCTTCAGAATTAAAGAATTTTAATATAGGTGATTTTATATTACTGCCATCTAATATTAGATAGGATAGCCCTTGCGCCCCTTCATTCTGAGCACTTGAGACAAAGCCGTCAATATCCTTCCTGGTTAATGAGCTAGCCTCACTGATCTTCACTGCCTTTATCACTCCCCCATTTTTAATAACACTAGAAAATACAGAAAAGCCTGTATTGGTTAATAGTGTACTTAAATCTATTAATTTCATATCAAAACGCAAATCTGGCTTATCGCTACCATATATATTCATAGCATCTTGATATGAGATGCGTGGTATGGGGTCTAATAATATCTTTTTATCGGTAAAATCATTAATAAGATTTTTGATCAATGGCTCTAGGGCAGAGCGAACTTCTTCGCCATCGGTTGCAAAAGATATTTCACAGTCTAGTTGGTAAAAATCTCCAGGATGTCGATCTGCTCTGGGGTCTTCATCTCTAAAGCATGGAGCTATTTGATAATACTTTGAGATACCTCCTACCATCAGTAGTTGTTTAAATTGCTGTGGGGCTTGTGGTAGGGCAAAGAATTTGCCTTTATGTAATCTGCTAGGGACTAGATAATCTCTAGCACCTTCTGGGCTAGAATTAGCCAATATGGGAGTAGCTATTTCTATAAAGCCATTATTTTGCATATAGGTATGTATTACTAAATTAAACTTAGACCGCATGGCCAGCATTTTTTGCATTTTGGGTCTACGTAGATCCAAGTAACGATACTGTAAACGTAATTCTTCGTTAACTTCTATATCTTGATAAAGCTCAAATGGTGTGGTTAAGGATTGGTTAATGACTTTAATCTGGCTGGCAATCACCTCTATTGCTCCAGTACTAATATTTTTATTAACTAAATGTATGTCCCTATTAACTACATGTCCTGTTATTTGTAATACATATTCATCACGAACGCTCTCGGCAACAGATAAGACGTCCTTATTGTCTGTATTAATTGTGATTTGCACTATACCGTCATGATCTCTAAGGTCTATAAATATAAGTCCTCCATGATCTCGGCGTCTATGCACCCATCCCATTAGACAAACATCATCTCCGGATTTTAAATTTTTGCTAGTAGTAATAGTCATATTGATAATAAATTTTAAAGATTAGATTGGTGTGGTTGAAGGGATTCGAACCCCCGACCTCCGGCTCCGCAAGCCGATGCTCTATCCAGCTGAGCTACAACCACATAATAAAATGCCATTTTAACGACATTAATAACATTATACTTTATATATTCAAAGGAAGGCCACGTCTAATTTTATAGACTTTTTATTTTGAGCTGATATGACTATACATTAACATTAACGCTTCCGTTAATGATAGATAATATTGCATTCATGTCAGTCTCATTATTGATACGAATAGATGGCATAAATTTAAGCCTAGCTTTGGGAAGTAATTCTAGAGATAATTCTCTGTTACTGTAGGAGACATTGACTTGGCTGATATTGGTCCATAAGTATAGCTTTTTATCAACCATAATACCAGTGCGATTGACCTTGTATGTGGTTATATGATCATTATTGCTTATTTTAAAGTAAGCAATAATGATCAAGACAGAGATAATAATGAATTGCACTGCTTGTTTGGTACTAAAATAACCCAATAAATAACCAAGACCTTGAATAATAATATTAGCCATTATCAACATCAAAGATAATTGAAAAATATTTAATGGTAAGGATTTATTGCTACTGCCATTGTTAGTCCAAGTAAATTCATTTTCATTTTCGGGACTACTACTGCTCTTACTATTCACTATGATAATTTCATCTTATTTAATATTATTAATTATAATATATTAGTTCTTATGTATGCTAATAACTCTTCCCCTATTTCTGGATCTTTGACAGCAAAATCTATAACCGTTTTCATGTATTCTAATTTATCACCAGTATCATAATAGCGTGAATTAGCTATTTCTAAAGCCATGATGTCATATCCATGCTCTAACATCTTCTCTATAGCATCAGCATAGTACAGTTCTTGATCTGGTTTTAAATTTATTAAGGCTTCTTCTAAATAATCAAATATTTTGTGATCAAAAATAAAACCACTAACAGAAGCTAGATTGGAAGGGAGCTTGTCTTTTCCTGGCTTTTCTATGATTTTAGTTACCTTATAGACATTATCTTTAACTAAATCTCCTTGTACAAAACCATATGAACCATATTTCTTTTCATCTGTAATGCGTACACAGCCTAGCACACTAGATCCATACTGTTGGTAGCAATCCACTAATTGTTTAAATCTAGATGGTGTAGATTCTATAAAATCATCAGCCCAGGTGTATATAAAAGGCTCATCTCCTATCAAATTACGAACATTAATCAGAGGGGTCCCATTGCCATATGGTCCTTTTTGACGAACATAAATAAAGTTAGCCATACTAGAAAAATGTTTAATTTCTTCTATTAGATGAGACTTCTTCCCTCTTTCTAAGTTTTGAATTAAATCCATGCTAGGATAGTCAAAATGATCTTCAAGAGCTCTTTTATGGTATCCGGTTACAATGAATATATCTGTAATACCAGCATCTACCAGCTCCTCGGCCACCCTTTGTATAATAGGCTTATCTACCAATGGCAGCATTTCTTTGGGCATTGACTTTGTTTGTGGCAAGAATCTAGTTCCATAGCCAGCAGCAGCGATAACGGCTTTTGTGATTTTAGTGGACATGCTTAAATTTTTAACCTCCTTTAATAGTTTAAGTTTTATTTTTTAAAGCAAAAAGCTTATTTTTTTAGTCTTTTCCAGCATAGAAAAGATTTCTTTGATATTTTGGGATTTCTATTTTAAAAAAGTATCTAATAAGAAATATCTACAAGTTCAGTAACAGTATTCTTTGGGGCTATTATAGCTTTATAAATCTATAAAAATGGCGGAGAGAGAGGGATTCGAACCCTCGCGCCAGCTTAACACCGACCTACAGGTTTAGCAAACCCGCCCCTTCAGCCTCTTGGGTATCTCTCCTTAATGACCTAGAATATATTGTACTATATTTATGTGATATTAATCTCTACCGAAAATAAAACGAATATTATTGAAAAAATTGTTATAATAACTTTTATAAATTAAAGACAATCTTTAAGTTAAGGTATAAGATTTAACAATTATATTAAGCTTTAAAACTTTAATTATTAAAAAAAGATAAAAATAATATTGAAAATGTAAAATGGCTTATGTTAATATATAAGAGTACTAAATAGTTATATTCGGAAGCCACTGTAGAGATATAGGGGCAATTCTTTGTGCGGGCATATATCCCTTGTGGGATATGTGAGTTTTGTGATGTATTTTTATGGCCTTAGCTCCATTACATAATGGGCTAAGGCCATTTTTTGTAATATCCACTTTATATTGTTAATTAAGTCTGATTGTTAAAATCTAAAGTGGTCATGAGTCCCCTTACCTTGATATGGCTGTGTCTTTAAAGGAAGACTTATAAAGAAATTTCTTTATCTAAAAAGCCTATTCTCTTAAGTAGTATCTCATTATTGGGACTTATTTTAAGAATAGCATTAATAATATTCTTATTTACTGGGAATAGACTAATAATATTTTCTATATTAATATATGGCTGAACAGCCGTTCCAGATAATAATATTTGGTAATCACTACTACTAGATTTGGTTTTATCTATGGCTATTGAGGCTAAATTATAAAAGCCAGCCCTATATATAATATAGATATCTTCTTTTTTACCACTATTAAACTTTTCACATATATATGTTGGACTGATACTTTGATTAGAGTCCTGGATACTATTTAATCCAGGCATGTCTTTGCATGGTTCAAAATTACCCAATGATAATAATTTTAAAGTATGATCATTATCATTACCGAATGTCCATTTTTGCCATATCCATTGTAAACTAATGGTGAAAACTATTAATACTATCAGAGATAATCTTAACTTTTTCATTTCATTATTTATATTGTATTTAGACTAGGGTTAATACTAAGCTCAGTATTAATGCCTCTATTGTGCATCATCAGTCCTAATACCGCTATCATGGTGGCATTATCAGTGCATAGGCTTGGTTCTGTACAAATAATATTCTGATCTTTACACTTGGCTCTTAAAAGCTTATTACTGGCAACTCCACCTCCTACCACAATCTCTTTGTGCTCATATCTAGCTGCTGCCTTATTGATATTTTGCATAATGTAATCTACTACTTTTCTTTGAAAAGAAGCGGATAGATCTGGTATGAAATCATTTATATTCGCTTTACTTTCTATAATGGCATCTATCTTTCTTTTCATATCAGTCTTGAGCCCAGAAAAACTAAAGTCCAAGTCATTTTTAGTTTTAACATTAGGGAAAAGAAAGCTACTGTCATTACCTTGTTCAGCGGCCTTGGATAAGTGTGGACCTCCTGGGTATGGTAGGCTTAATATTTTAGCAATTTTATCAAAAGCTTCTCCTGCTGCATCATCTTGGGTTTCTCCAAGTCTTTCAAAACTTAAATCTTCTTGGAATAATAATATTTCACTGTGTCCACCAGATATAACAACTGACAATAATGGAAATATATCTTGTTCTGTTATATTGCTATCAGCTAAAAAGGCAAAACCATGAGCCAATACGTGATTAACTCCTATAATATTGATATTCAAGGCTTTAGATATCATCTCTGCCGTTAACACCCCTACCATTAATGATCCTATTAATCCAGGACCTCTAGTGACGGCAATCAGATCTATATCATTAATACTGATTCTAGCATCTTGCAGAGTAGAGTATAGTAGCGGAAGTATCTTATTAACATGCTCTCTGGCGGCCAATTCAGGGATAACCCCATAATACATTTCATGTAATTCAATCTGAGAAAATAAACGCGAGGACAATACTTGCTTGCTCTCATTGATTACACTAATGGCTGTTTCGTCGAACGAAGACTCTATCCCCAAAATATACATATAATTATATTATAGCAATCCTAAAACTTTAGTAACCACCTTATTTTCCATTTATGTTTCTGACAATATTCTTCTAAGAATTAGAAGCCATTTTGAATTAATGGTCATTATAGCTTTATTATATTAATATGAATTGGCAGTTAAGAGCTATTAATAAAACAAAAAGATATTCGTATCTTGTACGTCTAGTTCCATGGGTAAAATCAATAGTTATCATCAACAGTGTGGCTAGTGGTAAATGTGGACCCAGTAGCGATATTGACTTAATGTTGATCGTGAGTACACGAAGGTTATATATCAGTAAATTTATGGTTAGAATCATTCTTAAAGCCCTGGGTCAACTAGAATCAAAACATAGCAGTGTTCAAAAATTTAGCCTAGGAACATTCATAGATACTACCGGCATAGATTGGCGTAAACATGGCATGTTGGTTAACCAAGATAAATTTTATAAGTGGATTGATAGCTATATATTTATTTATGGTGATGGGTATGATTATTTAATGAATTTAGATCATGTGCATAAAAATATAAGACATAAAATAAGAATTCCAATATTTAGCCTAGGGTTAGACTATATAGATAAATATGCGCAGCATGTGCATTATAAACATACTCTATCTCAACATAAAAATTGGCAAAACCACTCTTTTATTAGATTGGAGCCAAATATCATATCTCTACACGCCTTTGATGACAGTGTATTTTAAGCCATTATTAGCACTCTAGCCTTGACAGTGCCAATTGGCATTAGGCATAATAAGATTATATTGGAACTTTATGAGTTCTAATGAAGTTTTGTAAGACGATTGATAGATACCCTTAATATTTAATAACAAGGAGTAAAGTAAATATGAATTTAGTTCCAGTAGGGGATAGGATGATTTTAGAAAAACAAGAGGTAGTAGAGAAAACTGCTTCTGGCATTATAGTTCCAGATAGTGCTAAAGATAAAAGCATGCAAGGTAAAGTTGTAGCCATTGGAACAGAGGTCAAGAATAAAGATGTTAAAGTAGGAGACATGGTTTTATATGCTGAATATGGACCAAGTAATTACAAATTAGGCAAACAAGAATATTTGATAGCTAAAGAAGAAGATATTTTAGCTATAGTACGTTAAGGTATAAGTTTTAAAGGAGAATAATTAACATGGCAAAAAGCATTATTGCTGGCGAAGAAGCTAGAAAAAAACTACAAATTGGAGTAGCAAAATTAGCAGATACAGTAAAGACAACTTTAGGACCAAAAGGACGTAATGTAGTCTTGGGAAAAAGCTATGGTAGTCCAGTAATTACAAATGATGGCGTCACTATAGCTAAAGAAATAGATTTAGAAGATCCGTATGAGAATATGGGAGCTCAAATAATTAAAGAAGTAGCCTCAAAGACCAATGATGTGGCTGGAGATGGCACCACTACAGCCACAGTACTAGCCCAGGCTATTATAGACGAAGGTATTAAAAACGTAGCTGCCGGAGCAAATCCCATGGCTATTCGTCGTGGTATAGAAAAAGCCAGTGCTCAGATTGTGGCCGCTCTAGACAAGATGGCTAAGCCAGTCAGGGACACTAAAGAAGTGGCTAATGTGGCTAGTATTAGTGCTGCCGACAAGGCCGTAGGAGAATTAATAGCCGATGTAATGCAAAAGATTGGTGAAAATGGGGTAGTAACCGTAGAAGAATCTCAGACCATGGGCCTAGAATCAGATATAGTAGAAGGTATGCAGTTCGATCGAGGCTATGTTAGCCCATATATGGTGACTGATACCTCTAGGATGGAAGCTGTTTTTGAGAATGCTTCTATTTTGATTACAGACAAAAAAATATCAGCAGTAGGAGATCTAGTCCCATTATTAGAGAAAGTAGCCCAGGGAGGTAAAAAAGAATTAGTTATCATTGCCGAAGATGTGGACGGTGAGGCTCTCACTACTTTGGTATTAAATAAGTTAAGAGGAACTTTTTCTACTTTAGCCATTAAAGCTCCTGCCTTTGGAGACAGGCGTAAAGAAATATTAGCAGATATAGCAGTACTTACTGGTGGAGAGGTTATTACTGACGAGGTTGGATTAACTCTAGAAAATGCTAGTATTGAAATGCTAGGAGAGGCTCATAAAATAGTGGCCAATAAAGACGCCACCACTATTGTGGGTGGTCGTGGAACCACTAAGGCCTTAAAAGATAGAATAGAACAAATCAAATCACAAATAGCTGTTACTAGCAGTGATTATGAAAAAGAAAAATTAGTAGAGCGTGTGGCAAAATTAGAGAGCGGAGTAGCCGTCATCAAGGTGGGTGCAGCTACCGAGGTAGAGTTAAAAGAGAAAAAACATCGTATAGAAGATGCTGTAGCTTCCACTAAAGCAGCTGTAGCCGAAGGTATAGTCGCTGGCGGAGGATCTGCTCTAATAAAAGTAATGTCTGTTTTGGATACACTCAAACTAGACACAGAAGAAATGGTAGGGGTAGCCACCGTACGCAAGGCACTGGAAGCTCCTATAAGACAAATAGCTTTAAATGCAGGTATATCAGATATAGCTGTCATCCTAGAAGCTATTAGCAAAAAAGGTGACAATAATACCGGATGGGATTTTGTATCTAATAAGGCAGTAGATATGCTAGAGGAAGGGATTATTGACCCAGTTAAAGTCACTAAGAGTGCTTTGACTAATGCCGCTAGTGCTGCAGCCATGTTACTAACCACTGAGGCTGCTGTAGTAGAGATACCAAAAGATAGCCCTGCTCCTAGTCCTGGTATGCCTGGCGGTATGGATATGGGGTATTAAAAACCCACTAACCCCAAAAAGCATTCGACAACATATGGCTATATCTAGCTTATAAAAGCTACAATATAATCATTATGGAGAATAAAAAATACATTCCTGATCCTATCACGATTAATGTTGTTTCTGAAAGTAACTTTTCCATAAAGGAACAGGGTGTGCATAGTGCTTTTTTGCATTGTGTATCTAGCTTAAAAAAATTAGGTCATAATGTTATAGTGAATTCTTTTAGTCCTTATGATATAGTGCACATACATAATGTTGGGCCATTATCAATTTTCTTTTTAATGAAAAAGAAAAAACCCAGGGTAATATCTGCACATATGAGCGCAGACTCTTTGATTGATAGTATTGTAGGAGCCAAGTTTTTGTTCCCGGCAATAAAGAGATATTTCATATGGCTTTATAATCAAGCTGATTTAGTACTGGCCGTATCTCCATCTACCTATAAGACGCTACAAAGCTATTCTTTGTCTAGCACATTGATTATGCATAGTAATGCCATTGACATTAATGGCTATAAAAAAGACTTTATCAATAAAGACGACTTAAGAGATAGCCTGTCTTTACCAAAAGATAAGAAAATTATTATGTGCTGTGGGCAGGTTCAGGCCCGCAAGGGAATTGAGAGCTTTATAGATGTTGCCAAGTCTTTGCCACAATATCATTTTGTATGGGTAGGAGGAATTTTGTTTGGACCATTATCAGATAAATCAAGAGATATGAATAGTATTATAAAAAGAAAATATAATAATATTACTTTTACTAAGACCATACCAAGAGATAAAGTACGAGACTATTACTTTGCGGCGGATATGTTTTGGCTACCGTCATATCAAGAAACATTTGGCTTGGTAGTGGTTGAGGCTGCAGCCTCAGGGCTGCCCATATTACTGCGCGATATAGATGATTATAATGATAGTTTTAGACCATATGCTATGATGGCTAAAGACAATTCTGGTTTTACCGAGTCTATTAAAAACTTATTAGAAAATTTATCTACTTATGATAAATATAAGAAGCTGTCATATAAATTAGCCCTAAAATATGATTCTAAAACATCTGGGATAAGATTGTCGCAGTACTATAGAGAATTAATTACAAAATATGGCAATGGATAAGAATACTTCTTTAAAAATAGGATTCTTTACAGATGACTATCTGCCCAGTGTTGATGGAGTAGCCATGTCTATTTTTAATTTTAAAAAAGACTTAGAAGCAAAAGGCCATCATGTCTATGTATTTACGGCTAAATATAGCAGCCGATATAGCAAAAGAATATTTGCAAATTTTGATTATAGCAAAGAAAATAATGTGATTAGATTTCCATCTATTCCTTCGGTTTGGTTTGAAGGATATCAAGACACTTTGCCTTACCGTAAAAAAGATATTAAAACAGTAGAGAGTTTTGATCTAGATATAGTGCATATACATACTCCAGGACAATTAGGAATATTAGGAGTACATATTAGTCAAAAACATAATATTCCTCTGATCAGTACTTACCACACCCATCTTTTTAAGTTTACTTTAGAAAAGAAATACATAAATATTTTGCCAGGCAGTATTGCCCTATCTCTTATTCTGCCAATAGTAGCTAAAAATAGGTCTATGTACACGACCATTTTACCCAGTATGAAGCCTAGTAGTAGTCTAACTTTATGGCATAACAATATCACCATTACTGCTATTAGTATTTTGCACCAAATGTGTAGCGTTGTTATAGTCCCATCTGAAAAAGTAAAAAAAGATTTAAGATTGATAGACAAGAAATCAAATTTTATTGTTTTGCCTACTGGTATTAATACTCAAGAAGCTCAAGCCATTAGCCAGCCATTAGATCGTGGTTTGAGGCCAAATAATAACACTCTTTTATACGTAGGCCGTATTTCTGTAGAGAAAAACATATCACTATTAATTAATATGTTTAAGCACCTGGGTAAATATGCTAAAACTACAAAATTACTATTAATAGGTCCTGATATGAGTAAACATACTAAAAAAATGATGGCCTTAGCTAACAATTTAGGCTTGTCTGATCGAATTCATTTTCTAGGCTCTATAGGTAGAGATCAGGTTTTATTAGCCATGAGCCGAGCTGATATATTTGTTTTTCCATCTGTTACAGATACCCAGGGTCTAGTATTAGGAGAGGCAGCACTAATGGGTTTGCCTATTATTTACTGCGATGAGGGGATATCGGCATTGGCTAAAAATAAATATAATGCATTGCTAGCCAAAAATAATGCTCTTGATTTTGCCAAAAAAGTTAAAAAATTATTATCAGACCAGGCACTGAGAGATAGTATGTCTAAAAATGGCTTAAATCTAGTGCCAGATAATACCACAGAGGTTATGAGTGATAAATTAATTGATATTTATAAATCAGTTTATCGCTCATAACCTCCCCAAAGATTTTAGGTATAAGTTTTTATGTTAATATATTAGATATATAATAAGGAACTGAAAATGATTAAAAAACAAAATTGGCACTATTTATTAGAAAGGACTTTAGCTCAAGGATTCGCTGTAGGAGCATTTAATGTTGATAATATAGAAATATTTAAAGCTATTTGTCAGGCTGCTAAAAATAAGAACTCCCCAGTTCTGGTAGAGGTATCAGAAAATGAAATAGAATTCATGGGTAGGGACAATATGCGTGATTTGGTTGATAATGCTAAAGAAGACTATGGTATTGAGATGTATTTAAATTTAGACCACGGACCTAGCCTAGAGGCTGCCTTTAAGGCTATTGATGCTGGATATGAATTTATACATATAGATGTTAGTAAGGTAGCTGACTTAGAGCAAAACATTAAAATCACAAGTGAAGTGGTAGAATACGCACACAGTCAGGGGGCAATAGTAGAATCTGAAATGGAATACTTTAGAGGTAGCTCCACTGTTCATGACGAAGATATAGATTATGAAGAAATCAAAAAACACTTTACTGATCCCATGAAAGCCCTAGATTTTGTGAAACGTACTGGTATTGATACTTTTGCTGCCTCCGTTGGTAATCTTCACGGTCTATATAATGTACCTAAAATTATAGATATAGATTTATTGCAAGAAATCAGAAGTGTGCTTGGGGGTTATATTAGCTTGCATGGAGGAAGTGGTACTCCAGATCATTATTTCAAAAAAGCTGTTACGTCTGGGGTGAGTAAAATAAATATTAATAGTGAAATGCGCAAGGCATATAGAGATAATCTAGAGAAGGCTTTAAGAGATAATCCCAGTGAATATGCTATTAATAAAATCGAAGGGCCTACCATAGATGCCGTGCAAGAGGTAGTAGAACATCATATGGATGTTTTTGGTTCTACTGGCAAGGCCATAATTTAGTTTTTATTAATTGCTGTAAAGGTAATTCTTATGCTAATATAATATTAATTAAAGTAATGAGGGAGTAAGGTGATGTTAAAAACTAATAAATTATTGGCTAAAATAGGTATAGTTGTATTTTTTCTACAATTTGCTCTACTACCTTTTAGTACGCATAAGGCTAGTGCTGCAGTAGTAACTTTAACTCCATTAAATAGTGTATCAGCAGCAGAAATGACTACATTAAATGCCTTGATCAATGCCTCTATTCCTCCAGGCCCTCAAAATCAGGCCTTTATTACTAGCCTAGACTACACCCCAACTTTATCTCCTGATTCTTCTACTCCTTCTGCTGGTACTGTTACAGAAGATGTTGTAGCTGACCAAGATCCCGATGTAGTTAATGCTAAAGTATATTTTGCCCCATTTGATGCTCCTGATATTCCTCTATGTGCTACAGATGTAGTAGTCAAGGGTAATTCTTCGGTAGCCATTAATGGATCTAACTATGATACTGATGGTAATGCTGCTGCCAGTATGGCTTTCTTTGATCCTAATGACAT
>CAYZIP010000013.1:0-17147 GCA_964478695.1 uncultured Candidatus Saccharibacteria bacterium
GTTGCGAAGCAATGGGCGACCGTTAGGTCTATCCTACCATCCCAGCCATTAATCTAGGTTCGCTTTGGCGAGCCTAGATTAATGGCTTTAGATTCTTTTGGATGAAGAACCGTGATTTGTGAATTTATGAACAAATCTAGGGGCGGTTGGGTCCCGTTGCGAAGCAATGGGCGACCGTTAGGTCTATCCTACCATCCCAGCCATTAATCTGGACTCGCTTTGGCGAGCTTAAGATTAATGGCCTTAGATTCTTTTGGATGAAGAACCGTGATCTGTTGGTGCAGGAGAAACAGGAAAAGGTTTATGGTAAGTGGAACATCCCTGCTGGCTACGTAGACAAAGATGAAGAGGTTGAACATGCTGCAATACGTGAGGTCAAAGAAGAGTCAGGTTACGACGTTGAACTTGATGGACTCATCGGTATTTACCACGACACTACTAAGGAACCAGTTAAACAGGTCTACAAAGCGCATATTGTTGGAGATGATCTTAAAATCCAAGAAGACGAGATACTTAATGCTAAGTGGTTATAAGCTATGACGAAATAAAATCTTTAAACGACGAAGGCAAAATTCGAGCGCATTTCATCCTGGAAGCAATTACTAAGGTTGAGAAAGAATCGTGAGTGGCTACCAAGGGCTGAAAGATTGCTATACTATGTATTTAGCTTGGAGCTAAAAGCTGGTGATGGTAGTTCTATAATATCTTGATCAATGAATTTATATAACGCAGCAGGACGATGACGCAACCCAGTTATTTGCCTCCCTGTTGGTGTAATCAAGTTTAAATCTAGATATTTTTTTCTGAAGTTTCGTTTATCTAGCTTTAAACCTACTATGATTTCATAACACTTTTGAAGCTCGTTAAGCGTAAACTCTGCTGGAAGTAAGGATCTGATACTATTGGTATATAGTACTTTAGAGCGCAGTCTATTTACGGCATAATCTATTATTTGATTATGATCAAAAGCTAGATCTTTGGGTAAATCATCTACAGATATGAAGCCTGCCTTGTGCTGATTCAAATCTACAACTAGCTCACTAATCTCAATTAGTGCATAATAGGTAATTGATAAGATTCTTCCCCTAGGGTCTCTTTTGGGAGCATCAAAGCTGTATAACTGTTCTACAAATATATTATTTAAGCCAGTTTTTTCTAATAATATTCTACCGGCTGTTAATTCAAGCCTTTCATTCTCCCACATAAAACCACCCGGTAGAGCCAGAATTCCTCGGTATGGATCATCCGCTCGTTCTAGTAGAAGTACTTTGAGCCTTCCCTCTGAAATAGTAAAGATAACTACATCTACAGTGACTTGGGGGACTTCTATTCCTACTTGTTTGCTCATATTATAGCCTTGAGTCATAGGTATTAATATACTTGATAATATAAGAAATATGCAAATTGTTATTGACTTAGTGTATTTCATATGCAAAGATAGAAGTATCACTTAGTGTAATTTTGATACTAAGTGTTTATGGCTCGGCAGGTCTATTGAGGAGTTACATATTATTGACGTCATAATCAATATATTGTAATATAACCCATAGGATGTTGATATAAGTCGAATCGTGGTTCGTTGTTCCTTGACAATTTATATACAAACTGTACAGACAGGAGAAGTTCATGATCAGCCTCGAGCTTGAAAGCTTTTTAAGTATTCTGATGGCCACCAAGCGTCCAGAAGATGTCTTTGGAGAGCTTATCGGGACGATTGATGAGCAGCTCCAAAGAGGACGTCATCTGTACCGAAAGTACTCACGTCTATGTCATCCTGACAAAAATAATGGAGCCTCTGAAGCATCCCAGGCTAGTGCTCTGCTGAATGTTTTTTGGGATCAAGCCCAAGAAGCAATCATAGATGGTTCATACGGATTGACTAAGCCCAAGCCTATTGGCACCATCAGTAGCAAGAAGAACACCTATGAAGTCCTTGAGTCCATTCCTGCCAGTGAAGTTGCCAATTTGTTTTTGGCACGTACTGACACTAGTGACCACGTTCTTCTCAAGGTTCTGCGTCTGCCTGTAGATGCAGATTTGATGGATTCCGAGATCAAGGCTCTCAAGGTGCTCAGTAGACCCGATGACCCACGAGGCAAAAGTTTCTTGGATTACTTTCCTAAACCACTAGAGAGTTTTCGCTTTCGTGATACAGGGACCGGAGTAGTTCAGCGAGCCAATGCTTTTGCTGGTAATGACGGGATGTACAGTCTTTCGGACGTCTTGAAGGCCTATCCCAAAGGGATCGATCCTAAGGATATGGCTTGGATGTTTCGACGATTGTTGGATGCTTTGGGCTATGCCCATGACCTCAAGGTAATTCATGGGGCGGTTTTGCCAACCCATGTTTTGATTCATCCCAACCAACATCATCTGATGTTGGTTGATTGGTACTACAGCCTCCTATTATGTGACGTGCCAGAGAGTACGCAGCATATAAAGGCCATCAGCCCAGGATATCGTAGCTGGTATCCTCCAGAAGTTCTAGCCAAAAAAACGCCTATGCCAGGAACTGACATTCTAATGGCGGCGCGTTGTATGGTGGCAATCATGGGAGGCGATCCCATTACGGGACAGCTCCCCGCTTCGGTACCACGACGTATTCAAGGCTTCTTGAAGTCCTGTCTACTGGTACCACAAAATCAGCGTCCACAACGGGCCTGGAAGTTGCGTCAAGAGTTCACTGAGCTCATTGAGCAGCTTTGGGGCGAACGAAAATTTCGTCCATTCAACATGCCGAAGCAGAAGCGGCCTTCTTCTGCAAATCACCACAAATAGAAAGGGGTATCTTCCATGGGAGGAACCTCAACAACACCCAGAGGCCTTAGCGATCGCATGGCTTATCGCACCGCTTCAGGAACAACCTTTGCTCACACCGCTACAATGTTTGCAAAGCCAAGGAGCGCGCAGCAGATCCACGAGAGCGTTGATCCTAGGCGGGTCAACACTACTGGCTGGAAGGGCCGTGAATGCCTTGACAGCTCAGTTCACCCGATGACCATCCCAGTGGTCGTTGCTTTCGATGAGACCGCCTCCATGGGAGATGCTCCTTACATCCTCCAGCAGAAACTGGCGGAGCTCAAGGGAGCAATTATCAGGGCTGACTTGGACGATGTTCAGCTGTGCTTCGCCGCTTACGGCGATGCACAGAACGATGAGGTCGCCCCTTGTCAGGTGGGTCAGTTCGAAGGTGGTATAGAGATGGAGGATTGGCTGAACAATCTTTTCATCGAACAACAAGGTGGAGGTAATTATGGCGAGACATCAGGACTGCTGCTTTACTTCTTGGCCGAGCATTCCAAGCTTGACAGTCTGGAGAAGCGTGGTAAGAAGGGATATCTGATCCTCATTGGAGATGAACGTCCCTTAACCATAGTAACCAAGGACGAGATCAAGACCTACATCGGTGACACCGTTGAATCGGATCTGTCCATCGATGATGTTGTGGCTCGTGTTCAGGAGTCATACGAGGTGCTTATGTTTCTTGTTAACACCGGGGCGGCTAAGCAACAGTGTTCATCCCAAGAGTGGACGAGGTTGCTTGGAGCTGATAATGTCATCTCCACCCAGGGGCTTGACAACATCAGTGAACAGATTGCCATGACCATTGCGGTCCTGGAAGGCACTGTCGATGATCTCGATGAGGCTATCGGCTTGTTGACAGATGCCGGCTTCGACCCAGAAGCGGCCCAGAAGGCCGGTTCGGCCATAGAGCCGCTTATCGGCAGAGGAAGCATTGTCCCTACTGGGACAGGCACCCTGCCTGCCTCAGCCAATTTGGTTGGAGTAGGCACAGAGCGACTGTAGGGCTTCTTACTAGCCCTAGCTGCTTCATCCCCCCCCACTCACAAAAACCCCACAAGGGCTCGGCGCCTCAAGCGCCGAGCCCTTGCAACTCTTAAGGAGTCTTTAAATGACCACCCATACTGCAACAATTGTTACTGATCTTTCATTTGGTGACTCTGGTAAGGGTGGTCAAGTTGACTACCTGACCCAGAAAGAAGGTGCCACCATCAATATTCGTTTTAATGGTGGGGCACAAGCAGCCCACAATGTAGTGCGCCCAGATGGCAGGCATCATACTTTCCGTCAATTCGGTAGTGGGATGTTTCATCCAGGCGTTCAGACGTACTTGTCGCGCTTTGTCCTCGTTAACCCACTAGAGGCATGGTATGAGGCAAAACAACTTGAAGAAGTCGGAATCTCTAGTGCCATCTATCGGCTGATGATAGATGAAGGGGCACGTGTAGTTACTCCCTACCACGTGGCCGCTAACCGCTTGCGAGAAATTGCTCGTGGGGATCAAAGACATGGCTCTTGTGGACAGGGTATTGGGGAGACTATGTCAGATTGGCTGGAGTATGGTGATGGCATGATAGTTGCTGCCGACATGCTTGGTCCAGCTGCTTTGTTTGACAAGCTGGAGTTTGTTCGTCAGCTTAAAATCACTCAACTACAAGATGTGATCAAGCTGCTTCAAGACAATCCACAGGCTAAAAAGTGCCTTGAGACTCTGTTCGATGTCAAGCTCAGTGAAGAAGTTGCAAAGTTTTATCTTCACTTTGCCAAACATATCAGGATTACTCCACAAGATCATCTGGGTAGTCTTCTGCGAGATCATGAAAACGTGATCTTTGAGGGAGCCCAAGGAGTATTGCTCGATGAGTGGTATGGCTTTCACCCCTACACCACCTGGAGCACTACTACCAATGCCAATGCTGATGAGTTGCTGGATGAACACGATTACGATGGGAAAATTGTTAAGCTCGGATTAGTACGTGCTTACAGTACTCGTCACGGGGCTGGACCGTTTGTGACTGAGGATACAAGATTGACTGCAAGCATCCCCGACTATCACAACGGCAATAATCGCTGGCAACAAGGCTTTCGAGTTGGCTATTTCGATGCTGTAGCAACACGCTATGCCCTCGATGTCGTCGGCCACATCGATGGGCTAGTAGTTAGTTGTCTGGATCGTCTGCAAGGGCTAACTGAGTGGAAGATCTGCCAGCAATATGAAGCTTCGGGGATTTTGACGAACTGTTTAGCTGTTGCTCAGTCTCTCGACCTCGTATATCAAGAGAGGCTCACCGAGCAGCTCTTTAATACAACACCAGTATATAAGGAGGTGGAAAGACAAACAGGGTCTTACCTTGACCAGCTCGAGGAAGCACTTAAACTACCGATTGTGTTCACAGCAGATGGTCCAACCGCCTGTCATCGATCGGTTCGCGACAAGGCCTAACTCTGGCCATGTCATCAGTGGTCCGAGGCTTTTTAAAAGCCCCGGACCACATAAACAATCTTTTAAGTATAACAATCCAAAATTAAAATAGTTATTTTGACTTTGGATTGTTATAGTAAATTACACCTGCGGCCCTATTACCAAAGCCTTGGCAATTCTTCAACTTGTTTTAATAGCTGCTAATTTGAGAGCAATTTTCTTGAGCTTTCTCTCCATTCCCAGCATCTATAGAGCGCATCCATTTTAAATAATCAGCCATTTCTCCAGCTACTAGATCTAGTCGGGAATAATATATAACCTGATAGTTATTTATTTTTTCCCTGACTTATTTTTTGCCTCAACCCAATCTTCATTAAACATGGTACAAGACTAGTTTACGAGCAATACAGTATGCTTGTAACAGATGGAAAATAAGTATTTAAAGCGTTCACATATTTCAGAGGCTAAATTTAGACAGATTGTTAAGTTGTTTTCTGAAGATTTATTAGCTACTCAGATAGCAGAGCTTAGTGGTCTTAACCGTAATACAGTCAACAAGACTAGTCACTCATATTAGACAAGCTATGGCCCGGCATTGTGATGCTAATACCCCATTGTCTGGAGGTATAGAGATAGATGAGAGTTATTTTGGTCCTAGAAGAGTGAGGGGTATTTGTTAGGAGTGGAGCTGGTAATAAGATCATAGTCTTTGGCCTACTAAAGCGTGGGGGTAGAGCAAGGTCTACGCTTTAGATAGTCCTTATAACGTTACTAGAAACACTCTCAAACAGATCGTACAGGCTATAAAGTAGTACGAGACAGCATCATCCTACTCTGACGGTTGGAAAAGCTATGATGGTCTAGTAGATTGGGGATACAAGAAACACTATAGAGTACATCATGGGGCTAATGAATTTATTGAGTATGATAATCCTACTAATCACATCAATAGCATAGAGAATTTCTGGGGAGTAGCTAAGGTTAGGCTAGTCAAAATGAGAAGACTAAGAGAAGATCACTTCTATCTACATTTAAAAGAGTGTAAATTCAGATATAATATGAGGTATGAGAATATCTATTAAAGAGTTACTTAAACTACTATGAAAGGATGCAGATTAGTTGCTAAACTAGTCTTGTACCATAAAAATAAAGTATTAGCTAAGAAGATTCTTTCTAGGCAAGGTATATAATAACAAGATAGGAGCTGATAGCTACCATGAATATGATTAAACATAATAAATATAGCAAAAAGGCTAATGATGTTTGAGTATAACTTGGCTCAACAGTTACCAAATCCAGCCCCGAAACCATCTGGGGATGGCTGTAAAGAGTGTCTTAAAAATGGAACTTGGTGGTTCCATTTGCGTCGTTGTTTGGCCTGCGGGCATATAGGTTGTTGTGATTCATCACCAAATCAACATGCTAGAAATCATTTTAAACAAACCAGACATCAATTTTTAACTACTTTCGAACCAGAAGAGCTCTGGGTATGGGATTATTTAGCCGATGATTACAGTAATCACCAAATTGTTAAACTTGAGGCTCCACTGCATCGTCCATTAAATCAACCAGCCCCTGGGCCTGCTGGTATAGTGCCAGCGGATTGGCAGGAAAAACTGAATTAAGTTTTATGACAAGATCTTTGCTTAAAGGCATAGGCCGAGTAGTCAAGCTATACTTTAATAAGATATTTATGCTACAATACATAACATAAATACGCGTCTACTTTTACGCTATATAGAGCTAGATTGAAAATAAAAATTAAGGGTATTGTAAATACAAAATGTCTAATATATTAGAACAAATTTCATATAGTCTTTTAATAAAAGAAATTAATAATACAGAAGAGTTATTAATTATAGATAGATTACTAGATTTAGATTTACCTTTATCAGAGTTTAACTTTTCAGAAGCTAAAAAGAATAGCCCACAATATCTAAACTACATAGAAAATGAAGGAGAGGTATTTGAAATTCTAATGGTTGATCAGGTATTATTTAATGCCCAGTCAGCATTAATCAAAAAGATTTTAGATCAAGAACTGGCTGTTTGTATATATATTCCCCAGACTAGAACCAGTTTTATTATAAAAAATAATTTTGTTTCTGGGTATCCAGATATTATTTACCAATTTCCTAGTAATATTACTGTGAGTTTAGTAGATATGCTGGAAATGGGAGCTTAATGATATGCATAATCGTATAGATAGACAATCTGGCCCTGGCAGGGCAGGAGTAGAGCAAATTAGTCCTGAAAGATCTGAGCTACCCATTAGACGTATGTCACCAGAAATAGAATCAGCCATTATAGAGCATGATGTTGTGGTCATAGCCAGTGAAACTGGATCTGGCAAGAGCACAGAGGTCCCCTTAATTGTTTTTGACGCATTAAAATCACACGGTTTTGAGGAGCCTAAAATTGCAATTACGGAACCAAGAAGGGTAGCTGCTATGTCAGTTGCAGAAAGAGTAGCCAATAACACAAAAACAAATATTGGGGATAAAGTTGGTTGGCAAATTATGGCAGAAAGAAATGCAACTCCTAATACTGATATGGTTTTTATGACAGAAGGAATATTGCTAGGAACAATATCACAAGATCCACTTTTGAAAAAATGGGATGCTGTAATATTGGATGAGGCACATGAAAGAAGTGCCAATATGGATTTTTTAATAGGCTTAATACCTGTTGTTAATAAAAAAAGAGTAGAGGGGGGCTTGAGGCCATTGAAGCTAGTTATTATGAGTGCCACAATAGATGCTCATAAATTTGGAGATTTCTTTGGCGAGCATAAAACCATTCAGTCCGAAGGAAGGCAGTTTGATATCACTGATATTGAGCCAGGATCTATTGATCTTAACATTAATGACCATAAAATAGATGGCTATCTCATGAATTTGGGGGCATATGTATTAGAGTCTATAAGAGCAACAAAAGACGGACGCATAGATAATGGTGGGGACATATTGGTATTTTTACCAGGAGAGGCTGAGATTGAACGTGTTTATAGGGAACTTGAAATATTTGCCAAAGAGCATGGGTGTGATCTATTAAAAATATTTGGGGCTATGCCATTAGATGAACAAAGAAAAATATTTCAAACTCATACTAGACAAAGAATAATCCTGGCTACAAATATAGCTGAAACATCTATTACTGTCCCAGGCATTACGATGGTGGTGGATAGTGGTCTTGTCAGACAAAGTCAATATCACCCAGACAAAAAGGCAAAAACCCTTGACACAGTTCCCCATTCTAATGCTGGACGAAAACAACGCAGAGGCCGGGCGGGGAGAGTGCAAGAAGGAATGTATATTGATTTATTGCCTCAGAAGATTCAAGAAGAAGCACTAGATTTTACTCAACCAGAAATTACTAGGTCTAGTGTTACAGATGTGGTACTAAGGCTTAAGGCTATGGGTATCAATAATATTGCGGAATTTAGACTACTAGATCCAATAGATGTAAGATTAATCAGTGATGCAACAGAAGAATTATCAAGATTAGGAGCACTAGATACTGATGGCAATATAACTTCTTTAGGTAAAGAGATAGAGAAGGTTCCTACAGATGCCGCTAGCGCTAAAATGTTAATAGAAGCTAAAAAAACAGGCTTTGGTATGTCTATGGCTATGATATTAGCTATGCTAAGAGTAGGTAATGTGTTTTTTCCAAAGCCGAATCTGATAGGCATGGCTAAAGGAGTCGCTTTAAGTAAGTCCCAAAGACAGCAGGCTTTGCAAAATGCCAGGCGGCCATATTTAATACCTGGATCAGACTTAAAGACGCTTTTGGGGGTGTTTAATGCTTGGACAACAGGTAAACTCAAAAGTGGAGATACGATTAGTAGAGGAGATATGATTGATGGGGGCATCAATCCAAAGGCATTAAATGAAGCTAAAAAGATATTTGATATGTTAAAGAGGTCTCAGAAACTGGATAGTGATAAAATAGAAGCTCAAGAAATTGATGATGCTTTGGGGTTAATTGTATTGGAGCAAGCGCAGCACGTATTGCGTTGTTCAAGCGATAATAGGCGCAGGATAGATTCTTTGGTCAGTAGTGGTGATAGTCATCAAATCATCTTTCCTTCGACTAGAGATGACTGGAAGCTAGCAGGAGACCAAGATTCTGTGGTATATGTGGCTCAAAGCATGAAAGCAGCAAAGGATGTTAAAGGGCAAACAATATACTTTGCCGAAAACCTACATGGCATTAACCTACGATCAGTATTTGCTCGTTATCCAGAGTCTTTTATGCCTATAGAATCAATATCAGATTATAGTAATCCACCACCCATATTATTTGATGGAGATAAAGTTAGATTAACAGCTTTATTCGGGATGATTGCGAATGCCTCTATAAGTCTAGAGGCAACCGTAGACAACCCTAATAAAAAAGAATACATACCATTTATTGCAAGGGCATTGGCCAAGTACTATGGAGATCCTCCTCTGCCACCAGTTATTAGCGCAGCTATAGCTAATATTAAACAGGTTTATCAAACATTAGAAGAGAATGATAGGCTTGAAGAATATTGCGTAAGGACCAAAATTCCTAAAATTACTAGTTCTTATACTAGAGAAAAAGAGTTTATATTCTGGCACCTATGTAGTGTAATGGAAGATGATAGCTCTGCCCCACTGGAGGCCATAATGTTTGTAGGAGAATTTGATCCTGGGTCATATGTAGATATTTGCTTATCTGATAGTGAAAGAACAATGACAGATGTGAAGAAGCAGGCCATAGAAGCAAAGGCTGCACAAGAGCAGAAAATAATAGATGATAGAAATGATGCTACCGAGAGCTTGACAGCAATGTCTCAAGAACTAGAGGGTTGTGGTATAGCATTAATGCCTATTCAGCCAAATGATACATTTTGTACACTAGAGACATTTCCTAGCCTTATTGGTAAGTATTCAGTTAAAATTGAATTAAATGATAAAACGGTAGGTCATGTAAAATTGTTTATGCGACGAGTAAAAAATGATCTAGCAGAGGCAATAAAAAGAAATGATACATTCCAGCTACTTTTTAAAAGAATGTTTGCTTTAGGCTTTAGGAATATAGTAAGAAGTGATTCCGAAGGATATCATATAGATAGTACGGATAGCTCGGACTTTGAGCCATTTTACGCCAGAACACAAGGTGGAATATATCAGCTTGAAGATACCATAAAAAGATTAGAAGATAGGGCCAAAAAAGAGCGAGGGGCAGAATTAGATATAAAAGCCAGAGAATTGGGACTGCCGCAGTATATGATATTTAATACCACAGAACTTCGTGATAAAAAAGGAACAGGATTACGGGTTTGGGTTATTGCTGATGATGGTAGTTCAAGAGACTGTGATACTAGTACTAAAACCACTAATAAGAGTAGGGATTCTAGAAAAACTTGGAATCAAATTAGGCCAGGAGAATTAGTCATACAATATAGTAAGAGTAATCCTAGTAATATAGAATTTAATGTAATACATAAGCCAGATAATGTTACCGAGGAACAGAGAGATGCAGTTCAAGCTATTCAAGAATATTTATCCTATGAATATGGAGTATGTGGTCAGTGGAATTTAGGGGATAATACACCCGTTGACACAGTACTAGATACAGACGGAGATGATACTAACAGTCCTTCAGACGATGCTAATAATGCTTGGGAAGATCCAGCAGCAAAGCAAGCTGCTATGGATGCCTTGATCAGTAGATTCGGGCCAAGGCATAAGTAATGCTAAATTGGGCCAAGAGATAATGTGGGTATAAGTGATATCTATTTTAATTAGATCTTAACCAAAAGCTATAGAATCCAGTATCTACTCCATTAAGCTTTGTAATACTAGGAGCACTACATTTACTATCTAGAGCTCTGGCAATATTGTCATTCGCTGCCGATAAGTTGTCCCCAGGTAGAGACATGATTATTTGTGACACTATTGTAGTGAATCCATTAGCAGTAGCCCTGACATGTATATGTCTGGCTCTTCCAGTGTATTCTCCAGGGTAAATACTAGTAAATGTATAGTATCCACTAGAATCAGTAGTAGTATATCCTCTAAGAGATATTTGATCATCACTATATTTTGATATATCGCCATTGGCTTCTGGATGATAATTTCCACTGTTATCTGTTTGCCAAATCTCTATTTTGGCACTAGCTATTGGCTTTGAATTATCTTCAGAGCCATATACATATCCAGCTATTTTTAAGGGAGTGCTAGCTAGATTGTCATAGTTTAAGTTGCCATTAGTGATTTTCTTAGTTCCACTTATATAATATGGACCTTGGGTTGTCTGTCTAGTATATCCACAGCTTACCAACTGATCTGCGCTTTTCACCGTTTGAGCCTGTTGATTGGCGGCTATATTACTGACAGGATCTATCACTACTTTAGTATAATCACTTTCATAGCTTTCGTCTTCTTCTGACTGAGTATTGCTACTGGTAGTTCCTGTATATTTTTCCCAACCATCAGGGATACAGGTGGTTGGATTGTCTTTCACTTCATTAGTAGCTTTATTTTGAATTTTTGTTATAACTAATGCGCAATTTGTGCTATTATTGGAATCTTTACTTTTTATCATATATGCTATAGCTGCGACCATTAGCACCAATATAGCCACTACTATTACCATGGTCTTTTTTGATCTTTTTCTCATTGCCTGACCCTTATCATTTAATAATATATATTATAGTCCAAATCGGGTAAAAGTCAGTATGCTACTATACTGACTTTTAGATTATTTGCGTATTTAGGTCAATACATAGTTTGGCGTCTATAAATTGTTTATTCTTATTCTAATACCACTTCCTGTATAAGATTAAATAATTTTTTCCCAGATTTTTCCCAAGAATATCTTTTAATATTCTCTAGGCCCAATCTCTGATATTCTTTATTTACCTTATCATTAGTACTCAGCATCATCCCCCTAGCTATATCCTTGGCAGAACTATTATCAACCAAGATGGCACTGCCAAGAACCACTTCGGCACAACACCCAGAATCTGATGTGATTACACAAGTACTACAAGCCTGAGCCTCTAGTATAGGTAACCCAAAACCTTCATACCAGCTGGGGTAAACAAAAGAAGTGGCTAAATTGTATAAGTAAGGCAATTCTGCTTGATCCACATATCCAAGGTGTCTAATATTTTCGCCTGAACTTAGCATATCATTTATTTTGTTCCAAATACCCTGATCATTCCATCCCCTTGATCCAATTAAAATGAGTTCATATTCAGCCTTGATATTCTCTGGTAGTAGACTATAGGCATCCAAGATACCATCAATATTCTTTCTGGGTTCTATAGTAGAGATAAATAAGAAGAATTTTTTTAGATTATATTTCTTACTGATTTTTCTCAAGATATTCCCATCATAAATAGGGGTGTATATAGTAGTGTCTACGGCCAAAGGGACGACTACTACTTTGGATGGATTCAGTTTAAAATGGTTAATAATTCTATTTTTTGAAAAATTAGAAGACGTCACAATTCTGCTAGAATTTTTTATAGCAGTAAATCCAAACTTATTTAGATAAGTTAAATTTTTATTTTCTGTGTCGGCAGGCCGGTCTATATAAGCTATATCATAAAGAGTTATAATATTTTTTTCTCCAGACATATCAAAATTTATAGTGATTGGATTAAAATATAAGTCATATTTACCAAGCAAGAACCTTACTTTTGGCAGAAACCCTCTTTTAAAGAGATTGTCTATGACTCTTCTAGAAATCAATGTATACTTCTTGATTTTAAAATTACTACCTAATTTTAAGTCTGATAAATCTGTTATTACATTTTTACCGCCAAAATAAAAAAGAGTGTATTGATTGTGCTTATCAGCCAGAGATAGATTTTCTAATAAATATTTAGCAGCCCAGCCCACGCCAGTTCTTTTTTGTACTAAACACTGAGCATCAATCAATATCTTGGCCATTACTACAATATCCCTTATTTAAAATTGTAAGCATTATTGACTAAGGCCAAATCTAATAAAACCAAGGCCGTCATGGCCTCCACAATAACTACGGCTCGTGGTAAAACACAAGGATCATGCCTACCTTCTATTTTTAAATCAACACTTTGACCATTTCTATTAACCGTTCGCTGGCTTTTAGATATAGAGGCCGTGGGCTTAAAGGCTACATTAAAATACAAGTTCTCTCCGTTACTAATACCACCAAGCACTCCACCGGCATTATTTTTGACAGTCTTAATACCTAGTTTAGTTGCTTCTAGTATCTCATCATTATGTTCGCTACCACTTAAATTGGTTCCCTCAAACCCTGACCCAATCTCAAATCCCTTAGTAGCATTGATGGACAGCATTGCTGCTGCTAGGCGGGATGGTAATTTGTCAAATTCAGGTTGCCCCAGGCCTACAATCATATTCTTGACTACAGTAGAGATTACGCCCCCCAAAGAATCACCTTCGTCTTTGGCTTGTGAGATCTTTTTAATCATTAGTTTTGCCAAAGTTCTATCAGGACACCTGACAATGTTGTTTTCAATATCTTTAAAGTTGACACTATTAATATCAAAGCTATCATCGAGTTCTAGATCATGAATTTTTCTAACAAAAGATAATATTTCTATACCATAAAAATGAGCCAATACTTGCTTGGCGATACTACCAGCAATTACTCTGGCTATCATTATTCTGGCAGAAGTTCGACCTCCTCCTCGGTGATCACGGTGTCCAAATTTAGTGTCTATAGTAAAATCAGCATGCGATGGCCTATAAATAGATTCTAAATTATCATAGTCTTGTGAGTGGTGATTTTTATTTCGAACCAAAATGGCTATTGGCGCACCTGTAGTATATCCTTTAAATACTCCAGACAATATTTCAAATTCATCCTCTTCTTTTCTTTGAGTGGTAATCTTGCTTTGTCCGGGCTTGCGACGATTTAGGTCTAGTGCTACGGCATCAAAATCAATTTTAAAATTACTGGGGCATCCATCAATGACTACTCCTAGTCCATTACCGTGTGATTCCCCAAAAGAACTGATTTTAAATAATCTTCCAAACACGTTACTCATATAATGATTATATATAATCTCAAGTAAAATTATCCAAAATATTATAGTTTAATGAAAGTTGATTATTATCATAATTTGACTTGAGATGATCTTATTTATAAGTTATTCTTTTAATAAAGCTTTAAGCATAAATAATAAAAGAAAGATAATAAAAAGATATGAATAATAAAGATGTAGATAGCACTAAAAATGGTTTTAATGAAGATACTGAGTATGGCCATAATATGATTAAAGATGATAGCAGCAACAAGATGCTTTTTAAGTCTATGAAGAGTAGTTTAAAACAGCTAGAAATACTCATGACACTGTCTATCATTGGTCTCATACTGGCTGTAGGGTGGTTATTCTACGACAAACAAAGAAGCTTAGACAAGCTCACTAAAGCCATTGACGCTATCTCCACTACTATTAAGAAAGATACTACCAACAAGGTAACTACCCCAGTTACTGATACTGCTAATACTACTGATACTAGTACCAAGGCGGATGCCAATAATACTGCCAATAAAACCACTACAGACCCTAATGCAGGATACTTAGTCGTAAAAGAATGGGGGCTAAGATTTAAGGTTCCAGCTGGCCTGAAAGATGTGGAATATTTTATTAGTGGTGATAGTATAAGTTTTTTTGGTAAGCCTACAAAGTATGATGTATCTTATGCCCTTGACTATAGGCAACAGGGTGATCACGATCTGTGGAATTATGCTAGTGGCTATTTACAACGAGATACTAAGAGTAAAGTAATAACAACTTCAGGAGAAAGGTATGGTAAAAAGCTGGGAGATTATTATTACTATACAGCCTGGGCTTTTAGCAGCACAGCCAGCGGATCAGCACTGCACGGACTATTTGGAGAAAGCCAGGCCAACCTAGACGCTGAATTAGAGGCATTTCAGCTAATCAGTACAAACAAAGACTCACTTCTTAATAGTATTGAACTGGCTCAATAGCATGATGTTATAATAATTCTTATGAAAGAAGATATTATTTTAAAGGTTAAAAACCTAACCAAAATTTATGGAAAAGGAAGCTCTAAATTTCTGGCTCTTGATGATATAGACTTGGAAATTAAGGCTGGGGAAAGTATTGCTATTGTTGGGAAAAGTGGTAGTGGGAAAAGTACATTAATGCATTTATTAGCATTATTAGATAGGCCTTCTAGCGGCTCCATAGAGATAGGTGGACAAGTGACTTCAAAGCTAAAGCCAGCAGAGCTGGATAAAGTTCGTAGTTCTAAATTTGGATTTGTTTTTCAACAATTCTTTATGAATGCTAGAGATTCTGTTATAGATAATGTGGCCTTACCATTAAAAATATCTGGTATGAGTAGGAGGCAGAGGCACAAGAAAGCAAAAGAGGTACTGCGCGTAGTGGGCTTGAGTGAAAAAGCTAAAAATAGAGCCCAGGATTTAAGTGGAGGGCAGAAGCAAAGAGTGTGTGTGGCCAGAGCCATTATCGCTGAGCCAGAAATTATCTTTGCTGATGAGCCTACTGGTAATCTAGACTCTGTTACCGGACAGAAAATAATAGATTTATTGTTTAACATTAACCGTGAGAGAGGAATCACACTAATAGTAGTCACTCATGACAATAATTTAGCTCAGGCATGTGATAGACAAGTTAATATCATGGATGGTCATATTACTTCTATTACGACTAACAGCGAACCCAATAAAGGAGTAAAAGCATGAAAATTACTGACCAAATTATGACTGCCAATGCTAATTTAAGAAAATCATTGATGCGTACAGTCCTTACTTCTTTGGCTATAGTAGTAGGAAGCTTTACTTTGTCTATGGCTCTTGGCCTAACATCTGGTTTTTCAGCTTATATAAAATCACAAATTGGACAATATAGTGATGTTAATCTTTATAGGGTTATAAAAGAGGGAGCAGAGGGATTTGGGACTGGTTTCTCCACAGATCCAGTGGAGTATAATCCAAATAAAAAAGTAGTCAATAATACTGATTTTGCTAATACTGTTTTGGGACCAACAGATATAGAGGAGATTAAAAAAGTAGAAGGAGTAAAGGATATTCGTTTGCCTTATAGTATTACAAATGAGTATGTTGTTGGTAGTAGAGACAAAAAATGGTCAGCTGAAATCAGTGCTATTATACCAGAGATACCATTCGATGTAGTTGCTGGAGAAAAAGAATTATCTCCTAGTGATCTACAAGGAGCTCTGGTCTCTGCTAAATATATATCAGCTTTATTTGGTGATAATATCAGCAGCAGTGATGCTATTGGAAAGACTTTTTCCACCTTCTTTAAAGGTCAATCTGGAGATCTAACAGAAAGAAAACTAACTATAAAAGGGGTCATAGCTCCTAATATATTTGCTCAGCCCATTAATGTGTCCGAATCTTTGGCTAGAGAATTCTCTTTTACTCAAAAAGGAGTTTTAGCCGATAGGTTTTCACAGTTCTATTTTTCTAAAAATGATAATATTAGTGACCAACAAATCAAAGCTAATCTTAAAAAATTAAAATATGATTCTAATAGCCTCAAAGACCTTAATAATCAACTCAACGGTATTGTACAGGTTATACAATATGGCTTAATCGCATTTAGCGCCATCGCCATACTGGCTGCTTTGATAGGGGTAGTAAATACACTATATATGAGTGTATTAGAACGAACTAAAGAAATAGGGCTATATAGAGCTCTTGGTAGCAGTAAGACTAGTGTGTTTACCTTATTTAGTTTAGAGGCAATATTTATCGCTTTTTGGGGGTCTTCTATAGGAATATTTTTAAGCTTCATAGTTCAGTCTGGTATTAATCGTTATGCTGCCACTAGTTTTCTCAAGGGAGTGGATGGTTATAAGTTATTTAGCTTACAATTACCAACGGTATTAATGATATTATTTATTATTACTAC
>CAYZIP010000014.1:0-8104 GCA_964478695.1 uncultured Candidatus Saccharibacteria bacterium
GTAGCATTAGTTACATCATACCAAATACCCCGTTTTTGTTTTGCGGGGGCTATATATTGTAAGCTCATTAAGAAATAATGTTCTACCTTCTTCTTTTGTATAATGATACTTATGAGATTTATTGCACTTTTACGTGGCATTAATGTTGGCGGAAATAGTAAAGTAGCCATGCCAAAGCTCAAAGCTTGCCTTGAAACAGCAGGGCTTAATAATGTTATCACCTATATCAATTCTGGAAATGTTATTTTTGAATCTGATCGAGCAGACCATAGCAAACTTACCATGATATGTGAAGAAGCCATAGAAGAAGAATTTGGCTTTCATGTCAGCTGCTTGATTATTGCCTCTGATGACCTACTAATGGCACTACAGTATACTCCCAAGTGGTGGAATCAGGATAAAGCCAGTAAACATAATGCTATTTTTGTCATGGCTCCCACTAAGGCAGAAGAAGTAGTACTAGAAATGGGGGAAGTAAAGCCTGAATATGAAATGATCTTTGCCTATCATCCAATCATTTTCTGGTCAGCACCTATAGCAACATTTAGCCGAACAAGGTATAGCAAGATTGTTGGGAGTAAAACATATAAAAAAATTACTATTCGTAATGCCAATACCATCTTGAAGCTAGCTCAGATGTGTTCATAACATTAATAATTTTTTAATAAAGCAATAAACTTTACTGATCTTCTTAAACAAATCCATACTGATAATGTCTTCATGGAGCCCATCCCCCTCATGGTATACTATAGGGATAATATTGGAGAAAAAGGTGGATAGTCTAAAGCATAAAATTGCTAATTTAAACAAAAAAACCACTGGGCTATTGGCTATTTCTATTAACGATATATCAAAGCTAGAAAATAATGTTGATAAATCTAAAATTAACATAATAAATATCTTGATAGCATTAGGCATCTTATTAGCTTCATTCATCCTGTCGCGAATCATTAAAAGGTTAATAAAAAATTCGCTTAACAAAGTGATTGACTACCAATCTCCTGTTATCAAGATAATTACAAGATTATCTAGTTTTATTATTCTATTAATAGGCCTAGCTGTGGCCTTAGGTTTTATCGGAATTAATATTGCATGGCTCAGTCTTATATTTACCATCATTGCTATTCTTGCTTTTCTTGCCCTTAAACCATTAGTAGAAAATACAAGCTCAGGACTACTGCTGCGATCCAGAAATACTATTAAAGAAGGTAGCCAGGTCCAATTCGGCAAAATAAGAGGGACTGTTATTGATATGAATGCTAGATCTATTGTTTTGCAAACACCAGACCAAAAACATCTACATATTTCCAATAAAAGCTTCCTGAACTCTGATTTGTTAATCTACAATGACACCCCACACCGTAGATCCGAACTCACTCTTTATGTAAAATTTAGTACAAATATTGATTTATTCGAACGCAAAATCATTGATAGTCTCAAGAGAATTCCAGAAGTGCTAGATAAGCCATCTCCATCACTTAGAGCTAAATCCATAGTAAATAATGGATACATTGTTAAAGTGCGATGGTGGCACCGATCAGTATTTACAGTAGAATCATCCGCAAGGGACAAGGCCGTTAAATCAATATCAGCAATAATTATAGATCAAAAAATAGAGTTATGCTTCCCAGAAGAGTATGGTCTTTAAAGACAAAGTATGATGAAATTAAACTTAGTTGACAGATTAATCAGTTTTGTCCCAGGAAAAACGCTGCATGTAGCATTTGATACAGGGAAGAAACAGGGCTCAGCTGTTATATTCCTGCATGGGATTGCGGCCACTTCAAATACATGGAAGCCACTAATACATAAGCTAGATCACAAGAATCACAGAATAATAGCTTTGGATATTCTAGGGTTTGGAGGATCACCTATTCCACCTAAGGCAAAATATAGTGCCGAGCAGCATTGTACTTATATTCACAGAACTTTGCTTAAACTAAGAGTTAAAAAACCATATATATTAGTTGGGCACTCTATGGGATCAATTTTAGCTACCCATTATGCCAGTATTTGGTCCAATGATGTTTCAAAACTCATACTAGCAAGCCTTCCTCTATATGATAGAGGAACCAAGAAAGCCTCGTCAAAAATACCAACTGATATCTATTTTAGAGTCTATCAATTTTTTAGAAAAAATCGTAAATTCACCATTAATAGCTCACGGGCTTTACGAAAAATATTGCGTATCCCAGATGGTATTGATGTTTCTGAAAGAAATTGGCCAGCCTTTAAGTATTCTCTTAGCAATACTATAGAGAAACAAAATACATTCAAAGAATTAAGAAAAATTAAAATGCCTACTACTATTATAGTGGGGAGACAAGATGAATTTTCTGTTAATTCTACCTTAAAGACAGCCTCAAAATTTGATAATGTTCACTTAAAAATAATACCTCTTAGTGATCATGCTATTAATTCAAGAATAGCTAATGCTATCATACATGAACTAAAATTAAATTAATATCTTGGCTATGGCAATAACTATATAAAATATTGCCGTATGAATGATTAGTAATACTATTTTTAGTAGTAAACTTAAACTTGCTTGCATCATGCGTAAATATCATTTCATTTTAAAAATAAAAAAGGTTCAGACTGGTCTTTAAAAGAAAATAAATATTGATTAATGTTATGATATATTTATGCATAAGCGTGTTCAGAAGTTTGGGTGGCATAAGGAGGGTATTTGGCATAAATATGCCCTACTGAAAACGTTTTTCTTACTTATTATAGTGATAGTAATAATACAGCTACTATACCCAAATGATAGAATGCTACCACTGGTAAAGATTGATGGACAATTTGTAGGAGGTCAGACTAGACAACAAGCTATTACTAGCTTAAATCATAAATATGATGAGCTTAAGCTTAATATTTTTATGGGGACAAATTTATACCCAGTCAGTTCACCTACTCTTGCTCAAATGGGTATATCTATAGACAATTTGGATCGAGTAAATAATATAAAATACCCACTATGGCTACGCCTATTACCAACATCATTACTATGGGCCGAAACCAAGTCAACGGCAGTACCACAACCCATATTTAGTAGTAACTTTGATCAATATTTAGACAAAAACCTTATGGGTGAATGCAAAAGAGAGCCAGTCAATGCAACCATTAAAACTGATAAAAATAAAGTGATAGCAGTGCATGCACAAAATGGAGGAATTTGTCAGCGAGATGATGTATTCGCTTCATTGCATAACTTAACTCCATCACTAAATAAATATCAAAAAGTCGCATTAAAAGAAATAAATATCAGCCCAGTTATTGATTATGATAAAGCTAAAATACTGGCAGACAATATTAATTCTAGAATTATAAATGGGGTGCCTCTTAGGGTGAATAACGAGACTATTGTATTGACCCCAATAGACGTGCTCTCATGGCTAAGTATTAACATAGATAATGACAATGAAATTGAAGTATCTATTAGCAGCAATAAAGCTAAAGATGTTCTCAGCAAATCACTAGATTCAAAGATAATCTATAGTCCCAGATCATCATATGTACAAAAAGCCAATATCACCAATGTTATAAAAAATAATACAGTCAAAAGAGTGCTGGATATTGATAAAACTTCCGAAAATATTAGTAAGGTAATTAATGGGCAAGCCAGTTTTGCATTAGTAGAAACAAGGGTCCCATCTGCTACAGAAAGTTTTCTTAGTCAATATGACTCAACAAATGCTGGGATAACGACCATGATCACTGACTATGCCAAAAGCCACTCAGGAACATATGGGGTTTCATTTATTGAATTAGGTGGCAAGAAACGGCAAGCCAGCTATAATGGAGACCAAAAATTCACAGCAGCCAGTACATATAAATTATTTGTAGCCTATAGTCTATTACGACAAATAGACAATGGAGATAAAGATTGGAATAGCGTAAGAGATTGTTTTAATAAAATGATTAGTATTAGTGATAATACATGTGCCGAAAAATTTCTCTATGATATAGGAAGGACAAAGATTTCAAAAGAAATTCAAGATATTGGACTAAGTAAATCTGGTTTTGTTGGAACAAGTACTCCACAAGCTACAGCAAATAACCTAGCTTTACTACTACAAATGTTAGAAAACGGCCAAGGCTTTAGCCCTACTAACCGTAGTAGGCTTTTAAGTGCCATGAAAAATAATATATATCGTTATGGAATTCCTACAGGAGTTAATGATCAAGTGGCTAATAAAGTTGGATTTTTAAATAACTATACCCATGACGCAGCCATCGTATATAGCCCAAAAGGAACATACGTCTTAGTAATTATGACAAAAGGAAGTAGTTGGGCCACAATAGCTGATCTTTCTGACAAAATAGATTTACTACGTTCCAAGGATTAGAAAATACTCTAAAATACTTTAGATATGAAGCATGGTGTTGTTAATTAAAGATCAGCTATTATAATTTTCTTCATTTGCATCATATTGGCAAAAGAATGTGGGCTATTTTGCATTAATTCTTCCATGTTTTCTGGCACAACTTGCCAGCTAAGGCCATATTTATCCTTCAGCCAACCACACATACTTTCTTCTCCTCCATCTTTCGTCAAAGCTTCCCAGTAATAATCTATTTCATCTTGTCCAAAGCAGGGTATGCAGAAGGAAATAGCTTCGCTAAATTTAAATTCTGAACCGGCATTTATAGCTACAAAGCTTTGGCCAAATATCTCAAAATTTATAGTCAATTCTTTACCGGCAAAATCTTTTTGAAAATCTTGTAGCCCTTCAGTTGGATAGTAAGAGATAGAAAGAATTTTTCCATCTTTAAATATGGATATATAATAATTAACCGCTTCTTTAGCATTATGGTCAAACCATAGGTTTGGAACTATTTTGTTCATAATAAAGAACTCCTTTTAGATAAAATATTATATCTTATTTTTTCCTTTGGATAATATAAGGCTTACGATCTGATCTATGTATGCATCCAGCCCAACAACATGGCCTACGCTTGCCAGATCCAAGATTCTCCCCTGCTATACGAATACGTCTCTGTCTGGTCTCTAGCTGCTTGGCTGACTCTACCCAACATATCCATTCATTACGAGCTAAAGGAGTAATGTCTTCCCAGGTCTTACCGGCCGCCTCGCTTGCCATCAATATGGCCCTTAAATCATCAGGCAGATTATGTACTGTCCCATTTGAAAATACTATATTCATACTTTATATTCTACTAAAATTTTCAATATAAGATATAGCCACTTCAAAAAAAATATATTCGAAGATATAATTAAAGATATGGGTCAAGAGAATAAAACCAAGCCAACAAATATTAGTATTAGTCAATTTTTAAATAAAATTACCCCCACTAGACAAGAAGAGTCTATGGTCTTAATCGATATTATGAAAAATATATCCAAAATGAGCCCAGTGATGTGGGGGCCAAGCATCATAGGGTTTGGCTTAATTCACTATAAATATGATAGTGGTCGAGAAGGAGATATACCGATTATAGCTTTTAGTCCCAGAAAAACAGCTATAACTATATACTTTTATGAGGGGTTTGAGCATCATCAGATCAACCTATCCAAGCTAGGCAAATATAAATCAAGTGTATCTTGTCTCTATATTAACAAGCTTGAGGATATAGACATGTCTATTTTAAGGAAGATGATAGAGGCATCATTTAAACTGAACCATCAAAAAGAACAAAAACCAACTACGGCGGAAGAATACATTAATTCTATTCCAGAAGCATCAAAACAAAGATTTATGCAGTTAAGAGAAATTACATTAAAACTACTTCCAGAAAAAACAAAAGAAGTACTTAGTTATGGCATATTAGGGTTTAAAACAGACGACAAAAGGCCAAAGGTATATATATCTGGGTGGAAAGAACACATATCAATATATCCAGTCCCAAAAGATATAGAATTAAAAAAAGATATATCCCGCTACATTAAAGGCAAAGGAACTGTGTCTATTAGTAATTCAGAAAAAATGCCAATAAGTTTAATCAAAAGAATAATTAAGGCCCTAATAGAACAAAACTAATTTTAGTTTTTACTTATATAAAAGACTCTAAGCCTTCTAATTCACAATTTATCATCCAATTAACACCAAAACGATCACTAAAGCTGGCATAATAAGCCCCCCAAAAGGATTTTTCTAAGGGTTGATGCACAACTCCCCCATCGCTAAGTTCACCAAATAATCTTTGTGCCTCTTCTAGTGTATCTGGCTCCAGATTAATAGATATGTTATTGCCAAAACTAATATCAGAACCCATGCAGGCAGGAGCATCCGTCCCCATCAAAACATATCCTCCTAATATTGGTAAAGCTACATGCATGATTAAGCCTTTATCCTCTTCTTTAATCTCTGGCTGCCCAGACTCTGCAGGAGCATCTCTCATAGTAAATATACCTAGATACTCTGTTTTAAAAACCTTTTTATATAACTCAAAAGCCTCTTTGGTTTGTCTTGAGAAATTTAAATATGTACTTACCTTAGCCATAATAGATTATTGTATCCAGCTGATGATGGCAGCTGCTATTAATAGATGCAGTAAGGCTTCTGCGGCCATAATAACAATTTTATGCTTTACCCATTCTGGCTTAGAGCCACCGAAAATCATAGCTGAAACCTGAGTAGGAAAAACAAATCCCAGCCAGACCATAAAAGCAATATGATACGGCGAATAGTCTGGAAGAAGATATATCAGTTTTGCTAAAACAGCAGCAGTAATGAAGGTAACTATAATTTGCACTACATAATAAGGGGCCATTTTGCTCTGCATTTCTTTTTGAGTAGCCTTATCTAGTTTATTAAAATCATGTATCTTTCCCCATAGATTACCAAATAGTGGCATATACCAAAAAGCTCCTACTCCGAACATAGCTACCGTGGACACGGCCACTGCAAATAAGTTAATACTCATGCCTAAACACCTCCTCTTTATATACTTTAAATTATACATTAGTTTTTTGTTTGATGCATTATTCTAAAGTGATATAATCTAGAAAGTCGCAAATTTTTCAATGTTAATTTGCTATTAAATCATTATTAATAGCAAATTACTGTCAAGCGTTTTCGGTTAACAAAGTTTAGCAAATAAAATATTTTAAAAAGGATTAAATAAATATATATGGCCCAAGAACAACAAAGTAGTAGAACCAGAAAGGCATTAACCTCTGCCCTATTTACCGTCTTCTTAGATGCTATTGGGGTAGCCATCTTGATACCTATTTATATAGCCTTAATATTACCTGGACCATATAGCGTCTTGCCGCCCTACTGGGATATCAGAGGTGGCTATATAATGGTCGGATGGCTTAGTGGTATATATTCTATCTGTACCTTTCTGTCTGCTCCTATATTGGGACAACTATCAGACAGATATGGCCGTAAGCCTGTTCTGGGGATTAGTCTCGTAGGTACTGCTATAGGCTATATGCTATTTGCAAAAGGAATATTAGATAAAAATATTACCATGCTATTTATTAGCCGCATGATCGATGGGCTAACAGGGGGCAATATTGCTATAGGTAGAGCTATTATCGGAGATGTTAGTACAAAAGAAAACAGAACTAGGAATTTTGGCCTAGTAGGATCTATGTTCGGATTAGGGTTCGTATTGGGACCATATATTGGAGGAAGATTGTCTGCCCCCAATACCGCTATTATTAATATCATGGGCCTTACTGTGGGACATACTCCCAATTGGTTCAATCCCACAACTCCATTCTGGTTTGCTGCTATACTAGCATTCATTAACTCACTGCTAGCCTTTTTTGTATTACCAGAAACATTTACCCAGAAAACTAGAGGAAAGCTTAATTGGACCAAGTCTTTATCTGATATTAGAAAAGCCGTTACTATGCCTGGGATAAAAAGAATTATGCCTGTTAGCTTCTTGTTCTCGGCTGGATTTACTTTCTTTACTACGTTTTTTGGTTTTACTATGATTAATAATATACCAGACTTCAAGCCCTCTAATGTAGCTGATTACTTTAGCTTGATAGGCATATGGATTGCTGTGTTTCAAATTGTCTTAATACCAATACTCTCAAAGAGATTTAAAAACTATCAGGTGCTACGTTTTTCTATCCCTGGAGTAGCTCTGTCTATACTTCTATTAAGATTTGTACATT
>CAYZIP010000014.1:8204-16848 GCA_964478695.1 uncultured Candidatus Saccharibacteria bacterium
CGTTTTTCTATCCCTGGAGTAGCTCTGTCTATACTTCTATTAAGATTTGTACATTTAAGATTTGTACATTCTAGTACAGCTGCTATATTGATATCTCCAATAGTGCCATTATTTGTAGCTTTAACCATGGCCAATATGATTGCCTTGATCAGCTCTATGGTCAACAAAGAGATACAAGGAGAAGTAATGGGATTAAATAGTAGTGTAGAAGCTATGGCTCAAGGTATACCAGCTATACTCAGTGGTTATATCGCCTCTATTGCTGTCTGGCTACCAAGTGCTGTATCAGCAACCATTATTACTATTGCTGCCATATTATTTATATTTCTATATAGACCAAACAAAGCTACTTCATCTTAAATACTAAATCGCAATCTACTTGTTCTGGCTTTTTAGGACCATTATTTATTAATAAGTATTATTGATAAATAATCACAGCAGAGGCTACGGGGTTTATTTAATCCTTGTGATTTGTATACTGTTGGCAGTGGGCATGGTGGTATATAATGTTCTGGCGGGACCACTAACATTCATAACAGCAATCCTAATTCCTACCTGTTGGCCGGCTATGAGGCTAATTTTCTTGGTTGATATATTAGTACTATTAGCTTGAGCCCCAGCAGTAGAGTTAGTCTCCCCGTGCCACACTTGCTGCAATACACTAGCAGCCGAAGAATTGTACAGCTCTATATACCAATCTCCTCTATTGGATGTAAGAACAGAAGAGGTAGGATAATTCATGGTAACATTCGTCTCAAACTCATATATACCCGTGCTGGGAGCTGTGAATAAACCCGTAGCGGTATTATAAGTCGTTCCCACGTTAACGGTGGCATTATTAAATGGCAGTATGGTTGAGGTCAGGGTAGGAGTCAGTGCCGTAGTTCTATTAGCTTCTACTAGGATCTGTGGGAAGCTAGAAATACAATCAACCCAAGCTGAATTTTCGTAGCATCTAAATTTATTGAGGGATGAATTATAATACATAGCCCCATTCACTGCTGCCGAAACTGGATCAGCAACGTTATTATAACTGTCCAAAACTAAGGCTATACTGTTAACATCAGTAGTATTTGATCCTATCAATACTCTATTGTTAACAGTATCTACACTAAAGTGTGGCAAACTGCTAGCATTTTGCACCTGAAAGGCACCATTGGCATTAGAAGGGTCTCTCATCAAAAACTCTCCAGTGCTAGATAGAGTAGCAGCCGTCGTATTATTAGTCTCAAAGCTTAAGGCAAAACTATCATTGGTACCAATAACAGCATTGGCGCCAAAGTTATTACCATTCTGGCAAAAAACTACAGCCGTCGCGCTACTGCAATTAACAGAAAAGACATTAGAGCTTAAGCTTAGTCCACTACCAGCACTATAACTAGAACCAACAACACCGTTAGTACAAACCCAACCGACTCCATTATATTGATAATATTGTCCATTCCCACAAGGTGTCAGCCCAATGGTATTACCGGATCTAGTAAGTGGACCATTGAATGTTAAGACATTTTCTTTGGCATTAAAATTAGTCCAGTCTGCTGAAGATAATACACCAGTGGTAGTGGAAGTAGCTGTTAGTAATGACCTATTGCTGACGGCAGTAACTTGTCCTTGAGCATTTACTGTTAATTGAGCTACATTCACGCCGCTATCTCCATATGATCCAGCAGTAGCCCCAGTATTAGCCAAATCACTAGCCACAACAGTCCCGTCTACTATCTCAGCACTATTAACATCTGTCCCCAAGGTAGAAGAAATAGATCCACTAATTATAGAGATACCAGTTCCTGCTGTATAGGTAGTGTCTTGATCGGGAGGTAAGATAACACTACCACCATTAGTAAGGCTGATAGTTCTAGTAGTGGCATTGTAGCTTAGTGTTTGTGAATCTGTATTGTCTAAGTATGGAGTTAGATTAACTGTGGAGGAATTACCATTAATACCTAGAATATTATTAGTGGCATTGTATGTTAGGCCTTGGGATTCCGACCAATTTTGGCTATTCCCTCCAGAGATACTTATACTGTGATTACCATCGCTAAGATTAATCATGCTTAGTGTTTGTGAATCTGTATTGTCTAAGTATGGGGTTAAGTTAACCGTAGAAGCATTGCCGTTGATACCTAGAATATTAGTGTTAGTATTATATGTTAGTCCTTGGGTATCTGTATCTACATCTACCGCACAATCCCAACCACCTGCAGCAGTATATTTAAGTATTTGATTATTAGAACAAGAAGTGATAAGGCCCACTTTATATGGATCTACATTAGTACCAGATCCAATCATAACTAAACCAGAAGTATCAATCACATCGCTGACCTCATTGCCAACAACTCCATCAGATTCTGATATTAAATAACTGACATTCGTGCCAGCCGTGACCCTCCCCTTAGAATCCACTGTCAAATTATTATATGTTCCTGGAGTTAATCCAGCTATATCCGAAAGGTCCAGTACCCCTCCATCCTGGGTTAAATTACTAGTGCTGTTTAGCGATAGTACTGGATTCTGACCCAAGCTAGACATTAAAGCCCCTGACGGACTAATAGATAAAAGTCCTGTATTATTAAACGTATTGCCAGATACACCCAGCCCAATGCCGGCATTATAGCTGGGTCCAGCTATATCATTAGCGCAAACCCAACCAATGCCATCATTCTTTAAGACCTCATCTGTTAGGCAAGACATTAGCGATATATTATTGCCTGAACGAATAAAACTAGAATCAAAAATTAAAGTATTTTCTTTAGCGGCGAAATTATTATAGTCTATACTGTTTAATAGTCCTGTAGTATTACTATTAGCTACAGGGTCTGATGGAATGATAACACTACCCCCTCCGCCACTTAAAGATAAAGTTTCTCCACTCAGAGTAAGTACTTGAGAATTATTAGTGGTATAGTAATTGCTGATATTGGCAGGATAATACGATATGGTTTGATAGGTGTTATTAATATTATCTTCTATATAGCCATCCATGTTATTAGAATTTACATTAAAAACATCTTCTGGCTTTATAGATTCTAGAACACCATCTTTGACCATCAAAAGCCCATCGCTACTAAGGCCCTTTCCGATATATCCATCTAATGACATGCCTATATTATCTTTTTTATCAGGATTCACTTTGCGACCAAGATCTTTTTGACAAGTCTGATCATACATACCACCAAAACCATTATCATCATTTCTTAATTTGGACCAAATACTAGTCTTTGAATAATCTAATAAATAGCGACAACTATTGAGTGTGTCCCCATCCATGTCTTTGCTTGCAGATTCTAAAGATCCCACTTCTTTAAAACACTGTTCATTATCTAAATCAAATCCTAACCCCGGGACACATACCTCAAGAGCAACATTTTCCTTAATTTCTTTAGGCAATCTCCATTTTATGTACAAATATTTATTATTTACCTTGGCATCAGTGATGTTCGAAACATGTATTTGATCTCCACTATTGAGATTAAGAGCACGGATCAATACCACTTTGTTCCCGTCAGATAGACTTTTGGCTGGAATAGACAGATTAATTTCTCTAAAATGATAATTTGCCACCAAAACTACTATGGAAAGAATAAATATAACAGGAATTAAATAAGCTCTAGTTAATTGTTTTTTGCTCATTTGAAAAAATATCTTTTATTTTGATCTCATTTTATTTTATATACTTAAAAACATATACTTAAAAACGCTAAACTGTTTTACTAATTAGATAAATGATAACATAACATTTATATTTAACTCAATATAAATGTTATCATTTAGTAAAAATATCATTGTAGCCAAAGTACTAAGTAATATATAATGATCCTGTACTTTTTGATTCGTTATTTAGGCCGCATGTAAGTTAAAGATTTCATAGTAAAGTTAATAAATTACTGCCAAGTTCTAAAGCAAACCAAAAGTAATAATTAACTTTTAAGAAGGAGTCTTATAAAAAATGGACGATAACAACAAAAAACTATTCGTAGCTAATATATCTTTCTCTATGACAGATGAACAGCTAGCTGAACTATTTGCCGATTATGGTACTGTAGAATCAGCCAAAGTAGTGCTAGACAAGTTTAACAATAATCGCTCTAGAGGTTTTGCTTTCGTAGAGATGAGTACTGCCGAAGAAGCCCAAAATGCTATTAAGAACTTGCACGACACAGAGATCGAAGGAAGAAAGATTATAGTAAATCTTTCCAAGCCTAAAGAAAACAATCGCCCAAGTGGTGGCGGTGGTCGTCGTTACTAATTAGAAAAACTTATTATATATATTTAAAGGTCATCAAAAACCTAAAGTATATTAATATATATTCTAAAACTTTAATAACCCCTTGATATCAAGGGGTTATTTTTGTATATAAGCTCTATATTATAGAGATTTTATGCTTCTTTGCCCTCTTAATGGTAGCTATATACTAAGCTATAATTAAGATAAGATGGCTATGATGATACTAGGTTAATTAAATAAAGGAGACCAAGTACTATGAAAAAAATAGCCATAATAAGTGGCGGTTTGGGTAGTCTAGCTATAGCTACCATATTAGGAGTAAGCAGCGTAGGAGCACAAAGTAGCACTACGAGTATGCATACTAAACTAATAGAAAAAATAGCTGCCAAGTTTAATCTTAAACAAGAAGATGTTCAAAAAGTTTTTGACGAGAATCGTCAAGAAGCAATGAAAAGCAATTACGATGCACAACTAAAACTAGTAGAAGAAGCTCAAAAAGCCGGAAAAATTACTAGTGAACAAGTGGACCTATTCAAAAAACTAGAACAGTATCGAATAGATAATGCCCCTAGTATGGATCAGAATAAGGAAGATTTCAAAAGTCTAAGTATAGCGGAAAGAAAGCAAAAGATGGATGAAAGAAAAGCTGCTGAAGCCAAGGCTGTAGGCAGCACTGTAGAAAAGATGGATGCCCTGCGAAAAGCTCTTAGAGATGCTGGAGTGGGATTCATGGGTAAAAGGAATGCATGGAGGCAGAGGCGAAATGGGTCCAGGCCCTGGAGCAGACAATAGACAAGAACAAAATAATGTCTAAAGCATCTTAAGAATTTTAATATCACCCTAAAATCTTAGGATATCCCTCCATACAAGCTATCACCGATAATATTGCCTTAACTCAAAATAAAGGTATATTATTGGTGATTTTGCTGTTTTCATTTCAAAAAAGTTAATAAGATATTAAATTTAATAAAATTAAGTCCTAAAAAGAATATAATGAAAAAAGATATGACTGTTCTAATTGTAGAAGATAATAGTTCCATAGCAAACAATTTGGCTAGAGCCATGCAATCTCAGGGATTTAAAGCTGATATTGCGGCAGATAGCCAAGTGGCGCTGGATTTAATAAATACAGGTAATTATAATGTCATAATTATGGATAGGATGATACCTGGCCCCTATGATGGAGTGGAGCTAATTAGCTTTCTAAGAAAAAATAACAATAAGGTCCCCATATTAATGTTAACGGCTCTAGCTAGTATCAATAGCAAAACCTCTGGCTTAGATGCAGGAGCTGATGATTATTTAGCCAAACCCTTTGACTTATCAGAATTATATGCCAGAATACGCGCTATTATGCGCAGATCCAGTGATGTCTTGTCTAGTATTATCGATATTAAAACCTTGCATATCGATAATACTAATAAGATAGCCACCATCAACGGCATTACTATTGATCTTAGTAAAAAAGAATTTGAACTATTAACTTATCTTGCCCAAAATAATGAAAGATATATCAATAAAGACGAACTCATAGAAAATGTATGGGACTTTGATTCTGAAATATTACCTAATACAGTAGAAGTATTCATCAATGGTATAAGAAAGAAAATTAATAAAATCAACCCTAAGGCCAAAGATTTAATAGCTACCAAAAGAGGGTTTGGTTATAAAATAACTTAAAGTAGAATATTGTTATGATAATAATATGATTAAAATTGGTATATTTGAACGAACATATATTAAGCTAAGTTTGTACTATATAGCTATTATTATGTTCTTTTCTATAGCTTTTAGTGTCAGCAGCTACCGTATCTCAACTATAGAAAATCAGGCTACATTTAGAAGACAAATGGGTATATTAAGAGATATCCCTAATCCTAGACTCAGCCCAGGATATGATATAGATAGGATTATCGATGAACAAAGATTAGAACTAAGCAGATCCAATCAAAAAATTTTAACCAAATTGATTACCTTAAATTTTGGGGTTTTAGTATTAGGTTATATTTGTAGTTATTATATGGCTCGTCGTAGCCTTAGGCCCATCAAAGAAAGTAATGAACGCTTATCTACTTTTGCTGCTGATGCTTCCCATGAATTACGTACCCCACTGACCTCCCTAAAAGCCAGCACAGAGCTCAATTTGGCCGAAAAAGATATTAAAAAAATCAAAGATAGCTTAAGTGACAACTTAGTGGAGATTAATAAATTTGAATATTTAATTAATAGAATATTACTATCCACCAAGCCAGATTATGATGCTCCTCTTAAAATTACTGCTGTTAATATAGAGCAAATTATTGACAATATTAATGCATCTTGTTTTGATAAATTAAATTTAAAAAATATTAAGATCATTAAAAAAATAAATCAAAATATTATTCAAACAGATCAGACAATACTAGCTCAAATACTGAATGAAATCGTTGATAATGCCATAAAGTATAGCCCCAAAAATAGCTCTATTACCATAAAAAGTTACAAAAAAGGCATACATCAATTAATTACAGTAAATGATAAAGGCATTGGTATCCCTAAAGATGATATAGATAAAATTTTTAATAAATTTTATAGAACCGAAAAAAGTAGAAGTAGTCAAGGTTATGGGATTGGGCTCAGTTTAGTCAATGACTATATTAAAATACTTGGAGGTAAAATAAAGGTTGAGAGTACCGAAAAAAAAGGAACTACCTTTAGTATCATTTTATAGATCATTAATAGTGATAAAATAATAGTTATGAAGAAGATTACCAGTAGAGTTGAAGATTTTTCCAAATGGTATACAGATGTAATCAAGGCAGCTGATTTAGCCGAGAATTCTAGCGTCCGAGGAATGATGATCATCAAACCAAATGGCTATGCTTTATGGGAAAATATAGTAAGTAATTTAGATCAAATGATTAAAAGTAAAGGGGTTAAAAATGCCTACTTCCCTTTATTGATACCTAAAAGCTTCTTTAGTAAAGAAGCTAAACATGTAGATGGTTTTGCTACCGAATCAGCTGTAGTAACTCACTATAGATTAAAAAAAGGTAAAAATGGAATGGTGGTTGACCCTGAGGCTAAACTAGAGGAAGAATTGATTATCAGGCCCACATCAGAAACCATTATTATGGACTCTTTTAGCAAATGGATTCAGTCTTATCGTGATTTACCATTAAAGATAAATCAATGGGCTAATGTTATGCGTTGGGAGATGCGTAATAGATTATTCTTACGCAGCTCAGAATTTTTATGGCAAGAAGGACATAATGCTTTTGCCAGTAAAAAAGAAGCAATGGATGATGCTCTGGAAATGATTCATTTATATAATGATTTCTTGCTCAAATTTGCTGCCATTAAAGGCTTTGTAGGAGAAAAAACTGAGAGTGAAAGGTTCGCTGGAGCGGCAATAACATATACTATAGAACCAATGATGCAAGATGGTAAAGCTCTACAAATCTGTACTTCTCACTACATGGCAGATAATTTTGCCAAAAGCTTTAACATCACATATAGTGATCAGGAAGGTAATATAAAAAATGTATTTACCACTAGCTGGGGACTGAGTACTAGAACTATTGGAGCTATTATACTTACTCATGCCGATGACTATGGGATGGTAATCCCTCCGATGCTAGCTAGCACACAGATAATAATCATGAGTGTGGGAGGGCCCAGTGATAGTGTAATCTTAGCAGCAAAAGAAATTCAATCAAATCTATTGCAGGCTGGACATAGAGCGGATATAGATATTAGCGATAGCAGTATCGGGGAAAAACATTTTAAATATGAAAAGATTGGCATTCCTCTACGCCTAGAAATAGGCCCAAAAGATTTGATCTCAGGGAAAGTTAATATTAAAAGCCGATTAGGCAGTGCTACTGTAGTGAGCATAAATGATATTAATGACTTTGTTGGTAAAGAGCTAGAAAATTTACAATCAACATTACTGCATAATAGTGCTCAAAGATTGGTAGACAATACTGTAATAGCTACCAATATAGAAGATTTTATTTCTGCTACTACTAATCAAAAATTTGTTCGCGTATTATCTTGTAATACCGTAGAATGCGAACAGATGATTAAAGCAAAGACCAAGGCTACATCTAGATGTATCCCAGAAGAAGCAGTATTAGAAATATCTGGAAATTGCTTCTGTTGTCAGCGTAAGGCTCAAGCCGAAATTATATTCGCTAAAGCTTATTAGTCTTGTTTATTTATACATTTTAAATAACAAAACTTTAAATCAAATAAGTTTTACTCCCAATACTATCAAAAAAAGTTTTTTAATAGAGCTCTATGATTATTCGTATCGCAAAGCTGTGATAGGATCTAATTTGGCAGCTTTGCGTGACGGCAAAATACCAGCCAAAAAAGTAACGGTAGTAATAATAAATAATATCATTAATACCGTTGGTAATTGTAAGCTAAATAACT
>CAYZIP010000015.1:0-3173 GCA_964478695.1 uncultured Candidatus Saccharibacteria bacterium
GTATTTACTATCTTTTAAATTATAAGTTTTTAATTCACAAGATAGTAAATTTTAAGAAATTGCTAAAAAATGAAATGTGCTTAAAGGGCCAGAAGACTTGATTGGCCAAAACAAGCACACGAACGTGTACTTATAAATGTTCTGGCCGAAAATCTTACTTCCACAGAGCTCTGCCTTTAAGGGCAGAGCTCTGTATGTAAAATACATTATATGCAATATAGCTCACCGATATCAATACAAAAATTATTTTAGAAAAAATCTAGAAAGAAAATCTATAAAAAAACAAAAACTATTAAAGCTTAATAATGTCTTAGTAATTGTTAAAAATCATGTCAAAGATTAGCCTTAAGAGCCAGAGGACTTTTCATAAAGCCCCCTAGCTCTTTTGCGAGGTAGGCATGGAGCTTTGGATCAGCCACCATACCTACCTTAACCCTCACCTTTCGCCTCCCTTTTTTTTGAAAAAGGAGACATTGTTCTTCACCCAGAAGGTGAAGGTGGCAGATACCACTGCCTGGCATATTGGTGCACTTAATAGCGCCCAAACCAGACAGAAGACTATTGCCAGGACAAGAGACTTGATCACAGGACTGCTCACAATACTCCTCCTTAGGAGTTTGGCGCAATACCTTTGCGACCTTTAATATAAAAACATAATATATACCTATATGTCAACCCATTTCACCTAAATATCGGTTATTAATAAATAATATTGCTGCAACAACAGAATCTATAGCTCTTCTAAAAATAGAATGTCTTATAATAAAAATATGAGGGCTAGTAGTAGAAGAAATATAAAGATTATATCAATTGGTCTACTACTAGCCCTATCTATTATTACCATCAATAATATATCAGCCCAAAAACTGAACTCTCCTAATAAAAACTTACAAAATAAAGCTGCTCCCATCGATAAACAGTTCGAAGCAAAAGTATCAGAACTCATAAAAAATAAGGGGGCTGCTGGCACCATAAAAACCCTGGTAGCAGATAGTGCTTCTACAAATATTGATTGCCATCAGGCTCTGCATAGTGCTGGGCGAATCGCTACTAGAATAATGGGAGTAGAAAAAGCCTTCAGTAGCGGAGAAAGTGATTGTCAGTCTGGCTGGTATCATGGAGCCATAGAGGGATTTTTAATAGAAAATGGTCGAGATAATATAGAGCCCAAAATAGACGATTTGTGCTCTAAGGCTAAAAATGGTTTTTATGCTCATCAATGTTATCACGGAGCTGGACATGGACTAATGGGTTGGTATGATTATGAATTACCCCTAGCTCTAGAAAAATGCGCTCTGATGCGCCTAGCCAGCTCCCAAAGCTCTTGTGCCACCGGGGTATATATGGAAAATTTAATGGCTAGATTCGTCCCGAATAATAAAGAAATATTTAGTGCTAGTAATGCTCATAAAACCAAATACATCAAAGACAATGATATATCATACCCTTGCGACATAGTTCATAAATTTGTACAAGAATGCTACTATTTTCAATCCTCTGTGGTTTTGGCTATTTCAAACAATAGTTTTGAAGCAGCAGCCAAAATGTGCCAGCTAGCAGCTGATCAATACAAGCCTTCTTGCTATCAGAGCTATGGGCGCGATAGTGACAATTGGGCCGGTTCCGACCCCATAAAAGCTCAGGTATATTGTAATAAAATCAGTGAGAGTATTTATAAAAAAGATTGTTTGATAGGAGCTGTGCAAAATAGTTTCTGGGAAGCCAAATATTTTAATAGAGCTATTGACTATTGCCAAGCTGGCTGGGGAGATGAGCAAAGTCAGGCTTGTATTCAAACCGTCTTTAGAACAGCCAAGGATATAGTCCCATTAGGTGAAATACGTTCTGCCTGTCAGGCTATTGATGATAAATACAAGCAGTACTGCTCTTAAAAAGATTATAGAAATAAATATAAATGATACCATGGTGGAGTTGAGGGGTATTTCACCCCTGTTCAAAATAATTGTCATATTACCCAGCTACAAGCTTGTCTATTTTAAGATTTTTTAAAGATATAAAGAAGATAGAAAATAGCAAAAACCTCTCCATATCTACCATTAAAATTTTTAAAGATAATTTATTCTAAACTACAATGGTTGGTAATTTATGTTAAATCATCTATCAGAATTTTGACTCACCCCAATGACTATTAAGATCTCTGATTATGAATCTATAAAGTATATAGCCTAGGGCGCTTGCCTTATTTAAGCAAGAACAGGAGCGTAGTTGGTATTAGTAAATAAATTACTAATAGTTTGCTTAGCTCTGCTGAATACATTTTCGGCATTTATATGCTCTTGATCAAAGAGCCTAACGCGTCTTTAAGATCAATGTCTCGGCTTGCGGACTAATAATCTAATTAAATTGTCAAAGTAACACAACCCCAAGATAATCTTAGGACTTCAATAGCAATCTTTAAAATCTAAATGTCTTAGATCTTGGCTTAATAGTTTCGCTAAACCATAAGAGTACCATTCTTCTGCTGGAAAATATATTTATAAATATGCATAAAGAATAAAGCGGTACTGTAGCCATTTTGGTATCAATCAAAATGATTATTTAGGTTTATAAAACTGCTATATGTAGCCTTATTATATCAAAATAATAAAAATCTATATAAAATAAAGAAAATTTATTTTTACTAGACAAATAGCCCCCGAGGGTTGAGCTACAAAGAGACTATTTGTCTAAATATTCACTCCCCCCAGAGGCCCTAATCTTTTTCTCTGGATTTACTCCAGAGTGACGATGCAAGGAATCCTCCCACCGTCACCACTGAGGTGAGGCATAGCATGGCCGCAAAGAGGATAGTTCCCCCTAGCGAAACTTTGTCTAGGGGGCCGTCCCACTCATCTGAATAACGGCCATAAGCACAAATTCCGTCATCCCACGGATCCATTTTTAAGCTCCTCGCATCAGAACAAGTAAGGCTGTCTTACTCTATAAATAATAGTACCAAAGAAGATACAAGAAATGAAGAATTATTATAGATATTTGCTTTTGTCAGAAATAAATATAACTTTTTATTGTATTAGTTTAAAGTTAAGATCCATCACTACATTAAGATTTATCAAAATATATGTCTATGCTATTGCAAACCAATATATTTATACGTTATGATACTTAATACAATTCTATGAGCATCGGGCTCATGGGATGGAACCACAGAAAGG
>CAYZIP010000015.1:3273-6244 GCA_964478695.1 uncultured Candidatus Saccharibacteria bacterium
AAGGTGGTTTTAAAAATCAAGAGTGGAGGGAAACCGAAAGTAATATTCTTTATTCTCTCTGCTCTGGTGCTTTTTTATTTTTTCGTCTATTAAATTTTTCTTTTAACCAGACCAATGGACGCTTAGCCCATGGATATTCTCTGGATAAAATACTAAACCCCAGTATTAATAGCAAGAATCCCGGACCTGGGACCAAAGGCAAAGATAGTGCTGCTCCCAGTATCAAAACAATTCCCCCTGCTATAGTGGTGGCTAATTTGCTAAAATCCTTACGGCTGATACCACCGATAATTACATTTTGATAAACTGCAGTATAAACCTCTAAGCTAATAAGTGCTGCCCCTGTTATCAAGATAATTTCTAAAAAATGCTCTAGCATATATAAAATCATTGTATAACTTAGGGCATGTAGTAACAAATAACTTATGCTAATATAATTGTAGTATGAACCCACCCCAAAATTCCTCTCCTGCAGCAGTGGTTAATGCAGTGGTTAATAAGGCATATAATTCCCCTAATCTTCCCATTGCCAGTACCACAAATAATTCCTCACCCCAACCTGGTGAACAAAATTTGATTCCTATCCCCCAAAGCCATAAAGACAGCGAGATTAGAAAACATTATTTTACCAATGAGCATGTCATTATATCACCTCAAAAAGCTAAAAATTTACCATCAGAACCTAGAGCCCAACAACAAAACATTGACAATAATCCTCCCAATCAGCTAGACCCAAATCAAAAAATCATAGATAGTCTCAATCTTAATGAGCAAAGACAAATACTAGCTGTAGAAAACAAATACCCATCACTACAAACCTCGAATAACAATGCTTATGGCTATCAAGAAACTATCATTGATAATACTCGCTTATCAAAATATTTCTCTGATCTATCTGAGGCAGATATTACTAGCTTGATTATGATGTATAAAAAAAGATATAGAGCCATTGAGGCCATGCAACACATAGAATATATACAGATTTTTAAAAATAGTGGCAAGCAAACTGGGGCTAGCTTAAACTATCAGCATTCACAGATAATAGCCACCAACCATATCCCCAATCGTATTAATGTTTTGCAAATAGAAGCTAATAACTTTTTCAATCAAAAATACGAAAACCCAATATCGGCCATCGTTAGCTTTGAGCATAATTCTAGCATCAGAGTGATAGAAGAGAATATTAACTGGATATCATTTTGTCCATACTTTAGTATTTATCCACTTGAAGTTTGGGTGCTCCCCAAGATGCCTATCTCTAATATGGGTCAAATCATAGAATCTTCTATTAATGATTTAGTTAGTATTATGCGCAAAGTAATTACAAAATTAGATAAAAATAGCATTGATTATAATTACTATTTCTTAAATGCCATTAGTAATTCTATGTCTATGCAGTTGCACATAACCCCCAGACTCGTACCAAATGTCATGGACGGATACGAAGTAGCTAATAATGAATATATAAACTATATTTTCCCAGAAGATGCTGCCAAATGGTATAACGCAGTAAACTAAAAGTTATAAATAGATATTTTATTATCAAATAATCACTGATTATCTTGATAATCTACGGCATTTTATCAAATAAATGCCGTCCCCTTAAGGCAAATAATATCTCCCTTTGCTTTTTCCCAGCGCCATATTTTTTGTCTTTCAAGAAATCATCATCGCCTCTATATAGATAGTCATGTATCTGTGGATTTCCTGTCTTATAATAAACACTGATAGCTTTTTGTTCTCCTAAATAAAACCCGGCATGACCTATTTCGCCACTACCTCTTACCGTTTTGCTGCCATCTCTTTCTATAAATTCAATCCCACTTAATTCTTCCCAAAACAGGATGTCTCCTCTTTCTATTTCATCTATAGGAACCGGTTCCCAGCCGATGAATAATAATTTTTCATAAAGCCTGGAGGCACGGACAAGCATGCCTGGACAAATAATAACGTCGTACTGATTTTTGTCAAAATTATAAACCGAAAAATTGCTCAAAATACCACTAACATGTAATCCACATGATAATTTACCATTCTCTAAAAAGTCTATTTGTCCTAATTCAGGATTATCTAAAGCTCTTCCCCAGCTATTGCGCCACATATTTGACCCCTCAGAATTCTCAACTCTGGACAAATATGTATTAAACCAATCGACTTTAATTCTCATAGTACTTATTATAGTATCCTACTAATAATTGTCGTAACAAGTCTTTCTTAATAAATATCAATTTCAAAGCTTTAGTGATTTTAATTTATTTTATTTTAGAGCTACTAGATTCTTGCTATATATTTATAAATATTGTCAATGTACTGAAGTTTAAGCTTTATTTTATATTTTATGTTTGACTTTTGTTCGTATGTAATAATATAATGAAAATTAATAGCATTTCGGCTATTGTTCGGTAACAATTGTGTAATAAAATTTTAAGGGGGGTATATGATTAAAGTTAATACCATAGCTACTATTGGTATAAAAACAGGGCTAGTAGAGGTAGAGGCCGAGATCAATAATAGTGATCTGCCTAGTTTTCAGGTAGTAGGACTGGCAGATAAAGCAGTGGCCGAATCTAGAGAAAGAATTAGGGCAGCCATCAAAAACTCTGGCATTAAGCTTAATAATAGAAAGATAGTGCTAGGATTAGCCCCTGCTGATATGCCAAAATATGGGTCAGGATATGATCTAGCTATGGCTACTTCCATCATTGCTAATTATCAAAAGCTAGACCAAAAGCTATTCTCTGATTCTATATTTTATGGAGAGCTAGGCCTAGATGGCACACTCAGAGACTGTGGTGGTGCCATTAGTGCAGCTATTGGAGCAACTAGATTGGGATTTAAAAATATATTTCTACCTAGTAATTCAGCTCTAGCAGCTAGTTTTATAAAAGACATTAATGTATATTCAGTAGAAAATTTTGAACAGTTATATATGCATATTATAAACAAGATACCCCTATCTCCTATCGATAGA
>CAYZIP010000015.1:6344-10963 GCA_964478695.1 uncultured Candidatus Saccharibacteria bacterium
AGCATAGAAGTCAGCCAAATACATTCTGTATCCCATTCCACTCGTGGCATGTTTGATAAGATTATTTTTAATAGACCTTTTCGTAGCCCACATCATAGCTCTTCGGATATAGCCATATTAGGAGGAGGCAAAATCCCCAAGCCAGGAGAAATCAGCCTAGGGCATCATGGAGTATTATTTCTAGACGAAATTGCTGAGTTTAATAGACGAGTATTAGATGGACTCAGGCAGCCTTTAGAAGATAAAATCATACACATATCTCGCATTAGTGACACCATCACCTATCCAGCTGATTTTACTTTAATAGCCACACAGAACCCTTGCCCTTGTGGATATTATCAAGATAGTCAGATCCAGTGCCAATGCTCCATGCAAACTATTCAAAAATATCAGCAAAAAATATCTGGTCCGGTCATAGACAGAATAGATATGAAGATAAATTTATCCCGTAATTCGCATCAAGAAATGCTATCTAAAACTATTAAGGATAACATTAGGAGTGATGTGTCTGCCAATCATATGCCCAGTAGCGCCACTGCACAAGAACGTATTATCAAAGCCATTGAATTTTCTAAAAATAGATATAGGCAGATTACTTCTAGGCAAAACATCAAAAACAGTAGCCCTGATGATAAAAATAATGAGTCATATATTAAAAATGGGAATATCCCTTCAAAATATATCTTAGATCTATGTAATATAGATACGGGCGGAATATCATTATTAACCAGTGTAGCCGAAAGACTAGGTTTGTCTCATAGAGTACTACATAAAATCATGAAAATATCTCGAAGTATAGCCGACCTAGAGATGATAGATATGGTATCGCAGAATCATATAGCCGAAGCCCTACAGTACCGTTAAGGAATTAGTCTTAGAATCTTATTTCTTTAAGATCTTAATGCCAGTATAGTTAGAATTACTATCATTTTTAGCAATAGTTTTAACGAATTCTAAAGTATACTGACTACTGTTTTTATCAATACCATAAAAATCTAGTAGTTCTTGTTTGTTGTTTGTGTAACCTTTTGGGTCTCTAGTGCTAACAAATAAGTCAATTAAACTTCTAGTTTTCGGGTTAAAGGTTGCTAATAATTCCTTCCCTTCCTTATTGTGAAAAATATTATCCCATTTTTCTATTCCCTGTCCTCCTACAGCATAATTGTTTAAATCAGATGGTTCAGGATTTGTATCTAAGGGGGCTCCCAAAATTATTCGTATTTCATCTATATTTTTAGTCAATAGCACGTCGTAGTTAAAAGCAGGCTGAATAGTTGTTTTTTTATTATCTTTATTATTACCAATCATAAATATGAGTATTATACACAGGAATATAAATCCTATAATTCTTGGTTTTGATTGATTCTTAGATGAAATAACATTCTCCTGTATACCTTTAGAGTTATTGAGTAAGTCTATTTCTTTATATTGTTCCTTATGAGAATCCCAGATTGATATAATCTTGTTGATTGATATCCACTTTTCATTTATTTTTACATTTCCCAGCTTAATATCTTTAATTTCACCATGAACTAATTTAGAGGTGAATGATTTATAAGTAACTTTATCACCAATGGCTACCTGAGATTTAATCAATTTAGACTTTATTAATTCTCGTTTTAATGTTTTTAACATTTTATCTACCTCTTGTATTCTTTATATAATTCGTGAATATATTAATTATATATATATCAAACCGATATTAGGAAACTTAAAAATATAAGGGATAAATTTGTATTAAAATCGTAAAAATAAAAAAATGGTTGCTAATAAATCATAAGGCCAATCCTCCCAAGAACCACCCGCCATAACCCCATAATAATTTTTTGCAAGACGACCATAGCTATCTTAAGCTATAATGATGAAGTATAGCGAATCCATTTTGGGTTAACAAAAAACTACTTGCTAAAAATAACTATGAGAAACAATAATAAGTGCAAAATACTTGGGCCTATATTGCTAGGCATAATACTATCTGGGCTAATACTACTGCGTATGCTGACATTAACACAGGTCCCTGGCAAATCTTTTGTAGACGAAAAAGTGTCTTTAAAAAATGTTAAATATGCGGTCAAGACCATACAAGATCGTGATCATGGACACATCATGGTTCGTATGAATGACCTAATATTTATACAAGCATCCGGAGGTGGATTTACTACACCGCTATACACTACAGTAAATGTCCCTGCTATCATTTTACACCCTACCATATACAGCCTTAGACTTACCTCTTTTTTGTTTGGCTTGATTGGGATAGCTTTCACTATTCTTACCTTTAAAAAGATTGTTTCTGCCTCAGTAAATCAATCCATGCTACTAGCTACAGTACTTCTGGCGGTACCATGGTGGTGGCACCAATCCATCATAGCCTGGGATCCAATGCTCATCCCTCCCCTAACCGCCATATCTTTATATCTAACTATATCTTTAGCGTATTCTCATCATCTTGGGGATTACTATAAAAATCCAAGAAAAATGCTAGGGGACAAAAACCTTATTTTTCGTAGTATTGCTATATATATGTGTGCTGTAGCCCTCTCCTATAGCTATCCCCCGGCACGCATATTATCGGCAATTATTTTAATCACACTAAGCCTGTATCTTTTATCCCCCATAATCACAATAATTAGAAGTAAAGATATTGAATATAAAATAAGAAAATCACTATGGTGGAGTTATACCATCAAAATACTTGTCATGATAATGATGGCTATTGTTTGCCTTATTCCCTTAATACTGATGATGTTTAATAAAGAATACATGCTTAGAACAGATGACGTGGCTATATGGAGCAAGATTAATCCGCATAGAACATGGGGCTTCATCGGTTTAGTCTATCAGTATTGTCTGAATGTATTAAATTTATTATCCCCTATCACCCTCTTTATTATTGGAGACCATAATGGTAGACATGGCATAGGAGGTCCCTTGGGGCTCATTGGGCTAGCTTCTTTTCTTTTAATAATAAAAACCAAGGCAAGGCAGGTATATAAAAATAGCCTTAATATATTATCAAAACTAAAGCTCAATATATCTGACAAGAAGTCACGCAGTCCCGCACACCAGATCAGACATCTTAGCATTAATACATATATATACATGATATTAATCATATATACTATTGCTGGCATATCAGGTGCAGCCCTTACCTGGAGTGGTCAGCCACATACACTCAGGGCCAATGCTGGACTAGTTCCCTTGTCTTTATTATTAGCTATACCAACATATAGATATTTAATGCAAGACAGATTCAAGCCATACAGGCTAACCATATCTTTAATAATGATATTAATAACCATGATGCAAATAACTGGATATTATTTATTAGCCAGTTTTATCACAAAAGCTTTTTTAAGCTAATTTTTTACAAATATAGCTAGGTAGTTAAAATATTCAAAGAACCTATCTAAACTACACTCATTATTGCGATTTGAAGCAACTATAGGATCGGCAATATTTAAGACGATACCTTCTTTATTATAATCAAACCCAAATACCACCACTTGGTGGGCAGCCCCATTACTGCTAAATCCTTTTTTAACACTAACGATCACTGGATACCCATTAGCAATAGATTCATATATAGAATATAGAGCCTTATATTGCGTGATCTGTAAGCTCTGTATTGCTTTTAAGCTATCTTCCTTACTTATCTGGTTATTAACAGCACTAATCTGCCAATCATCATAGCCTTCTTCTTGCTTAAAATAGTTGATATCATTAACCACATTCCAGTTCCTTCTCCATGAAGTTAGTCCGTAAGATTTAAATAAATTAACCACCGTACTGTGTTTCCACCCTATGTCTGATTTAGTGTCTATATCGGCCATTTTATTTAAAATATCAGCGCTGTTTTCTTTAAAGTTATCATCCCCTAATAAATAATTTAAAACCATAGTAATACAAGTAGGAGAGCAGGCATTGATTCTCTCCTCTTCTGGGATATCTGATTCTGATAATTGATACATGTGCTGTAGGTTTAAATATTTTTTATCAAAACCAAGATTAATGATCTGCTTTTTGGACATATTAAAATCCTATTTATTTTATTTAATACTTAATAAGGCTTACGAAAAACTAGCCCTTTTCTTAGTATCCCAAAAGTTCCCCTGCCTTACCAGCACATTTTGGGGATCTAAATCATGGCTTAATATATATTTAATAGCTTCTTCAGAGAAAACATTATTCTGTGATCCTTTTACTAAAACTAAATCCCCGTCCTCTATCACATCCTTTAGATACTCACCAGCCATATACGGAGTATCAAATTTTTTGATAATAACTTTTTCTTCTAGTCCAGCCTTACCCACTAACTGCTTGACCCTATCAAATCCATACTTTGACATATCTGGCCCCAGAAAAATAATAATATCTGCTTTACCCATAACATATTCGGCCACTTTAATATGTTCGTCTTTGCTCTTATCCCCCAACTCATTCATATTCCCCAATAGGGCTATCTTGCGCTTTGCTGGTAAGCTTGTCAAAGTATCTAGGGCAGCAAAAACTCCGATAGGGCTAGCTGCATTATAGCTATCATCTATGATAGAGCTACCACTAATCCCTTTCAATAAATTCATACGACCATTCATGGGTCTAAGTTCTTCTTTCATACT
>CAYZIP010000015.1:11063-12818 GCA_964478695.1 uncultured Candidatus Saccharibacteria bacterium
AAGCTTATTTTTTAATAGATCAAAGTCATTATTCTTAATAATATACTGAGCATATTTAGTAAGTTTATTTATATTATCAAAGATATTATTCTTACTAATAGTACGTGCGGCATGTGCTAAAGACAATGCCGTAACTACCATAATATCTGGATTAATAAGCCCCATAAAGGCAGGCATATATTCCGGCTCATCTTCAGCAACTTCTAGTACTAAAATATCTGTATCAAAATTCTTAATTCTAGTATCAATTTCTTTGAAAATATTAATCCAAGCTCTTATATCCGTCAGCCTTTCTGGAGCTTTTAAGTTGAATATTCCTAGCGGCATTCCAATGGGGCTATTATAGCTATCTGTACTGTAGCTTATCTTTTTATCTTGATATATTTTAGACAAACTTCTCCCAATTATTACTTTGGTAGAAGTTTTACCTACAGTACCAGTAACGGCTATAACTATCGGATGATGTAGTTTAAATAAGCGTCTAACTTTATGCTTTAAAATAAATTCTAATGCTCTTGAGGAGAGCTTAGTTATCATGATTAATATAAATACCTTTTTATAGCTTTATATTATCTATCAGCTTCTGCCCAGCTGAACTACCAAGGTAATAATAACAGCCGACAAATATTAATATCACTGCGGCCACAGATTTGGCCATCAGCCATAGATCTTTCTTAATAGAATCAATATTGTTAATCCCATCACCAATCTGAGCAGATGTTTTAACGGCTTTATCTTTATTTTGATTAACGTCAGGATTCTTACTGCTGGCAGATGTACTATTTTGAACTAGACTTACACTATCTGATGCTTCTTCTTTAACCACCTGGTGGTTACTACCATTAGTCTTAACCTTAAAATTCTTTCTGTTCTTTTTACTCTTCTTGCCGTAATTCTTGGCCATAACTACCTCCTTTTGATACTCTTAAATCTATATTTAATATTCTAACACGAACAGAGTATGGGGATATAGGCTTCTTTAAAACCCCTCAACAGGCTATAGCCTCCTGAAATCAATATAGTATAATAATTGGCATATGGAGGTGATAATTCTAGTCATAATTACGGCTGTAGTGATTTGGCAATTTTTGCAAATCCAAAAACTACGCTCTACCCTATCTAAAGTCTTTGGTAAAAGTAATCCTCAGGCTCTGGAAAGACAATTATATGAATATAGCGAAATGACCAGTAGGGTGATGGCAAACTTGGATAAAATGGCTGATTTTTTCAAAAAGTTTTATGAGGAAGAACAAAGTAGTATCCATAAAGCCGCCATGATACGCTTTAACCCTTTTGAAGACATGGGAGGAGAGCATAGCTTTGCCCTAGCTCTACTAGATAAAAACGACAATGGTATTGTTATGTCTAGCTTGCATGGCCGTGAAAATACTAGAATGTATGCCAAGGAAGTCATAGACGGCAAAAGCAAACAACAATTATCCAAAGAAGAGGAAAAGGTTTTAAAAGAAGCAATTAGCAAAAAAGTATTGAGGCTTAAATGAGAATCAAAGCACTCCCAAAAATAGTTAGCCATAAAAAAGACAATCAATCACTACTAAGCAGTGACAACATAGACAATATACTATATATTGCTGGGCAAAATCATGTCAGTGGTGATATTGTGGGATATCAAGAGACAATATTCTCGGAGAGCAGTGTGGCCGTAGGCTTATTGTATGCCGAGCATATCACCATAGACCAAGGGGCCGTCATCAAAGCTAGTGAAATAGCTAGCAAACAAGTAGATGTTAATGG
>CAYZIP010000016.1:0-11794 GCA_964478695.1 uncultured Candidatus Saccharibacteria bacterium
CCACCTTACAATACGGGCAATAAAGATTTTTTATATAACGACCACTATATAGATAGAGATGATACCTATCGACATTCAAAATGGCTCAGCTTTATGGAAAAACGACTAAGGCTTGCCAAATCCTTGCTAAACCAAGGGGGTGCAATTTTCATTTCAATTGATGATAACGAAATGGCTAATCTAAAAATGCTGTGTGACGAGATATTTGGGGCAAGAAACTTTATAGCCAGTATGCCAAAGAAAGGCTCAGGAGGTAGGCAGGATAGTAAGCATTTCGCAGTAGTGCACGAATATGTCGTCTGTTATGCAAAAAACATTGACAACTATAGTGCTGGACGTGCAGCAAAGGACGAAAGCACATTTACTAAATATGATGAGCATAAACAGAGATACTACAAGACTCAACTATTGAGGAAGTGGGGTGATAACAGTCGTCGTAGCGATAGACCGAACCTGTTCTATCCCTTGTACGTTACTCCGTCTGGTGAATTGAATTTGGACAGAAAAACAGATGATGATATTGAGGTACTGCCAATGCTAAACAAGCAGCAAGAAGGCTGTTGGCGTTGGGGTAAAAAGACAATGCAGTTGAATATTGATGACGGCATTGTTGAGATTCAAAATAAACAGGGTGAGATTACACTTTACGAAAGAGTATATAAACCAGACGCACCGCAGACTAAACCATATTCAACTTGGATTGATGAGGTTAGCTCAAGTAGTGGCTCTACACTTTTGCAAAAAGTTGTTGGTTCAAAAGCGTTTAGCTACCCTAAACCGTTAGACTTGATAACTCAAATACTGAAAATGTCCCACAGCTCAAAAGATGTTCAGGTTTTAGACTTTATGGCTGGTTCAGGGACAACAGGACACGCTGTTATGGAGTTGAATAAAGAGGATGGAGGTAACCGCAAGTTCATACTTTGTACGAATAATGAAAACAAAATAGCAGAAGAAATAACATATCCACGCATCAAGAATGTGATTGAGGGCTATGAAAGAGTTGAAGGTATCCCAGCCAATGTTAGGTACTTCAAAACTGGTCTGGTAAGCAAGAAACAGACCGACGACCAAACACGAATTGAGCTAGTTGCTCGTAGTACAGATATGATATGTGTTCGTGAAGATACTTTTGATAAGGTGCTAGATACCAAGTACTACAAAGTGTTCGGAAACTCGGACCACTATTCAGCAATCGTTTTTGAGCCCGATGTAATACCACTTCTAAAAGATGCACTCGCAAAACTAGACAATGATAAACCTATCCACATCTATGTTTTTAGCCTAAGTAACGACACCTACGAGAGTGATTTTGCAGACTTGCAACGACTACACGAATTGCGACCAATACCCGAGAGCATCCTTGAGGTGTATCGTCGCATCTTCAAAGACCAAAACGTAAGCATAGGAGCATAACAATGATTGAACTAAAGGAATATCAGCATAGTGCAGTAAACGAGCTTACAAAGCAGATGAGGGGCCTACTGAGTAGCTCAGGTAGCAAGGTATGCGTCTTCAAAGCTCCGACTGGCTCAGGTAAGACAATTATAATGGCGGAATTGTTGCAAAGACTCAGTGATGAAGATTTACCGAACGACTACGTTTTTGTTTGGACCAGTCTTTATGACTTACATTCTCAGAGCAAGGCTAAACTCGCAAGCTATCTTGAAGATAGTCGTTACAACCTTTTGAGCCTTGATGAAATGACACAGGATGCTCTGGATGAAAACAGTGTCTTATTCGTAAACTGGCACAGCCTAACAACTACGAAACAGAACGACGATACAAATAAGCGTGAATGGTCCAACATCTACGTGAAAGACAGAGAAGACGGCAGGAGTATTGTTGAGGTGCTAAGCAAATCTCGTGATACTGGCAAAGAGATTATATTGATTGTTGATGAGGCTCATAGAAACTACCTAACCGAGAACTCGCAAAAGTTCATCACGGAAGTTATCAAGCCAAAGCTAACTATTGAAGTATCGGCAACACCGCTCATTACAATTTCGGCAGAAGATAAGGACCTAAAGAAAGCTGGCTCAGTTACAGTGCCTTTTGATGATGTTGTAAGTTCGGGGCTCATAAAACAAGAGACAAGTATCAATCAAGCGATTGGCGAGTATGTTGATATTTCTAGTTCAGCCGATGAGCTTGTGATAGAAGCAGCATTAGCGAAACGGTCAGAGTTACTAGAGTTGTATGGTGAGGCAAATATCCCTGTAAACCCTCTGATATTGGTTCAGCTACCAAGCGAAAAACTAGAAACATCAGCACTAGATACAAGTGTGCGTGAAGAAGTTGAGCAACAACTCGCCAAGCACGGAATAACCTATGAAAGCGGCAAACTGGCTGTTTGGCTATCTGATGACAAGCAAAATCTTGAGTTGATTGAAAAGAATGACTCAGGCGTTGAAGTGCTCATATTCAAAGAGGCTGTTGCTGTTGGCTGGGATTGTCCACGAGCACAAATACTTGTGATGCTACGAGCTATACGTTCACTGACCTTTGAGATACAGACCGTTGGTCGTATCTTGCGTATGCCAGAGGCCAAACACTACGAAACGCCCGAACTCAATAAAGCATTTGTATATTCTAATATCTCTGGTATCAACATCAACAACAAGCCAGAAGACTTAGATTTTTTCAAAAACAAGTTTGCTCATAAAAAAGATGGCGTAAACGATGTTAAGTTACCAAGTGTTTATCTTCATCGTCAGGACTATGGCGACCTTACTGCTAGTTTCAGCAAGATACTTGTTGACTGCCTCAATGAGAGGTTCGGTATTGAACAAGGAGATATGGTCAATAAAGCATACGAAAAAGCCGATACTGAGCTTGAACTATACGCAGATGAACTGAAAACGCCTCTACTTGCAGATGTTGTATTGCACAATCTTGATACGGTCCAAGACGAAATTGGTACGCTAAACCTTGATAGTATTCAAGCAGACGTAAGTGGTGCAAATATCCAAAAAGAGTTTGATTATCTGCTCAAGGCTTGGTGTTTGCCGTACGCTCCTGCCCGTTCGTTTTCAAAAGTAAAAACTGCTGTATATAAGTGGTTTAGCCTTATAGGTTACGACCAAAGCAAATGGCACGAGGTTCAGCGGATTATTGCTTGCTCACGAAAAAATCAGACTGTGTTTGATGAAACTATAAAGACCGCTAAGCTCAAGTATGAAAAAATCAAACCTGCTGAAATTGCCAGCAAGAAGACCACGACCCATAGTATCTTTAGCTTGCCTGAAACGGATATGTTCGGCGATAGTTACGAGCCTGTATCAGCTAAAAGATACCCTTACGAGCAATGCTATTTGCGTAAAGACCGTTCAGAACCTGAGCAATATCTTGAACAAATGCTAGACGATAGCGATAAGGTTGAATGGTGGTATAAAAATGGCGAAGTTCAGCAACAATACTTTTCACTTAGCTACCAAACTGTTGATGAAGAAACCAAACTGACCAAGCTCGCTAACTTCTATCCTGACTACATTGTGCGGTATAGCGATGGTAGTATTGGCATTTACGATACTAAAGCTGGACGCACAGTTACAGAACAGCCAACGTATGACAAGTCCGATGCACTACAAGCCTACATAGCATCACAAAACGCTGATGGGGCTAAGCTGTCAGGCGGTATTCTAAACAGGCGTAAAGACGGCATTTACGTTTACACGGACACAAAATACACGCCAGACTTGGACAAGTGGCATAGGTTTACTGTTTAGTAACTACAGAAGTGTAGACCAGTAGTACCAAAAGTGCTCTAGCAATATGCCAAAGATAACAAAATACCAAATTACAAGCACATCCCCGTGATGTTTTTGGATAAAGGTAGATACTGGCTCTAAAGCCGCAGGTAGTTTTATATTCTTCTCTCTGAGGTTATAGAGCGTAATGTACCAAAAGGTAGGAATGGTTATCATCCACACAACGAAGCACCACGGGCAAATTGCGTTTATCCGATAGACACCTTGAAAGAACAGATAGTGCATAAAGATAACGCCTACCACGGCAGCTAGTTGTGCACCGAGCCAAACCCACTTCTTGACCTTAGCACCGCCAGCAAGCAACACACCGAACGTGAATAGCATACTGTAAGCCACTAGACCGAATACAGTATTAGGTACTCCAAACAAACTAGCTTGCTCGGTTTTCATTACCGAGCCGCAGCTTAGTATCGGGTTAATGTTGCAGGACGGCTCATAATTAGCGTTTTGTAGAACCTGTATCTTGTCGTAAGTCAGAACAAAAGAGGCGATACAGCCGATGATACCTGCCACTATAAGTATGTAGGGTAGTACCCTCGGTAATGTTAGTTTATATTTAGCAACTTTGAGCATAGTAAGTGCTTATATCCTTGTGCGGAATAACGCCGCTAATAGCAGCAATGCACCGCCAGCAATAAAGGCTATGTAGGCAAATGTGCCAGCTATCTTGCCGACTGTGCCGAAACCATATCCACTTGTCAGCAGCATACCTCTTAATGTTTCGCCTTGAAATAGGGTTTGCTTTTGCTGTTGCAGCTTTTGGTTATTTGGGTCTTTCATAGCTGCTGCACTAACCTCAGCGTATACTTTGCCGTCAGCGACCTTACTTAAATGCCGACCAATATACCCGTTAGCATAAGCCTTAGCCTTTTCGGGCGTGTCTACGAGCTGACCAGCATATTGTTGCAAATCAGGATATACTGCTGGGTCAAGGGCGGGACTGCCTTTTTCTGGGAAATATATCTTTTGAGCTGCCAACTCACTCCTTACCATATCGCCAGTAAAGTTATGTGCCCATAATGCTAGTCCGCCTACCGTAAACAGGAGTAGAGCAGCAACTACTGATAGGTACATAAACACTTTATTTACTGCTTGATTTTGAGATTTTGAGTTTGCCATTTTTATTCCTTATATTTTGATAGTTAGCTACATTATATCATCAGCTGTAAAATAAATATGTGATGGCGGTCAACTTTTTTGATAGCAACGCAGAAAGATGTGATGAACCAGCAGATAACAGACAAACTAACCAAGTATTTCAGTAAATATGAGCTGAAAAAGTATCCCAAAGGCAAGCTAATTACGCTTGCCAATCAAGAACCAACGGGCATCTCTCTGCTCGTAAGCGGTCTAGTTGAACAATACGACATAACACCAGAGGGCAACAAACTAACGGTCAACGTTTATAAACCGCCAGCTTTTTTCCCAATGTCTTGGGCAATCAACAAGACACCTAATGCCTATTTTTTCGGTGCTCTAACTGATGTTGAGCTGAAGCAAGCCGATGCTGATGAAACAGTAGCTTTTCTGAAAGCTAATCCAGACGTAATGTTTGATTTACTAAGTCGGGTATATAGAGGTACAGATGCACTACTAAGACGGTTGATGTTGGCGGCAAGCGGCATTGCAGCCAGCCGACTTATATTTGAGCTACTGATAGAGGCTTACCGTTTTGGGATAGAAAATAACGATGGAACGGTGTTAGTAAAAGTAAAGCAAAGCGTATTAGCTGCTCGTAGCGGTCTTGCCAGAGAAACCGTAAGTCGTGAGTTGCATAAGTTAGAGCAGGAAAGCCTTATCACTAGGAGCAAACAAGAAATAACGATAGATATTAAAAGCCTTGAGCAAAAGCTAGATTTTAGTATTTGAGTAGGTATAGTAAGCACTGTCCAAAAAACGCTTGGCAAAATGACCCCCACATTTTCGGCATTTATACGGCGGTATCTGTTATCTGTGAAATAAAGGGGAACTACCCCCCCCCTATACCTGCCTCAAAAAAGAATAAAAAATAGGCATTTCTGCCTAACCTTTACCCAACTTTTGCCCAAGTGTTTGAAACGATGAGCGTCTTTATATCAAATTATCTGCAAGTCTGAATTGTTCGGCTAGATGTTTTAGCTTACAATCCTCTTGAGCAAGCGTGGCTGCCGTTTGAAATGCGTCAACTATGCTGCACCAAATATTAGAATTTGAGCCCGCAAGGGCTTTTTTTGCTCTCGCTCTTGTTCGGCTTTGTTGGGTATACATACCAAGAATAGTTTATTTTTGGTATCGACAAACATTAAGCCTACAAGTGTGCGTTTGCATACATTTCTAAAAACCGGCCCCCTTGGGGGTAGGGCAGCTTAAAATGTTGTATAATTATTAGTGATGCGATGACCGAGAATAGGTGGTGGCTTGCAAAGCCACATACGGTAGAGTTATGACTACCTCGCATCTCCATTTTTATTATGATGACAGCACAAGACTACATTCAGACAAAGTTAGGTGAACTCAAGCAACCTTTAAGCTCGCAGAAGCCAGCAAATAAGGAAGAGCTTGTTGATGCTATTTTTAAAGCTTTTACGTCAAAGAAGTTTCGCAAATACAAACTAGGCGAAGAGCACGCAGAGAATATCAAAAAATCAATCGCCTTGAACGTAGAGAATAATGAGCCAATCAAGGCTACTTTGGTATTTGGTGGCTATAAGTTATGGCGACTAGAAGAAACGCCAGAAGTAGACTGGGCTGAACTATTTTCGTTGATGTACTACACAAACTGGATGAAGCCTGTATGCGAAATATACGAAGCTGGAGTATGGTTCGATTTCTTCTCTGACGACATCATCGTACCGCTTATGAACAACGTACCTAACGAAGACACTGAAGCCTATCAGGCAAGCTTCAAGCAATTACTAGAGTTTCTGAAGCCCTTCCAGCCGAGTAATCTCAATATGACGCTCAATCGAGTAGGCGACCAATATGAAAGTTTCGAAGATTTTAAAAAAGACTTGGAAGAACAGAAACAAACCTTAGCTTCTACGCTAGACAATGGTCTGCCAGAGTTAAATGACACAGCTAGAGTGACACTTGATTTAAACGTCAAAACCACTGCCGACCAACTAGCAGACCCCAAATGGCAAGAGAGAGTACAGTTGATACACGATAGCTATGCCCAAGTTAAAGGGCGACGTCCTTACTATCGCAAACCTGACAAGCTAAACATAATGACAACCCCTTTTAACGGTATGCTTTCTGTGGGCACAACCAAGGACAGCATTATGAAGTTTTGGATAGGAGCTGGTGTTTTAACGCCTAGAGAAGATGGCTTTAGACAAATAGTGATGTCGCCTAATCAAATAGACAAAACAAGTTTCTTTTTGCAAGATGTTGATCTAGGCATTAAAGGCAAAAACTTCAGTAGGATACGAGTTGTTAGTGAAAAGTGATATTTTGGCTTCGAATAGGTACTTGACAGTATCGACTGTTGACGGCGAAGGTAATCCTTGGGCTTCTCCAGTTTGGTATGTTGCGGACGATGAAGGAAATTACTATTGGTGGTCGCCAATGAGTTCCCAGCACTCCACAAACATCATCAACAACCCCAATGTCTACATAACCATCTTTAACTCACAACTTCCTGAAGGTGAAGGCTTAGGGCTGTATATTAGAGCTACAGCATCAGAGTTACCTCCTGAAGAGTTAGATAGGATCATTGAACTGTACAACTCTACTACAAGTCAATTTAAGATGACTAGAGAGAACTGTTCTGGCAATTCACCAACTCGTCTATATAGAGCAATTCCTTCTGAAACTTGGTATAACGACGGTATTGAGACTGAGGGCTACTATACAGATGTTAGGCGAGCCATTTAACATCTAGGTAGTGATGTAAGTCTAGTAAGGCACTACTACATTCTTAAAGTTGGCATACGGAACAGCTAGTATATCCCTCCATCTTTGCACTTCTGACCTCAATAAAGTGTACATATCCAATTTACTTTGGTGTACAAGCTTTTGGGCGTCTTGTACTATTTAGGATTGATATGAACGATATACACTCAGTTTTCAATTTTTCTATAATCTCAATGCCTCAGCATCGAGGCCTGTAGATTTTGATGGATATGATGACGGACGCATCTGCCTTAAAAGAATTTATTTTGATGGCTAGAGAAATTCAGAAGACTTTGGAAGAACTTGTGAACAAAAGCTAGAGATAAGTAGATAGATGATAATTCTGGCCTTATTATCTATCTACTTCAAGGAGGTTGACTTCTAAATGATGGCAGAGACAAAATTATGAACAGGCTCTAAGGCTAATAGCTTTAGATTTTGTTGTATAAAGAACCGTGATTTGTGAATTTATGAACAAATCTAGGGGCGGTTGGGGCCAAAAAGGCCAAATCAAAGGCCAAATCCCGCAGATTTGATCTTTGATTTGGTGGGGCAGGTATGGGAACTCTAGCTAATCCCAGAGCAAATGCCTCAGGCTCTTTATAGCTAGGATCACTTTGAATTCTTTCTACTAATTGTTGAAACTCTTCTAATGACTTAAGCTGATGTGTTCCTATTTCTTGCACCTTCATTATTCCTTTAATCAATTTCTTTTTAAGTTTGCTTAATTAAAAGTTATTATACTATGGAGATTGCCATACGGGTAAAATGATATGGCTAATGGGTTTAGTATAAATTATATTTTATAGTTCAGACTTTAATATTTTACTTAGTAAATCAGTGTCACAATCAAAAGAAGAAGCATTCCGATGGCCTCCTTCTCCATACTTTATAGCTATTATAGTGGTATCAAAATCACTTATTGATTTATTGCTCCTTAAAGATATATGCCAGCCATCTTGAGCAAATCTCATAGTTATGTGGTGGCTTGCCACAGGATACCACGGGTTTACCCGTGGGAAGCTATTAAGTTCTTGCGGAAAGCAAATGTCTATCATATATACCTCTTTGCCAGTCAAATATACCTCTTTGCCAGTCAAACCATCAGGTATTATCTCTCTGTCCGTAATACCAAAATAGTCAGCATTATCACCAGATTTTTTATAAGCCGCCCAAGCTCCCGTGAAGCCATCTACACATCCCCCGTGATAGAGGATTACTATGTCTTTAGTAAATTTGTATTCTTCTAAATTACCTAGATTAAACAACATGATTACAATTATTTTAGCATCTTTAAAATATGAAGATATAACCTAACAGATAGTTCTGGTTAAGGGAATAATATTTAATTTTTTTTAAATAGTATGTTATGGGTTGATGATTTTTATTGTAGAGTTATTTTTACGCCACTTGAAAATGCACTATCATGTAATTCAGCAGTAGTGGGAGTTTGATCTTTTGGTAAATCAAAAAGAATAGCCCCTTCAACCTTGTTACCTGGATTTATGTTATCGTACCAGCTGGTGCCGTTAGGAGAATTATATATAGTTGCCATATCATCAGCTGAATATTTCTGCCCATTAGAGTTGAGCAAATATTGATTGCTAGAAAAGAGGCTTTGGGCTTGATCTCCAATATTTTTTACACTAACATTCAGTAGACAGTATTGTCCTTGAGCAGTTTTTGTAAGATATGGGTTAGAGCCAACTGATGCCTTGCCACATTCGACACTATTGATCGTAAATTCAAATTTACCATCATTTGCAGGTTGACCAACTTTAATATCCTTAACTTTATCCTGTTTTGAATTAGTGGACAAATTTTTATCAGTACTAGTATTTTTCTTTTTCCCACTTCCCGCTGATGTGATTATACCCAGAAGCATAATCACCCCGATTATTGATAATACTTTATGTTTTTTGAACCATTGCATTTTAATAAACTCCTTATTTAAGTTAATACTCATCAGTATATACTAAATAATTCTAAAAATAAACAGTTAGTTTATGTAACTATCTGTTTATTTTATCTACTCTATATAGTATATGGGGCAGATAAAAGAACAAAAAATTATAAAGGATTTTGGTAAAAGAGTGGCAGAGATTCGTAAGAGTAGGGGAATGACTCAACAAGAATTAGCTGAAAGTATTAATATGAGTGTGGTGGCTATAGCTTATATTGAGACTGGCAAAAGATGGGCTAGGTTATCTACTCTTAGTAAAATTGCTAGAAGCCTGAAGGTAGACATCGCTGATTTGTTTAAAGGCATTTAATATTTATTGAGTTTTTCAAAATAATTTTTTAGGCATAATAATATAGTTAATGAATTAGATCTATGTATAATAATTGAATAATCAAGGAGTACAATATGGGGTTTTTTGATAAAGTCAAAGAAGCATATAACACACAACAAGAAAAGCTTGATAAATTAAGATAATGGCATAATTACACAAGATGAATTTGATAGAAAGAAAACTGAGTTGCTTTCTTAATAATATAAATAAAGACACCATTAACCTATGAAAATAAAGCTCAATATAGCAACAGAGAGATTTGTAGATGAGTTAAAGGTACGTAAAAGTGTTAGGGGGATTATCTTATTCGGATCATGGGCCAGAGGGAACCCAAGGCCAAATAGTGATGTTGACCTAATGGTTATATTAGATAATGGGTTTAAGCGAGCAGTTGAGAATCACTACGGCCAAATATTTGAAATAATTTATACAACTTCTGCTTCTGCCATTAAGTATTGGAATGAGCATCTTGATGAGGCCGCACGCCTTTGGGATATTGCTCAGCCTCTATATGACAAAGATGGGACTATTAAAGACTTGGAGAAGCAAGCTAGAGGACTCATTGCTAAATGCAAGCCTCATATTAATCAGTCATCCCTTGAGCAGCTTTTATTTGACGCAAAAGACCAGCTAGAATATGCAAAATATATTTCTACTAAAGGAGATATGACAACAGCTAATATGATTATTAGCAATAAAGCCTTTGCCCTAGCTCAGCTTTATTTTGATATTAATAGAATGTGGGTTCCTTCCCCGAAACAATTATTAGAGACTATAAAAAATGAAGATAACGACCTTTACTATTTATTTGAGAATTTCTATGTCAATGAATCTCCCTTCGCTCAGAAAATAGACATCTTAAATAAGATTATAGAGTTAATTTTTCATCCAATCAATCATAACCAAGATAAGCAGTAACCCTATTTATGATCAAACAAGAACCAACACTAGATCCTACAAAACTCATGAAAGAACGTTCTTTAGAATATCTAAGGAATGCATTTGAGCAGAAGCCGTATCCTGGATATCCGAAAGAAAGATTGATATTATCACCACAAGTCCTTCAAGACATGGGCTCAAATATGATACTGCCAGACGGTCCGTGGGAGATGAATAAGGAAGAAAGTCCTACTAAAGAAGAAGCAGAGCACTTTATTAAGTCTGGCATATCTATGGAACCAAAGGATGGCAGACCTTTGCACCCATGGTTCTATGAAATGATTACAGATCCAAGGCTGGGGGTGGTAAGAGGAAAAGGATTTTATTATCATTGGGGGCCTAATGTTACTGCCGATACAGTTGTGATCAGCCCTAAAGAATCTGTACTATTAATACAGCGAAAAGATAATAAACAATGGGCTTTACCCGGTGGTTTTGTAGATGCAGGGGAGGATCCTATAATGGCGGCCATACGTGAGGTTTGGGAAGAAACTATGGTAGACATCAGCCATATGCCTATGGAGTCTGTATATGAAGGGCCGGTTGCTGATTTTAGGGTAACGGCTAATGCCTGGGCCAAAACAAATGCCTTTGTGGCTTTAGTAGAAAGAGAAATAGAATGTAGCGGGGCTGATGATGCCCTTGTTGCTGCTTGGGTATCAAAAGAAGATCTTGCTTCTATTTTAAAATTTGGCTCGCATAGCCTATTGGTAGAGTTAGCATTTGCCAAAAGGTCTGGCATGATTAAATAAAAAAACCGTAAACTCCCAGCCGAATTTATTACCCCATAGATTCCGCCTATGCTAATATAATACTAATTAAAGTAATGAGGGAGTAAGGTGATGTTAAAAACTAATAAATTCTTGGCTAAAATAGGTATAGTTGTATTTTTTCTACAATTTGCTCTACTACCTTTTA
>CAYZIP010000017.1:0-11025 GCA_964478695.1 uncultured Candidatus Saccharibacteria bacterium
CTAGGCAAATCTACCCAACTCAAAACTGTTGATTTTGTTTTGAGTTGACTATATAAATTTTTAAACCTCATAATGGACCCCCCCCATATGAACATTGATATGGGATAAATTACTGTTTTATTAAAGTCATGTATATATTATATACATAATACTTTTTTGTAGGCTTAGATGAGTTATTGATCTAAATTTAAATGATTAAAGTTTTAAAGATTACCATAGCTTAAGCTATAATTATAGTCATGTTTACAGATACAGCTAAGCTTAGGGTCAAGGCCGGTGATGGTGGCAATGGTAAGGTGAGCTTTTTTCGCTCTAAAGATATGCGTAGAGCCAAGCCCGATGGTGGTAATGGAGGCAAGGGTGGAGATGTATATATCATTGCTACCGACAGTATATCTACTTTATCAAAGTATAGGGTAAATAAGTTGTGGTCAGCAGATTCTGGGTTAATGGGTGGTAATAAAAAGTCTTTTGGATCTCATGGTAATGATTTATATATATCATTACCGATTGGAGTTACTCTTTCCATAGATGGCCAGCAAATATATGAATTAACTGACTTAAATAAAAGCATTTTAATAGCAAAAGGAGGAAGGGGTGGGTTTGGTAATTCTCATTTTACCACCAGTATTAGACAAGGTCCTAAGTTTGCTGAATTAGGGGAGCCTGGAGAAGGATATGAATTTGATTTGGAACTTAAAACCATAGCTGATATCGGTTTGGTAGGATTACCAAATGCTGGAAAATCAACAATGCTATCCATTCTAACACAAGCTAAGCCTAAGATAGCTGACTATCCTTTTACTACCTTGCGCCCTCATTTAGGGGTATTAGAATATTCTAAAAAGAGTGTTATTCTAGCTGATATTCCAGGATTAATATCTGGAGCCAGTCAAGGTAAGGGCTTGGGTGATACATTTTTAAAACATATAGAGAGAACCAGGTTACTCCTGCATTTAGTTGATATTAGTCTAGACAGTTTTATAGACGACTATAGTGTTATTAGAAAAGAATTAAAAGAATATAAAATAGATTTAAGTCAAAAAACATCTATTATTTTGGCGACTAAAACTGATATAGTTGATCCCAAGATAGTAAAAAAACGAATTAAAGACCTAGAGAAAATATCTAGCAATATAGTTTGGTCTTTTGATATAACTAACCCAGATAATATTTTAGACTTAAAGAAAAAAATTATTAATTATGCGGATAGAATCACTGTAAATCATACTGCTGTTCCTCGTCTTAGCAGCAGCATGCATGTATTTAATCTCGACCAAGATGAGAGACATTATCATATCGAACAGATTGATGGGGTTTTTATGATCACGGGTAAAAAAATAGAAAGGTTTGCTAAGATGACGAATTTTTCGCAGTGGCAGGCCGTAGATAGATTAAGAGATATTTGCGATAAGATGGGTATTAGCAATCAGCTGCGCAAGATGGCTAATCGTAGCGAAGACATATTAATCCGCATTGGGGATACTCAAGAATTTTATTTATAGAGCTAAAGCCTATTTTAGTCTATAATCCTATATAGTTCTGGTTGTTTTGGTAGTTATAAATAAATAAACAGAAAGAGCTATTGATAATATTAAACCTAATATGGGAGCACCAAGACCTGTGCTGGGAAGCATATTACCAGTCACGGTTATTACAGCTATTGCACTAGCTTCTCCGCCCTGACCATCACTTACCTTAAGCGTTAGCTTGTATACCCCAGCAGGTATATTGCTACTATTAGTACGAATATTGTTGCCATTAAGAACGAAGTAATTATTATTGTTTCCGGAAACTATACTGTATGACAAAGGATCTCCATCGGCATCACTGGCCCCTAGAACAGATCCATTAATGACAATGGTTCCATTAGCTGTGTTAGTAGATATACTTGCATTCGCTCCATTAATAACTGGTGGTATATTACCTCTTCTAGGACAGTCACTATCATCATAAGTCAAAGTAATTGTAGGGGTTTCGGCTACATATGATCCGGTAGAGCCATAAGGCAAATGTGATCCAGTTTGAATATATAAAACAAAAGGAGTATTTGTAAATAACTCGGCAAAAGTGGTATTAATGGTGATCGGAGCAAAATCAAAAGTATTGGTGGCAGGGGATGTAGTTGGGTCTTGAGTCATAGTACTCCCCTGCATCGTGGCTATTATATTAGCATTACTACTATTGTATCCCAGAAACGCATTAACTCCTCCATATAAATATGGATCCTTATTGGTGTCGCCATCAAAATCATTATTTACTTTAGTACGTTTTACATTGAATCCACCTATATTGATAGATACCTCTCTTTGAGCATCACAGATATATTTAGAAGCTATATTGACCATGCCCCCTTCATATGTTGATGGGCTAGCCGTAGAGTTATTAAATGGATCACTGAGGCTTGGATTAAAATCATTACCAAAAGCATGTGGCACTGTTTCTGTTGCCCCAAACCCGGCAATAATAGATGGGTTTATATCTCCCCATCCAGTATATGTGAACGTATCTGTTCTAACGGCGGCATTGGCTTTACTGTTTATCATAAAACCAGAGACTATTAGTAATAATACAACCCCCTTAAGGCTTCCTATAATAAAACTAGATATATTTTCTATTATTGCTTGTTGTTTCATATTTTATTTGTTATTACCTTTTATTTAACGCCATCTACATGATAGAAATAGTATGAATCTTTAGGACATAATTTAAGCTCAACTACTTATAGTAAAAATCATAGACTAATTAATGTGTTTTTGTCAAACAGTATGACAACTTGTTATACTAATGTTGTATGGGGCTATAGCTCAGTTGGCTAGAGCGCTTGCATGGCATGCAAGAGGTCAGGAGTTCGAGTCTCCTTAGCTCCACCATTTTTAATTTTAAGGACATTGTGGATTTACAAGAATATATATATGCTCTCAAGAATGATTCTCGGCAAGACTCTAGGCTGGTGGTGATATTACCAGAGATATGGGGGATTACTTCTTTTACAAAAGATTTGGCTTTATTAATCCAGGATGCCACTAGACTAAATGTCATTGTACTAGATTTTTACCAGCCATTAGGGCTGGGTCCCATTGCTCTGCCTTATGACGAAGCAGGAACATCTCTAGCTAGGCAATATAAGGAAGATCTAAAAGGAGAACAGTTCTTGTCTTTATGGCAAAATGATTTTAGTAAATATATGCATGATCATTACCCACAAGTCAGCAATATTGCAGTTATTGGATTTTGTTTCGGAGGAAGACTATCTTGGCTGGCCGGGACTGATTTTAATGTAAAACAAATATTTAGTTTCTATGGAGCTGGACCCCATGATAGCTACTGCCACGGGCTTGGTAGTGTAGAGTATTTAGCTGCCAACAGGAAATCCAAAGATTTAGAATGTTATGGTTTTTATGGGGAATTAGATGAGTCTGTATCAGCTTTAGACAGAGATATGACAAAACAAATCTTGTCTCAGCAATACTCTTATCAAGAATATATATTTCCTGCTCAACATGCTTTTATGAATCCTAATAGACCTAGATTTGATGCTGATTCCTGCCAAAAGGCAACTAGAATATTATTAGATCATTTATAGTAAAATTAGTAAAATTCTATTATAAATTTTAAGCATAAAATTATAAGAAAGATAAAGATTAAGGATTTATGAAATATTTATATCAACCACAAGAGATAGAGCCAAAATGGCAAGATATATGGGAAAAGACAGGTATTTTTCGTGCCGATACAGGCAGTAAAAAGCCTAAATATTATTCTTTAATAGAATTTCCATATCCATCAGGAGAGGGTCTTCATGTCGGCCATGTTCGTAGCTTTACAGCCATAGACATTGTCGCTAGATATAAGAGAATGAATGGATTTAATGTTTTATATCCCATCGGATTTGATGAATTTGGTTTACCGGCAGAAAATTTTGCTATTAAAAATAAAATATCTCCCAGGGTAGCTATAGATAATAATGTAGAGAATTTTAAAAGACAATTAAAGAGACTGGGACTAAGTTTTGATTGGAGCAGAGAAGTACGTACGGCTGACCCCAAGTACTATAAGTGGACTCAGTGGATATTTTTAAAGCTACTGGAACATGGCTTGGCTTACAGGGAAGAAACTTTAATCAATTGGTGCCCTTTTTGCAAAACTGGATTAGCCAATGAAGAGGTTGAACAGGGGAGGCATGAGCGCTGTGGTAATTTAGTCACTAAAAAGAAAACCAAGCAGTGGATATTAAAGATTACGGACTATGCCAACCGCTTAATAGAAGACCTGAATCAAGTAGATTATTTAGACAGAATATCTAGTCAGCAAATAAACTGGATAGGCAAATCTCATGGCTTAGAAATAGATTTTGCTAGCCCAGCTGGGACTATAAAAGTGTTTACCACTCGAGCTGATACTATTTATGGGGCTACCTTTTTAGTACTAGCACCAGAGCATCCTTTGTCTATATCTTTATTAACTAAAGAACATAAGGAGCAGGCTTTAGAATATATTAAAGAAGCCCAAGGCTTGTCTGATTTATCCCGCCAAATGGATAATAAGCAAAAAACAGGAATTTTTACTGGATCGTATGCCATTAACCCAGCTAATAACACAAAGATTCCTATTTATATCGCTGATTATGTTTTGATGGGGTATGGTTCAGGAGCCATCATGGCAGTACCAGCTCATGATAAGCGTGATTTTGATTTTGCCACCAAATACAATATTGATATCATCCCTGTTATTGAACCTATCGATGGCAGCGGCTCTAGTGAGCTCTTTAGTACCGATAATGGCACTATGATTAATTCTGGGCAATATAATGGACTAGATAATCAAAAGGCTAAAGATATTATTTCTCAAGATTTAATATCGCAAAATAAGGCTAGTAGTGTGGTAAATTATAAACTTAGAGATTGGATCTTTTCTAGGCAACGATATTGGGGAGAGCCGATACCAGTAATTCATTGCAATAAATGTGGGATAGTTCCTGTGCCAGAGGCTGATTTGCCTGTTCTTTTACCTGAAGTTGAGTCTTATCAGCCCACAGAGACTGGAGAAAGTCCTTTAGCCAATATAGATGACTGGGTTAATGTTGCTTGCCCTAAGTGCTCAGAAATGGCTAGGCGTGAAACCGATACTATGCCGAATTGGGCTGGATCTAGCTGGTACTATTTACGCTACATGGACCCAAACAATGACCAGGTTTTCGCTTCTAAAGAGGCACTGGATTATTGGGGACAAGTAGATTTATACAATGGAGGCATGGAGCATACTACTTTGCATCTGCTATATTCTAGGTTTTGGCATAAATTTTTATATGATATTGATCTGGTGCCATATAGTGAGCCTTATGCTAAGCGCAGGTCTCATGGTATGGTTTTAGCAGCTGATGGTAAAAAAATGAGTAAGTCTCTTGGTAATGTTGTTAGTCCTGATCAAGCCATCAATGATTATTCGGCCGATAGCTTGCGCATGTATGAAATGTTCATGGGTCCTTATAGCGATAGATCAAATTGGTCTCAAGATAAACTAGGAGGTATATATAAATATCTATTAAGACTCTATACCGTATTTGACTATGCCAGTAAAGCTAAAGATAAGTCTAGTAGTGATATTAACGAAGAGTTAATTGTAGCTTTAAATAAGAATTTAAATCTTTTGATAAAGAAGGTTAGTGCTGATATTGAAGCCTTAAAGTTTAATACTATTATTAGTAGCTATATGGAATTTACTAACAATCTTTATGAGCAGCAAAACTTAGAAATGATTCAGCGCTATGGGATGCATCATCCAGAAATTAGATCTATTATGATAACTTTTATTAAGCTTTTAGCTCCAGTTGTTCCTTTCTTAGCAGAGGAGCTGTATGCTTGTTTTGAAGATGGCAATAGTAGTGTGCATTTATCTTCTTGGCCTCAATGGCAAGCAGAGCTGATCAATGAAGACATCACCTATATATCCATTCAGGTTAATGGTAAGTTCAAGGCTCAATTAGCAGTGGACGATTCTACTAGCCCCGATGATTTAGAGAGCCAGGCTACTGCCATTTTAACTTCAAAAGGGATATTGAAAAATTTTAAAGTAGATAAGATAATATTGATTTCTGGTAAGGTGATTAACTTTGTCGGTCAAAAGATATAGCTATATAAAACACTTTAGGCCAACCGTTGCAAGGGAAGACTGTAATTGTTTACAATGATATAAACAGGTTCATTGTTTATATGTCTTGTGATAATAATTTTTTAGATAAAGAAAGGACTTGTTAAAGTAATGGCCCATCCTAAGAAAAGAACTTCAAAAGCTACTAAAGGACAACGTAACAGTCATAGTGCCTTAAAATCTGAGCAGTTGCTAAGCATTGGCTCTACGGCTCGTAAGATTACTCATCGTTTTGTAAAAGCTGCCAAGCTTGGTGCCGATAAGATTCGTAGTAAATAAATTATTGTCAAAAATTTATTACACCAGCATAGCCTTTTAGGTTAAAATATAAATATAAAAGGAACATTACAATATGTCATCAAATCGCCATTTATCTAGGACAGTAGCCATGCAAACTTTGTTTGAAATAGAATTTCAAGCAGAAGCTTTGTCCAAGGAAACAACAAATGTTTTTGATAAAGACGGTATATCTATTTTGATAGAAAGAAATTTTGTTGACCACCGTATATCAGCTGAAACAAAATCTTTCTGTGAAGAATTAGTACTGGGGGTACTAAGCAATATGCCCTTCTTGGATGAGAATATTATACCGGCTGCCCCAGAGTGGCCTTTAGGCCAGATAGCTAGAGTTGATCGTAATATACTACGTATAGCTATATTGGAATTATTAATATTAAAAGAAAATCCTCCAAAAGTTATTATTAATGAAGCTGTTGAGATAGCCAAGACTTTTGGTGGCAATAACTCCAGTAAGTTTATCAATGGTGTACTAGGCACTATATATAGAGCAAGTGAGATTTATGACCCAAAAGAAGATAATTACAAGAAAAAAGACCAAGCCTAAGAATGGCCCTGTCTCCAAAAAAAGACATGGGATGCCTCGGAAAAAGGCTATAATTCAGGTAGTTAGCAGAGAGTATTCTTCTGGAGGAATAGTATATCGTCAGTTAGACAATAAAGAGTATGAATTCCTACTCATACAAGACTTAAGGGGTAGATGGAGTATTCCTAAAGGGCATATAGAAGCTGGTGAAAATTCCAGTGAAACTGCTTTAAGAGAGATAACAGAAGAGACTGGATTAAAGAGCTTGAGGTTGGTGGAAAAATTAGATGATATATATTTTACCTATAGGTTTGAAGGACGCATTATCTATATGACCACTTTTGTTTATATGGTAGAGAATTTTAAGAATGATGAAGCTGTCACTACCGAAGATTTTTCTTGGATGGTGGATGTAAAATGGTTTAGAGCTGCTGATGCTATTAAGTCTTTGAAATATCCAGCTCTTAATAAATTATTAATGGTGACTATAGAAAAATTAAAGGTAAAATAGGATTTTATATAAAAATTATTTAAATTTATAGAAAGATGTATTATGAGTAAACAAATAAAAGATTTAGCCGATAGGTTAGGTATAAAATTTAATGATATAAGTCTACTAAAAGTAGCCACTACCCACCGATCATTTTTAAACGAGAACAGACACATTAAGGAGCACAATGAAAGATTAGAGTTCTTGGGAGATGCTGTTTTAGAATTAGCTGTTACTAAATTTTTATATCTTAACTATAAAGATGATGAAGGAGTATTAACGAATTGGCGGGCTGCATTGGTGCGGACAGAATCTCTAGCAGATGCAGCCAAAGCATTTGATGTGGGTGCATATTTAGATATGTCCAATGGGGAATCACGGTCCGGTGGAGGACATAAAATGGCTAATTTAGCTAATGCCATGGAGGCTGTTTTGGGGGCTATATATTTAGATCAAGGATATGAAGTAGTGGAGACTTTTATATTGGAGCATATTTGTTCTAAATTAGATAATATTATTGCCAATAAATCTCATATAGATGCTAAGAGCGCCTTACAAGAGATGTCTCAGGCAAAGCTGGGCATTACCCCAGAATATCAGATAGTATCTACCTCTGGTCCTGATCATGACAAAATATTTATAGTTAATGTTAGTATTGGTAATATTATTTCTGATACCGGTACGGGTAGGAGCAAAAGAGAGGCCGAACAAGATGCGGCCACATCGGCTATAGAAAAAGTCAAGTTGACCCATAAGCCAAGAAGGGGATATAATAGTAAGGAATAATTTTAATAGGGAAGTATAGAGAATCATATGGTTGTAATTCGTTTGGCTAGAGTAGGTAGAAAAAAACTGCCACTTTATAGAGTAGTTGTTGCTGATCAGCGTAGAGCTGCTACAGGTAAATTTGTTGATATTATTGGTCGCTATAACCCACACAATAAGACTATTGTGCTAGATAAAGACAAGGTGGGTAAATGGCTTAAGGTTGGTGCTCAGCCATCCAATACAGTAGCCAAGCTATTTCAAATAGATGGAGTAGATCTTCCAGCTTGGGTCAAAGTAAAGCAAAAAAATAAATCTGTTAAGAATGAAGAAAAAGCTATGGAAAGAGCCAGTAAGGGTGATCAGAGCTCTGAAGAGACGTCTTCATCTGATAGTGATGCCCAAATAGTAGCAGCTAGTACAGATAATATTGCCAGCGAAGAGATAGCTATTAATGCTAGTAATAGTAGCGTAGAGGAAGCAAATGTAGCTGACATAACAGCCAATACTGTTGATCCCAAAAGCGATACCCAAGATGATAAAAAAAATAATAAAGAAGATAACGATTCTTCTAACGACAAATAAAATAAGCTATTTTTTATATACATAAATCATTTTGTTTTGGCTAGACTATCTTTGATATACTAATAATAGAAATTGAGTAATTTTTTAAGAAAGGGTAATAGTTATGGCAGAAGTAGAAGTCCAATTTGTAGAAGACATAGTTAAGTCTTTAGTTGATAATCCAGATGCAGTACGATTGTCTCGTACTTTGGATATGAAGGGAGTATTGCTAGATCTAGAGGTTGATCCCCAAGATTTAGGTAAAGTTATTGGCAAAAAGGGGATGACTATTAACGCCATCAGGTCTTTGTTAAGAGTTTTGGGAGTAAAGCATGATGCTAGATTTAGTCTCAAGGTTAATGATGGTAATGAGCATCAGCCTTATGTGTCCAGAGATAACTCTAATGATGAAAGTTCATCCTATACCGTAGATAGCAGTATCAATGAGGATGTCTCTAGTGGTGATAGTGCCGTGGAAGAGCAGTCTGCTCATATAGACCAGGGCTTAGAAAATCTAAAGAATAAAGCCAAAGCAGATCTGGGTGATCTGGACGACGATTTTTAATTATCCTTATTCCGTTAATAGTACCAAGTTCTTTAAGATAAGAAATGTATTATCATAAAGACTATTAGAATAATTTTGAAATGACAATACAAATCATTACCTTATTCCCATCAGTTTTTGAAACTATCTTGTCTACCAGTATGCATGCCAAGGCCTTAAGCATGGGGGCTATAGAGTATGAATTTATTAATCTTAGAGATTTTGGGTTAGGCAAGCGTGGACAAGTAGATGACAAGGCGTATGGTATGGGTCCAGGAATGGTTTTGATGGCTGAGCCCTTAAAACAAGCTATAGATTTTGCTAAAAATCGGACCATAGAGTCTAGTGTGATTTTAATGTCAGCTAGAGGTAAGCTATTGAAGCAGCATATATGCCTAGAACTATCTGCACATAAAAACCTTATTATCGTCTGTGGTCATTATGAAGGGGTAGATGAGCGCATTATGCCCTTTGTGGACTATGAATTATCGGTAGGGGAATATGTTTTAACGGGAGGAGAGATCCCAGCCATGCTTCTAGCTGACAGTATTGTTAGACTTCTTCCTGGGGTATTAGAAGATCCAGCCAGTCATCAGGATGAGAGCTACAGTATAGATCTATTAGAGTATCCTCAGTACACTAGGCCTGCTCAATGGCAAGATGCATCAGTCCCTGATGTTTTAAGATCTGGTAATCATGCCAAGATTCATGATTGGAGAGTTCAGCAGTCTATTAAAAAAACTAAAGAAAATAGACCTGACATGATAGAGTTGTAATAATATATTCATATGTTAATACAAAGCAAAGATAATTCTATTTTTAAAAAATATCGCCACTTGTCTATTTCAAAAACAAGTAAAAATTCGGACTTATTTTTAATAGAAGGAATTAGAGAGATATCTTTAGCCTTAATATCAGAAGTGCAAATAGATAGTATCGCCTTGCGGCAAGGGGATGGTCATAATGATCTTGAAGATTTTATCAAGAATGTTCCCATGGTTTATATTTTTAATAAAGATTTATTTATGCGGCTAGCTGTGCGAAAATCAGGCTCTAATGCTTTGGCTATAGCCAAGAAGCCTAGTCATAATATAGGCCAACGGTATACTCCATCTATTGTGTTAGTTCTAGAAAATATAGAAAAGCCAGGGAATCTGGGAGCCATAGCACGTAGTGCTGATGCCTTAGGAGTGACAGATATTATAGTAACTGGTAATAGTGTGGATATTTATAATCCAAATGTAATTCGTTCTAGTTTAGGCGCTGTTTTTGCTATTAATATCTATACCATGAATAATGATGATTGTTTAAAATATTTATCTCAACATGGATATAATATTATTGCCACAGATCTAAGTGCAACCCTAGACTACAGAAAGGCAAATTATCTAGGTAAGATAGCTATTGTTATGGGTTCAGAAGCTCATGGAATTAGTCAGTTTTGGCTACAGGTGGCTGATCAGAAAGTGATTATCCCTATGTTGGGGCAAGTCAATTCCTTAAACTTATCAGTCTCTAGTGCTATTATGATATCTTTGGCTTTAAGTCGGCATGGGCTATAATTATTTAGGTAAAAAGTATTTTTTATGGGATGTGGCCAAATGGTAAGGCGTCTGGTTCTGGCCCAGAAGACTGTAGGTTCGAATCCTACCATCCCAGCCATTAATCTGGACTCGCTTTGGCGAGCCT
>CAYZIP010000018.1:0-10385 GCA_964478695.1 uncultured Candidatus Saccharibacteria bacterium
TAGTACCAGTTCAAATTATTAATGGCACTAAATATATTAAAGGAGATCTGATAGGCCATAGTGATCCTAGCTACACTTCAAAAAGTATTGATAAATGCTTGGTTAAAGAAGATCTATATAACAAAGTTACTGCTAATAGTTTGATACTTGGAGGGGTATTGTCGCAGTCATATGGACTTTATTTTGGTCATATTATGGCTGGGGAATTAAATAAAGACAGTTCAAGCATATGCCTTGGTTCTAGCGATACTGCAGGGGGTCAAGAATTATTAACAAATATAAGTGTATTAGATATGATCAAGAATCTATATAGAGATAGCTGGAGCCGTATTGCTAATACCACTCCCACTCCAGATGTCTTATCCATTCCTCCATTTGGCTCATTTGATAGAGGTTACTATGTTCTAGATAAATCAATTAATAAAAAGTTTATTGTTGATGGTGGTTTGTCTATAAAAAATATAGGAGATAGCATTTCTTTTGTAAAGGGTGGTAATTTAGCTGGAGGGGTCAAGTCTTCTGGGCAACAAACTATAGTGTCTGATGGATCTATTAATATAGTAGGGGACATAGTGGCTGGATATTCAGGAGACATTATTAATGCTCCTAGAATAGCACTGATGGTGAACGGGAATGTTGTCATTGATGATAAGGTGCGTAGGCTAGATCTGGATATATATGCCACAGGTAGTATCAAACTATGCTCTTCATTGGTTTGTGAGCAACCCCTTGAGTTTCATGGCAATATTGTTAGTGATAGTGGTGTTGATTATAATAGAGCTAATGTAGAGGCATCCTCCAAGCCCAAAGATATCTTTTCTACCACCACTGCTTTTACTCAAAATAGCAGCTGGTTGGGCTATATCATGGCTCCTCCGGGAGTGGATGATAGGTATTCTAATAGAGCCACTCAATCTTATCTATCTAAAAATAAATAGAAGTACAATAAACTTTGACAAGGAGAAAACACTTATGCTTTAATTATTCATATATTGTACATGTATTTAAAATAAAGGAGAATATATTTTCTTATGAAAACCCCTAATGCAATATCCAACAAAAAAGGCTTTACTTTAATAGAAATAGTATTAGTTTTGGCCATAGCCTCGCTGATCATGCTATTGGTATTCTTGGTATTACCTTCTGTACGAAGATCTCAAAGAGATCAGGCCAGAAAAACTGATGCTGGTAAAATAACGGCTCAACTAGAGCAATACGCTGGTAATAATGATGGTAGTTATCCTAAAGCTGCCGATAGTGATGCTTTTATCAATAACTATTTAGCCACTTTACAGCTTAATGAACCATCAGGCAAAGGATACTTTGTTTCCCTAGAAGACGGTACAGGCTCCACTCCTACTTCTTCTTGCACTCTTGCTAGTGGGACAAAGTTACAAAAAGATCTTATTTCTACAAATCAAACTAATCCAAATACTCCACGTACCACAAACTCTGTAGTGATTACAACCACAGAAGAACCAAGGGGTTATGTGGTAGAGGTTTGTCTAGAACAAGGTGTTTGGTCCAAAACCCAACAATAAAAATATAAAATAAATGATTTATATCATTATTACCTGCCTGGCACTTTTGCTGGGCAGTTTTTTTTATAATTGGTCATCGAGACAGATAAACTCTATTCAAAATAAAAAAGGCTCACAAAAAAGTATTACAAAAGGTCATTCGGTTTGTGACCATTGTGGACATCAATTATCATTTGTTGATTTAATACCCATCATTGGATTTGTGCTTAGACAAGGCAGGTGTCATTATTGCCACAAGAACATATCAAAATATTACCCGATGTCTGAAATAGCTCTGGTCTTAATTTTTTTCATGCTATATCATAGATATGATTTACTATTCAGCCACTATTATCAAATCCCACTACTGGTCTTGGCTATCTGTTATCTCTATTCGGCTGCATGGGTAGATGCTCTAACCGGAATGATCCCAGATATATTAAATTTTTCAGCAGTATTTTTGGCCTTACTGTATCGACTTTCTTTTGGTATTAGTCATGCTCCCCACATAGCTTATAGTGTAGCTATTTTGGTCGGACTAGTTCTATTATGTTATTTGAGCCGAGAACAGTTATGGGGTCAAGGAGATAATATTTATTTATTTAGCATCTCTTTAATCCTGCCTTATAGCCATAATATTTTTTGGGTTATCGCTATCTCTTCTTGGATAGCTGTTTTATTTTTACTAATTAAAAATAAATTCAACTACAAAACAATTAAGGGAAGTAAAGTACATTATAGCCCCTATTTATTTCTAGCCATGCTTGTATTTATATACATATATCCTTATAAGTTGTTATGGTAAAATGTTCTTATTATGAAGGCTGTATTGAAAACTAAACATCATCTGGGCTTTACTCTAATAGAGATTATAATTTTTCTAGCATTGTCTAGCGTAATGGTATTTTTAGTTTTTATCTCTTCGAAAGGACAAAGAGACAAATTTATAGTTGATGATAGCTTGAGACAATATAAATCTATTTTAGAAACTATTCAGAACGAAGCATCGTCTGGCTTAAGCTATAGCACTGCAGAGCAAGAGAGGGTTTTTAAGTGTAATCAAGATAATCCTTCTATTGATTGTAGTGATGCTCAGAGCGTTAAAGATAGCTATACAGGTCGTACACAGAGTTTTGGATTGGCTGTTATTATTAAACCCAAGGACAGAGCAGTGACTGTTTATAAGATCAAACGTAATGAAGATAGTGGAGCTGATGGTATAGAAGGAGAATTAAGTCCAGCCATTAGGGTATATGGCAGCTATACAAGAGAACTACCTCAACAACTGGATTTTATAGGATATTCTACACCAATAGGTAGTACTCAATCTTTTAAAAATGCTCCCATTATGATGATCTTTAGTCAAGACCCTCCACAAATATATACAGTGGCCAGTGACACTAATTCGATTGATGATTTGATCAAAAATGATCGCTTAGGTATAGACGCTTTAGCTAGTGGTAATACAGGACTACTAGAAAGCAGTACTTATTTGCAGACATATAGCCTTTATTTTATTGACAGGAAAGATAGTATTAGGTTTAATGGGCAGTCGGGAGGCAGAGCTTCTGTGCTCAAAATTGTGGCAGCCGAAAACAGCTTGGTCCCAATAGCAGATGGTAAAATCCCATAGTATATGTCTATAAAATATAAAATGAGATTATTTAAAATTAAAAAAGGTGATACCTTGGTAGAGGTATTATTTAGTTTAATTATTATCAGCGCTATTATAGCCGTTGCCATTAATGGAGCCTTAAATGCATCGCGCAATTCTCGCTCAGCTAGAGAAAGAACACAGGCTCAGTTTCTGGTAGACTATCAAGTTGAAGCTTTGAGAGCCTATAAAGACAGTCGGATTTGGCAAGATTTTTTTGGTGATATTGATAAGTGTTTTGGTGAACCCAATCTAGCATATAAGCCCATCAATAAAGTTATTAATAGTGCCCCTGTTACTGGTAGTGTTTGTCATATGACAATAGTAGATAGTAGTGGTGATAAGCAGTGGGGGATAAAAGATGGTATTAAAAAATCAGACCAACTAACTTTTATGAATAGTTATTTTTATGTAAATAAAAGCCTCTCTACTTTTAAAAATGGAACTTTTAATGCTTCAGATGGCTTGGTCACTATTACAGTAGAAACCATTTGGTATAACGCCAATGGGCAATATAATAAGGCAGCTCAAACCATTACACTGGTAGAGACAACGAGGTAAATATGAATCTAAAGAATATTAAAAAGACACATAATAAAGGATTCACTTTGGTAGAGTTACTATTGTCCATGGCAATCTTTACTTTTATGCTAACCATAGCTCTTTCGGGTTTGTTCGGGGTGCTAAGAGTATATAGGAATGCCTATATTGCTAGAGAGTTACAAACAGATGCCAAAAAAGCTCTAGAGACTATGTCTAGAGATATACGTGTAGCCAGATTAATACCAAGACCAAATCCAGACGTAGAAGAAAAATATAGGGAAGTCGGCCATAATCTTAGTGAGCAAGGGATACAAAAAAGTGATAAATCATTGGTCCCCGGCCAATCATTATATGATCAAAATCTGGGCAAAAACACTAGAGACAAGGAAACTATCTATAAAACAAATGGATCCACTAAGAACATGCTGTGTCTTGATACTGGTAGTGTAGGAGCAGATATTGTGTATAGAGTAGAGCTAGTTTATCCAGAAGGTGATAATAAATTGCAACCGACTACTGTTATAGCCCGTTATGAGTCTGTTTTAAAATGTAATCCCGATACAGTTGGATCTACTGGAAGTAGTCCTAAAAGATCTGTTATTACTAGTGCTAGATATAGGGTCTACGATCTTGATTTTGAGCATATTATAGGATTAAGTAGAGATGGTGTTTTACCCCAAGAATCCATTGTTACTATGCTGGAAATGAGGCAAAGAAGACTACCTTTGGCCGGAGACAGAGTGAGTGAATTTGAGAATAGGGTATTATACACCACGGCTACCAATTTACGTTCTTTCTAAGAACTGTAAAATGTTTTGACATAAAGGATATGTTTAATATAACATAATATATATTAAACCAGAGGGTGGTGTTACTAAATTATGACTAATGATGACTCAAATAGTAATATAGAATTCAAAACAGCCAATAGCAGCAAGGATTATGCTGTTGTTATTAAATCTATGAATGAAAAACAACAGTCTAGCAAGAGTTGGTTATGGCTAGTCTCTATAGGATTAATATTTTTAGGCCTATTTTTATTTTTAAGTGTTTTGCCCAGTGATAAAAAACTAAAAACCATAAAAGTTAATGATAAAGAGTTGTTACAGGCTTTAGAAAAAACTAAAAAAGAATTTGGCTTTGATACCAATGAAGAACCCATTATAAAATCAGCCTTAAAAAATATTACAATATTAGATAAACTTAATGATCAAGCTGGCTTGGTATTGAGCGATAGTGATGTGGCTGATGCTAGCAAAAGTTTAAATCGAGACAATATAAATCTGAAAGATCCCAGGCAGTACTTGGCCGCCTATAGTCTTGCCTCTAGTCTCAAGGCATCAAATGAATTGCCACTAAAGATGGAGGGAGGGGTATTCGTTTTTTCTTTTTCTAGAAGGATTTCCAAAGCTCCAAATCAAGCTCTTGAGCATAAATATATAGATGGTATGTTCGATAACAAATTGATAGAAGAGGATCGTAAATATGCTTTAGAAAAAACTAAATATTATTATGATAAGCTACAAAAAGATCCAAATATAAATCTAGAGTCAGTATTAAATGAGATTCGTGCTGATGAACGGTTAAGGCCACTAAATGCTAGAAATGAAAGCTATTTATTTGAGCCCATCAACTCAGAAGAAGATTTGCGTGCTTGGAGAGAAAAGAATACTACGCATGAAGCTGCTTATTATATAAACCAACAGCTTAAAAAAGGACTGTCTCCTATTATGCTCTCTAGGCTAGGGTCAGCCAGTCAGTCTGATCAGTTTGGCCGATATGTTTTTGTGTTTGTAAAAGATTACACAAATAATTCAGTCTCTTACCAAGAGTATCTGTCTGTACTTAATAATAGCAAGGAGTCCTTTTAAGCTATGAATAGAGCAAATAAAATACTAAATGCAATATTATCTCTAATGATTGTATTTTCTTTGGTTGGAATAGCCGCTATAAAATCTAATCAAGTTGAGGCTGATGCGGCTACATCTATCACCATGGTACCCTATAGCACCTACTGTTTGTCTAGCAGTGATACTATTAGTTTTCAGGGAGGATTATCTTTAAACTGTGGATCTGGATATTTTTTTAATAAAGAAAAAGATAGCGCTTGTTCAACTTATCCCAATAAAGAGATTGGTGTTACTGACGGTATCAAAGTTAGCTGTGATCTTAGTTTTGCTGCTGGTAATACTGCACCAGAATATTTAACCCAAACCATATCAAGCACTTGTCAAGATAGTCCGTATACATTAGCCTCCATCGGAGGAGAGCGTTGTGATAAAAAATTTATAGTAACCAATGCTGGCGGAGACTATAGCACCAATAAAATTACCAGTAAAATCAGTACTAGTGGAAGTAGTGATGGGAGCGGTAGTATTAGTTCATCTCAAACGAATTGTAGCAGTGGATATATTGTATCTGGTAATACAGCCGACAATAATGTTCTTAGTGTGAAATGTGCTGCTAATGAGGTTTTTAATTATAGCCGTACTACCGGAGGTTTGTACCTCTCGTTTAATGGCAGTGGACATACTATTGGATCGTGTAATAACCCATTAGTCACTGTGGCTAATACTCCTCAAAATGGTTTTACTACCTTAAAGTGTGGTGATAATAAATATATAGAATATGGTAATAGTGATAATAATCTTTCCGTGAAATGGTTTACGTACACTAATGGTTCTGTTGCCCCAACATATTTTGTTTCAAACAGGGATTCTAATTGTGCTAATTCTACCGATAAGACCAAAACTACTACAGCTTATGGCCCCAGCCTTTCTATATATTGTGGACCCATTACTTATTTAGGGACCACTAAAGATCCTAATTGTAGCCAATATAGTGGAAAAAATATAACTGTTTTTGATGATAGTAATATTAGTTGTGATAGCGAAATAGTTAATGGTGTTTACCTTAGAAAAACAGCAGACAGTTGTAGCAGTATAGTTTTTGGAAATAGTTCATACCCATGTAATAGTGCTGTTATCGTTACTACCAATATTCCACCACTACCGATACCAGACCAGCCCACTAATATGAACTGTTTAACAGTTACTAATACTACGGCTAATAGTATTGTGGTTAACAAAGTATATTGTAATGGTAGTCTTGTTAGTTCTACTACGCTATCGCAAGAATCACCCTTGGTTAGTATCAATGATCCAGCTTGTGGTGATAAGCAAAGTGGGAGTGTGGTTTCTAATGGAGTAACTATTTTTTGTGGTCCTACCGATAATAGGAATGGAGATGGGGTGATTGATAATACTTTAACCACTACCACAGTAGTTGGTAATAATACGGTGACTGGTAATAATACAGCCGCTTATCCTTGTGGTAATGCTCATGAAGATCCAGAAGAGCATTTTGAGGCAGGCTTGATAGTGGAAATGGTCATAGAGAAAAAAGATGGAACTAGACAAGTCATTAGTAATACCCAAGGTCTTGCTGCCAGCGTTAGTCGTCAGGATAGCATGCCAGATATGTCTGCTAAATTTAATGCTCTAACTGATAGGGAGTTTAATACAACAGAATATCTTAATAGTGGGGCAGTCCCAGACGTAGATAGTGCTCGCAGGAGTTCAAAGGTATACTATGATAGTACCAATAATAAATATTGGTACTATGAATATCTAGGTCGATATATATATGATCATAGAGAAGCTACATCACAGAATATGTATTCAGGGAATGAAACCATTACTTATGGTGCTGATAATACTTATCCTAATTTTCATACGGAAGTTAGTGTCGATGAGGGTGATCCCAGTACTACTAGTGATGATCGACAAATTACAACATTAGTGGCCGATAATCCTGTTGCTAATATTCGGCAAGATCTTGTCGGGGATGCCTATAGAGATGCTTTGAAGATAAATGCTAAAGGCCAAGACATATATGCCGTTAATATAGCCCAAACTGCCGTTAAGGATCTACCTGTTAAAAAATATAATTGTTCTAATTTTACCCCCACTACTGCGGGCCAAAGTAATGTATTTGCTGGGATTGTCTTTAGTGGTTCTGGACCATTAGATGCCTATGGTAATATATATGGCATTGGACTTAACTGTAATTATAGTTCGGCTACAGGAGAGAAGACTTTTAATGTTTCTGTTACTGGTACCCCTCTAGAGTCAACCACACAGAGTGGTAAATGGGAATTAATTGGTAGTCCTGTTAAGCCCCAAAATGGTACTAATGGTAAGGCTTTATTGGTCTTCAAAGAAGATGGAGATCCGGTCAAACCAGAGATATCTAAAACTATTATTAACCCCCCAGACAATATAGTTGCTGGCAGTGAAATCAATTATCAGATAGAAGTAAAGAACAATACCGGTGGGAGTATTGGTATTCCAGAATTAGTAGACAATCCTACTAACTTAAAAGACTTTAGTGACTGTAAGTATAAGGTGGACTTGGATCTAGGAAGTAATGATTTTACCAACCCCAGTTCTTGTAGCATAGAAGAGTCTGGTGGAAAAATTAGATTATTAAAGAATCAAACGATTCCAGCTAGTAAGAAAATAGTAGTGCGGTATAAAGCTAAGGTTGGATCTGTGCCATTTAGCAATAAGGCTTGTGTCGTTAATTTGGGACAAGAGATAGTTTGTTCGCAGACAGGTGGAGTATTAATAGAAAAGAAGATTATGTCAGCACCAGATAATCCTAAAGTAGGAGATAACGTCAGCTATCAACTAACTTTAAAAAATATGGGACTTACTGCCGCTAAGGTAGACAAAATAATAGATACCTCTAGTGGTCTTAATAATAAAACTAGCTGTAAATACGGTGTCTTTGATCTGAGCAAAGATGACAATAGTATTGCTGCGTCTGACTTCAACAAAAACTGTAGTTTCAATGGAGATGAAGTCACTGGATATGGCGCTGATAGTAATCTGGCTATAGGTAAAAAAATAGTTATTCGATATCAGGCTACTCTAGCTTCTTTATATTTTACTAATAAAGCCTGTGTTACTTCTAATAATATCGAGAAGTGTGATGAGATTAATGGACCTAGTATATCTATAGAAAAACGATTAGTCAGCCCAGCTAGCACAGCCAATATTAATATTGGAGATGAGCTAACCTATGAAGTTAAAGTTACTAATTTAACTAATCAGGATAACTTTGAAATAACCGTAGAAGATCATTTACAGGGATTAAATGGTCCTTATGCTTGTACTAAATCTATGACAGCTCCAGTCTCTGGAAATAATAACAATGCTAGTTGTAATAGTGATATAGTAGCTAGCACCCCTTCCGTTACAGCTATTGACCCAAATATAACCAGAACTGTAGTACTAGATAGTAATCTTGACCTTAAGGCTAGTGCTTCAGCTACTTATACTTATAAAACCAAGGCTGTTAGCAAGAATGTTAAAAATAGAGCCTGTGCCTTATCTCCTGGAGAAGATCCTGTTTGTGCCGGGGATAGCTTAAATGGCATGAGACTAAAAAAATATGTATTCCTTAACACTAATAGCGCTAATGATGCTCAAGACAACAATGGGGCTGAAAAAATATATGATCAAAATACTGGAAGTAACACTAAAAATACTTTAAGTTATAAATTTGTCATAGGCAATGATAGTAGTACTACGATTGGCTCATCGGCGGAACCCGTGAAATTGCTTGATAATGATTTACCAAAATTTGTAGACTTCGAAACAACTAGTTGTAGCAATAATAAGAATATTAGTGGCATCAAGAGTGGGGCTACTTGTCAAAACCTTGACTTGGTAAAGAATGGTGATGGTAGCTATAAGCTGTCAGGAGGATTTATTCTCCCAGCTGGCTCAGAAATAACAGTCACGGTTTTTGGTAAATTTAATAGCTTATATGCAGACAATTTACCAGCCTATAAAAATACAGCCTCTCTGAATCATCCAGACCATGGTACGGTAGAAGATCCAGCAATAGTGATTCCATCACTGTGTCCACCTCCACCTCCACCAGAACTAAAATGTAATAATGCCCCAGGATCTAGTACTTCTGCTGGTAGTGATTTAACTGGATATCAAGGTAGTTTTGATGCCCCAGCAGTCAGCCAGATGCCTAAATGTGAGCTTCAATGGGGGTCTGCCAATATTAATAATGCTAACTGTAAGCTTGATAAAAATAGTGAATGTAAGCTAGTCACAGAGGATGTTACATTCGTAAATGCTGACGGTACTATCTGGAAAAAGCAGTCTATAGTAACATCTGTCGAAGATTATGTAGAGTATAAATTTAGCGGAAATGATTTGTCTGGAACAGATACAGTCTACATTAGACCGATCAATACAGGCAGTTTTGATGCACCGGCAATTACTGGATCTGCTCCCTCTACAATAGAGCCAAAAATAATAAAACTAAAGCTGGAATGCTATATATCTATAGTTGTTCAAAAAGATGGCACTAGTACGGGTAATGGTACGGGGACTAATGATGGATGTGTATCTGCTTGTGATGCCATTACTAGTACTCCAAAAATTACTACTACGATACAGTTTTGGCCTAGACTAGTAGCTCCGTGGATTAGAATCAAGAATGGTGATAGTTATACATATAATATTATTGGACCGAATACTGCTACTAATACTGCATCTACTTCTGCGGTAACCTCAGGGACATCAGGAGCCCCCTCCCCAGGTCTATGCCTAGTAGCCACTAATAATACAGACCCCAATACA
>CAYZIP010000019.1:0-10073 GCA_964478695.1 uncultured Candidatus Saccharibacteria bacterium
ATCTCCCCCCCAGGACTAGATGACAATTCCAGTAATAGGGCGACGGCAGCGAGTGAAACAGAAAAAGTATAAGAATGTATTTCATTACCTATTAACTACAATATTTGTATTTCTTCTTCTTACCAATATATTACAAGATAATAGTGCTTTTGCTCATAATTATCAAGGAGGTGAAGAAGACCTAGTTACAGGAATTCGTTACCCTAATGGGCGGCAGCAGACATTTTATCCAGGAGAAATGGCTCAAATAGCTTTTGATGTAGGAAAGCCAACCTACTCTAATGTGGCTGGAATGAAAAAAGTAGTATACGAAGATATAGTTGACCTTAGTAGTGCCATCGGTCCAGGATTAGTCTGGACTGATATATCTCAGATTACTCACGGCTGTTCTTTTACTGTTGGTGACGGTAGCTGTTCTTCTGCTCTTAATGGAGATAAAAGCATTAAGGTGACTGTTGTTATAGATGCTGGACAGAGTGTGGATAAGGCCAGAATCAGAATTTTTTATTATGGTACTTCTAATAAAAAATATGATCACCCTCCTGGAACTAAATATAATGTTATTGCTACCGGTGTTTCTTGTAAGCTTACAAAAGAAGATGATGACGGTAATATCACAGAAGAACAGTGTCAGGCCAATACAGGAACAGATCATTATATGGTAGCCTGTTCGGAGCCACCACCAGTGGATCTGGCTTGTAACAATATAACTCAAAATGGCATAGTCGGTAATATGCCTGGGTGTTTGCTAGAATGGGACGTAAATTATAGTAATAGTATTTGCCTAAAGAAAATGACTTGCCATATTCGCCCCAGCGATGGCCTTGACTTTATAGATACTACAGGGGCTGTTATAAATGATGATATTAAATTCCAAACTCTTAATGGTAAGGGTAGTAAATATATTTACCTTAAGCCCACCCAAACAGATGGAGGTATTAGTATAGGTTCTAATGGGGCAGATCTTAATATTGGTCCGCGTATTTATAATAAAGCCAAAATATCACTTAGATGTGATCAATACAATAAAGAGACATCTAAAGACATAGATATTTCATTTCCCCCCAGGCTCATTAATCCTTGGCTCAAAACCCAAGATGGCGATGTTGTAGTTAATGATATCAAGGGTAGTTCTGAGTCCATTGATAATTATTGTCTGCAAGATACTAAAGATACTAGCACTAATACCAGCCGCAATGTTTTTATTGTTCTGGGAAATATATTAGATTACAGCCAAATCTACCATTATGTTGTACCTAAAAGTAGTGATAATAGTTCTGATAATAGTTATTTTGGTCTTAACAATAGGTTACAAAGCAATAACTGTTTATTGGGCATAATTACCGGTGGTTTTGCACTAAACAATGCTAATAATTATCAAAATGTAGTATTTGGCAATTTATTGAGAGAGCTTAATTTATTGTCTTTACTGGATTCTGCTAACTTGGATCTAAATAATATTATTAAGACTAATCCTATCTTAACAAGAGACTATTCACAGCTTAGTAATACTACGAATAATGTAAAGTCTTTTCAGGTTCAGCAGCATAGAACTCCAACTGTAGATATGGGTAATAATATTATGCTGCATCAAGGAGATCTAGACTTATCTGAGTTCACTTATCGCTCTGGTATTACTACTATTATGGTGAATGGTAATGTTAAGATCAATGGAAATATTACTTATAATGGATCGGCTCAGAATATAGATAATTTAGCCGGAGTGGCTATTATAGCCAGTGGAGATATTAAGTTATCTAATAATGTAACTCGGTTAGATGCGGCTATTATGAGCTCAAAAAATATAGATTTATGCTATCAGTACCAGAGGAGGCATCAGGATGGGCAAATATGTAGTAATAATTTAGTCATAAATGGCCCTGTTGTAGCTGCTAATTTATTGTTTAATAGAACTAAGATATTAGTTTCTGACAAACCGCTTGTTCCAAGATCGTTGACGGCTGCGGCCACCATCTCTGGTTCTTGGAAGAACTATTTCACTCCTCCTCCAGGTGTAGATGATAGATATTCGCAAAGAGCCAGCCAGTTAGAGGTGGATAAAAGAGTATAATAAACCTATGAACAAAAACTTAAGAATTATTGGAATAATCTCATCACCTTTATTGGTATTAGCAGCTTTGTCTTTGCTAAGGTATACCAAAACCTCTTGGGCTCAACAAAATAACTGTAATCAAGAAACTCAGACTTGTTCTTTGGTGGTTGATGGTCAGGCTGGAGGGATTATGGGGGCAGATGGCCGCATTTATACCCCTAGTTCTGATAGTTCTAGTAATTCCAGTAGCAATACATCTACTACTAACAACTCTTCTAATAATAATTCTGCTACCACCAGTCAGAATATAGTGGTGGGTGTTTGTGATGGTACAGAAAAAACAGCTGGTAATAGTAACCGGGCCTATCACGGTGGTAGTGTTAAACAGGGAGTAATAGATACCTCTAATAATATTGGGTCTAATACTGAAGTAAATTTAAGATCTTTGGCCAGTACGGATCCGCGAGATATCTCTACTTGTATTAGGCAAGCAGCCGATGCTGGAGAGAAGGTTATTAATCTTAGTGTGGCTATGCAGTATAGCGGTACTACTCCACTGTATTGTAATGGTTCGACTATAGCGGATTCAGTTAATTATGCAGCCAGTAAGGGTTCTGTCATAGTTATGGCAGCTGGAAATGGATTGAATAATCAGTTTGGTACTAAAGTAGTAACCACCTGTGATAAACCAGATGGAGTTATAGTGGTAGGAGGGACAAATGCCGACGGAACTCCATTTGGCTTCCAGGGTAGCGCTGTAGATGTTTATCTTAAAGGAGTAGATATTAAAATAACCAATTATCCTAATGTCAATGAAGGAACCTCTCATACCGCTCCTCAGGTTAGTGCTTTAGTAGCTGCTATGCTTAAAAGTAGTCCCACACTTACAGCCAGTCAAATAGTTGATATTATCAAAAGCAGCGGTAATGTTAATAGCAAAGGAGCTCTGATAGTAGATTTTCAAAAAGCTTTAGATAAGGCTAAGGCCAGTATTAAGCCCACAACACCTCAAGACATTCAAACTTATTTAGAGCTATTGGCTGCAGTAGCCAAAACAGGAGTATACAAAGATTCTAAAGATTCCTTTAAAGACTTACAGGATTTAGCTAAGAAAATAGGAGATCCCACTAACGGAACCCTAGCAAATTTTTTTGGTGAAATTAATAAAGTTAAAACAGATAATAAAAAACTAGAAGCATTACTAGCCAGCATTCAAGTATTAGAAAATAAAAAGAATTTAGCCAAGACAGCTATATTAAATCTAAAATGCTCAGCCGGCAATGAGGCTAATGCCAATAGTTTAGCAAAAATACTTAGTGCCAATGCCCTAGACCCTAAGTTTAATAATTCTTTACCCACAAATGCTAAGGTAGATTTTGGGGTAGATTTTAATAATAGCACGACTGTCAATCTAACCGTTAATAATAATAAAACTAAGATCTGTGCTTATCTAGAGAAAAACAATGAAAAACTAAAGACCCTAGGACGGCTATTGTCTTAGGCTTTTATTTTTTAAAATAACTAGATTCAACTACTTCTACACCAGATAAAGCAATATCTATGTCTTGTAAACTAATTAGTTTTGGCTTTATAAAATTGTCTTTATTAATAGATGTAAAATAATACATGCCATAAGCTTGATTAGAACTAATACTTGGGTCGACTTTTACTTTTAGTTCTAATATAGGAGAAACCCCAGTTTCTAGATAGCTTTTGACTTGATCAATTATTTCAGGATAAGCAAAATTCTCTCCCCAAGAACTATCATTTTCATTGATAGGGATAACGTAATTAACTAACTGCCTATCATTAAACTCACTCCTACTTTTTATATAAGCATCTATTTGGCTATAATTTATTTCATTTTTATTAAATTTGGCATATATAGATTCTATTGCTTTCTTGGCCTGATTGGCAGTATTTTGTACGACATCCAATTTGCCCCAATTAGCTCCAGCCTTAGGAGTAGTCATACGATCGGCATAGCTGATTAAAATAATATTGCCATTAAACTTACCCTTGGCTTTTTTGCCGATACTAGCTATAACAGCTTTATCATATATATCTTTTATATCAATAATATTTAATTGGTCTATGGTTTTCTTTTTTTCATATAAATAGTTCTTCTTTTCTTCTAAAACAGCCAGATTATCTGGCTCTATTTTGAGGCTTTGAGCAATCAATATCTCTTTTTGATATGATACTATTGTTTTCTTAATCTCTTCTTTATTCAACCCAAGCTTAATATTTTTTTCTAAAGTTAAGTCATAGTCTTCACGGTTGACCTTTAAAATATCAGCCCCTTTTCGTAGAGTTAGGACCACTCTAGAATTAGAACTATTAACTTTTATTATTAGCAGTGTTAGAGTACTAAAAAACAAGAAAAATACTAGGGCAGAATACAAAAAAACCTTTTTATTAAATGGGAGCATATATGTTATTATATAAGGATAACATAAGAATTATCAAACCCCTATGAGCTTATTAGAAAACAAAGAAAGTTATTTTGGCATGGACCTTGGTAATACTACTGTTCGTGTAGTAGAGTGCAAGGGAAGACGTAATATAAGTGCCAAAGCCATAGCCGAACTACCTCTACCCAAAGGTATTATTAATTCTGATTCACAAATAGATTTGGATCGCTTAGGACAAACCCTAAAGAACTTTGTTGCCAGTAGTGGAATTAAGACTAAAAATGTAGTTACTTCTATTCCCAGCAATAATATTTATTCTAGTGTTATTAAAATACCTAAATTAAACAATCAAGAACTGGATCAAGCTATTCGTTTTCAGGCCGATAAGTATATGCCTATACCACTAGATCAAGCCAAGATCAGTTGGTATAATTTAGGCCTTAGTAAAAACAGCACAACCGAGTTAGATATATTGCTGGTAGCAGCTCCAGCCAGGGTAGCCGATAAGTACTTGCGTATTATAGAGTCTGCTGGGTTGAATTTAATGGCATTAGAAATCAACTCTCTGGCAGTAATTCGTTCTCTAGTTAAAAAAAGTGGCAGTAACATAGTTTTTATAGATATTGCTACTACCCAAACCGATATTACTATTGTTGAGAATAATGTTCCCAAACTAGTTCGTACGGTGCCGGTGGGATTAATGTCTATGGAGAATATTATTAAACAAAACCTCAAGTTGACAGACGAACAGGCTTTAACAGCACTGTTTAGTACTGGCCTAAAAAGTTCAGGAACTAGTATCAATCTGATTCCACATATTAAGCCACAAGTAGACATGATTTTAACAGAACTATCTAAATCCGTTGCTTTTTATCAAGAGAGATTAATGGGAGGAGCTATTAATCAGGTCATTATGTATGGTGGAGCTAGTTCTATGCCGGGGCTGGTGGAGTATTATGGCAAACTACTTGGGGTTCCCACATCTTTAGCAGATCCATTTAATGGTATTAGTATTAATCCTTCTATGGCTAGTAAAATAAATGGTAAAAGACATTTATATTCTATAGCAGTGGGATTAGCTTTAAGGGACTTGATTTAATAAAGAATATATGTCAATAAAAATAAATTTAATACCAGAGGCCTATGCAAACAAATTAAAGACTGAGCGTTTGCGTAATATGCTTTTATCTTTAGCGGTACTTTCTACTATTATTGGAGTAGTAGCCAATATGGCCTTACTAGGATTATTTGGAACCAAGAGCTATCAGAAGAGCACAATTGACAAAAAAATTACTGGTTTAGAGGAAGAGGTTCGAGCCGTTGTTAAGGGTAAGGATGGTTCAAATATTGACTACTTTAATCAATATGTTAACTTGTCTAATCGCATTACTTTAAATGAGAAACTAAGTAATAATAGATATTATTTAAGCGAGACCATAGAAGAATTAAGAAAGCTAATCGATAAATCAAAAAACATCGAAGTGATTACCCTTAAAATAGATGCTAGTAATAAAGTTACCATTACTGGTACAGCCAGACCGGCATCAGGAGAAACAGCGGCTGCTTTAGTAGGTGATTTTAGAAATAGGATTAAAGAATATAAAGTCCGTCGTGGTGGAGCCAAGACAGAAGCAGCAATGTTTATTGGAGAAGTATCTGACCCATTAAACTATAATCCAGGTCCAGATGGGGGATATCCATTTACTATTAGCACTACACTCAATGAAAAAATATTTAGGGGCAAAGTAGCAACAACATCTAGTACAAATAGCCAAAATACATCGGGGAATAATTAATGAATAAAAAACCATCATCTCAGGCAATGTACATCATTTATGGCCTTTGGGCTTTAGCCGCTATTTTAATTAGCACTTCACTGGCCTTAAAAACCATAGGTAAGAATACCAAAATAGACAAAGAGATCAAGGGCCAGAACTTATATTTAGAAGAATTAGTATCTCGCAAGTCTTTACTCTCTAGTATTAAACCAGCTTTTGATAATAGCCTAAAAACTAATGGTAATGACGTTTCTTTGGCAGAACGCATATATCGATCTTTACCCGTAGATCCTGATGATGCCTCTAATAACCTCGGTCCGGTCATAGAGAATATATATAAAGAATCTGGATTAGGGTCTAGCCCATCTTATGCTTGTAATGATTCTGCTGCTAAGAAATCCAACATACAGACTGCTACTATTAGTAAGACTTGTAAAATCAAATTAGGCGACTCTTATGATAAGTTTAAGAAGTTCTTACAGAATATAGAATCTAGTGCTCGGGTTATTAATATGAATGATATTACCCTAACCTTTCAAACCGAAAGGGGGGGATCCAATAAACCCATTAGTGAAAGAACAGTTAATAGTGATATATCATTTGTGGCATATTATTCTAAACTTATAGATACCAAAAGCTCTACGGTGGAGGTGAAGTAATGAGAATAGGAAAAATGATTTTTATTAGCCTTTTGATTGGAGGAGTTATTGTAATAGCTACTATTGTATATAGTAGTTTTTTTGGTAGCAAATCTATAGTGAAGCGAAATAGTTTATATAAATTTGATGCTAGTAATATGATTAGTAGTAGTAGCCAAGAAAAACTATTTAAGCTAAAAGACTTTGTTGGCCAACCTCGTAGTCCCTTCTGTTCATTCTGTGATAATGTTAAAAATTAGTTTTATTATATGATTCTAACCAAAACAACTGAACAAAAAATAAGCCAGTTTTTATTATCAAATAAAATTATTGACCCACAAAAACTTAAGGAATCTACTGATTTTTCCTCAGCTAATAAGCAAAATATATTAGAGGTATTAATCAATCAAGGTACTCTTAGTGAAGATGATGCCATTAAGATATTGGGACTGGTATTAAAAGTACCATACATAGATCTAAAAGAAATGAGAATTAACGATACGGTTTTGTCTACTCTAGATAAAAAAGATGCTGAGGTCAATCAAGCTGTACCATTTGCTCTCAACGGTATGCAGCTTTCTATAGCCATGCTAGATCCCACCAATTTACAAATAGTTGATTTTTTAACCAAAAAAACTGGACTACAGATAACGGTTTATATTACCACTAAAGGATCCATTACTAGTGTTCTAAATCGCATGAGTGGGGATGTGAGTAGTGATGTGGATCAGGCCTTAAAAAATGATAAAGCCATAAGTAGCAGTAGTGATGAAGACAATTTAATGAATGAAGATGCTCCCATCACCAGAGCTCTTAATACTATCATCGAAGAAGCTGTTAAGGCTAAGGCTTCAGATATACATGTAGAGCCTAGAGAATCAGAACTAAAAATACGTTTTAGGGTGGATGGCATATTGTTTGAAGCCATGACTTTGCCTAAGGCAGTAGAGCCTGCTTTAATCTCGAGGATTAAGATTATGGCTAAACTAAAAATAGACGAACATCGTATCCCTCAAGATGGAGAAGCTCAAGTGGTTATTATGGGTAGAAAAGTAGATTTTCGTATTGCTATAGCCCCAATTACTAATGGTGAACAGGTGGTGATTAGGATTTTAGATAAAAGCTCTACTTTAATAGATTTAGAGCACCTGGGCTATCGTGGTAGGTCTTTGAGATTGATTAGAGAGGGCATATCAAAGCCTCATGGTATGGTTCTTTCCACTGGCCCAACTGGTTCTGGAAAATCAACCACCTTATATGCTGTCATACAAGAGGTGAAAAATGTTTCTATTAACATAGTTACTTTAGAAGATCCAGTGGAATATAAAATGGATGGCATTAATCAAATGCAAGTCAATACGGCCGTGGGCCTGACATTTGCTTCTGGATTAAGGTCTATATTGCGTCAAGACCCTAATGTAGTAATGGTAGGAGAAATTCGTGACCAAGAAACAGCTGGACTAGCTGTACAGGCTGCCTTAACAGGACATTTAGTATTATCAACACTACATACCAACAGTGCTGCTGGCGTGTTGCCTAGATTTTTAGATATGGGCATTGAGCCGTTTTTGGTAGCATCAACAGTAAACACATGTATTGGGCAGCGCCTAGTTCGCCGCATTTGTGAAAAGTGTAAATACTCGGAGCCAGCTAGTCAGACAGCGGTAGATTTGATTAATAGATCTGTGGCAAATATATTACCCAAGAATGAAGATGAAGTTTCGGCGGTAGCTCATGAATATGGTTTTGATAGCCTTCCCATCTATAATCCTAATAGTTATATTATATACAAAGGTAAGGGCTGTCAGGATTGTACTAAAGGATATGCAGGTCGAATTGGAATATTTGAAATATTTGGCATGAGCCCTCAAATAGAAGAGCTACTGGTTAATAAAGCTACCACTAACGATATTCAGAATCAGGCTATGGCTGAAGGGATGATTACTATGCAACAAGATGGGATATTAAAGGTTTTGGCTAGTATTACCACATTAGATGAGATTGCCAGGGTGGCCAGTGATTATTAATGTATACTTACATTAAGGATAAGTATTTATGAGTCAATTTGATTTTATTACCCAACCAGGAGCCATGAATGCAGCCAGCGATGAGGCTACTGTTAACCTAGATTATAAGAATATAAATGTTTTATTGGATATAGTTGTTACCAGAAATTCATCAGACCTACATTTACAGGCCAATAAGCCCCCTATGTTGCGCCTAGATGGCGCCTTAGTCCCCATAGCCGGCACGCCTAATCTTAGCAAACAAGAATGTGGTGATTTAGTTTTATCCATGATGAAACCAGAGCAAAAAGAACGTTTTATAGAGAATAAAGAGCTAGATTTTTCTTATGCCCTATCAGATAGAGCTCGTTTTCGTGTTAATGCCTTTTTTGAGAGGAGTAATATGGCCGCTGCTCTGCGTTTAATACCCACTACTATACCCACCTTAGAGTCTTTAAGTTTGCCTAAAATTATGCGTAACTTTACAGAGCTCTCTCAGGGGTTAGTATTAATTACTGGCCCAACTGGTTCTGGAAAATCCACCAGCCTGGCATCTTTAATAGATATTATTAATACAGAAAAAAGTGTCCATATAGTTACGGTTGAAGATCCTATAGAATATCAACATAACCATAAAAGCTCTGTTATTGTTCAGCGTGAAATTCAAACAGATACAGATAGTTTTGCTAATGCTTTAAAGTCCGCTCTTCGTGAAGATATAGATGTGGTATTGGTGGGGGAAATGCGTGATTTAGAAACCATATCAACGGCCCTAACTATTGCCGAGACAGGACATTTAGTTTTTGCCACCCTACACACAAATAGTGCCGCTCAGACCATAGACCGTATTATAGATGTTTTCCCACCGAGTCAGCAACAGCAAATACGTATTCAACTTAGTTCAGTTTTGCAGGGCATAGTGGCTCAAAGATTAATACCAAAAATTGGTGGAGGGCGTATGGCGGTATGTGAAGTGTTGGTGGTGAATGGAGCTACAAGGAATTTAATTCGAGAAGCCAAAACATTCCAGATAGATTCTATCATTCAGACCGGAGGGGCCGCTGGTATGCAAGGCTTTGATAGAACGCTAGCCTCTATAGTGAAGCAGGGCCTTATTAGCTATGATACAGCTAAAGGTTATGCTATTAATTTAGGCGAATTTGAAAGAGCAATAAAAGGATAAA
>CAYZIP010000020.1:0-6123 GCA_964478695.1 uncultured Candidatus Saccharibacteria bacterium
TGGGGAGTACGAACGCAAGTTTAAAACTCAAAGGAATTGACGGGGACCCGCACAAGCAGTGGAGTGTGTCGTTTAATTCGACGCTAAGCGAAGAACCTTACCAAGGCTTGACATGTAGCGAATCTTGACGAAAGTCGAGAGTGCTAGTTTACTAGAGCGCTAACACAGGTGATGCATGGTCGCCGTCAGCTCGTGTCGTGAGATGTTTGGTTAAGTACTGCATCGAGCGCAACCCGTGTCGTTAGTTATATTTGTCTAACGAGACTGCCCCGGTAACGGGGAGGAAGGTACGGATGACGACTGATCAGTATGTCCCTTACGCCTTGGGCTACACACGCACTACAATGGACAGGACAATGGGTCGCGAAGCTGTGAAGCGGAGCCAATCTCATCAAAACTGTCCTCAGTTCGGATTGAAGGCTGCAACTCGCCTTCATGAAGCCGGAATTGCTAGTAAAGGGAAATCAGCATGTTCCCTTGAATACGTTCCCGGGTCTTGTACACACCGCCTGTCAAATCACGAAAGTTGGGAGCACTTGAAGTACCTATGGTCCTAGGGTGAACTCAGCGATTGGGGTTAAGTCATAACAAGGTATCCGTACGGGAACGTGCGGATGGATTACCTCCTTTCTAAAGGAGTGACCATTAGAAATAATGGTCCAACCCTTAGGTTGACCCAAATCTCTTTTTATTTAAAAAGAACTTACTGATAAGGAATTTATTAGTAAGGATTTGGTAGGCTAAGTTTTTACTTAGTAAAAGTAGTTTTTTGTAACTTAAAAGTCTATTTTATAACTACTATAAAAATATAAAAATGATTTTTTAAATTAACACGGTCCATTTATTTTTCTGGCACCATTTAATGCTTTTAATTTATTTATCTTTTTTTTAGATAACTTTATTACTATTGATCTGAAGCAGTATGTCTAGACATTATATGCGAGATAGCATTGAGGCCTAAATATGCTTGCCAATGACCATCTAAAGCTGTTAAAAACATGATTAAATAAGACCTGATGATGTCTTGTTGTTCTGAGTCAGAAGATACTAGAGGGCCAGATTGGAATATTTGACTTTTACTTTCTTTCTGTACAGTTATGGTGATAATAGTACCTTCGGTAGTCTTAATAATATTTAATTCAAATAATGTCGTTTGTATGGATATCTTCATAGTACTAGTTGTTTCATTACTATCTATGCCTAAAAAAGTAATGAATCTAGAGGCTCCGATCATTGTATCTGGCCTATCTATATCAATGGCTCTATTCCAGTGACCTTTAATCATATCTTCTATTTTTTCAACCAATTGTTCATAAGACATAGTTTTGGTTTCTTGTTCTTGGCTTTTGTCAATGTAAGTACTTAATCCTGGCTTATGGCTTCTAACTAGCCCTTGTAGCATATGCTCTAGGGATTGAATTATAAATAAAGTATCTGCACTATCAAGTTCTACTAAAGGAGCTGGTTCAATATAATATTTTAGAGAGCCATCTTGGCTAACACTAAAACCAATAATATTTTCGATATTTCTGGGGTCTCTCTCATCACTAATTTTGAATAATACTAGCTCATCTATTGCTACATCTTCTGCTTCACGGAAGTTGATCTGAATAGAAAAAGGGCCTACTTTTAAGCTATAGCTCCCCATATATTCTAGGGCTGTGTCTGGAATAGAAGCCATGAAATCTTTTAAATAAGTTACCATTCTTCTTAAAGCCAGATCTTCGCTATAGTTTTCTATGTCAGGGAAATAATGACCATCTCTAGTCAATGGATATTCCTTCTTTATGTCTGGTATAGCACCATCAGCATGAGCTCTTGGGCGCGGAATTTCGCTCATATCTTACATAGCTTTAAATTACTGTTTTAATCTATCATCAACTATTTTCCAGTTGATGATATTCATAATACCACTGAGGTATTCAGCTCTTCTGTTCTGATATTTTAAATAATAAGCATGTTCCCAGACATCAATTACTAACAGATGAGTATATGAATTATAGTCTGGGAATAAAGCATTATTACTAGAACAAAGCTCTAAACAACCAGATTCTTTATTTAATACCAACCACTGCCAGCCACTACCAAATATTTTCATTGCTTCTTCTTGCAATTCTTGTTCTAGGTTTTTTATGTCCCCAAAACTACTTTCTATTAGTGTTTTGAGCTTACCATTAGGGGCTTGATATGAATCAGCTGGGATCAGTCCTTCAAAATAAAAATCATGATTATATACTTGGCCTAGCTGATTAAGTAGAGCTTGTTTTTGAGCACTATTACTATTTAATATTTGATTATAAGTATCTAAAATATTACCATTGAAGTCTGTATTAGATTCGGCTAATAGCATATTGGCTTTATCAACATAAGCTCGTAAATGTTTACTATGATGTAAGTTCATAGTATCAGAGTCAATGTATGGTTCCAGGTCACTATAACTATAGTTTAAGCTTTTTAATATCAGCAAAGGTTTCTCCCTTTAAAATTTACTATTAAGTTCATTATAGCAATTTAAAAAAGAAAAACCCCTTTCGCTCCTTAGGAGCGAAAGGGGGGTATAGGGACTCTCCTTCACCCCTAATGTAGGGGTGAAGGAGAGTTATAGTAAAAGTTTCGATAGGTGGGCCAAGCGCCTTTGGAACTCATTCTCTGGGTGAATAAGTTTTTTAGTCGCTTAAAGCCCACCTACCTTTTGCAGCTGAACCTAGAGGGGCGAGGGGGACTCCCCTCTAGGTTCGGGGTTTCTCCGCCGCGCTGTAAGTGGGCCTATGGGGGATCGAACCCCAATCTCTCCTGCTGCTAAAGAGCTTATCAACAGGGCGCTTTACCATTAAGCTATAGGTCCTGGGCGAGCAAGAATTCAAACAAACGCTACAGAAAAAAATATGTGCATAAAACACCAACCTCTTCTGTGCTGCTGCTTTCCTTCATTGCTCTATTACTCTCTCTACCCACAATATTCTCGTTTTAAAGAGTCTAGGTGGATAGAAAGTTATCCAGTACAGATAATAATACTTTATGCATGTTAATGTCAATAGTTTATGAGAGAAATTATTATTTTATAAAAATAATACTTATGTTAAGCTATAATTATATATTAAAACATTAAAACGAAGATCTCTCATTAAAACATAAAGACATTAATGAAAAAAAGTAGTAAAAATAGTACCAGGAAAGTAAATAAAAAAAGCATTTTGTCTTGGAAGAAATTTTTGAATATTACGACTGGGTCTAGACTAAAGATCTCTCTGCTAACTGTTATTACTATCATTGCTTCTGTCTTTCCTTATAATATGATTCAAAATGAGAGAGCCAAAAAGCTGATTTCCACCACTTTTAGAGCTATAGGTGTTCAGTCTAGTGTGGTTAGCGAAGGCTTAAATTATGAACAAAGCCAGGCTTTAGAGAAGAATATATCCAGTGTTAGTAGCAAGATTAAAGATGAACAGGTGAAATCTATTCTGAATGATTATGCGCAGTTAAACCAAGCTATATTTACAGCCGGAGGCATATCTTCTTTGTCTTCTGATCAGCGAACAAAGGCCAAAAATCTGTTAGATCAGATCAATGCGCTAGAGAAAAAGGGCATAGAGCTTGATTCTAGTCAAGATTTTTTGCATATAGTGATAGGTGATAGTGCTAATATTGGCAAGGAAAAGGCTTCTAATATAAGTGCAGAACAAAACCAAGAAATTAATAGCTTTATGGAAGAATTTCTACAAAGCTGGAAAGATGGAGATATTGTTAAATTTAAATCATATTTAAGCGTGGGAGTGGAATCAAGTATGGATCTAGAAAATCGTTTTGGCGAAGAGTCAGCATGGCAGATGATTGGGTGGCGTTTAAATAGAGTGGAAGATTGCAATAATAGTGAGCCTTGCCAGAGAAAAGTGATAGTTGATTTGGTTAATAATAGCTTGGAATGGCCTTATAGCCTTAGCTATTGCTTGATCAAGAATCAAGATTCTTATCTAATCAGCTGTGAACATTATTGATTTAGATAATTACTATAAAAGCTTATGCTATAATTGAATTTAAAAGGGAGTATTGTAAGTTATGAGAGTAAGTAGAAAAACTAATATTATATCTGCTATCCTAGCAGTAGGGATCTTGGCCGTTGCTATAGTGAGCGCTATTAAGATCATTAATCCAGAGAGTGGTTTGTTCAAAAATAGTAAAACAAACTCTGATGACAGTAGTAATATCAATACTACCGATAAGGATTTAGCTAAAAAGTATTTTCTGATACCAGAAATGGGGCTTAAGATTAAATATACTAGTGTCAATAAAAACATTTTGGATGACTTGGCTTATAGTCCAGATAGTGGTTCTGGGTTTGATGTTCCAGTATCATTGGGGTCAAAGAGCTATACAATTAATAATTGTAGTTTAAGTGATGCCCCTTTAGGGAAGTTAAAGGTTATATCTTTAGCCAGCGTAGATAATAGGCCTGATGCTGCTGTAGTAAAGGCAAATTCTGTACAAGTTGGAGCTAATTATATTTATTATGAAGAGAATCTTGGCTCTTGTTATGCTTCTGCTGATAAGGCTAAATATCCAGATGTAGAAGAGCTTAAGTTGGTGCTTAAAGACCCACAACAGCTATTGCCATACTAGATTTATTTTATATTTTACTTAGATTTAAAACTACCAAAAAATTATATCTATATAATCAAAATATAATTCTTTGGTAGTCCCTTCTCCGCCAAGAGGGACAATTATAAAGATTTATGGTTGGTCTTTTTCCCAATCATAAATCTCCGAAGAGCGATCAACCACGCGCACATGAGAGCATGGCCAGCGAGTGCTGGTCCCATGTCCCCTGAGTCGCTCGGGCCGATATGGCCAATCTGCTTGAGAGCAGTGTCGGCGATCTCGGCCTTCTTTTGAGGTGGTGGTGAAGTAGGGTTCTGCTGGCAGTAGCCTGGTGGCAATCCTGACATACGTCCGCTGCCACCAAGAGCCTCGTCCCCAGAATATCGCTTTTTCACACTTGGCCAGATATCTACGGCCAAGTGCTCCCACTCCAGAGCAAATACAGAGTATGGTTAGTACTCCTGTGGCTAAAACTAACATTTCAAACATTGCGACCTCTTTCTGCCCCTTTATTCTAAAGGGGAGTTGGTTTTGGAGAAGGTAAATGTACTTCCCGTTCAAGGCTTCTATCTCCTTATGAGATAAAAACTACTCGAACAGTCGAGCATGATGATAACATAATTTCTTATATAAAAGCAAGTTTTACATCCAACTTAAATATATAGTACGTATGAACAATAATTAAGAAAATAAACAAAAAGTATTTTAGAATCAAAAAATGGTGGAGCATATCGGATTCGAACCGATGACCCCCTGCTTGCAAAGCAGGTGCTCTAGCCAGCTGAGCTAATGCCCCATTTTCAATTTTATTAAAAATAAAATTACATGGTGGGGATAAGAGGACTCGAACCTCTGACCTCGTCATTATCAGTGACGCGCTCTAACCAACTGAGCTATATCCCCTTATTTTAAAAATGGGCATGAATTAAATAGTTCTAGTATATATAATACTAAAATCAGCTCATCCCAAGCAAATCATATTTTGGAGCTGTCACTGCTTCCAATTCAGGGTGCCAATATCCATTTTTTAGTCCTAATTTCAGGCCATATTTAAAACATGATTTTCACCTAGCAAATTCTATTAAGAAGCTTTAAGTTTACTATTATAATCTCTCAACCCCTTAAAGCTTATAGTTAATTTATCTTTCACGTTCATCTTGTTTGTAATATTTATATGCTCCGTATAATACATGGCGTAAATCATTTTGAGGTTCTATACTTAAGAGCATGATATTATATTAGTAATGAACATATTACTTGGGTTAGTTTTTATTATATTGGGTACATTAATATTAAATTTTCATCGTCTCATATACCGTATTACAGGGCATATGCAGGGGATACAAGATTGGTTCCCAGGAGGTACATATAATTTTATACGTATATTCGCTGTGGCCTTAACTATACTTGGTATTTTTAATCTAGTCGGGATTATAAAGATTACTGCTTTGTTTGGAGGATAGAGATATTAATAAACACATAGCTATCATGAAGGGGTCTGTCAGATATAGTGGATTATTTTATATA
>CAYZIP010000021.1:0-5254 GCA_964478695.1 uncultured Candidatus Saccharibacteria bacterium
TCTATTTATTTTTAGATAGATAAGATTGAGTGGCTCTATTAGAATACCTATCATCTACTCCTGGAGGAGACATGATATAAGCTAACCAACTACTGTTTTGAGTAAAGGCAGTAATGGTAGAAAAGATATCTTTGGGCTTAGAAGATGGCTCTACATTAGATCTGTTATAATCAACATCACTGTCGCTGACAATATTTCCATGAAACTCAAGTGACTGTCCACAAGCCAATGAAGAGCATAGTTTAATACTACCTGTGGCATATATATCTAGATCTAGCCTACGTACCTTATCGTCAATGACAATATTTCCATTCACCATCAGCGCTATTCTAGGAGCATTAATAATATCCCCTGAATATCCGGCCACTATATCCCCTGTTATATTTATAGACCCATCAGATACTATGGTTTGTTGCCCAGAAGACTTGACCCCTCCAGCCAGACTACCTCCCTTTATAAAAGAAATACTATCTCCTGTATTTTTTATAGATATACTATTATCAATAGTAAACTTCTTGCTGATTAATTTATCCATAACATAGTAACCTCTGTCAAATGAGCCTAGCGGAGGAGTGGACAAGGCATCTGGAGTGGGAGTAGTGTTGGCAATATGGCTCCAGCTATCCCTATACAGGTTCTTGATCATATCTAATACACTTGTATTTGTTAATAATTCTTGATGACCAGCAGTATCACTAGAACCAAGACATATACTTGAACTATCTTTGTTTAACTCTCCAGCCATAACATGGCCAAAGTAAAGGCCATATGCTTGCGACAACACACCTCCAAGCACCAAGCTATTAGCAGTAACTTTGTTATATAGATCTTCTTTCACCAAGCATTTATCGAGGCTTTTTGATGTGTAACTAGGGTCACTATGTCCTATCAGATCTCCTTTAATATATTTAGTGCCATTAATAATTTGAACTGGTACTAATAGTCTAGGGGGATAGGATATATCAGCATTTGCCTTAGGATCATTTCCAGGGGGACTATTGCTACAATTCATACTAATACTAGCTGGTATTTTACTCACCTTTGGTGATTGGCCATCACCCCCCTTGGTGGCATGTATATAAAAAGATCTGCTGCCTCTAGGGAGTTCGCTACCCAGAGTGGTTGGGCTACCACTATCGTCTACAATGCTGCCTCCACTAATACTAAAACTACAATTCTGTTGTTCAAAAAATTGATATTTAAAACACCCTCTTTCTGGCCGACCCCAGCCAGGGATAGCATCCCATCCCACTTCTACTAAAGACATTTCTCCAGCCTTATCCTGCGAAACATTGGTATCCAATATTGGCTCTGGCTGATTGGGACAAGGTTCTGGGGTTAATGTTATGCTAGATGATTCTGTACTTTTAATTTCAAAATGACCATCACGATACTTTCTCTTGGCTACGGCCGTAAAGTTTGTGACTATAGCCCCTTTATTTTTACGTATCCAAGTAGCCGGGACTGTTCCGCTGGCACTAAGAGATGAACCACTAGAACCATATGACAAGGGTCCAGATTCTGAGCTGGCTGGAATATTAAATCCAATCTCTCCAGCTGGCCCACTGACTTCGGCAGTCAACTTAACATATATACCAGGTAGAGGATCTACGCTAGAATTATCTACTACCACATTGCCGTCGTCGTCATATTCATCTTCTACCCGAGGTTCATCTTCTATTCCCCCACAAGCTTGAGCTATCACTTGGTAGCTATCTTCTGGGGCAATTAGATAAGTATGCTCGCCTTCTATTTTAGAAACACCAGTGACGGCATCATAGACATAGCTATCATTGAACTCTTGGCAAGCATTACCTAGAGCGTTGGGAGCTGGGGTTATTTTTATAAAACATAATATTACTAAGATTAATAATACAAAATGGGGTTTTGTGAGCTTCATATTACCTTTATTATATACATAAGCTTTTAATGTTTAAAAAACTTAAAGCCTATTTTAAAAAGATAGAAATACTTAATACTGAGCTTTTACATTTTTTAATAAATCTACCACAACAGATATCTGGGCATCTATATTACTGGTGGCCCGATGATAACCAATGGGCTCTATATAGTAAAAGTAATAGGCTCCTGTGGCCTCTACGCCAGTACCTGGAGTTAAAGCTTTTTCCACATTGGAATAGCCGGTATTTTTATGATTAAAAATACCGTCATTGATATCATTAAAACCAAATGTTTTATCGCTTAAATCAATAGAAAGAAAATCCCCACTGGGATTGGGCAAAGTAGTAGACATGTCAAAAGCTGAATCATTAAAGATATCATCAACCACATCACTAGATGATAATTTATTACTCTCTAAGCCACCGAGCGCCGCTATAGCCTTAGTCTTAGCATTACTCTCATTAGACAAATCTGTGCCATCCTTAGCATCAAAAGGAAATACATAAACTGTTCCCAGGTATGAGCCGTATTTTAAAGATTTGTATTTATAAAAAACCGTATTTCTATAAACCTCATCTTCTTCTACTGTAGTAAGCTTGGTTTTGTCTGGATAAAACATTTTCTTGGCATCAGACAGCTCTTTTTCTGTTGGCTTGATGGCAGGAACGTTGTTGGTTAAATAATTCAATTTTTCTTTATCTTCTATAAATGTATTTACTAGCTTATCATCTAGCCCAGCTGCTTTGAGGTCTTGGGCTATAGTGTTAATATCTTTGGCTTTATATTTGGTCGTACCAAACACAGTAAGGGCCACTTTTTTATCACGGTAGATTTTGTACAAATACACTCCAGACGCTATTAGTGCTATGGTAAGTAAAAATAAAGCAAAGATAATAATCTTTTTTTTATTTGATTTGGGTACAACATCGCCATTACCTGGCATAGGATCTACAGATGTGGCAACGCTGTTGTCTGGCATAGTTTTATCTGAGCCAGTTTTTGGGCGATGGAAGACTTTTGATAAACTATGGAATGTATTTTTTATTCTTTGCATTTTGTTCTCTTTTATTACCCTGCTTAATATTCATTTATATTTAATTTGTGGTTTTGTTAAGAGACGCACTCTTCTTTTTAAATTCTTCTTCACAATCTTTCTTCATAGCTTCTTTGGCTTTTTTGATATCGCCGCCATAACTAGCTGAATGATATTTATCTCCAAAATTAGTTTTACGTAATGTTTTTCCGGCTACACATTGACTAATACTACGAGCTTTCTTGGCTTTATTAAGGCAACTAACTCTCTCTGATGAAAAATAAAGCTTATTACAACTCTTCTCAGATTTTTTGTATTCTTCATCAATAATTTTAATGTCTTCTTGGTATGTTTTATTCTTAGAAAAGCTCTCAGACTGAACACCAAGATATACTTGTGAATTCCTGGTAGTAGTTACATATGAATCTTTTATACATTCTGTTTTTTTGACACTATCCCCAACTATCTCATTACAAATTTCTTGCTTTTTGGATATAGCCACATTCATATTGTGATTAAGTGTCATAACATCTTTTATTCTCTCTTTTTGACAATTTTCAAGATTTCTACTATTAAGACAAGCTGTCTTTATCCACTCTGTGAAAGCCTTACTTCTAGCTGTCTCTCTAATTGTTGATTGTGATGGCGAGTTAGAGCTGGAAGTTGAGCTAGAATTAGAAGATGTATTGGTCAATGAAGTTGTACTAGATAGAATAGTTTGCTGTATTGATGGAGGGATACTGCTAATGCTGCCGTTAGGGGCACTGGTGCCAGGAGCAGAGATATCATCAGCTAAGACTAGGCTAGAAGAATTTACTACCATCACTACAAAAAAACTAGCCAAGAAGTACTTGTGTAGGGATTTTATTTTTTGCATTTTATTAAGTTCCTTTATGTTTTTACTACTATATTCTTTATAATACTACTATATTCTTTATAATACTACTATATTCTTTATAATACTACTATATTCTTTATAATACTACAAGAATAGTTGCAAATTAGCTTATGTTTTTAACTCTCCTACTGACCACTACCCAGCCCATCAACCCCACTACCAACAAGAGAATAAATGGGATAGAGTACGGCCACAATCATGGCAAAAACCATGCCTCCTAAAACAACCATCATGATGGGCTCGATAAGAGTAGAAAGATTTTTAACAGTTTGATCCACTTCTTCTTCATAAAAGCTAGCTACCTTGTCTAACATATCAGACATAGTTCCAGAATCTTCACCTATTTTAATCATCTGCCAAACCAAAGGCAAGAAATTTGGGTCTTTTTGTAGGGTAGAAGAGAGAGTTTTCCCAGACTTAACATCATCAATGGCCCTGATTACAGAGTCTCTAATAATAGTATTAACGACAGCATCGGCCGTAATGCTCATACCTTCTAGTATAGGAATACCACTGGCCGATAAAGAACCTAGAGTTCTAGTAAATCTAGCCATGTATATTTTACGAAATAGGGGGCCAAAAACTGGCATTTTAAGCTTGACTTTGTCTAAGAAACTAATACCAGCCTTGGTCTTGGTATAAGAGCGAATGCCTAGCCCAGATAACACAATGGCAGGTATGGCCAAATACCACCTTTCTGTAATAAATCTAGATAAGGTAAGCAAGATCTTAGTGGCAAAAGGTAATTCTTTATTTAAGTCATCATATAATAAGGCTACTTGTGGGACTACTGTGGTTAACATAAATATCAGAACCAGTAAGATAACACCCAAAACAATAAAGGGATATATCATCGCTCCCTTAACTTTTGAAGCTATAGCCTGTTCTTTCTCTAGCTGAGTGGCTAGTCTGGCCAGGGCTTGATCAAGTGTTCCTGATATCTCTCCAGCCGAAATAAGGCTAGTATATGTTTTATTAAACACCTTGGGATGAGAGGCAAAAGCTTTAGAAAGACTAGAACCTCCTTGTACTTGGGCTTTGATCCCCTCTAACAGCTGCCTAAAGGCTGGCGAGGCTATTTGCTCTGTAGCTGTATCTAGAGCTTGCAAGATAGGCAAACCAGCATTGACTAGAGTAGCTAGCTGTCTAGTAAAAAGAACTTTATCTTTGACCTTTATTTTGCTAGATCTTTTCAGCTTAACACCAGCTATAACCACTTCATCAGCCGAAATAACGCTAATAGGGAAAAGGTTTTTCTCACTTAGCAGTCTAGCTGCTGAGTTCTGTGAATCAGCCTGAATGACTCCTTTAATAATTTGTCCATTGGACATATCTTTTGCTTCATATTTAAAATTTGCCATATTATTTTATCCTTTTATTGCTCTTTCAAATTCGCCTAAATTAATAGCATAACCTTTAGC
>CAYZIP010000022.1:0-4732 GCA_964478695.1 uncultured Candidatus Saccharibacteria bacterium
GGCCCAAAATCCATTCAGTGCTCTACCCCCGCAAGGTAGTTTATGACGCTAGCCCCTGGATGTTTATTGGGATTAGATACATATTCGGTCACATCATAGACTTGTGATGTATTATTGCTAGTCATAATGACCCAGCAATTACTTCTGCTATTATGACTAGCTACATCGGATAGGCTGTATTGATTACCATTTGTCCCTGTATTGATGTCGTTTTGATTATTATCGGTGCCAGTACTGTTGCCACTGTTGGTACTGTTGGTACTATTACTAGTAGTATTGAGGCTATTTTGATTATTGTTGACTTTGTTATTCTTAGTACTAATTGCTTTGATCGTCACATAGCCCATAATAATTAAGACAGCTACCACAGTAATAGATATATAGTCTTTTACCTTCATTTATTTTTATTCCTTTTTAAACTTAATTATATTTTATCATTTTACCAAGTTTTTACCTTAACTCTAGCTTAGGCATTTAGCCTTACATCTCTAGGCTTTCGCTCAATAAGCAAAAACTAATTTTTCTCTGGCTGAATTGAATTCTGAATAATTATAGTTTAAGTGTTAACTCGAGTATACTATATATATGAATGTATTAGCCAAACTCTTAATCTCTCAAGAAGACAAATTCCTGTTTATATCTCGTCAGGCCAATCATATGTCTGATGCTGATGTAGAATATATGATAGATTTACCAACAGCCTTAGTTGCTGGTGACAGCATTAATATTGTGGGACGGTCTTTGTCTGAAGCATTGAATCAAAGCAAGCATCTCTTTAGGGTCAAAGAAAGGCTCTTTTGGTGGCAGTATCGAGCTCAAGAATCGGGTTATTACTTTGGCCCTCACAATGCAGAGATATGGATTTATAGAGGGGAACTCATGGTCAGAGATGTATCAAGCCTGACTCTCAAGGAGACTGAGCAACAATATATTTGGCTATCTTTATTAGAAGCCGAAGAAGGTGGCTTTGACATTAATTTATCTGGTTTGATTAGTCATAGCATTAGCTCTGAATAGATTACTATCTAACCGTTTTAATTATCCAGTATTTATGAGTAATATTTGGCAAAACCTCCGGGCTAGAGAAGAGCCTATTAAGGTATTAGCTCCCATGGAGGATGTGACCGATCATCCTTTTCGTCTTTTGATCTCTGGCTTGGGTGCCCCAGATTTATTTTTTACTGAATTTATGTCGGTAGAGGGTTACAAGAGTTCTGTAGGTAGGTCTCGAGTGTCTCGTAGGTTATTAAAGAATGATCAAGACAGCCCTATTATTGCTCAGATTTGGGGATTAGATCCCGAGGCTTTTTATATTACTGCCTTAGATTTGGCCAAGATGGGCTTTGATGGAATAGATGTGAACCTAGGCTGTCCGGTCAAAAAGATTATTAAACAAGGATCTTGTTCGGCTATGATAGGGGATCATCAACGTGTCGGCGATATTGTTTCTGCCATTAAGGCAGGAGCTCCACATCTACCCCTGTCAATTAAAACTAGAATTGGCATCAATGGTTATAGTCTGCAAGATTGGATTTGTTTTTTGCCCACCCTACCTATAGATGCACTCATTCTACATTTAAGAACCCAAAAAGAACTATCAGCAGCACCAGCCCATTGGGAATATATGCCTGAAATTGTTAGTGCTATTAAAAGTATTAACCCAGACCTGATTGTGATCGGTAATGGTGATATATCTTCAGTGGCACATTTATGCCAACTATCACAGCACAATGGTATGGATGGAGGGATGATTGGTAGAGCTGTTTTAAATAATCCTCTCTTGTTTAGCAATCATCCAGAAAGATGGAGCTCTTATTCTGCTCATGACAGACTAGAGCTTTTAATTCGACATGTTGAATTATATTGCCAAGTATATGGAGATAAGGTAGAAGGGGATAGTTGGAATCAGCTGAAAAGATTCTTTAAGATTTATATTAATGATTTTGAATATGCTGTTAGTTGGCGGGCTCAATTTATGCAAACAAATAACAGAGGGGAACTTGAATCTTTGCTAAAAAAACTTAAACTTCATGTTTAGTTATATCAATAGATATCAACTATCCTTGAAGGAATATTGATTAATATTAAAAACATGACTGGTATTCATTAAAGAATCCTAAAACTCTCCCCTAGCTCTTAATACAAAATAAGTAGCCAGAGACACTGATAGAATAGTAGCCAAACCAGCTAGTCCTAGTCCAGTAGAAGGAAGAGTACTAGTAGTGGTGACTGTGGTTACGGTGTTATTAGTAACAGTAATAGTAACTACAGAAGTAGCCTCTCCTCCATGACCATCACTAACTTTGACGGTAAGGGTATAGGTACCTGTGGGAATATTAGTACTATTAGTAGTTATACTGCCGGTAGTAGAGTTAATACTAAAATAATTATTATCATTACCCGATACTATAGCATAGGTTAGGCTATCATTATCACTATCACTAGCTCCTAAGACAGATCCATTTATAACTATAGTTCCATTAGCAGTAGTGGTACTAATAGTAGAACTAGCATTACTTACTACTGGAATACTATTATTTCTTCTAGTACAACCAGCATCATCATAGGTGAGGGTGATGGTGGGAGTGGTGGTTTTGTATGAGCTGGTGGAGCCGTAAGGCTCATGAGATCCTATCCCTAATCCTAGGATAAAAGGAGTATCTGGTAGTACTTCGGCAAATGTAGCTCCGCTAATAGTATATGGATTGTAATCAAAAGTATTGGTACTAGGAGATGTAGTAGGGTTCTGTGACATAGCAGCAGATCCACCTTGGGCAGTAGCTATAACATTAGCATTACTACTATTATAACCCAATAGTCCAAATACTCCACCATATAAATATTTGTCTATATTTCCATCTCCATTTACATTGTCATTAACTTTATCTCTAGTAACATTAAAACCACCTAGATTAATAGCAATAGGAGTTTGGTCACTACATATATAGCTAGGAGTTATAGTAACTACTCCCACTTCATAGGTCGCAGCTGTGCTAGTATCGCTATTATATGGATCATTTAATGTAGAGTTGAAGTTATTAGTACCAGGCGTACGTAGGCCTATAGTTGGCCCTCCACCAAATAAAGGAGATACGGCCGATAAAATAGCTGCACTAGGAGTGCTCCAGTCATTATAAGTAAAGGTATCTGTTCTAGTAGCCGCCATAGTCTTGTTATTAGAAACTACTATCACCATCAATAGAAATACAATACCCCTAAGAGTATTTAATATATATTTATTTTTTATATACATTTTTGTACGCTCCTTATATTTTTAGTTCTGATTTATTTTTTGTAATCAGTTAACACCTCTAAGGTTTTTGCTTTTAAGCATAAGTCCTTATGTCTAAGATGTTAAAACAATTCTTATCATAGTGTCAAGTATTCCGTAATGTCTCATTAGCTTTGTTGGCATAGATTTGAATTGATTTTAGTAGTTAATGTGAACTAAAAAAGGTAGGTATCCTAAACTGTTATTACTACTAACTAATAACTATAAGGAGACCTACCTATGGCCTATTCTATAAATCCCAACCTACCTAAAGCCAGGGGGAATGCTATGAAGTTACTATTACGTGATGGATTACCTTTGCAAGTAGTAGCTAATAAGTGTGGAGTTCATAGGAGTACCATTTGGCGTTGGAAGAAGAAATGGGATGTGCTTAATAAAGATGTTCAAATGGATAATCCTAATAGGCTAAATAGAACCTATAGCTATCTTAATCATCTAGGCTTTTGTAAATGGAATATAGAGACAGATTCATCCAGCCCTCATACATCCCCTAATGCTATTAATGATAGTATTGTATCTCGCGTCCTAGAACTACGTAGCGCTATGCAAAGATGTGCTGAAGTGATATGGTGCCATATCACTGTGATTGAGGGAGTAGATATTTCTTTAAGTAGTGTTAAACGTATCTTATGTCGTAATCATCAATATGATGGAGCTAGAAAGAACCGAGTTCGGAGTGAAAACCCCAAAAGACCATATTCTACCAAGCCAGGTGAACTAGTTCAAACAGATACTATTTACTATATATGTCCATTGACCCACAAAAGAAGATATGTATATACCATTATTGACCTATATACTCGTATGACTTATGTGGAAATACATGATCGTATTGGACCGGGTATTGCTGCAGAGGTTATCATAAGAGCTCAAAAGGCCTGTGGATTTATCTTTTCTATGGTTCAAGCTGATAATGGATTGGGGTTCGGAAGATACTTTGAACACAGATTAAAGTTTAAGAATATACAAGTTAGACATAGTAGATTAGGAAGACCCAATGATAATGCTCACATTGAAAGATTTAATAGAACAATTCAAGAAGAGTGCTTGGGGAATAAGATAAGTAGTCACATATCCACCACCACTATTCAAACTAAGATCAATAAATATATTGAGTTCTATAATACAAAACGGATACACTTAGGTATACAGCTTAGAACACCTGCACAAATGTTGCAAAGCTCCTGAGATTTATACGTGGTTATGGCGTGGTTAGACGTGGTTAGATGTGGTTATGCGTGGTTGTTGCGCTGCTAGACATGGTTATAGCGTGGTTACTATGTTGTTATGATGTGATTGCTTAATTGTCTTACTAGTTGGGGTGATATATGTTTTGTAGGTATAGATTATATATTTATTACTTATTAAATAATTTCTAAAAATAAAAATCATTTAATATAGGTACATATGTAGTGTGTTCTTATAATTATGCAATAGCCC
>CAYZIP010000022.1:4742-5032 GCA_964478695.1 uncultured Candidatus Saccharibacteria bacterium
CCCCCCGCCGCCGCCCCCCCCCCAGCCCCCCCCCCCCCCCCCCCCCCCCCCCCCCCCCCCCCCGGCCCCGGCCCATATGTAGAATCGTCCACGTCTTCCACGAAGACGACGGGAACATCGGCTAGCCTCTTCTACCGACAATCAAGGCGGCTTAGGCATACTTAAACCCAAGTGCTTTCTAGTTTAGAAAGTTCCTTGGTTTAAGTCATAAATTTATTTTGATTTATAATTGTGTCTTAAATATTAGTTGATATTATTTTATTCTTAACTATATTGGTCTTTCTAATAAA
>CAYZIP010000023.1:0-4178 GCA_964478695.1 uncultured Candidatus Saccharibacteria bacterium
GGCCCAAAATCCATTCAGTGCTCTACCCCCGCAAGGTAGTTTATGACGCTAGCCCTAAAGCTATTTCGAGGAGAACCAGCTATCTCCGAGTTCGATAGGAATTTCTCCACTAACCACAGGTCATCCAAGAGTCTTGTTCACTCCCTGGTGCGGTCCTCCACAGTGTGTTATCACTGCTTCAACCTGCCCATGGTTAGCTCACCCGGTTTCTGGTCTAATCCATCCGACTTTAATCGCGCTATTAACGCTCGCTTTCACTACGGCTAATGAGGATCACTCCTAACCTTGCCGAATAGATTAACTCGCTAGATCGTTCTGCAAAAAGCACGCCGTCACCCTGATCTCTAAATAAATTTAGAGGAGGCTCCGACTCATTGTAAGCATATGATTTCAGGGTCTATTTCACTCCCTTATGCAGGGTTCTTTTAACCTTTCCCTCACGGTACTAGTACACTATCGAACGCAAAATGTATTTAGTCTTGGAAAGTGGTCTTCCCAGATTCAGACAAGGTTTCACGTGCCCCGTCCTACTTAAGTAATTAAATATAAAGACAACATGGTTTTCGAATACACGGCTTTCACGTTCTATGGCAGTCCTTTCCAGGCTCTTTCTTCTAACCACTGAAGTTTTTTTACTTTATTAAGCTACTCTACTGGTGCTTAAACCTTATTACTGCTTATGACAAGATCATATTACTGCTACTTTAAACAAACTTCTATAAATAGAAGATCTAAAAAAGTTTTAGTAATATATTCAAATAAGTTGCAAATACCTGCTAAATTAAGAATTTTTATAATAATCAAATTGACTAATATTAAAAGTCTTATAGAGGTATTTGTCACTTATATCACAAGTTTTTTCAGCCAATAAAATTTTACTACTTTCTTCTCTTTCTCTATAAATAGAGATTAAAAAAAATGTTTTAAAATATCAAAAGCCTCAAATAAAAGGTCATTTAATTCTTCCAACCCCGTATTTTATTACTAGTAGAAAACCTTGTTCTTTTTACTCTAAAAGCTAAGACATAATCACCACACTGGTGGTTCGAATATCATAGTAAGATTATTAAAAAGCTCAATGGAAAAATATTAGGTTTAGACTGTTCCCCTTTCGCTCGCCACTACTAAGGGAATCACGGTTGTTTTCTCTTCCTCACCCTACTAAGATGTTTCAGTTCAGGTGGTGCCCACTCATAGGATCTATTTTATTCAATCCTAGAGCAATCAGACATGACTCTGACTAGGTTACCCCATTCGGAAATCTTCGGATCAAAGTGTGTTTAGCCACTCCCCGAAGCTTATCGCTAGCTTACTACGTCCTTCATCGGCATTTTGCGTCAAGGCATCCTTCATATGCTCTTACTCGCTTTTTCTAATTGACATAGCCTTGGTCAATTCACTGCTTAAAATTTATAAAATTAAAACAGTTATTTACCTTAATTTGGCTATTTTGAAGTCAAATATTAAATTGTTCTTTTGTGATTAATTATCATAATCACATTTAGTGTTAAATTGCTTCTTTAAAAAACAAAAGTAAAATACTTTTACAAATATTTAATTACTTTATATTTTAAGAAGATGCTTATTACCTTACTTAATATGATTTCATATCTATACGTCAGGTCTAGACTTTAAAAAAGAACTAGCCATGTATATATTTAAGAAATATTTGTTAATGTTCTTTTTTCATCATAGACACTTGTTGTAGAGATAAAAAAAGAGCTTTTATTCATACTCCCTTTATTAAAATAATCTCTTTTAAAGAAACATGGCAGAGCAAAATAGCTCCATTAATGTTTGATCAGAAGAAAAGCTTGTGTTTGCTTTTGAAAAAACTTTCAACAAAAACAAGTTTTTAACTACAAAGAGTATTAAAGCCCTTTATCCCAAAGTATCTTTTCTCATCATACAAAAATACATCATATATAGTCAATACTAAAAAATATAATTTACTTTATCAGAAAAACTTTTAAGATTGCTATATTTGGCTCTAAACAGAACTCTTTTGCATTTGTAGCTGTGTGGATCTAGGACTATAACGATCATCTATACCTATTAAAGACCTTATAAAGTCACTCCAGCCAGCATCTATGGTCGCTGCTGGGGTTAGAGAGACTGAGACCAAGGGCTTGTCACTGACCGCTATTTTAGTCCTATTGACGAAAATATTATTTTGAGCAGATACTACTCCTTTTATTAATAAATGTTCACTACACTGCTCAACTGTCTCTTTTACGTTAGCTTGATATTCTGAGCAAAGATTTATGTTTTTTTCTGATAGCAATGAACTATATATCTCTTTTGTTTTTCCGCTAATATTTATATCCCCACTAGCTATGATAGCCAAGGCTGGAATGTCATTAATATTAATACTGGCACCGTTCTCTATCCTAATGTCTCCATCAATATTAACATTCCCATTGACCAGAATAGTTTTACGAGCAGATTTCATATTAAATCCACTCATATTCAAATCTCCATTATGCAGCAATATAGCACTGCTTTCATTCTGAAGTTCTGTAGTACTAAATTTTTTGATAGCATATGTACTTTTGATGAAACCAGACAAATCTTCTAGTCTTTGCAAACTTAAGTCAGCAGATAAGCTATCAGGATTTGGAAAACTGAGGACATTATCAATGTTATTAATAGCCAGATTGACCTCTCTTACTAAATTATCAAAAGGTCTAATGTCGTGCATCTGATCATTTAATGGCTTGTATTGTCCAGCTGTTTTTATAGCCTTGCAGGCATTGGCCTTTACTCTATTATCTGGATATGACCCCTGCCCACTGGACGAAGATATAGATATATCACCACTGGCCTTATCGGTATTGGGCAAAAGCCTATGATAGAGCTGGCTATAGTTAATGACTTCATCTTCAATAATAAAATTATTATTGCTAAGATCACTAGCTTTGGTACTTTCTCTCAAACAATCATTATCAACAACATCATTCGGCCCCATAATAGTACGCACCCAGACATCTCCATCTTTTGTCATTAGCCATGGGCTAAGAAGTCTAGGAGGGAATGATACTGTAATAGTCTTTTGAGTCCTGGCTTTATAGCTGGGATTGTCATTATCACATTCTAGGCTGATTTGGCCACTATGTTTAATAAAGGTAATAGGAGGAGCATCAAAAGATCCTTTTTGGGGTTCTAAAAATACTTTCAAACTGCCCTTGCCATTAATATCTCTATATTTAGAATCTTTAGATACATCCTTGCCTTCTGCATCTTTGATGATCAGATTATTACTAGCTTTGATACGACAAGTAGAATTTTCATAGCAGACTTTATTGTTATACCCCGTATCCCATTGCAGTTCACATTCTGGCAATACCCCCTTTATACCTCCTCTTTGTTTAGGATTATCACAGAGTAATTTTGGAGGAGGTGGTAATCCACAAGACTCTAATATGGGCTTTTTAACTGGCCGAGGATTGTGGGTAGTCTCTTGTCCCCCACCTGTAGTATTACCAGCAGCATCACGGCTTTTAGCAGAAATACAAACAGAAGGATCAAATACTGCTGTGATCTTATGAACTGTTCCGGGTGGATATTTATAAGCTGGATTAGATGGTCCCCTGATGGCAAAAATAGGGCTGCTGGCTTTCATCTGAGCTTTATCTACAGCTTTAAATTCACTCTTGGACTTAAAGCTAAATGCTATTTTGATGTAATACCCTTCTTTATCTTTAGTTATAGGCTCAATATTGGCGCTAAAATCACCAGTTCCTCCTAAATTACTAGTACAGCTAATACAAGAGGTTTTTATATTATCAGCGCTGGCCCAGATTTCACCAGGGCCAATAGGCAAATCTCTTAGCTTTCCTGTTACAGAATAACTAGAGTACCCGGCATAACCATCATCATATTGTATTTCATCAAATTGAAAATTAAAAACAGCTACAGCCTCGCCCTCTCCTGGCTTGAATGTATTACCAGCAGCATCAGACACTTCTTCTGGACTAATATTCCCATCCTTATTAACATCATTCCAGCCCAAGCCAATCCTAGATAGTTTAGTATCACTTTGGCCAAAATGATAATGCGCTAAATAATCAATATCACGAACCGATGGGGCTATTAAGGCTAAACAAAATATAGTAATACTGGCTATATAAAATAATCCACTATATCTGACAGACCCCTTCATGATAGCTATGTGTTTA
>CAYZIP010000024.1:0-3623 GCA_964478695.1 uncultured Candidatus Saccharibacteria bacterium
TTATTAAGATCTTTTTGGGGGTATATATTAATAATATATTTACTTAAATCACTATTATAACTTTTAATTTTGTTTAGAGCATTATTTTTAAATAACCTTAAATCACTATTATATCTATCTTTCTGCCAATCATAATTTAAGATAGGGGTTAGGGTGATACTAATGATATGCTTATCACTTCCTTCTTCAAAATCTATAATAAATTGATCAGTTTTTATTGGTAAGAATGATAGTAAAGGGTCTTTATCATAAGAATCAACATTACTAGTGTCATTATTTATTTTATTATTAGACTCATTATTATCACTACTATTTGTATTGCTATTTTTAGTACTTTGATTGTTAGTATCCTTTTTATTATGTTTACTAAAATAAATCACAGTTAGTATTAATAATATAATTGATATAGATATTAAAATTATTTTTTTATTTCGGCTCACTTTAATCTTCCAAAACCAACAATATTACTTTTAAGTTTGTAATTCATATATACTCTACGAGAAACTCTATTACTAGAATTACCTTCTATTGTAGATAGAGTGTTTCCATCTATTTTTTCTACTATCCCAATATGTGTTCCGGCAGAGCCAATAAAGTTAACTATATCTCCAGGAGTGGGATCTCCTTTTCCATTTTTAAAATATATCCCATTTTTTTGCATATAAGCCACAATATCAGTAACGGCAGCAATTCTGGTAGGACTAAAGGGCCTACCAGCTTCTTTATAAACCCAGCTGACGAAGTCTGCACACCAAGGTTCTATATTTCCATTGGTATATTTAGATATATAAGGACCACCATTAGATCCCAAAGGAGACTCAGCTGTGCCAACCTCCTTTTGAGCAATGGCCACTATCTCTACATCACTAACACCCCCCACTCCACTACAGGAAACACTGCCTCCAAGCTTGCTGTATATAGTAAAAGCTCCATAATTACCCGTATCTTTACGTCCAGCTGTAGCAGGCACCTCTCCTTGAGAGACACTAGGCCAACTCATATTTGAAAATTGAGAATTAAAATAGTTCATCACGTAAGGGGAGGACTCGGCTGTAGTATTGGCTTTCTTATATCTACCCCCTCGATTATATGCTAAGAACGCGTTTTTTAAATCTTCGTCTGAAGTTTGCATTCCAATCTTTGTGTTATAAAATATAGAACTATTTTCTTTAAATAACTTTGCAGCCATCACCAGACTTTCTTTTTTGTCTTGAGGGATTAAGTCAGGATGATCAATATTACGTACTCCAAAAGGTTGTCCATTCAGAGCACTAGTAGAAGGATTATTTTTGCTCTCTCTATAGTCTAGAGCAGCTAATGCTCGCCAATCTATATCACTACTGTTGGCTACATCTTCATAAATAGACTTAAGAGCATTTATACCATCAATAATGTTTGATGGTAAGTCTGTTTCTAGTCCTATGTTTGTAGGACAATCATAAGATCCTTCTATATAAGTATCAGAGAAAGAATCATCTTCTATTACCGGGTCACATAAATTATATAAAGGATAATCACCAAATACAGCGTCTCTATTGCTACACTCTTTATTGTCACTACTATTTATAGCTAAGGCTTGATAATTAAAACTTTCACACACCAAACAAAACAAAACAATAATCGTAAATATAATTCTTAGCCTACTCATTGTTCGCCTTATCGGTTTTAGCGTCTATAGAGTCATCAACAGCATTATAATCGTCTTGACTATCACTTAAGCTAACCAAATCACCTACGGTAGCTTCGATTAGCTTATATTGTCTCCATTCCAATATATCTCTATAATCTGGATCTTTGATGTCATGGTACTGCTTACATTCAAAATTTGGCTTATTAATATTCTCTAATATCTCCACTCTAGACATCCTGGAACATTCTAATAGCTTGGTATACAAAGCTTGGTACTTATCACTACTCTCTTTGCTTTCCACAGAGGTAATAACAGTGTTTATATCAAATTCTAATTCTTTTTTATCAAAACCAAAACTATCAGAGCCACTAGGAACAGACACGGCCAAGGCACTACTACTAGTTCCACCAATATAATCAAAAGCAATCTTATTTGACCACTCAAATATATTATTTGGCTTAATCATGGCCAACATAATCCCACCACTTTGCCTAGGAATATTGTCAATTCTAGTAAAAGACCTATGCATAGCTAAACTAATTAAACTACGGGTATTATTAGTATTTATCATCCTATAAGCCATACCTTTGCTTTGGTCTTTATACAGCTCTAATTGGGCATTTTCCATGGCTAATTCTTGGGTTTCTGTGCTATTTAAGTATCTACCTCCTCTTAGTGTGATTAACTGGTCAAAAGTAGATCTACTGCCTTGCATAATAACATTAAACTTATCCTCACCACCCTCTTCGTTGGTAATAAAAGTACCAGACAATTGGCGCGATATCTTATTAATAACATCCTGATTAACAATATATTTATTCCCTCTTTTATATTCAGACACTCTAATAACTAATTTTTCCGGAAGCTTTTTAATAAAATTATCCACAGTAATAGCTCCAGCCTCACCATTGAGAAAGTTGACGATAGATCCAAAAATACCCTTCCGGCTATCAGCCTTACTTAGGCTAGCACAAGCATTAACAGCTTTATCAATTTGATCTTGAGAGTCTAGGATACTAGCATTGTCTATTTCTTTTAAACCAATAGCACTGCCACTGGTTTGCTCGGCTTTGGTAGCCACTCCCCTGTCTTCTTGTCCTTGCAATAAATAATATTCTTCACTGGAATTAAATCCAACATTGGACTTAGACATAATACCAATTTCTTGCAAAGATATATTATCAAACTTAGCTTTTTGAGCATGGGCCTTATTTAAGGTTCTAGTAAATAATCTAACACTAGCAGCATCAGATGCTTTTTTATTAGATAAACTCTTTTTATCATCTAGATAATTATCAACATAAGAACAAAATAACTCTCTAGATATTTTTTTGGGATCTTCATCTTGGCCTGTATCACAACTAATATTTTTAAATTCTTTATAATTGGAAAAATTATAATCATTAATCATCTTGTCAACACAATCATCAGTCCAATCACTTTTTGTTTTTGGCTTTACCCTCACCTTCTTGTCATTGTCTTCTTTAATTTTATTTTCTATAGCCTTACTGCTTAACCCTTTTATTTGCTCTTTTGATAAAGCTCCAGACCGGCTGGTACGATTCTTACTAGCTACAAATTTACCATCTGGACTAATAAAAGCTTTATTGACTAAAGGAATATTGGTTTCAAATCCATCAATAACACAGTTAAGATTAAGATTATTTATATTAATGGGTTTTCCATTTTCTGTAAGCTTATCTATTTTAGAGATACCGTTAATCTCTTTAACACTAAAATTACACTTACTTTTTGAATCTGGACTAGGGTCTTTAATTTTTCCCCAATCAATCCTACTTATTTTAGCCTGCAGGCCAGACGGAGTACTAGAACTATTAATGGCCAAACTACTATCACTACCACTATCAGATAGAATTTGAGCTATGGCTAGTCTTGCTCCCACCTTAGCGGCTGGAATAGCTATTTTATATCCATATTTCATAGCTAATATCCCCATTTGTACAGGATGAGTTAGAATGGAAAATAAAATAAA
>CAYZIP010000025.1:0-2768 GCA_964478695.1 uncultured Candidatus Saccharibacteria bacterium
ATATTCTTTTAAAGAGCATTTTATGACACTACTAGCTGATTTGTAATATAATATTAGCTATGTTTAATAAGTTCTTTTCCAAGCACAATCTACTGAGTCTAGCCTTTTTAGTTATCATTATTGTATTATTATTTTCCAATAGAGAGAATCTGATCAGTTTTTGGAGCTCTGTAAGATCTATGAATTTATTTATTTTACTCCTTATAATCCCTATTCGTTATTTGAACTACCGAGCTCTGGCGAATTATTATCATGAATTCTTAAAATTACTAAATATAAAATTAAAGTTCAATTTGTTATTTGAGCGCATTATGGTCTTTAATTTTTTGAATATAGTTGTTCCTTTTGGAGGAGCTAGTGGGTTGATATATTTACAGAGACGATATGCCAATAAAATTAGCCCAACTGAAATTTCTATTTCCCATTTATTTTATGGCATAGGGAATATGATATCGTTATGGTTGATTCTAACTATAGGACTATTAATACAGTTCTTTAGTGGGCAAGAGAATAATCAAGTAGCTGGTAAGATGATTCAGATATTTGGTTTGGTAATAGCGCTGATTATAGGACTAATTATAATTCTTATTTTTAACAGAGAGACTGTTAGTAAAATAGTCTTAAAGCTGGTCCCATTGATGAATATGATTTTATCTTTGGTTAAGAAAAATGCCATAACGCAAAAAGATGCCATGAAACAGCTTGATCATTTTTTTGATCGTATCCACAAAGTACTTTCATTCAGAGAAAAACTAATCCTCCCTTGGACTGGAATATTGGCCGGGAATTTATTCGAGATTTTGACCATATTTAGTGTTATGTTTGCTTTAAATATAGATATTGCCTTTTCATCTGTGATGATAGTTTATGTATTGTCTATGGCTGTATCCATCACGGCTTTTATTACTGGAGGTATAGGGGCTTATGAGGCTGTAATGGTTACTAGTTTGGCTGCCTTTGGGCTGAGCTCTTCCGAAGCCTTAACGGCTACTTTGGTTTATAGAATAATATCTTTATGGCTATTTTTGCCTATTGGTTTTTGGTTCTTCAGAAAAGATCAACATACCAAAAGTGTAATAAAATAAAGTTTTTAGATTTGGTCTTTGGTTTAATATGTATAAAAAAAATGACTTTATATTAGAAAAGATTATCTCCTCTGGCCATAAAGCAGTTCTACCATGGAGAGCTAATCCAGCCGTTGATATTACTGCTAGCGATAATAGTATTGCTGGATATGATTTAGTTGCTTTAAACATAGGGCTAGGAGCTTTGCGGCAGAATGCTCATTTTTATATATCAGACTATTATAATGGCCTAACTTCTATGGGACTGAATATATTACCTCCTGGTGATTTTAGGGGAGGAGCTATGGTTACGGCCTTGCTAGATATCAATACCGAAACTATGGATTTAACTACTTGGGATACTGAGCCCAGCCTTAGTACTAAAAAATATCTTATAGCCACAGAATATAGTCATCTATTAGACAATAGTCAATATGATATGATTTTTTTCTTAACTGGCTCAAGGTTGATTTATTTTATCAGGAATTATTTACAGTTTCATAGTAGCTTGAAATCATTAGATGATCTTTTTAATGCTTTAACTCTTAATAAGAGTATTCATAATAATATTATTTTCTATTTTGCTGATCATCTTATATGCATGAAAGATCAGATGCTATATTATAGCTATGTTCCCACCGAGAATACATATTTTATATTGTCTTTAGTTATATGGATATTTAATCTTGGTCAAGATTTTAAGTTGAGTGATATTGTGGGGGAGGCATCTTTTATAGAAAAAACTTTTTCAGGAATCAATGAAAAGTCTATGAAGTTATACTTGCAGCATCTATTAGCACAAATGTAGGAGCTATTATATAAGTCATATGATTTTTTGATAAATAACTATCTAAATAATATTAGTGTTTAATCTTTATTTAGATAATAATCTATATAAAATATTGGGTAGAACCCCCATCGATCACCATGGAGGTGATCGATGGGGGTATGGCTCTGCCTTACGTCAGTAAGGCAGAGCAGGGGCTAAATCTCGCACGGTTCCCGTAGTGGAACCGTTTTGACACAGATATCGTTCTTAGTTAACGAGCCCCTTAACAGATACTCCCACCTATGAAAGTGGGCAGTAAAATTTGTGCCGTATGGCACGAATGCGGCCACGCCGGCGTGGCCGCAGAGGTTTCCCCCATGATATCCCCGGAGGGTGATGGGGAATTCTTCCCCAGCATCCGTTAGGATGCTGGGGCGATCCTTTCGCCATTCCCTGTAGGATTTTATCCCCAAACAAATGAAGATGCCCTTTTGGGCATCTTCATTTGTTATTTTTACCCAGTTAGAGGCCTTAACACTGACGCTTGGGCCATCAGCCCAATAATTGATTGATCTGACGACCGCTGCTGTTGTCCCCTCTTCTATTAGCCGATACTGCAAATATTCAGGGGTTTTCCACCCCTGGAGGAAATAATTTCCCTCTAAGTCGTAATAACGAATCCCCGTGGGTGTTGTTTCCCCCGGGATTGTCCTTTTGGATACCAGATTGTAATAACGAGTCGTTGTCATTTTTTGACTCCTTCTTGAGAGCCCGTAGGCCTCTAGGGGGCGAATTCCCCCATAAATATATCTATATTTATGGGTATATTTATGGGGGAATTTCATTTTCTTAAGCCATATAACCTTGTCAAGGTTGCTATTATAGCCCCCGCAAATCAAAAACGGGTTATCTGGTAGTCAAAGGTCTTGCCTGAA
>CAYZIP010000026.1:0-1745 GCA_964478695.1 uncultured Candidatus Saccharibacteria bacterium
AAGGGGCCGTCATCAAAGCTAGTGAAATAGCTAGCAAACAAGTAGATGTTAATGGGGAATTTATTTCAAATGAAGCTACTATCGACAATTTAGCTTTATTTGAACATGCATCCCTTGAAGGATCATTCAATGTCATAAACCTAGAATCTATAGCAGGGGCTAAAATAAAAGCCAATATCAGTACTTATTGGCAAAAACCCAAACACCACAGCCTCAGTAGCAAAACAGCTACCAATACAAGTAGTAGTAAAAATAGTAATAAGCTCCGCATTAAAGCCAAAGACAGTTTAGAGGATAAATTATAGCCATGTATGCTGTGATTATAGATAAAACCATTGACCGTACTCCTAGAGAGAAAATCGCTAATAAGATTTTAGAACAAATGTCTAAAATGCATTTGCTAGGAGCCACCGTAGAACTAATAGACGAAGCCAGCAGTGCCAAAATGATACTAGATTTTATTAAAAATAATAAAGACAATCACAGTACCTTTGTCATACTAGGAGACGATTACAGCTTAGACATTAGCCTGAATGTCATCTTGTCTGAAGATATTAATATTATTACCAGCTTTATTCCGATTAACAGAAATTCGCGCTATGGAAAAAAGATGGGTATTAAGGATTTTTGGGAAGGATTACAGATTAGCATAGAAAGAAGAATCAAAACCATACCCTGTATGCAGTTAAATGGATTTTACGGATTAATAGACCTAGACCTAATATTGTCTGATGACAAAAGCGAAAATGATAACTTGTCTATTAATAACGAAAGTTTCAGTATATCTGGCAAGTTTACCAATTTAAATATAAAGAGGGGTTTGGGCCAGTATAAATATATAATCACTGGAGAAAATAAGCATCATGCCAATAAGTATTTACTATGGGACGACAATAAGTTTATAAACCTACACTTACCCACCAATGACTTCACTATATTGCCGGCTAAAGATCATTCGCTCTACTTTGCTAATTCTAGCACTCATCAAGAAATCATAAAACCAGCTGAAAACAAAGACATATCCATGATTGTCCCCAAAAATTTTGAATTATAGGCCTAAATGGATATAATATATAACAAATGAGAGAAAAGGATTCCCTGCTATAAAAACACGGTTTTTTGTTAATGATCAGATCAGGGCTAGCGAATTAAGGGTAATAGACGCTGAAGGCAACTTTATTGGAATTTTATCCAAACAAGATGCTATATTAAAGGCAAAAGAATTGGGCTTGGACCTGGTAGAGATAGCTGGAAAAACAAATCCTGTTGTAGCTAAGATCATAGACTTTGGTAAATATAAGTATGAATTAACCAAGAAAGAACAAAAAGCTAAAAAAAATCAAAAGATTACAGAGATCAAAATGATGCGCTTCTCTTTAAAAATAGAACATAATGATTTAATGATAAAACTAGGTAAAGTAGCTAAGTTTCTATTGGATGGCAATAAAGTACGAGTGGCAGTTAGATTTCGAGGTAGAGAGAATAATTTTCCTGAGCTTGGACAAAAACAATATGATAAGATATTAACCCACTTAGCTGAGCTGACTGGATCTGACATTACTTTTGACACTCCCCCAGTAAAGGCCGGGAATGAATTTGCCACTACTCTATATATAAAGAAATAATTGTAAACTACAAGTCTAAGTTATAATCAAAGCTATAAGATCTTTTTATAAAAATAGGTCTTTTACTATTCTTTTATTGCGCCAGATAATATTATCTGATAAAATATTATCTTGTAGGAA